>NZ_JAIUIF010000005.1:0-384400 GCF_020165475.1 Mesorhizobium sp. BR1-1-15 | reverse complement strand
GATCAGCCGCCGGTGCCGCCGGCGGGGGTGGCGGGGGCTGGAGTTCCGGATCGCCGGCCTGCACCGGCGGCGTCGGATCGACCGGCGGATTGTTGACGTCGCCTTCGGACGGCACGGGCACGTGCGGCAGTTGCGAAGGCGGCGGCGGCGGCTCGGTTGCCGGAGGTTCGGGCTCGGGCGCCGCCGTCGGTCCGATCCCCGGCGGCGCTGCGGCCGGCGATGTCGGCGTTATCAACGACGAGCGCAGATACCAGTTCTCCGCGCTGCCTGCGGTGACGCCACCCTTGAACAGATAATATTCGAAGGCGCCCGCCGCGACCGGCGCGTCGAGCGCGAAGGCGCTGGCGCTGGAGGTGGCGCCATTGACCGCCTGGACGACCATGATGCCGTCCTGCGTCGTCTCGGCACCCGTGCCGCCGACATTGACCACCCCGATGCCGGTCGAGCCGGAAGCCGTGCCGCCCGACAGCACCAGCCTGTCCGAGGCCGAGGAATCATCGCCGAGTTCCGTCTGGATGAGCAGCAGGCCGCCAAGCCCGGTGTAATTGCCCGAAATCGTCAGCCGATCCGTCGCGCCTGTACTGCCATTGGTCAGGTCGATGCGGCCGGCATTGACGACGTCCGCAAGCTGGCCCGCCGTAAAGGCCTGTATCGACGCGTTGAAGCCGCCGCCATAGAGCGTGCTTGCCGCATCGACGCTGAGCGAGCCCGTGCCGGTGCCGCTGTCTCCCAGCACCAGATTGCCGTCCAGCGTGAGTTCGGTGTCATTGGTGGCGTCGATGCTCTCCCAGTTCTGCACCCGGCTGATGCCTTTGAGCTTGACGTTGTCGAAACTCAGCGTGTCGGTGCCGAGGCCACCATTCAGCGCGTCGGCGCCGCCCATATTGGAATTGGTCAGGTTGCTCAGCTTTGCCGTGTCGTTGTCGGCGCCGAGGTCGACGGCGCCATAGATGATGCCGCCGCCGTCCCAGACGAAACTGTCGGCGCCGAAGCTCATCAGCACGTCGCCGCCGACCGTGCCGCCGGTAATCGTCACGCTGTCATTGCCGCCGCTGACACTGATGTTGCCGCCGATCGTGCCGCCCGAAAGGATGATCGTGTCCTTGTCGAAGCCGGTGACCAGGTTGCGGTCGATGGTGCCGCCGGACATGTTGAAGTAGTTCTGGTCGAGCTTCATGTTGACGCGGCCGATGCGGCCGCCCGTCATCACCGCATGGTCGCCGTCGTCGAAGAAATCGACGATGCGTCCGTCCGTCATGGTGAAGGTGTCGAGGCCATCACCCTGGTTAAGTGAACCGATCTGGCCGCCGCTTATGTTGAAGTCGTCTATGCCCGAGCCTTGCTGCACATTGCCGATGACGGTGCCAGCGCCGATGGTGAAGAAATCGGCGCCACCGCCCTGGTCGACCGTGCCGGTGATGGTACCGGATTGCATGTTGATGCGGTCCGAACCAACGCCGAAGGTGACATTGCCGCTCACCTGGCCGGTGCCGCCGGCGGGAAAGGTGAGCGTGTTGTCGCCGTTCAGATCGTTGAGGCTCCCGCCCGAATCGCCGCTGTCGCAGATGAAGGTGTCGTTTCCGGCGGTCGGAACGAGCAGGCATGCGGCGAAGGCGGCGGAATTGGGCAGCAACGCCAGTGACGTCGCGGCAAAAACGCCAAGCATTCGAGGAAGAAACATCACCGGCATATGCCGTTTCAGAACAACTAATTTAGCGATGTCTTCCGAATCGCCATTCGGAAGCCTGTTTTCAAAGCGCCGCACCGCGTCCCTCCAAGATTCGCGATTGCAAGCCCCCACCCTACGCCGCAATGAAGACACAATTCGTTCCGTTTTACAAAGCCTAATCTGCCCGTCATGGTTGATGAACTGGAAAACGGGCCGGACAGAGCTGTGCTTTGATTGAGCCAGAATTGGTGCTTGGCGTGCGTCTCGCCAACCCTCCAAAGCGTGTTGGTGGCGGCGCGTACGCTGGCGCGGCCTCACAGCCCGCCGTCGGCGTTGTTTTCGTGATGCGCGGCCGATTGTCAGAGAATTGACCCGCGGCGGATCTTGGCTTAAAAACTGCCTCGGCCAGATTTTTTCGAGATCCGAAAAAAATAATGGCAAGGGAGGAAAACATGTATCTCGGCCTCGACCTTGGCACGTCGGGCGTCAAGGCGCTGCTGATCGATGCCGAACAGACCGTCATCGGTTCCGGCCATGGCGCGCTCGACGTTTCGCGGCCGCATCCCGGCTGGTCCGAACAGGATCCAGCCCACTGGCTACGCGCCTGCGAAGACGCGATTGCCGAACTGAAGGCCTCCCATCCCTGGCAGTTCGCGGCGGTGAAAGGCATTGGCCTATCCGGTCAGATGCATGGCGCCACCTTGCTCGATGCCTCTGACAAGGTGCTGCGCCCCTGCATTCTGTGGAACGATACGCGCAGCCATGCCGAGGCAGCCGCGCTCGACGCCGATCCGCGGTTTCGCGAGCTGACCGGCAACATCGTCTTTCCCGGTTTCACCGCGCCGAAGCTCGCCTGGGTGAAGAACAACGAACCCGCCATTTTCGCCAAAGTGGCCAAGGTGCTGCTGCCCAAGGATTTCCTGCGGCTGTGGCTGACCGGCGAACATATTTCGGAAATGTCGGACTCGGCTGGCACTTCCTGGCTCGACGTTGGGAAGCGGCGCTGGTCCGCCGACCTGCTCGCGGCCACGTCGCTCGACGAAAAGCACATGCCATCCCTGGTCGAGGGTACGCAGAAGGCCGGTGGGCTGCGCGGCGAGCTGGCGTCGAAATGGGGCGTCGAAGCCGGCATCCCGATTGCCGGCGGCGCCGGCGACAATGCGGCTTCCGCCTGCGGCATGGGCACGGTCCGTGCCGGCCATGCGTTCGTGTCTCTGGGCACGTCAGGCGTGCTGTTTGCCGCCAATGCCTCCTATCTGCCCAACCCGGCAAGCGCGGTCCACACTTTCTGCCATGCGCTGCCTGACACCTGGCATCAGATGGGCGTCATCCTGTCGGCCACCGATTCGCTCAATTGGCTGTCCGAGATTACCGGCAAGGGCGCAGGCGAGTTGACATCGGAACTGGGCGATACACTGAAGGCGCCGACCGGCGTGTCCTTCCTGCCCTATCTCTCGGGCGAGCGCACGCCGCACAATGATTCCGTCATTCGCGGCTCCTTTACCGGACTGGCGCATGAATCGAGCCGCGCCGTCCTGACCCAGGCCGTGCTGGAAGGCGTGGCCTTCGCCTTTCGCGACAGCCTCGAGGCGTTGAAGACTGCGGGCACGAGCTTGATGCGTGTGACGGCGATCGGCGGCGGCTCGCGCTCGCGCTACTGGCTGAAGGCCATCGCCACCGCGCTTCAGCTGCCTGTCGACATTCCCGCCGACGGCGATTTCGGCGCCGCCTTCGGCGCCGCCCGGCTCGGCCTGATCGCAGCGACGGACACTGATCCGATCGATGTCTGCACGGCGCCGAGGACCGATGCAACGATCGAACCGCATGCCGGCTTGGATGGTGCATTTGCCGATGCCTACCAGCGCTACCGCGGGCTTTATGCGGCGATCAGGGCGGCAACGGCGTGAGCAGGCGCCACGCGCCCCCCTCTGCCCTGCCGGGCATCTCCCCCTCTAGGGGGAAGATCGGCAGCTTTGGCGGATACGCTAGCCTTGCAAGGCCGGAGGTTGGCGAAGGTATAAAAATCAGCCAATCTCCCCCCTTGAGGGGGAGATGGCCGGCAGGCCAGAGGGGGGCGCCTGGCGCCTACCTTAGCCGTGAAGCCTCACTGCGCCGGCACCTTGTCGAGGAAGCCGGTGATGCTCTTCAGGCGGCCGTCCTCGATGACGCCGATATCGGTGCCTTCGATGATGGACGGTGTGCCCTCCGGGCCGAGGTTCCAGGAAAAGCGGATTTTGTCGGCAAACCCGTCCGGTGTGCCTTTCAGCGAGAAGCGGAAGCCGACAAAGCGCTGCTGCACGCCGTCGATCAGCGCCGCGACGCCTTCATGGCCGTCGCCCTGCATGATGGGATCGCGATAGCTGACGTCTTCGGTGAAAGTCGCCTTGAGCAGCGCCTGACGGCGCGCGGCGTCGCTCTCGTTCCAGGCGGTGATGTAGCTTTCGGCGATCTTGTTGAGATCGGTCATGATCTGTCTCCTTCGTTGGCTTTGACATGACCCTTTTCACCCAACGGACGAACGGAACCAATTACGCCTGAGGTAATCAGGCGGAGCCATTTCGGAGAGGAAGGAAATCCATGAGCAGCGGCTTTTTCGGCGACATCCAGAAGATCAAATATGAGGGGCCGGATTCGGCCAATCCGCTGGCTTACCGGTTCTACAACCCGGACGAGCTGGTGGCCGGCAAGCGGCTGGAAGACCATCTGCGCTTCGCCGTCGCCTACTGGCATTCCTTCGCCTGGCCGGGCGGCGATCCGTTCGGCGGCCAGACCTTCGATCGGCCGTGGTTCCCCAAGGCCGGCGGCATCGACACGATGGAACTGGCAAAACTGAAAGCAGACGTCGCCTTCGAGATGTTCTCGCTGCTCGGCGCGCCCTATTTCTGCTTCCACGATGCCGACGTGCGGCCCGAGGGCAAGGATTTTTCGGAAAGTTCCGCGCGCCTCGACGAGATCGCGGACTATTTCGCCACCAAGATGAAGCAGACTGGCGTCAAGCTCTTGTGGGGCACGGCGAACCTGTTCTCGCACCGCCGCTTCATGTCGGGCGCCGCGACAAACCCCGATCCGGATGTGTTTGCCTATGCGGCAGCGACGGTGAAGAGCTGCATCGACGTCACCAAGCGGCTGAAGGGTGAGAACTATGTGCTTTGGGGCGGACGTGAGGGCTATGAGACGCTGCTCAACACCGACCTTGCCCGCGAGCAGGAGCAGGCCGGCCGTTTCCTCAACCTCGTCGTCGACTACAAGCACAAAATCGGCTTCAAAGGCACGATCCTGATCGAGCCGAAGCCGCAGGAACCCACAAAACACCAGTACGACTACGATGTCGCGACCGTCTATGGCTTCCTCAAGCGCTTCGGCCTGGAGAAGGAGGTCAAGCTCAACATCGAGCAGGGCCACGCCATCCTGGCCGGCCATTCCTTCGAGCACGAGCTGGCGTTGGCCAATGCGCTCGGCATCTTCGGCTCGATCGACATGAACCGCAACGACTACCAGTCGGGCTGGGACACCGACCAGTTCCCCAACAACGTGCCGGAGATGGCGCTGGCCTATTATCAGGTTCTGCAGGCAGGCGGCTTCAAGACCGGCGGTACCAATTTCGACGCCAAGCTGCGCCGCCAGTCGCTCGATCCGCAGGACCTGCTGATCGGCCATATCGGCGGCATGGATGCCTGCGCGCGCGGCCTGAAGGCAGCCGCCAAGATGGTCGAAGACAAGGCGCTGTCGGCTCCACTCGCCGAGCGCTACGCAGGCTGGAACAGCGCCGAGGCCAAGGCGATGCTTGCCGGCAAGCGCACGCTGGAGGACATCGCCGAGCGCGTGGTGAAGAAGAAGATCGAACCGCAGCCGCGCTCCGGCCGTCAGGAACTGCTGGAAAACATCGTCAACCGCTACGTGTAAGGGATGAAAGGCGGGCGGCGGCTCGTTCAGCCGCCGCTCCGCTTACCCACGCCGCTTCGCGGGGAGAAGTTCCCGGCGTCGCGCTTATTTGCCTGCCGCCCTGTTCGCCATTGAACGGAAAAGGTGCCGGCGGGCGGACGAGGGTGGCGCCGAGACCGGGTGAAAGGGCTTTGCGCCAGTGCGGAATCGACGACAAGGTTTTGCCCACTGACGCCCCTCAATCGCCTCTCTCTTGCCTTCAAACTGCCGTCACGAATCTCCTATAAGAAGGTGCTCGTGGCGGGAGAGGAAGAAGGAGGCGAACCGATATGCAGAACGAACGTGAAATCGACGCCCTGCTCTCAAATGGCGAGGCCGGGTCGATTATCGACCGGCTGATGGCAATGCCGCATCCGAAGGATGGTGCGCGCCGCTCCAACGAATGGGACCGCGCCGTTGCCAGCCGTTTCGAGACCCATCTGGCAAGACAGATGCGCTCGCAGATCGACGGCGGCAGCGACCGGCAGAACGCTGCCTGATCAACCGCTTCCCACCCTCGGGTCAAGCCCGTGGGCATGCTTTGGACGACATGTACATCAACCCCGGCGTAGCCTGACCGGGGCTTCACCGAAAGCTCTTGAAAACGCCCTCGAAAATGCCGCGGCGGATGAAAATCCGGTCCGCCCGGCAATGTCGGCCATGGCCACTCTGGTGTCGATCACCAGCCGCCGCGCAGCGCCCAGGCGCAGCCTGAGATAGTAGGCGCCGGGCGTCTCGCCGATCGACTTGCGGAAGATGCTCTCCAGTGTCCGCGCCGTAACCCCGGCGCGCTTTGCCACGGCGGCGACCGTCAACGGCCGGTCGACATGCGCTTCCATCAGCCGGATGGCTTGCGCCAGGCGCGGATCATAGCCGTCGAGCCGGCCAAGCGAGACCAGGGGCTGAGCGTCGGTGGCCGCACGGGCCTGATCGTAGATGAAGACGCTGGCCACATCGAGCGCCACGGCCATGCCGAGGCGGGTGCGAACGAGGTGCAGCATCAGGTCGAAGGTGGGCGAGGCGCCACCGGAGGTGAAGACCGGCCCGTCGATGACGTAACGGTCCGGGCGGACGTCGACGCCCGGAAAGGCCGACGAGAAATCCTCCATGTCTTCCCAGTGGGTGGTGGCGCTGCGGCCTTCGAGCAAGCCGGCCCGCGCGACCAGCCATGTACCGGCCTCGACGCCGCCGCAGGCGCGCGCCGAACGGGCAGCGCGGCGCAGGCCCGAGAGCAGAGCCGACGTCGCATAATTCTGCGTACCGAAACCGGCGACGACGACAAGAACGTCAGTCGGCTCGGCCGCATCGAAGCGGCCGCTGACAGCCACTGGCAGGCCGCAAGTGGTGACCGGCGCCTCGCCGGTCACGGAAACCAGCTTGAAATCGAACAATGTCTCGCCGGAGATGCGGTTGGCGGCGCGCAGCGGGTCGACCGCCGAGGCCACGCACATGATCGACGAGCCGGAAAACACCAGCATCGTCACCTTGAGCGGCAGACGCTCGGCGCGAAAGATCGTCAGTTTTTCGCTTTTAGTCATGGAAGTTTCGTAAAACGCAAAACAGTTTTCGGCAAGCCGGGCGATGCTTGGCGCCTGTTCGACTGGGAGGAGAGTTCCATGCCGCTTGCGATGAACCGTGAGGTTTTCATTACCTGTGCCGTGACCGGGTCCGGCGGCACGCAGGACCGCAGCCCGCATGTGCCGCGCTCGCCCAAAGAGATCGCTGATTCGGCCATCGACGCGGCCAGGGCGGGGGCGGCGATCGTGCATTGCCATGTGCGCGATCCCGAGACCGGCAAGCCCAGGCGCGACGTTCATCTCTACCGCGAGGTGACCGAGCGCATCCGCGAGGCAGACGTCGACGTGGTGCTGAACCTTACCGCCGGCATGGGTGGAGACATGGTGTTCGGCTCGCCCGAAGCGCCGCTGCCGCTCAATGAGAAGGGCACCGACATGGGCGGCGCCACCAACCGCATGGAGCATGTGCGCCAGTGCCTGCCGGAGATCTGCACGCTCGACTGCGGCACCATGAACTTCGCCGAGGCCGACTATGTCATGACCAACACGCCCGGCATGCTGCGCGCCATGGGCGGTATGATGACCGCGCTCGGCGTCAAGCCGGAGATCGAGGCCTTCGACACAGGCCATCTGTGGTTCGCCAAGCAGTTGGTCGAGGAACAGGTTCTGAAGCCGGATGCGCTTGTGCAGCTTTGCATGGGCGTGCCATGGGGGGCGCCTGACGACCTCAACACCTTCATGGCCATGGTCAACAACGTGCCGTCGACATGGAGCTGGTCGGCCTTTTCGATCGGCCGCAACCAGATGGCCTATGCCGCCGCCGCGGTGCTGGCTGGCGGCAATGTCCGCGTTGGGTTGGAAGACAATCTCTGGCTCGACAAGGGCGTGCTGGCCACCAATGCGCAACTGGTCGAACGCGCGGCCAGCATCGTTACCAATCTCGGCGCCAGGATTCTCGGCCCGGAAGAGGTGCGCAAGAAGCTGAACCTGACCAAGCGGGCGCCACTAGCGGCATAAATTATTCGCAGGGAGGGTCGATATGGCTACCGTAAAATTCACGGCGATGAAGGATGGCGACAGGGAAGACTACGAATTCCTGACCGCGCACGAGATCGACTATGCAGCCAGGACCGGCGAGCGGCTGCTCGACGCGCTGGTCCAGCTCGACGAGGGCCTGTCGGGCTACAAGATCACCCGGCTCGGCCATTCGCTGCAGGCGGCGACGCGCGCCTGGCGTGATGGCGCCGACACCGACTGGATCGCCTGCGCGCTCCTGCACGACATCGGCGACATCTATGCACCCTACAACCACGACGAATACGCCGCTTCGATCCTGAAGCCTTTCGTGCGCGAGCAATGCACCTGGGTGGTGGAAAAGCACGGCGACTTCCAGCGCCTCTATTACGCCCATCATCTCGGCGGCAATCGCCACGCGCGCGACCGCTTTGCCGGCCATGCCTATTTCGACGATTGCGACCAGTTCTGCGAGCGCTGGGACCAGTCGAGCTTCGACCCCGACTACGAGACGCTGCCGATCGAGTTCTTCCGGCCCTTCGCGCTCGAAGTCTTTGCCCGCAAGGCCTACGACCCATCGGTGATCCGCATGGGCGAGCGCGTGCCTCTGACGGATCCACAAACAGCCGCCAAAAGAACCGGAGCCTGACAATGAGCATCATCAACAAGGCGGCCGCCATCGGCGGCGGTGTCATCGGCGCCGGCTGGGTGGCGCGGCTGCTCCTCAACGGCATCGACGTGTCGATCTTCGACCCCGATCCCGAGGCCTCGCGCAAGGTCTCGGAAGTGATGAAGGGCGCGCGCCGCGCCTACAAGCAGATGGTTCCGGGCGGCCTGCCGAAAGAAGGCAGACTGACCTTCGCCAAGACCATTGCCGACGCGGTGGCCGACGCCGATTTCATCCAGGAAAGCGTGCCGGAACGGCTCGACCTCAAGCACAAGGTGCTGGCCGAGATCGACACTCACGCGCCGGCCAATGCCATCGTCGGCTCGTCCACATCAGGCATCAAGCCGACCGACATGCAGATTGCGATGAAGAAGCATCCGGAGCGGCTGGTCGTCGGCCACCCGTTCAACCCGGTCTATCTCCTGCCGCTGGTCGAGATCGTCGGCGGCGACCAGACATTCCCCGAGGCGGTCGAGGTCGCCAAGGAGATCTATGCCTCGATCGGCATGAAGCCTGTCGTCATCCGCAAGGAGATTGAAGCCTTCGTCGGCGACCGACTGCTGGAAGCCGCCTGGCGCGAGGCGCTGTGGCTGATCAAGGACGGCATCTGCACCGTCGAGGAACTGGACGACATCATGCGCTATGGCTTTGGCCTGCGCTGGGCGCAGATGGGCATGTTCCAGGTCTATCGCGTCGCCGGCGGCGAAGCCGGCATGCGCCACTTCATGGCGCAGTTCGGCCCCTGCCTGAAATGGCCGTGGACCAAGCTGATGGACGTACCGGAGTTCAACGACGAGCTGGTCGACCTGATCGCCACGCAGTCGGACGACCAGGCGCATGGCCTGTCGATCCGCGAACTGGAAAAGATCCGCGACGACAATCTGGTCGCCATCATGGATGCGCTCTCGAAGCAGAACAAGGGCAAGGGCTGGGGAGCCGGCGCCCTGCACAGGGACTATACGAAGCAGTTGGCCAAGCTGGCGGCGAAAAAGCCGGCCGCCTCCAAGGCGGCCGAGAAGGCGAAGGCATCGAAGCCGGTGAAGAAAGCCGAAAAACCGAAGAAAAAGAAGAAAGGCTGAGACCATGGATTTCGGTCTGTCGGAGGAACAGAAGCTCATTGTCGAGACGACGCGCGCCTTCGTCGAGAATGAGCTTTACCCCCATGAGCGCGAGGTCGAGCGCACCGGCGTGCTGCGCCGCGAACTGATCGAGGAGCTAAAGGCCAAGGCGATCGAAGCCGGTCTCTATGCCGCCAACATGCCGGCCGATGTTGGCGGCGCGGGGCTCGATACGGTGACCTGGCTGCTCTACGAGAAGGAACTCGGCCGCGCCAACTACGCGCTGCACTGGACCTGCGTCGCGCGCCCCTCCAACATCCTTTTGGCCGGCACGCCGGAGCAGCGCGAAAAATATCTGTTCCCGTGCATCCGTGGCGAGAAATGGGATTGCCTGGCGATGACCGAGCCGGGCGCCGGCTCCGATCTGCGCGGCATGAAGGCGACCGCCGTGCAGGACGGCGACGACTGGGTATTGAACGGCACCAAGCACTTTATCTCCCACGCCGACCTCGCCGACTTTGCCATCGTCTTCATGGCCTCGGGCGAAGAGGATTCGCCGCGCGGCAAACGCAAGAAGATCACCGCCTTCTTCGTCGACAAGGGCACCAAGGGCTTCACGGTGCGCGACGGCTACCGCAACGTCTCGCATCGCGGCTACACCAACGCCATCCTCGAATTCGACGATTGCCGCCTTCCGGCAAGCCAGGTGTTGGGTGAAGTCCACAAGGGTTTCGACGTCGCCAATTCCTGGCTCGGCGCCACCCGCCTGCAGGTCGGCGCCACCTGCCTCGGCCGTGCCGAGCGGGCGCTTGGCCATGCGGTCGAGTACGCCGCGCAGCGTCAGCAATTTGGCCAGCAGATCGGCAAGTTCCAGGGCGTGTCGTTCAAGCTCGCCGACATGGCAACCGAACTCAAGGCCGCGGACCTGATGGTGTTCGAAGCCGGCTGGAAGTACGATCAGGGCACCGTCACCGACCAGGACATGGCCATGGCCAAGCTGAAGGCCACAGAAATGCTGGCTTACGTCGCCGACGAAGCGATCCAGATCCATGGTGGCATGGGGCTGATGGACGACCTGCCGCTGGAGCGCATCTGGCGCGACGCCCGGGTCGAGCGCATCTGGGAAGGCACGTCGGAAATCCAGCGCCACATCATTTCGCGGGCGCTGCTGCGCCCGTTCGGGGCCTGATCCATGCACAAACTTGAACGCCTTCTGCGCCCTAAATCGATCGCCGTGTTCGGCGGCGCGCAGGCCGCCGCGGTCGTGGCACAGTCGATCAAGATGGGCTTTGCCGGCGAGATCTGGCCGGTGCACCCGAGCAAGGAAGAGGTCGCCGGCCGCAAGGCCTATCGTTCGATCGCCGATCTGCCCGGCGCGCCGGACGCCGCCTTTGTCGGCGTCAACCGACACCTGACCATCGACGTGATCAAGGCCCTGGCCGAACGCGGCGCCGGCGGGGCCGTCTGCTTTGCCGCCGGTTTCCTCGAAACCGAAGCCTATGACGCGGATGGCGAGCGCCTGCAGGCCGAACTCGTCGCCGCCGCCGGCGAGATGCCGATCATCGGGCCGAACTGTTACGGCCTGATCAACTATGCCGACGGCGCGCTTTTGTGGCCCGACCAGCATGGCGGCATAAGATTGGCCGACGGCGGCAAAGGGGTGGCCATCATTACCCAGTCGTCCAACATCGCCATCAACATGACGATGCAGAAGCGCGGCCTGCCGATCGCCTTCCTGATGACCGCCGGCAACCAGGCGCAGACCGGCCTCTCCGAAATGGCGCTCGGCCTGATCGAGGACGAGCGCGTCACCTCGCTCGGCCTGCACATCGAGGCTTTCGATTCGGTAGCCGGCTTCGAGCGGCTGGCGGCACGGGCGAGGGAATTGAAAAAGCCGATCATCGCCATGAAGGTCGGCCGCTCCGAACAGGCCAGGCAAGCGACTGTCTCGCACACCGCGTCGCTCGCCGGCTCGGACGCAGCGTCCGGGGCCTTCCTGAAACGGCTCGGCATCGCGCGCGTCGATTCCATCCCCGCCTTCATCGAGGCGCTGAAGCTGCTGCATGTCACCGGTCCGCTACCCGGCTACAGCCTGTCATCGATGAGCTGTTCGGGCGGCGAGGCGTCGGTCATGGCCGACAGCGCCGAAGGCCGCTGGGTCAACTTCCCGGTGCTGACGGAAGAACACCGCGCCCATGTCAAGTCGACGCTCGGGCCGCTGGTCGCGGTCGCCAATCCATTGGACTATCACACCTTCATCTGGAACAACGAGCCGGCGATGACCGCCACCTTCACCGCCATGGTGTCGGGCGGCTTCGACCTCAACATGCTGGTACTCGACTTCCCGCGCCCGGACCGCTGCTCGGTGACCGACTGGTGGGCAACGCTGCGCGCCTTCGAATCGGCGCTCAAGACCAACAAGGCACATGGCGCGATCGTCTCCTCGCTACCCGAGAACCTGCCCGAGGAATACACCGCCGAGCTGATGGCGCGGGGCATGGTGCCGTTGTTCGGCATTTCCGAAGCGATGGATGCCGCCCAGGCGGCCGCCTTCATCGGCTGGGCTTGGCGCGAGCCGCAGGCGCAGCCGGTCGACACCTCCGCTTCCGGCGCTGCCGGCGGCGAGCATGTCACGCCTGACGAGGCGCAAGCCAAGGCGCGGCTGATCAAGGCCGGGCTGCCGGTGCCCAAGGGCGAGCGCGCCGCCAGTGCCGTCGAGGCGGTGATCTCGTCCATGGCGCTCGGTTTCCCGGTGGCGCTGAAGGCGCTGGGCGTCACCCACAAATCCGAGGTCGGCGCTGTCAGGCTCAACCTCAGGGACGCCGAAACCGTCAGCACGGCGGCGCACGATCTTTTGCCGCTCGGCACAGGCCTTTATGTAGAGCGCATGGTGCGCGACGGCGTCGCCGAGCTGATCGTCGGCTTCACCCGCGATCCGATGTTCGGCGCTGTCATGACGCTGGGCACCGGCGGCGTGCTGGTCGAATTGCTGCGCGACAGCGTCACCCTGATGCTGCCGGCGACACGCGACGACATCGAGGCCGCACTTCGCGGTCTCAAACTGTTCCCGCTGCTCGAAGGCTATCGCGGTCGGCCGAAGGCCCACGTCCAGGCTGCCATCGACGCCATCGCGGGCATTGCTGCCTTCGTGCAGACGAATGCCGGCGAGATCGAGGAACTCGACATCAATCCGCTGATCGTCTGCGCGGAAGGCAAGGGCGCCTGGATCGCCGACGCGCTTTTGGTGCTGGGAGAGAACAAGAATGCCTGACGTCATTTCGACCCGCCGTGAAGGCTCGATCCTCGAGGTCACGCTCGATCGGCCCAAGGCCAACGCCATCGACCTGAAGACCTCTCGGCTGATGGGCGAGACCTTCAAGGCGTTTCGCGACGACCCCGGCTTGCGCGTCGCCATCGTCAAGACCGCCGGCGACAAGTTCTTCTGCGCCGGCTGGGACCTGAAGGCCGCCGCCGGCGGCGACGCCGTCGACGGCGACTATGGCGTCGGCGGCTTTGCCGGGCTGCAGGAACTGCGCGACTTGAACAAGCCTGTCATCGCCTGCGTAAACGGCATGGCGGTGGGGGGCGGCTTCGAGCTGGCGCTGTCCTGCGATCTCATCTACGCCTCCGATCACTCCTCCTTCGCATTGCCCGAGATCCGCGCCGGCACGCTTGCCGACGCCGCGACCATCAAGCTGCCGAAGCGCATTCCTTATCATGTCGCCATGGACCTTTTGCTCACTGGCCGCTGGATGGACGTTGCCGAGGCGCATCGCTGGGGCCTGGTCAACGAGGTGCTGCCGAAGGAGAAGCTGGAGGACCGCGTCTGGGAGATCGCCCGCCTGCTCGCCAGCGGCCCGCCGCTTGTCTTCGCCGCGATCAAGGAAACCGCGCGGGTGGCCGAAGCGCTGACTTTCCAGGACGCTATGAACAGGGTGACGCGCCGGCAGTTGCCGACGGTCGATGCGCTGTACGGTTCCGAGGACAATATGGAAGGGTTCCGGGCTTTTGCGGAGAAGCGCGACCCGGTTTGGAAGGGGACGTGACTCTGCGGAAATGACAGCGCGAGGCACCCCCCTCTGGCCTGCCGGCCATCTCCCCCGCAAGGGGGGAGATTGGATGTCATTTCCGCTTTCGCTAATCGTCAACGCTGCAAGGAGGGCGATACCGATTGAACTGCCAATCTCCCCCCTTGCGGGGGAGATGTCCGGCAGGACAGAGGGGGGTGCCTGGGCTCGCCGTTCACAGTCGGCGCGGCCATGACCGACTACAGCAAACTCATCGATGCCGAGACCCGGGCCTTCATCGAGCGGACCAATTCCTATTACCCGCCGGATACGATCGACTACACTATTGCCGAACAGCGCGAGATCTATGACCGCATGTGCCGGGAGTTCTTTGCCGGCTATCCCGAGGGGGTGACAGCGGAGACCACCGCTATTGCCGCACAGGCGTGCAATATCCCGATCCGCATCTATCGCAGCGCCCCGCAGACAGCGGCGACGGTGCTCTATTGCCACGGCGGGGGGTTCATCCTTGGCGGGCTCGGCAGCCATGACGACGTTTGCGCCGAGCTTTGCGGCCGCACCGGTTATGACGTCGTTTCGGTCGACTACCGGCTGGCGCCGGAGCATCTGCATCCGGCCGCGTTTGACGACGCGATGAACGCCTTCGAGTGGGCGGCAGCCACCCGCGATCATCCCATCCTGCTCTGCGGCGACAGCGCCGGTGGCAATCTCTGCGCCGCAGTCAGCCATGCGACGCGCGGCCATGCGAAGAAACCGATCGGGCAGGTGCTGATCTATCCCGGGCTCGGCGGCGACCGTTCGCGTGGCTCCTATCTGAAGCATGCCGAAGCGCCTATGCTGACCACGCGCGACCTCGAATTCTACAAGCACATCCGTACCGGCGGCGTGGACCAGACCGGCGACATCACGCTTCAGCCGCTGGCCGACGCCGATTTCGCCAACCTGCCGCCGACCGTGCTGATCACCGCCGAGTGCGATCCGCTGTCGTCGGACGGCAAGGCCTATCGCGACCGCATCGTGGCGGGCGGCGGGCGAGCCACTTGGTTCGAGGAAAAAGGGCTCGTGCACGGCTATCTCAGGGCGAGGCACACGGTCGGCCGCGCCCGCGCCAGCTTTACCCGCATCGTCGAGGCGGTGTCGGCGCTCGGCAAAAGCGAGTGGATCTGGTGAGGGCCTCCTCGCATGACAATCGACAGAAGATGATCAACCCAGCGACTGCCAAGCCGTTCGGCGCTCAGCCTACCGAACGAGCCGCCGCCCGGCCGGCGCTGCGGCCGGAGAAGATACAGCCGCCCAGGAACGTGCCTTCGAGCGCCGCATAGCCATGCACGCCGCCGCCGCCGAAACCGGCGGCTTCGCCGACCGCATAGAGGCCCTGAACCGGCTCGCCATCGCTCCCCAGCACGCGGCTTTCGAGATCGGTCTGCAGGCCACCCAGCGTCTTGCGGGTCAGGATGTTGAGGCGAACCGCGATCAGCGGGCCGTTCGCGGGATCGAGCATCTTGTGCGGCCTGGCCGTGCGGATCAGCCGGTCGCCGAGATAGGCCCGCGCTCCGCGCAGCGCGGTGACCTGCATGTCCTTGGAAAAGGGATTGTCGAGTTGCCGGTCGCGGGCGCGGATCTCGCGCTCGACATGGGCGACGTCGAGCAGCGGTTCGCCGCCGGCCAGCTTGTTCATGCGCGCCACCAGATCGGGCAGTTCGGCCTCGATGATGAAATCCTCGCCCTTCTCCATGAACGCCTTGACCGGGCCCGGAATGCCCGACGTGGCGCGGCCGAGCACCTGGTGCCAGCTCTTGCCGGTCAGGTCCGGGTTCTGCTCGGAGCCCGAGAGCGCGAACTCCTTCTGGATGATTTTTTTGGTCAGGATGAACCAGGAATAGTCGAAGCCGGTGCTCATGACGTGGCTGAGCGTGCCGAGCGTGTCGAAACCGGGGTAAAGCGGCACCGGCAGGCGCTTGCCCCTGGCGTCGAGCCACAGCGACGACGGACCGGGCAGGATGCGGATGGCATGATCGGTCCAGATCGGCGCCCAGTTCCTGATGCCCTCGACATAGTGCCACATGCGGTCGTGATTGATGACGCTGCCGCCGGCCTGTTCCGTGATCGCCAGCATGCGGCCGTCGACATGGTCGGGCACGCCGGTGATCATGCACTTCGGCGCCGCGCCCAGACGCTTCGGCCAGTTTTCCCGGACCAGCTGGTGGTTGCCGCCGATGCCGCCGGAGGCGACGATCACGGCCTGCGCATGAACCTCGAAATCACCTGATATCTCACGCGAACTCTTGTGGCCGCGCTCGACGGTGCTTGGCTGCAGGATGTCGCCGCGCACCCCGTCGATCCTCGTGCCGGTGCGGATCAATTCGTTGACGCGGTGGCGGAACTTGAAGCGGATCAGTCCCTTCTTCTCGGCTTCGCGGACGCGCAGCACGAAGGGCTCGAGCACGCCGGGACCGGTGCCCCAGGTGATGTGAAAGCGGGGCACGGAATTGCCATGGCCAATGGCATTGCCGCCGCCGCGCTCGGCCCATCCGACCACGGGAAAGAATTTCATCCCGCGCTCCAGCAGCCAGGAGCGCTTCTCGCCGGCGGCGAAGCCGACGTAGGCCTCGGCCCATTTGCGCGGCCAGTGATCCTCCGGCCGGTCGAAAGCGGCGGTGCCCAGCCAGTCCTCGAGCGCCAGCTCGTGCGAATCGCGGATGCGCATGCGCCGCTGCTCGGGCGAATCGACGAGGAACAGACCGCCGAACGACCAGAAGGCCTGGCCGCCCAGCGACTGCTCCGGTTCCTGGTCGACGATGACGATCTTCTTGCCGGCCTCGGCCAGTTCGGCGGCGGCGACCAGCCCGGCAAGGCCGGCGCCGACAATGATGACATCCGCGTCGTCAGCCAATTTCCCCTCCCGTTAGCTGGCTACCGTATGAATCTCGAACCGGAATATATCAATGATGGTCAGACCGCCTCCCAGCCATCCTTGCCGCCGGCGCGGAAGATGGCGTCGATGACCTTCTGGTTGAGCACGGATTCCTCCAGCGTGAAGACGCGCTCCTTGCCGCCCTGGGCCGCCCGCGCGAAGGTCTCGACCTCGAGCCGGTACTGCTGCGTACCGGGAAAGCGGAACACCTGCGCCTCCATGTGGTTCTGATTGTGCAACTCGACGCGGTGGTGATCGTAGAGCCCGGCATTGAACGGCGAAAACACCTCGATGAACCCGTTCTCGCCATGGAACACCATCACCTGGCGCGCGGCCATCTGGGTCGAGAGATAGAAGGACAGTTCGAAGTCGCCGAAATCGGCGCGGATCGAGGAATAGATGTCGGTGCCGAATTTTTTGTCGCGCTCGATCGTCGCCTGCACGCGCAGCGGCTCCTTGCCGGTGGAAAAGCGCGTCGACACGGTCGGGTAGACGCCGATGTCGGGCAGCGCGCCGCCGCCAAGGTCGAGCTGGTTGCGCATGTTGTTGGGATCGACATTGTAATAGGAGAACGCGCCCTGCACATGGCGCAGCCGGCCGATGACGCCGCTGGCGATCAGGTCGCGCACCTTGATCCATTGCGGATGGTAGACGACCATGAAGGCTTCGCAGACCAACACCTTGCTGGCATCGCGCAGCTTGATCAGCGGCGGAATGTCCTTGGCGTCGAGCGCCAACGGCTTTTCGACCAGCACATGTTTTCCCGCCTGAATGGCCTTGGCCGTCCATTCGACATGCTGCGATGTCGGCAGCGGGATATAGACGCCGTCGACCTCGTTCGAGGCGAGCAACTCCTCATAGGAACCGAAAGCATGCGGCGCGCCGAAGCGATCGGCCAACCCACGGGCCTTCGACTGATCGCGGCTGGCGATTGCGGACAGCACGCCATTTTCCGCCTCCACGATCGCAGGTAAAAGCTGCTCGCGACCGATCTTGGCCGTCGATAACACACCCCATCGGAACATCAGGCTTCTCCTCTCGATTACAGGCGAGGAGGTTTGCCTGAAATCGGGGCAAAAGCCAATGCGGGGGCCAAGTTCCTCGCCCCACGAGCGGAGAGCGATGGCTCAACCCCTCTTCCCCGTCAGCCTCATGTCGAAACCGACGACGTTGGAATAGATCGGCGTGCCGACATCCATTCCGTAGCGCGACCGCAGCACCTTGCCGGTGACGTGGAACCCGATCGTGCCGGACTTCAGGCCATCGAGCTCGGCGGTGAACTTTTCCGCAAACGTCTTGCCGCGCGCCGTCAGCCGGCCGGTGACAAGCGCCGTCGTATCGCCGGTGCGGGTCACGCTGGTCGAGCGGAACTGGATTTCGGGGCTGTTGGCCGCATCGAACACGGCGTCTGAACGCAGGAAAGCGTCGATGCGGCCCTGGCCGGTGCCGACGCTTTCGGGAAAAATGGTGAGGTTGACCTTCGAGCGGCTGACGTCGTCATTGTCGATGCGGATCGTGCCCTTGAAGTGAGCAAACGCACCATCGAAACCGCCGCCGCCGGCCTTGCCGATGGTGAAGCGGATCGAGGAGTCAGCCTGGCTGATCGTGTAACTGCCGGCGGCATCATCGAGGACAACTGCTGCCCAGACAGGCACGGCAAGGCAAGCGGCAAGGGCCGCCGATCCGAGGAGTCGCGCATACATGAGATTATTTCCTTCTTCGGAGGCAACGCTCTTCGCGTCCTCGCTTACAAACGAGGCCGAACCCCGTTCTATTCCCCGCCTGAGGAAGGAGTGACGATGCGTGTAAGCACATTGTCCCTCAGTCGGAAATGATGGCGCAGTGCCGCCGTGACATGCAGCGCCACAAGTGCTGCGCCGGCATAGGCAAGGTACCAGTGCGCTGCCGCCCAAAAACTCTCGGCGGCATGGGATTCCGCAAGCGGCAGGTTGGGCATCACGAACAGGTTGAACGGCATGCTTGGAATTTCCAGCGTCGAGACCGAAACCAGCGCCCAGCCGGACAGAGGCAAAGCGATCTGGAAGGCATAGAGCGCCAGGTGAGCGAGCGGCGCCGCCCGGCGCTCCAGGGATCCGACCGAGGATGGCAAGGCCGGCGCGGCATTGCCGAGCCGCCAGGCGATGCGCAGGATGATCAGGCCGAGCAGCAGGAAGCCCAGCGATTTGTGCAGCTGGATGAGCTCGAAAGCCGTGCGCTGGCTGCTGATGCGGACCATCGCGAAACCGAGCGCGAACTGGCCGATGAAGGCAAGGCCGATCAGCCAATGAAGCAGGATTGCCGCCCAACCGTAGCGGGTCGGGGTATTTATGATCGAAGCTCGCATGGAAGGTGAACGAATGTCGCGTCGGCTTTCTTCCAGCCTCCCACAAGGGAGAGGGCAGCCTATCCGCTCACCCTGAAGAAATCGATGAAGGCCCTGAGCGCAGGCCGCATCTGGCGGCGACTCGGATAGTAGACGAAGAAACCCTCGAAGGACGGACACCAATCCTCCAGCACGCGGATCAGCCGGCCATCGCGGAGCGGCTCGCGGACATAATCCTCGAAGACGAAGGCAAGCCCGGCCCCGTCGACCGCCGCCTGGGCGATCAGATGGTCTTCGTCGAGAATCAATGGTCCTTGCGCGGCAATCTCGATCTCCTCGCCATCCCTGGCGAATTCCCAGCGGTAGAGGATGCCGCTGGAGAAGCGGAAGCGGATGCAGCGATGGTCGGACAGGTCACGCGGGTGGCGAGGCCTCGGCATGGTGTCGAAATAGGAGGGCGAGCCGACCACGGCGCCGCGGATATCGGGCCCGATGCGCAGCGCGATCATGTCGCGCTGCAGGCTTTCGCCAAGCCGCACGCCGGCGTCGAAACCGCCTTCCACGACGTCGGTGAAGCGGTCCTCGATGACGATCTCCAGCACGATATCGGGGTAAGCCGCGGCAAAGGCGCCGAGCCGCGGGGTCAGCACCAGATGGGCTGCCGTGCGCGGCACGCTGAGCCGCAGATTGCCGGCCGGCCGGTCGCGCGCCTCGACCGCCGTCTCCAGTGCCAGGTCGATCTCCGACAGCGCCGGCCGCAATCGTTCCAGCAACCGCGCGCCCTCTTCGGTCGGGGCAACGCTGCGGGTGCTGCGTGCCAACAGCCGCACGCCAAGCCGCGCCTCAAGGCTGGACACGGCATGGCTGACCGCCGACGGCGCGATCGCCAGTTCCCTGGCCGCGCCGCGAAAGCTGCCGCATTGGGCAACAGTTGCCAGCACCGCAAGCTGTGAAAGATGTGCTCGGTTCATTGATCTATTTTCTAGAACGCCCCGCGCACAGATGAGCCGATTATCGAACATAAGGCAAGGCGCTATTTCCTGGGCATCGCAACAAGGAGACGCGTGATGAAAACCCGCAAACTCGGTACTGAACTGGAAGTTTTCCCGGTCGGCCTCGGCTGCATGGGCATGAGCTTTGGCTATGGGGGCCAGCCGGAAGCCGAGGCGATCGCCACCTTGCGCCGCGCCGTCGAGATCGGCGTCAATTTCTTCGACACGGCAGAGGTCTACGGGCCCTACGAGAACGAGATCCTGCTCGGCAAGGCGCTGAAGCCGGTGCGCGATCAGGTGACGATCGCAACCAAGTTCGGCTTCAAGATCCTGGAGGAAGGCACCGGCACCGACCGCATGGCGGGCGTCGACAGCCGCCCCGAACACGTCAAGGCCGTCGCAGAGGCGTCACTGAAGCGGCTGGGCACCGACGTGATCGATCTCTATTACCAGCACCGCGTCGACCCGAACGTGCCGATCGAGGACACGGTCGGCGCCATGGCCGAGCTGGTGCGCGAGGGCAAAGTGCGCGCGCTCGGCCTTTCGGAAGCAAGTGTCGCCACCATCCGCCGGGCACATGCCGTACATCCGATCGCGGCGGTCCAGAGCGAATATTCACTGTGGAGCCGTGACCCGGAAGACGAGGTGTTCGCCGTCTGCCGCGAACTCGGCATCGGTTTCGTTCCCTATAGCCCGCTCGGCCGTGGCCTCTTGACCGGCACGATCGCCAAGCCCGAGACGCTTGATGACGACGACTGGCGCCGCACCTTGCCGCGCTTTCAGGCTGACGCCATGGAAGCCAATGCCAAGGTCGTGGCCACGCTGGAGAAACTGGCGACCGAAAAGGGAGTGACCTCGGCACAGCTGGCGCTCGCCTGGGTACTGCACCAGGGCGATTTCATTGTCCCCATCCCGGGCGCCCGAAAAATCCGCCATCTCGAGCAGAACACGGCGGCGGCTGATATCGAGCTGAGTGCTGCCGAGGTACAGACAATCGGCGATGCACTGTCGCCTGATGAGGTCATGGGCAAGCGCTACACAGAGGAGCTGCTGGCGCTGGTGAATGGGTGAGCTTTCACCCTCCCCCCTGTGCGGAGGTCGGCTCGCTGTCGCAGCGAAGCGAAGACAGGGGTGGGGTGGCGATGCGCGATACAGAAGATCACGGATGTCCGCGCGAGGCACCCCCCTCTGTCCTGCCGGACATCTCCCCCGCAAGGGGGGAGATTGGCAGCTTCGCTGTCTCGTCTACCTTATGCCGTCTGTAATTCGCGAAAGCGAATCAGAGCCGATCTCCCCCCTTGCGGGGGAGATGTCCGGCAGGACAGAGGGGGGTGCCTCGCGCAGACATTTCCTACCATGGCACGACCGTAATCTCCGGCCAGTAATCCCGCGCCCGCTGGCCCTTCGCCTCATGCGTCCGCTGATTGTCCATCGCTCGGTTCGGCGTGATGCGGAACGAGAAGACGTCGTCGAGACCGAACGGCGCCAGCAGTTCCAGTTGACAATCCGCGTCGTATCGCACCCCGACCGCATGTGTCTTCGACGCAAAAAACCGGACCGACTCGCTCGAACTCGTGTAGCGCGGACAGGGCCGCCCGAACTTCTGCGGGTACCACAAATGCACCCGCGCTTGGTTGCGCACCTCGACCGGCAGGGGCAGCCCCTGGAAATGCTTCGCCGCCCGGCGGATGACGGCGTCCTCGGCCTCGTAGGACAGGTCGCTATCGTCGAAATAGAACAGGTCGACATCCTTGATGCCATAACCCGACGGCTTCCCCGTCAGATGGTTCCAGACCGAGTTATAGAGCACGCCGGAGACCGCCAGCCAGTCCGGAAGATCGAGCGTGCGGGCACATACCAGCGCTTGGCGCACGAGCGCATCCGACAGCAGGATGTCGAGAAACGCAGCGCGTTGTGCTTCGAACGGGAGCCCGGAATAGTGCAAATGGTCCATCGCCCTTTGGAGGGCGATTCGCCGTGCTCCCGCAATCCCGGAAAGAGGCTATGCCCTGAGCACGCCTCCAGTCTGCTTGCCGACATTCTCGACGACGCGCCTGGCCAACGCCTCGAAATCCTCGTCGGTCAGCGTCTTCTCGACCGGCTGGATCGACACTTCGATGGCGATGGACTTCTTGCCCTCGCCGAGCGCCGCACCTTCGAAAACATCAAAGACCGAGACGCCGGTGACCAGCTTCTTGTCCGCGGCGAGCGCCGCGCGTACCAGCGTGCCGGCCTCGACCGCCTTGTCGACGACGAAGGCGAAGTCGCGCTTCACCGCCTGGAAGGCGGAGAGATCCAGCCTGGGCTTAGTTTTCGTCGGCTTTGCCTTGGGCTCGGGCACGGCATCGACATACACTTCGAAGCCGCAGAGCGGGCCGGAGACGTCGAGGCCTTCCAGCGTTTTTGGATGAAATTCACCGAACGTGCCGAGCACCGTCTTCGGTCCGAGCTTGATCGTTCCGGAACGACCAGGATGGTACCAGGACGGGCCGCCGGCCTCGATCTGCAGCCGCTCGACCGGCGCGCCGCAGGCTTCGAGTGCGGCGATGGCATCAGCCTTGGCGTCGAACACGCCGACCGGACCGGAATTGCCAGCCCAGTTGCGGCCGGAACCGTCGAGCTTGGCGGTGCCGCGCCGCACGCCGGCGGCAACGCGCCGTTGCTGGTCGGCGCCGTCGCCCTCATAGGTGCCGGAGACCTCGAACAACGCCACGTCGCCAATGCCCTTGTCGGCATTGCGCTGGGCGGCTGCGATCAGGCCGGGCAGCAGCGAGGGCCGCATGTCGGACATGTCGGCGGCGATCGGGTTGGCGAGCTTGAGCGAAGCCTGCCCGCCGCCGAATAGTTCGGCGTGCCTGGCGGGGATGAACGACCAGGTGACTGCCTCCATCATGCCGCGCACGGCCAGCGCCCGCTTGGCCGCGCGGGTGCGGATCTGCAGCGTCGTCAGGATCTTGCCGTTGACCGCGTCATGCGCGCCGAGCGGCTGCGAAGCGATGTTGTCGACGCCGTGGATGCGCATCACCTCCTCGACCAGGTCGGCCTTGCCGTCGACATCGGGACGCCAGGACGGCACGGCGATTTCGACGACATCGCCCGAACCCTCAGGCTTGAAGCCGAGGCGCGTGAGAATATCGAGGCTTTCCGCCGTCGGCACTTCTATGCCGGTCAGCCGCTTCACTTCCGACAGCGGGAAGGAGACGATCTTGGGCTGATGGCCGGCATAGCCGGCCACCTCGATTTCCGTCGGCGTGCCGCCGCAGAAATCAAGCACCAGCCGGGTCGCAAGCTCAACGCCCGGCACCATGAATTCGGGGTCGACCCCGCGCTCGAAACGATAGCGGGCATCGGTGATGATGCCGAGCGCGCGCCCGGTGCGGGCCGTGGTGATCGGGTCCCAGAGTGCGGATTCGATCAGCACGTCGGTCGTGTTCTCGTCGCAGCCGGAACGCTCGCCGCCCATGATGCCGGCGATCGATTCCACGCCATTGTCATCGGCGATGACGCACATCTCCGGCGTCAACGTGTATTCGCGGCCGTCGAGCGCCAGTACCTTTTCGCCATCCCTGGCGCGACGCACGACAAGATTGCCGGCGACCTTGCCGGCATCGAAGACATGCAGCGGCCTGCCACGATCGAAGGTGACGTAGTTGGTGATATCGACCAGCGCGCTGATGGGCCTCAGCCCAATGGCGATCAGCCGCTGCTGGAGCCATTTCGGGGACGGGCCGTTCTTGACGCCGCTGACCAGATTGAGCGCGAAGCCGGGGCAGAGTTCCGGCGCTTCGATCGTCACCTTGACGGGGCACATTCCATTGCCGACATGCGGCATGATCGCGCCGCCGACGAGGCGGCCGAGACCGCTCGCCGCGAGATCCCGGGCGATGCCGTAGACGCTGGTGGCATCAGGCCGGTTGGGCGTCAGATTGATCTCGATGACCGGATCGTCGAGATGCGCGTAAGCGGCGAAGCTGGTGCCGACCGGCGCATCTTCGGGCAGGTCGATGATGCCGTTGTGCTCGTCGGAAAGTTCCAGCTCGCGCTCGGAACACATCATGCCGTGGCTTTCGACGCCCCTGATCTTGCCAACCGTCAGCGTCACATCGATGCCGGGCACATAAGTGCCGGGCGCGGCGAAGGCGCCGATCATGCCCGCCCGCGCATTGGGTGCGCCACAGACGACCTGCACGGGCGGCTTGCCGTCGCCGGTGTCGACGGTCAGCACCCGCAGCCGGTCGGCGTCGGGATGCTGCACCGCCGTCAGCACCCTGGCGATGACGAAGGGCTTCAGGCTCGCCTTGTCGTCGACATGCTCGACCTCGAGGCCGATCGAGGTCAGCCGCTCGACGATCTCGCCGAGCGAGGCGTCGGTCTCGAGATGGTCCTTGAGCCAGGAGAGGGTGAATTTCATGATGCTGTTCCGTAATGTATCGCAGCAGGAATCGTCTTGACCGTCACGCGCTCAGGCCCCCGAACAAAGTCGGCATGTCGAGCGGCCGGAAGCCGTAATGCGACAGCCAGCGCACATCGGCATCGAAGAAGGCGCGCAGATCCGGCATGCCGTATTTCAGCATGGCGATGCGGTCGATGCCCATGCCCCAGGCAAAGCCCTGATATTCATCGGGATCGAGCCCGCCAGCGCGCAGAACGTTGGGGTGCACCATGCCGCAGCCAAGGATCTCCATCCAGTCGGAGCCTTCGCCGAAGCGCACCTCGCCTGGCCGCGAGCGGTCGCACTGGATATCGACCTCGAGGCTTGGCTCGGTGAACGGGAAGAAGGACGGCCGGAAGCGCATCTTGACCGACGGCACCTCGAAGAAGGCCTTGCAGAACTCTTCCAGCACCCACTTCATGTTGGCGACGTTGGCCGATTTGTCGATCACCAGCCCTTCGACCTGATGGAACATCGGCGAGTGGGTGGCGTCGGAATCCTGCCGGTAGGTCTTGCCCGGAATGACGATGCGGATCGGCGGCTTCTGCTTCTCCATGGTGCGGATCTGCACCGGCGAGGTGTGGGTGCGCAGAAGCTTGCGCTCGCCCTTCTCGTCCGGCTGGAAGAAGAAGGTGTCATGCATCTCGCGCGCCGGATGGCCTTCCGGGAAATTCAGCGCGGTGAAATTGTAATAGTCGGTCTCGATGTCGGGCCCTTCGGCGATGGCGAAGCCGAGATCGCCGAAGATCGCCGCGATCTCGTCGATGACCTGGCTGATCGGATGAATGCGGCCGCGCTCGGCCGGCGACTGCCGCACCGGCAGCGTCACGTCGACCTTCTCCGCGGCGAGGCGGGCAGTGATGGCAACATCCCTGAGTTCCGCCTTGCGCGCGGTGAGCGCATCGGTGACGCGGTTCTTGAGGCCGTTGATGGCGGGGCCTTTGACCTGGCGCTCCTCGGCGCTCATCGAGCCGAGCGTCTTCAGCATTTCCGAGATCGACCCCTTCTTGCCAAGGGCTGCCACGCGCACGGCTTCTATCGACGCTTCGTCGGACGCCGATGCGATGTCGGCGAGCAGCGAAGCTTCCAGGCTTTCAAGATTTCCAGCGGTGGCGTTCACGGCGAAACTCTCTCGATCGGGCAACCCACCATCACCGGGCGTGTCACCAATTTGGTTACATCAGGCATAAGAAAAACCCGCGCCAGCCGTGCCAGCGCGGGTTCCCCAAATCAGAATTTCGAATGCTTGGGAAGCGCTGGTCTTAGGCGACAGCGCTTTCAAAAGCATTCGGGGTGGTGTTCTTGAGGTACTCAAGAGCAACCTTGGCCTTGGCCACGAGCGCGGCGAAAGCCTGCGGCTCGTGGATGGCCATATCCGACAGGATCTTGCGATCGATCTCGATGCCAGCCTTGTTGAGGCCGTCGATGAAACGGCCATAGGTCAGGCCGTGCTCGTGCGTCGCGGCGTTGATGCGCTGGATCCACAGCGCGCGGAACGAGCGCTTGCGGTTCTTGCGGTCGCGATAGGCGTATTGCAGCGACTTTTCCACCGCCTGCTTGGCGATGCGGATGGTGTTCTTGCGGCGGCCGTAGAAGCCTTTCGCGGCTTTCAGGACCTTCTTGTGCTTGGCGTGCGAGGTGACGCCTCTTTTTACGCGTGCCATGTCATGATCTCCTTAAAAGCAATTCCAGGAAAAGTGCCTTGCGGTTTTCCGTTCGGAATTGCGTAAAACAAATTCGTGTTCGGCCGAATGCTCAGAGGCCGTTCGGCAGAAAATTCTTGATGACCTTCTTGCCGTCCGGTTCAGCCAGAACCATCGTGCCGCGGGCATTTCGAATGAACTTGTTGGAACGCTTGATCATGCCGTGACGCTTGCCGGCCGCAGCCGACAGGACTTTACCCGTACCGGTGATCTTGAACCGCTTTTTGGCGGCCGATTTGGTCTTCATCTTGGGCATTTTGCTACTCCGTATTGTGGCGCACCATCGCGCTTCTTGTTCGCTTCGGGCCGACCAAAGCCCGAAAAGCAAATGAAACCGCCACGGCATGCCCTGCCGGGCGGTTTTCTTGGAACGGCGGTCCTATACGTCAAAGCAGGCGACTGTGCAACACCCACCGCGCCGCGCGTTTCCCCGAACGCCGGGATGCGGCGCCCGGTCCTTCTTCAAGGGAGCGTAAACAACACCGGCAGCATACCCGACTGCTGGGCGCCGTCGATCAGTTCGAAGGCCGGCAGCGCGATGAGGAAGACCAGGCCGTCGAGAAGCGTGGTCAACAGCAGGCGCGGCTTGAAGCTGCCGGTGTCGCCTTCCTGGTAGAGGGAAAGCTTCGGAAAGAATCGCGGCACTCTTGCCAGATAGGCCTGATAGGGCTCGCCGAGCGTTTCCTTAAGGAATTTCTCCTCGCGCAGGATGACGATATGGAAGGCGCCCGCACACAGGACAGCGAACAGAATGATGCCGGAGAACGAGCCGATCTGCGCGCCGACGCCGGCCGCGGCCACAGTCGAGAACACATAGAGCGGGTTGCGGGTGATCGAATAAGGCCCGCCCGTCACAACTTCGGAAGATTTGCGCCCACCTATGTAGAGCGTCGACCAAAGGCGACCGCAGATACCTAGGAAAATCAGCAGCACGCCGAACATCTCGATCGTTTCATGCATCGCCGTATCAGGCGGAAAGCTCGATTGCCCGAACAGCAGGGCTGCGAACAGCACCACCACAAGCACGGCAAGCACCAGCCTGCGCGTGCGCTGGTAGCCACCCAGCCCGTATTTGAGTTTTTTGTCCAAGGGAGGAATCCGATCGTCGAGAGCTTAGCCGGCGACCGCAGCTATGGCCGAGAAATGGGCGTCCCGCCGATCGCCGGGACGCCCTGTAGCACAATTCAGGCGGAATTGGAGCGCGTCGGTCGCGCTAACCTTATCGTGATCTAGCGCGGCGCCAGCACCATCATCATCTGGCGGCCTTCGAGCTTCGGCTCCGCTTCCACCTTGGCGATGGTAGCCACTTCCTCACGCACCTTGTTCAGAAGCTGCATGCCGAGCTCCATATGCGCCATCTCGCGGCCACGGAAGCGCAATGTCAGCTTGACCTTGTCGCCTTCCTCGAAGAAGCGGCGCACCGCCTTCATCTTGGTCTCGTAGTCGTGGCTGTCGATGTTCGGGCGCATCTTGATCTCCTTGATCTCGATGACCTTCTGGTTCTTGCGCGCCTCGGCCGCCTTCTTCTGGTTGGCGTATTTCAACTTGCCGAGATCGAGGATTTTTACGACGGGCGGCTGCGCGTTGGGCGATATCTCGACGAGATCGAGCCCTGCCTCTTCGGCGAGCAGCAATGCGTCGTTGATGGAAACATCGCCACGGTTCTGGCCTTCGGCGTCGATAAGCTGGACCCGGGGAACCCGGATGTCACGATTGGAGCGCGGCCCATCCTTGGTCGGCGCCGCTGCTTTGAAAGGTCTGCGAATGGTCGTGGTCTCCTTGGCCGTTTCGTTCTGGATTTGCAGGTGTTGATATGTGGACGCGCCAATGTGGTGAGCGCGCGGGCGGAGTCAATAGCACAGCATTGACAGAAAATCACCTGATCGCTGCCTGCGGCAAACAAAGAAAGATCGCGAGCACTTTTCGCCACACCACTGGCTGTGTCACAAGACCCTGCGCCGAAAGTCGGCGTGAGGAAAAAGCCATGACTGCCCCTGTCTTTCTGGATGTCGACGGATCGAGCATCGCGGTGCGCCATGTTGCGGGCGCGACGCCTGGCGTCGTCTGGCTCGGCGGCTACAAGTCGGACATGCTGGGCACGAAGGCTGAAGCGCTTTCGGACTGGGCGGCAAAAGAAGGCCGCGCCTTCCTGCGCCATGACTATTCCGGACACGGCGAATCCGGCGGCGCCTTTGCCGACGGCACGATCTCGAAATGGCTTTCGCAAAGCCTGGCCGTGTTCCGGCATTTCACCAGCGGCAGCCAGATCCTGGTCGGCTCGTCGATGGGCGCCTGGATCGCCCTGCGCATGGTGCAGGAATTGCGCAAGGCAGGCGACGCAAGCGTCGTCGGTCTGGTGCTTCTAGCACCGGCGCCGGATTTTACCGCAGAACTGGTCGAACCGGTGCTGACCAAAGCGCAGAAGCGCGACCTTGCCAAAAAAGGCTTCTTCGAGGAGCCGTCGGACTATTCCACCGAGCCCTACATCTACACGCGCGCGCTGATCGAGGATGGGCGCGACAACCTGGTCATGACAGGCCCGCTCGACACGCACTGCCCCGTACACGTCTTGCAGGGCCTGGCCGATCGGGACGTGCCGTCGAGCCATGCGCTGAGGCTGGTCAGCCTGCTGCCGGCCGACGATGTCACGCTGTCGCTGATCCCGGACGGCGACCACCGGCTGTCGCGGCCGCAGGATCTCGACATGCTGGTGCGGGCGGTCGGCGACATGGCCGCGCGGGGCAAGTGACGATGCGCCTTTCCATCCCGATCTCAGCCTTCGTCGCGGCCATCGTCGGCTTCGGCGGCACGCTGGCCATCGTCATTGCCGCCGCCCACGCGGTCGAGGCCACGCAAATTCAGACCGCGAGTTGGGTGACCACGATCTGCCTGGCCATGGCGGTCGAAAGCCTGTGGCTGTCCTGGCGAACGAAAATGCCCATCATCACCGCATGGTCGACGCCGGGCCTGGCGCTGATGGCGGCGTCGAGCGGTTTTTCGATCGGCGAGGCCGTCGCCGCCTTCATCGTCACCGGCATTCTTTTGGTCGCCACCGGGCTGTTCCGGCCGCTGACGAAACTGATCTCGGGGATACCGCCCTCGGTCGCTTCAGGAATGCTGGCCGGCATTGTCGTCACCTTCGCGCTTAATGCGGTCAAAACTGTTCCCGCCGATCCCTGGCTGATCCTGCCGTTGATCGCCGCCTTCTTCGTCATCCGCCTGTTCAATCCGGCGCTGTCGGTGCTGGCAGTGCTGGTCGGCGGCGGTCTCGCCGCGTTTCTCACCGGCCGCGTCGGCGGTTTGCCCACTCCTGAACTGTCGACGCTCACTCTGATCGCGCCTGTGTTCACCGCCAAGGCGATAATCGGCCTGGCAGTACCGCTCTACCTGGTCACCATGGCTTCGCAGAACCTGTCGGGCCTCGCCGTGCTGCGCGCCGCCGGCTACCATCCGGAACCCGGTCCGCTGATCGGCATCACCGGCCTGTTTTCGCTGCTTTCGGCGCCGTTCGGCGGCTCGACCACCAATCTGGCGGCAATTTCGGCGGCTATCTGCACCGGGCCCGACGTTCATCCAGACCCAACGGAGCGCTGGAAGACAGGGCCGTTCTATGCCCTTGCCTATCTGATCTTCGCGATTTTCGGCGCCTCCCTGGTGGCGATCTTCGCCGTCCTGCCGCAGAGCCTGATCGTGCTGGTTGCGGGTCTTGCGCTGATGGCCTCGCTGGCCAACGCGCTGGCGATCGCGCTCAAGGACGAAAGCGAGCGCATGGCCGCCACCGTCACTTTTGTCGTCACCGCCTCCGGGCTGACCTTGTTCGGCGTCGGCGCCGCATTCTGGGGACTGATTGCCGGGCTGGTCGTGCTTTTTCTCGATATGCTCAAAAAGCGATAATCATTTCAGCAGCTTGTCCGGTTTTAGCCGACATTGTCTTGAATCGCCGTTTTTGCCTTCCCATTTCGATTCCACGCAGCCGGTCCTGGCTGTCTCCAACCGAAGGAATGGGAGAAAATGAACACATCCGCATTGATCCGCCCGGCCTGGACGCCGGCAACCATCGCGTTGATGGTGATCGGCTTCATGGTGTTCTGGCCGCTCGGCTTCGCCATGCTCGCCTACATCATCTGGGGCGACCGGCTCGAGGGCTTCAAGCGTGACGTCAACCGCGCGACCGACGGCATCTTCGCCGGCTGCCGCCGCGGTTCCGACAAAGCCGCGCGCTGGGGCCACGGCTCCGCCCGGACCGGCAACGTCGCGTTTGACGACTGGCGCGAAAAGGAGCTTGAACGCCTGGCCGAGGAACGCCGCAAGCTCGACGATATGTTGACCGAGTTCGACGACTACGCCCGCGAATTGCGTCGCGCCAAGGACCAGGACGAGTTCGATCGCTTCATGGCGAACCGCAACAAGTCGACCGCTCCGGCAAAGAGCGACCCGAGCACAGGCACGACCTCCACCAAGCGTGGCAAAGGCTCGAACCTGCTTGACGACTGAGGCCGAGCGACAGGCCCGATCGTGAAAAAACGGCGTCGCGCGAGCGGCGCCGTTTCTTTTTTGTTCTATTCGTTTTTCTCGAATCGCGTATCGTCCGGCCATGACCCTCGGATTCTTCCGCAATCTGACGAAGCCCAAGCCCACGCCTGTCGTGGAGCGAGAATACTGCGTTGCCGGCCGCACGCTGCCGCTCAAGATCGTCGAGAGCGCCAGGGCGCGGCGTCTGACGCTGCGCATCGATTCCGGCGGCCAGGGCCTGCGTATCACCGTGCCGCCGGGCCTGCGCCGCGGCGAGGTGGAGCGGTTCCTCGATCGTCATCAGGACTGGCTGGAGCAGCGGCTGGCCAAGGTGCCAACGCGGCCGCAGGTACGGCCCGGCATCAAGATCCCCATACGCGGCGTGCCGCACCGCATCGTGCATGAGCCGTCAAGGCGCGGCACCGTCACCGTGTCGCGCGACGAACGCGGCCCGCTGCTGATCGTGCATGGCGAGCGCATCCACCTGCCGCGCCGCATCGCCGATTTTTTGAAGCGCGAGGCCAAGAAGGAGATCGAGAAGCTGGTGGCCAGGCACACCGAGGCGCTTGGCAAGCGCGCCAAGGCGATCCGCTACAAGGACACGTCCAGCCGCTGGGGCTCGTGCACTTCCGAAGGCAATTTGTCCTTTTCCTGGCGCATCATGATGGCGCCGCCACCCGTCATCAACTACCTCGTCGCGCATGAAGTAGCGCATCTGAAAGAGATGAACCACGGCCCGAAATTCTGGAAATTGTGCGAAAAGCTCTGTCCCGACACCGACCGCTGCAAGGACTGGCTGAAGCGCAATGGCGGCGCCCTGCAGGCGATCGTTTTCGAGTAGCGCAATGAAGCGTCGTACGGCGCCAGAAAATAAGCTTTTCCGCGGTGATGCTTCACACCTCCGGTCCCGCCAGCGTCTACGTTCTTACTGGGCGCACGAACTCAATCGTCATTCGCGGCGTTGAGTTCTTCAGGCCGCAGCCCTTCTTCGCCATGATGCGGCCACGGTAAAAAATTCCGGTCGAAGGCGTCGGTGTCGAAGTAGTCGAGCGCCCGATGCGCCTCGGCGCCGTTGAAGGCGGCCTTGTCCATCAAATGCGCGATCACCTCGCGCGCCTGCGCGATCTTCTGCCTGAGTTCGGCAACGGTTCTGTCAGTCATGATGTTCTCCCGCCTTGCATGCTTTCCCATGATAGGTAGCGCCTTTGGCCCTGCCGGCAAACAACATGCTTTTTCTCGACTCTGCCTCGATTTCATGTCAATTCCCGCGCCATGGCACTCGACGTCAAAATCTGCGGCTTGAAGACCGACCAGGCAATGGCCGCGGCGCTGGCCGGCGGCGCCAGCCATGTCGGCTTCATTTTCTTTGCCAAGAGCCCGCGTTACATCGAACCGGCTGCAGCCGGGCGGTTGCGCGAAGCGGCGCGCGGCAAGGCTTTGGCGGTTGCCGTTACCGTCGACGCCAACGACACCTTCCTGGACGACATCATCGACAGCATGCGCCCGGACATGCTGCAGCTGCACGGCTCGGAAACGCCCGAACGGGTGGCCGAACTGAAAGCCCGCTATGACCTGCCGGTCATGAAGGCGCTGCCGCTCAGCGAAGCCGCCGATCTCGAGCGCATCAAACCGTTCGTCGGGGTCGCGGACCGGTTCCTGTTCGACGCCAAGCCGCCGAAGGGCTCCGAGTTGCCGGGCGGCAATGGCGTTGCGTTCGACTGGCGCATCCTGACCGGCCTTGACGCCGGGCTCGATTACATGCTTTCCGGTGGGCTCAACGCCGCCAATATCGGCGATGCCCTTCGGCTTGCCAGCCCGCCCGGAATTGATATTTCCTCCGGCGTGGAAAGCGCGCCGGGCATCAAGGATCCGGCGCTGATCGAGCAGTTTTTCCGGGCCGTCAAGGCAGCGCGAGACGACCGCGCCGCCTGACCGGCTCAAACCCGAGCATGTCCCGAAAGTGGAAAACGGCTTTCGACAGGACATGCTTAAGAAAATCGAGATGCCAGGAGATCGGCGATGAACAAGCCGGCGACACTCAATTCCTTCCGCACCGGACCCGACGAACAGGGCATGTTTGGCATTTTCGGCGGTCGTTTCGTGGCCGAAACGCTGATGCCGCTGATCCTCGACCTCGAACGGCACTGGAACGAGGTCAAGGACGATCCGGATTTCAGGGCCGAGCTCACCGATCTTTCGACCCATTATGCGGGGCGGCCGTCGAAGCTTTATTTCGCCGAAGGACTGACCAGGCATCTTCGTGAAGTTTCCTCGGCGAAGGGCCTCGGGGGCGGCGCAAAAGTCTATTTCAAGCGCGAGGACCTGAACCATACCGGTTCGCACAAGATCAACAATTGCCTCGGCCAGATCCTGCTGGCCAAGCGCATGGGCAAGACGCGTATCATCGCCGAGACCGGCGCCGGCCAGCATGGCGTGGCCTCAGCCACGGTCGCTGCCCGTTTCGGCTTTCCCTGCGTCGTCTACATGGGTGCCACCGACGTTGCCCGCCAAAGCCCCAACGTGTTCCGCATGAAACTGCTCGGCGCCGAAGTGCGGCCGGTGACCGCTGGCCACGGCACGCTGAAGGACGCCATGAACGAAGCCCTTCGTGATTGGGTGACCAATGTCGAGGACACTTATTACCTGATCGGCACCGCGGCCGGCCCGCACCCTTATCCGGAGCTGGTGCGCGACTTCCAGTCAGTGATCGGTTCGGAGGCGCGCGCGCAGATTCTCGAACAGGAGGGCCAGCTGCCCGACACCATCATCGCCGCCGTCGGCGGCGGTTCCAATGCCATCGGCCTGTTCCATCCGTTCCTCGACGACAAGGATGTCCGTATCATCGGCGTCGAGGCTGGGGGGCGTGGCCTCGACGGCATCGAGCACTGCGCCTCGATGAACGCCGGCGCGCCGGGCGTGCTGCATGGCAACCGCACTTATCTCCTGCAAAATGCCGACGGCCAGATCATGGACGGCCATTCGATCTCGGCCGGCCTCGATTATCCCGGCGTCGGCCCGGAGCATTCCTGGCTGCGCGATTCTGGCCGCGTCGAATATGTGCCGATCCTCGACGACGAGGCGCTGGAGGCCTTCAAGCTGACCACACGCGTCGAAGGCATCATCCCGGCGCTCGAATCGGCGCACGCTATCGCCCATGCGGTGAAGATCGTGCCCGCCATGGACAAGGACCAGATCGTCATCGTCAACCTGTCCGGCCGCGGCGACAAGGACGTGCATACGGTGGCTTCGATGCTGGGCATGGAGATCTGATCATGGTGACCCGCATCGATCGCCGCATGGCAAAGCTCAAGAACGAAGGCCGCCCGGCGCTCGTCACCTATTTCATGGGCGGCGACCCGGACTATCAGACCTCACTGTCGATCATGAAGGCGCTGCCAATGGCCGGCGCGGACATCATCGAACTCGGCATGCCGTTCTCCGATCCGATGGCCGATGGCCCGGCGATCCAGGCCGCGGGCTTGAGAGCACTGAGAGGCGGCCAGACGCTGGTCAAGACGCTCAAGATGGCGGCTGACTTCCGCACCGGCGACAATGAGACGCCGATCGTTCTGATGGGCTACTACAACCCGATCTACATCTACGGCGTCGACCGCTTTCTCAAGGACGCATTGGCCAGCGGCATCGACGGGCTGATCGTCGTCGACCTGCCGCCTGAGATGGACGAGGAGCTGTGCATCCCGGCGCTGAAAGCCGGCATCAACTTCATCCGGCTGGCGACGCCGACCACCGACGACAAGCGCCTGCCCAAGGTGCTGCAGAACACGTCCGGCTTCGTCTATTACGTGTCGATGACCGGCATCACCGGTTCCGCGCTGGCCGACACCGGCAAGGTGGCTGCGGCGGTCAAGCGCATCAAGGGCCATACCGATCTGCCGGTCTGCGTCGGCTTCGGCGTCAAGACCGCCGAACAGGCGCGCGTCATCGGCGCCAATGCCGACGGCGTCGTCGTCGGCACCGCGATCGTCAATGCGGTCGCCAATGTGCTGGGGCCGAAGGGCGAAAAGACCGCCGACCCGGCCGAGGCCGTCGCCACGCTGGTCAGCGGCCTCGCGCAGGGCGTGCGGTCGGCCCGCCTTGCTGCCGCCGAATAGTTTTCCTACCTCAGGTCTTGTGCACGTCGCCATCCCGGGCGGCATGCGCTGGATCGGTTTGCCGTTTCACGGAAACGCCGAACCGCTCTATCTTTTTGCTTTATCGCAATTCCGGTCGGAAAACCGGTTCACACTTTTCCTGGAATTGCTCTAACTCTTCGTCAGGACAGGAGCCGAAGCGATGAACTGGATCACCAACTACGTTCGCCCGAAGATCAATTCGATGCTCGGCCGGCGCACCGACATGCCCGAGAACCTGTGGATCAAGGATCCCGAGACCGGGGAGATGGTGTTCCACAAGGATCTGGAATCCAACCAGTTCGTCATCCCGTCTTCGGGCCATCACATGAAGATCTCGGCCAAGGAGCGGCTGAAATACTTCCTCGACGACGGCAAATACGAACAGCTCGAAAATCCCAAGGTCATGCTGGACCCGCTGAAATTCCGCGACGAGAAGCGCTACACCGACCGGTTGAAGGACGCCAAGGCCAAGACCGGCCTGGAAGATGCCATCGTCAACGCGCTGGGCACCGTAGAAGGCCTGCCGGTGGTGGTGACGGTGCAGGATTTTGCCTTCATGGGCGGTTCGCTCGGCATGGCCGCGGGCGACGCCATCGTTCATGCCTTCGAGGTGGCCGTGCAGCGCAAGCGGCCGCTGATCCTGTTTGCCGCTTCCGGCGGCGCGCGCATGCAGGAAGGCATCCTGTCGCTGATGCAATTGCCGCGCACCACGGTTGGCGTCGACCGGCTGAAGGAAGCCGGCCTTCCCTACATCGTCGTGCTGACCAATCCGACGACCGGCGGCGTCACTGCCTCCTACGCCATGCTGGGCGACGTGCATATAGCCGAGCCCGGCGCACTGATCGGCTTCGCCGGACCGCGCGTCATCGAGCAGACCATCCGGGAAAAACTGCCGGACGGCTTCCAGCGCTCCGAATATCTGATGGAGCACGGCATGGTCGACATGGTGGTGTCGCGACTGGAGATGCGCCGGACCATCGCGCGGCTCTTGAAGATGCTGCTCAAGATGCCGGAAGAGCACAAGCCCCTGGAGCCGGAAATCCTGCCGCCGGCGGTGGTCGCGACGGAAGCACGGCCGCAGGCCTGACGCGACACTCTTTGCCGCGAACCGCGATTGCGCGCGATCCATCGCGCGCTTAGGACTCTTACATGACCACGCTTGCCGCCGACCGTGAAATCGAAGCGCTGATGGCGCTTCACCCGAAAGGCTTCGATCTTTCGCTCGACCGCATTTCACGGCTGCTGGAGCGGCTGGGCAATCCTCAGGACTTGCTGCCGCCGGTGATCCATATCGCCGGCACCAACGGCAAGGGCTCTTGCGCCGCCTTCTCGCGGGCGCTTCTGGAAGCGTCCGGCCGGCTCGTGCACGTGCACACCTCGCCGCATCTGGTCAGCTGGCACGAGCGCTACCGGCTGGCGGCCGATGGCGGCGGCAGGCTGGTCGAGGACGATATCTTCGCCGAGGCCATCGCCCGCGTCGCCAAGGCCAATGGCGGCGAGAAGATCACCGTTTTCGAGATCCTCACCGCCGTCACCTTCATCCTGTTTTCGGAGCATCCGGCCGATGCCGCCATCGTCGAGGTCGGTCTCGGCGGCCGCTTCGACGCCACCAATGTCATCGCCAGGCCGGCTGTCTCGGTGATCATGCCGGTGTCGATGGACCACGAAGCCTATCTCGGCGACCGCGTCGAACTGATCGCCGCCGAGAAGGCCGGCATCATCAAGCGCGGCTGCCCGGTGGTCATCGGGGCGCAGGAAACCGAGGCGGCGCAGCAGGTGCTGATCGAAACCGCCGAGCGGCTCGGCTGCCCGACCCTGGTCTATGGACAGGATTTCCTCGCCTTCGAGGAGAACGGCCGCATGGTCTATCAGGACGATGATGGCTTGATGGATCTGCCGCCGCCGCGGCTGCCCGGGCGCCACCAGTTCGCCAACGCGGCCGCCGCGATCGCCGCCGTCAAGGCAGCCGGCTTCGAGATCAGCCACCGTGCCGCCGAGAAGGCGATGACCACTGTCGCCTGGCCGGGGCGGATGCAGAAGCTGTCGCAAGGCAGGCTGACGGAACTGGCGCCGAAGGGCGCCGACATCTGGCTCGACGGCGGCCACAATCCGGGCGCCGGCGTGGTCGTCGCCGAGGCGCTGGCCGAGCAGGAAGAGAAGAACCCCAGGCCGCTTTTTCTCATCTCCGGCATGATCAACACCAAGGACCAGAGCGGCTATTTCCGCGCCTTCAATGGCCTCGCCCGGCACGTCTATACGGTGCCGGTGAGCCTGAGCGACGCCAGCGTGCCGAACGACGAACTGGCGGCCCGCGCCACGGAGGCCGGGCTTACGGCCGAGCCGGTGAGTTCCGTCGCCAGCGCGCTGATGTTGCTGCGCGACACCTGGGACGGCCCGCCGCCGCGAATCCTGATCGGCGGCTCGCTCTATCTGGCTGGCGCGGTGTTGGCGGAGAACGGCACGCCGCCGACGTGACGCTTCCAGTATCTGCGCCTAACTAACCGGTCCAAGCCGCCGCTCAGAAGTCCCAACGCGAGATCATATCAGGCCGGTGGTGCCAGGTCGTTGGTACGGCGAAAATCAAACTTCAGGTCCTGTATGAGCCTGACGGCCTTCTCGGACGATTTCTCCAGATCGATGTCGGTGCCACTGCTTGCGCCAGGTGGGCATAGAATGTGGGCGCGGGTTCGCGACCTGCTTCACGAATCTCGTAGGATTCAAGCGCTCGCTCGACGACATCTGCTATCGAGCGATTTTCGCGACGAGCAAGTCTATGAGCCAGGTCGCGTGCTTTTGCGCTACGGACCGAGAGCTGAGGTTCGGCCATCTCAAACTCCGTTGTTGGAAGACATATATACCGGTTTCCGCTGCGGTATTCGAGGCGAACGCCGCTATTTCAGCTCGATCTCAATGAAGGCATATTCGCCGTCATTGACGCTGATGACGTCGTGCTCGACGCCTTCCCTGCGGAAATAGGGCGCGCCTTTCTTCATTTCGGCGAAGGATTCGCCGTCCTTGGTCAGAAGCTTTACCTTGCCGTCCATCAGCGGCACGACAACATAGTCGTGGCCATGGCGGTGCCAGCCGGTGTTGTCGCCCGGCTGAAAGCGGTATTCCGTGACGATGACGCGCTCATTGTCGATGAAGACGGTGGCCTTGGCGGATCCGGTCATTTTTCCTCTCCCTACATCTGCTGCCAGCAGAAGACATGGAGGCCCCGGACGTCAGGGCCAGAGCGGGCGACCAATGACGCCAACAAAAAGCCCGGCGCGATCGGCCGGGCTTGATGTCAGGAATTTCGGATTGATCAGGCGAGATTACCGTTGATCCAGTGCGACAGCGCGGTCTTGGGCGCGGCGCCAACTTTCACATCGGCTCTTTCGCCGCCCTTGAAGATCATCAGCGTCGGGATCGAGCGCACGCCGAATTCCGCTGCCAGTTCGGGATTCTCGTCGATGTTGAGCTTGGCGATCTTCACCTTGCTGCCGAGCTCATTGGCGATGTCTTCCAGCGCCGGCGCGATCATCTTGCAGGGACCGCACCATTCCGCCCAGAAATCCACCACGACCGGCTCCTTGGCGTCGAGCACAGCGGTCTGGAAATTGTTCTTGTCGACCTTGACGGTAGCCATGCGGAAATCCTTTCGAAATTTTTCGTCGCACCAAATGTGGTGGTTGCCGCGCCCTTCTTCAAGCAGTTCTTGTGTCACGCTCGCGTGAGTCGGGCAAGAGCGTCATCCATGGCCCGAGCCGGCAGTTCGATCAGCCGCGGCGCCTCCGTGAACAGCAAGGCCGCCGTGACTTCGCGGCCGGGATAGAGCGGCCGCAGCAAGGCGCGATAGAGCGCGAGCTGCAGCAGATAGGCGGGCGGAACCTCGCCCAGCGAGGCGGGCGCCGGCCGATTGGTCTTGTAATCGATGATGGATACGCGGTCCGGCGTCACCGCCAACCTGTCGATCTTGCCGGAAATCGAGCGTTTCGTGCCCTTGACGTCGAGGCTGCCCATGACCGCCACTTCGGCGCGCGAAGAGGGTCCGAAAAGCGGCGCGAAACGCGGATCGGCAAGGATCGCCATCACCGAGGCGACCGCCTTTTCGCACTCGCCGGCCGGCCATTGCGCGCCGGCGCGGGCGAGATAGCGTTCGGCTGCGCCCTGGCGTTCGTTTTGCGCCACGCCGGGCAGCATCTGCAGCAGTTTGTGAAGCGCCAGGCCTCGCATGACGGCGAAGCCGGGTTCGGCGTCGCCATCCAGCACCGGCGAGCCGGTGTCGATGACGCTTTCCTTGCCCTCGTCGATCAGGGCGGAGGTTCCGGATGGCGACAGCGGGCGCGGCAGGTCCTCGTATGGGGGCAGCGGCTTGAACAAGATTTCGGGCGGCGGCCCGAAGTCCCGCGTCTGCCTGGCTTCGCTCTCGGCGACCGGTGCAAACGGCGGCAATCCGGTCACCTGGAAGCGATGCACTGAGACGCCGCCGCCGGCCGGATGCGGATACTCGGCACTCTCCGGCGCCCCGACCAGGGCACGGCTGACGAGCGAATGCCAGGTGCCGGCGTTCGGTGCGCGCTTGCCGTGATAACCGCAAACGATCAGCCTGTCCTCGGCCCGGGTCATGCCGACATAGAGCAGCCGCCGGTACTCGTCATCGGCGAGATCGCGCGCCCTGGCCGCGGCAGCCTTCGAAATCCCGTTGGCGACGTCGCTGGTCGAACGCCAGAGAAAGCCCTTGCCGCTCCAGTTCAGCCCGGAACCCTCGAACGGCATCAGGCGCGGCAGGTGCTGATCGCTGAACGGAGCCGAACCGCCATCGACCAGGAAGACGACAGGCGCCTCGAGCCCCTTGGCTGCATGCACGGTCATGATGCGGACCTCGTCGCGGGTCTGGTCCATCTCGCGCTTGATTTCTGGGCCGGCGCTCTCCAGCGTCGACAGGAAGGCTTCCAGCCCGGGCAAGCCGGTCCGCTCCTCGGCAAGGCAGAAACTCAGGAATTCGTCGAGAATGTCCCCGGCTTCCGGCCCGAGCCGCGCAACCATCTTGCGGCGCACGCCACCGCGTGCCAGCAGGCCGGCATAGAATTCGAACACCGGCTTGAAGACGGCCTCGTTGGCCCAGATGTCGAGTTGAGCGGCGACCGCCGCGAGCGCTTCGCTTTGGCTGGCATGCTGGCGCAGGGACCCGGCCAGCGACAGGCCGGATGGTCTTTGCGCGGCCAGTGTGAAAAGCATCTCTTCCGACAGATCGAAGATCGGGCTCCGCAGCACGGCGGCGAGCGACAGATCGTCCTGCGGCTGGATCAGGAAATGGCCGAGCGCGATCAGGTCCTTGACCGCGATGTGGCCGGGCAGGCTCAACCGGTCCGCGCCGGCGACCGGGATGTCACGACGTTTCAGGGCACGCGTCAGTGCATGAACGAAGCGATCGCGCTTGCGCACCAGCACCAGCACGTCGCCAGGGCGCAGCCTCTTGCCGCGGCCTTCGATGACCTCGCCATTGCCGATCCAGCCGGCAATGGTGGCGGCGACGTTTTCGGCAACCCGAACCGCCGGCGCGCGGGCATGGTCGACTGCCTGCGTCCAGTCGTCCGGCTCGTCGACGACATCGGCGCCGATGGATGGCCAGACCTCGACATAGCCCGGTGCATCGGTGCGTATCGCCTTGTGGCTCAGCGGGTCGGGGTCATGGCTGATGCCGCGCCGCACGACCGGATCGGCGAAGACACGGTCGACAGCGGCCAGAACATCGTCGGTCGAGCGGAACGACCAGGTGAGCTTCAGATCGGCGAAGGGCGCATCGGCGTCGCGCACCTTGCTTGCGAACAGGAGCCTGCTGTCGGCGAAGGAATCCGGCGCCGCTCCCTGGAAGGAATAGATCGACTGTTTTTCGTCACCGACAGCGAAGATCGTCCGATGCGCGGTGTCGCGGGCGCCGATGCCGGCGAAGAATTCCTCGGCCAGCCGCTTCACCACCTCCCACTGGTCGGGGCTGGTGTCCTGCGCCTCGTCGAGCAGGATGTGGTCGATGCCCTGGTCGAGCTTGTATTGCACCCACGGGCCGGCATCGGGCCTGGCCAGGAGACTGACGGTGCGGGTGATCAGGTCGTTGAAGTCGAGGAACCCGCGGCCACGCTTCAACTGCTCGTAGCGGGCGATCAGCCAGTCGGCCAGCGTCAGCGCGGCGCGCGTGCCCTCCAGCATCCGGAACAGGGCGAGCCGGTCGACCGTCTCGACGATTGCGGTGGTCGCCGAGAGATAGCGCTCCGCCAGGTCCGGCAGCCGGTCGAGCAGCGCCTTCTTGAAGGCCTTGGCTGGATCGTAGACGTCGCCGTCGGCCTTCAGGAAAGCCCGCGAAAGCAGCTGCAGGCGGCGCACGGGGTCGGTTTCCGCGAAAGCCAGGCGCGCATGAGGCAAGATGTTGTTGAGCACCGTCCTGGCGTCGGCGGCCTCCGCCGCCTGGGCGAAGCCGGCAAAATAATCCGGCAGGAAGCCGGGCAGCGGCCAGATGGCGGCCGCTATGCCTTCGGCGGTCTGGCCGGGGCGGAATTGGAATTCGTCGAACAGCGTCTGGAAGTTCGGGCCGCCTCGATCGATTTCACCGATGAAGGCGCCCAGTTCGTCGCGCTTGCGGACGATCTCACCCAGCAAGGCGTCGAGACCGGCCTCGCCACCGCGCTCGAGCACGGCGGCGAAAGCTTCGGCGAGGTTCGGCCGATCCGCCGCGCTGCCCGAAATCATTTCACGGCGCGCGGCGGCGAACAACGATGCCTCCATCTGCGGGTCGAGCATCTCGAAATGCGCGGGGATGTTGGCTTCCAGCGGGAACTGGTGCAGCACCGATTCGCAGAAGGCATGGATGGTCTGGATCTTCAGCCCGCCGGGCGTTTCCAGCGCCTCGGCAAACAGGCGGCGGGCGCGGCGCATGGTTTCGCGGTCGGGCCGGCGGCCATCGAGCGCCTCGACCCTCACCGCCAATTCGGCATCGCCGAGCGCGGTCCATTCCGACAATGTCGAGAAAACCCGGTTCGACATGTTGGCGGCGGCGGCGCGCGTATAGGTCAGGCACAGTATCTTCGACGGATCGGTGCCGCGAAGCAGGAGCCGGATGACGCGCTGGGCCAGCACATGGGTCTTGCCGGACCCGGCATTGGCCGACACCCAGGCGGAATTCCTCGGATCCGAGGCGCTGGCCTGCCTGGAGGCGGTTTCGCCGGGGATGGGATAGGCTTTCTTCATGCCTCCCCTCCCTCATCGTCCGCATCGCCGCCTGCCGACCATTCGAGCACGCGGGCGAGATGGTCGTAGTCGCCGTCGGTCTCGCCTTCGCGGAACGGCAGTGCCCGCGACAGATAGCCGGCCGCCGGATCGGCATAGTGGATGAGCAATTTCTCCAGCCGCGCCCAGGCCTCCTCGGCGAGGTCCGTGGCGGTGCGTGGCTGCCGGTTGTATTCGAGGATCGATTCCTCGAAAACCTCGCCATTCGGCTTCAGCCTGACGAAAGCCAATTGCGAGGGCTCGCGCGCGCCGAGTTCCTGGAAAGCGCCGCGCCTGAGCAACGCGCCCTCCAGCGCCAGTTGCGGCGACAGCAGCGTGTGCGCCTGGGCCTTGGAAGGCGAGGAGCCGGTCTTGTAGTCCAATATGTCGGCCATGCCGCCATGGAGAAGATCGACCCGGTCGGCATAGCCCGACAGGGTGATCCCGGATTGGCCGACCATGGTCTTGCCCGCTCGCGCCTCGGCGTGGCGCCGGGCCACGGCCCCAGCGCGGCCGCGTTCCCATTCGATGATGCTGGCGGCGAGTTTTTCGAAACGCGGCCACCAGACCGCCTCGACATCGGTGGGAAGTGCTGCCTCGGCGAAGCAGGTCCGGCCGGCGGCGAGCAGGCCGGCCAGCGCATCGGGAGCACGCGGATCGGCCACGCTGCCCGAGAACAGATGCAGGATGGCGTGGAACAGCGTGCCGCGCTCGGCCGCACCCGGGTCGCGGATGACCGGGTCGAGCGGCAGCAGGCCGAGGATGCGCCTGGCATAGATGGCGTAGGGATCGCGACGCAGCGTCTCGATCTCGGTGACCGAGAAATGGGTTGGACGCAGCGCGACCGGCGGTTTCGGCTGCGGGCGCGGCGCGAAGTCCCGCCGCGGGCCGGTATCGAGCGCGCGCGCCCAGGCGATGAGCTCGTCGCCGCGTTCGGCAAGCCTGGCTGCCTGGTCCTTGCCGATATAAGTGAGAATGCGCTGCAGCCAGCGCGAGGGCACGGCGGGCGCGTCACCGGCGCGTGCGGAGCGCGACAGCACCACCTTCGCCGCCCCCATGGCCATCTGGAAATCATGCGCGGCAAGCCCAATGCGCCGTTCGGGCGGCTCCAGGTCGATGCCGGTCTTCATCAGCCGCGACATGAAGCGGTCGCTTTCGGGTTTGCGCGGCCACACGCCTTCGTTCATGCCGCCGATGACCAACGTGTCGACATTCTGCAAGCGGGCTTCCAGCGCCCCCCAGATGGCAACGTTCCTGTCTGTGCCTTGCGCCGGCTTGACCGTCTCGGGCGCGATCAGCGCCGCCATGACGTCTGGCCATTCGTCGGCGGCAAACGAGAGCGGCACGGGCGCCGCGACCAGTCCGCGCAACAGCTCGGCCAGTTTCTCGCCGGCATCGCCGGCATAGAGCGCGCCAAGCCCGCCATCGGCCGCACGGCCGAGATTTTCCAACACCACGACGCTGGCCCCGACCAGCGCCACAAGACCGGCGTCGGCCTGGCCGCGAAAGGCGGCAAGCGGCGCCAGCGCTTCGTTGAGACGTCCGAGCAAATTCCGCGCGCCTTCGATGGCGCGCACGGTCAGCCGGGCAAACCAGAAAGGCCGCCTGCTGTCGGCGCCGAGGTCAATCAGGCGGGCTTCGAACAGGTCCGGCAGCGACGCGATGTCGGGGCGGCCGGTGCCGCCGCGCAGCGCCACCAGCTCGATCAGTTCCGCCGCATGGCGAACGCTCGTCCGGTCCAGGCCAAGGGCAAGCAGGGGATGCTTGAGCAACGACAGCAGGCCGACGGGGTCACCGGGGCGGAACACCGCCTGCAACGCCAGCCCAAGCAGGCCGGCGGCGGGCGTGTTGGAAAGCGGCACACCGCCGGAATCGTCGGCGACGACGCCGAAGCGGGCGAGTTCGACCGAGACGCGGCGCGCCAGCGCCCGGTCGCCGGTAACGAGAGCCGCCTTTTGGCCGGGCTGCTCGACGGCGCGCTTGAGCGCAACGGCGATCGCCACGGCTTCATCGCGCTCGCTGGCCGCTTCCAGCAGGCTCACGCCGGAGAACGCCTGCTCGATGTCGGAGGCGGAAAAGCCGCTGCGCGTCTCGGCCCACAATTCGGTGGTCTCGGCCGGCCGCAGCGCTTCGCCCACGAGGGCGGCGCGAAGCGCGAGTTCATGTCCGGCCGCGCCTATCTCCTCGACATCGCCGCGCAGCACCCCGATGGTGCCGATCAGCTTGGCGAGGCCGTATTGCGGATGGCCGAGCACGGCCGGACGTGCGCCCGGCGCCGTGATGGCCTGGAAGGACGGCTCATCCATCGTCCGGTCGAGGCCTGGCAGCACGATGGCTCCGCCCCCCAAGCGGGCGATGGCGGCCAGCAGCTCTGCCGTGGCGGGGATGGAGCCGGTGGAACCGGCGGCGATAACCGGCCCGGCGGGCGGATTGCGCCGCAACCGCGCCGCTTCCAGCCGGAGCAGGGCGCTGCGATGCGCGGCCGGGTTGGAGAGGTTCCGTTCCCCAAGGAATTTCGGCCAGGCGTCGGTGACGATGCCGAGAAAATCAAGCGTGACCTGCCACCATCCCGCGAGATTGCCGCTCACCAGGTCAGCGAGCCGCGTCCAGTCCGTGCCTTCCGTCTCGATCTCATCCATAAGCCGGGCGAGATCGCGTGCCAGCCAGATCGCATCGGCGGTGGAGGCCGGAATGACGATCTCCTCCTCGAAAAGCGCCGCCACATGCGCCGGCAGCCGGCGTTTCCAGGCACGCACCAACGGCGCCAGCAGCAACAGGCGTTCGGTCGCCGCGATCGGCGGCGCGAGGTCGATGGCCGCCGACGCTTCCGTCTCGAACGCGGCCTCGTCCTCGTCGAACTCGCCGAGCGGCCGGATGACTGGCAGAATCGCCGAACCGCCGCCGCCCCTCGCCGACAGGCTGTCGACGAAGACGCCACGCAAGGCGCGCGCGGCGCGGCGCGTCGGCACATAGATGGTGACATCGGCCAAGGCGAGCGGGTCGCCATCGAAGCGAAAGCCCGGAACAAGACGCCCGGCCAGCAGCGCCTCGGCAAGCGTCGGCAGAAACGGCGCACCGGGCGGAATGGAGAAAACGCGGCCCGGGCCGCTCATTGCAACTCGGCTAGCGCGTCGGCGACCGCCGCTTCCGCGCTCGCAATGGCGTCAGGCGTGCCGACGGTGATCCAATGGCCATGCATCGGCATGCCGGACAGCCGGCCGGCGGCGATCGCCTTGTCGAAGTAGGCGTTAAGCGAATGAGGTTCCGGCAGGGCACCCTTGAAGATGCGCGGATGGACGATCGCCGCCCCGGCATAGATCAGGCCCGCCGGATCGCCCTTGGAACGCCGCAGGGTGCCGTCCGGCGCCACCAGGAAATCGGTGCTGCCGCAGTGTCCGGTCGCCTGATGGAGATCCGCCAGCATCAGCAGAATATCCATTTTCGCGGCGTCCCATGCAAGGGCGAGACGGTTGAGATTGGGCGTTCCTTGGTCGATCCAGAAGGTGTCGGCGTTGAGGATGTAGAAGGGCTGTTGGCCGAGCTCCGGCAGCGCCTTGACGATGCCGCCGGCGGAATCGAGCAACCGCTCGCTCTCGTCCGAAATGACGATCCGCGGCGCATGGCGCGCGCCGAGATGGGCGACGATCTGTTCGGGAAGATAGTGCACGTTGACGACGGCCTTGCCGATGCCGGCCGCGGCGAGACTGTCGAGGCCCCAGTCGAGCAGCGTCTTGCCGGCGATCCTGACCAGCGGCTTGGGGATCGTGTCGGTGATCGGCCGCATGCGCTTGCCGAGCCCTGCGGCAAGCACTATCGCAGTTTTGGGCACGATCGCTGCGTCCGGTATCGATGTCACGGCGTTTGCTCCTCCAGCAGACCGTGAGCGGTATAGAACTCGCGAAGGCCGGCCAAGGCAGGATGAGACAGCGCCCGGCGCAGATAGTCGCGGATACGCGGCAAGTGCTTCAGATAATAGGGCTTGCCGTCGCGTTTTTCGAGCCGGACGAAGATGCCGAGGATCTTGGAATTGCGCTGCGCCGCCATGATCGCATAGGCCTCGATGAATGCCGCCTCGTCAAATGGGCCGGCCGCGTGGCGGGCGGCGACATAGGCATCGAGCGTGCGTTTCTCGATGCCTGGCGGGATGGTGACGCGCGCGTCCATGGCCAGCGAGGCGACGTCGTAAGCGGCGGGGCCGATCAACGCGTCCTGGATATCGACGATACCGAGCCGGTCATGGCCGGAGCGCTCAGCGCGCCAGATGATGTTCGGCGAATGAAAGTCACGCAGCATCAGCGTGTATTGGCTGTCAGCGAGCCGGTCGAGAACCGCGTTCCACTCCTTGTGGTAGCCGACGCGCAAGGCATCGCCCGCCGGAGCGCCCGTCAGCATCGGCACGTACCAATCGACCAGCAGGTCCGCCTCGATCAGCATGGCGTCGCGGTCGAAGGGCGGCACATCGTGAAACACGCCGGGCGCGGCCTCCATCCGGTGGGGCCAGGTCTTGCCATGCATCATGGCGAGCAGTTCGGCCGCCGCCTCATAGCGCCCGGCGACCGGCCTGCCATGCCCGTCCAGGAAACCTTCGGAGCCCAGATGTTCGAGCAGCAGGAATCCCTGGTCGAGATCCTGCGCATGGATTTCGGGAACGCTGACCCCGGCGGCGAGCAGCGCGCGGTCGATGGCGGCGAAGGCTGACACCGACTGGGCGGTGTGGGCGATGACGCCATAGGGCTTGCCGTCGCGCACCGGCGGGCCTAGCACCAGCCGCGGCGAGTTCATCAGCACCCTCGCGGCGTGGCCTGGAAGCGAGACAATTTCGTAGGAGCGGGCAGAGGCATCGCCGATGAAATGGCGGCGGCTGGCCTCGCCCCATCCAGCGCCTTCGAGGAAATCACGCATGGCGAGCGACCGCGCCACCCGATCGTAGGCAGCGCCTTGCCCGGACAGTCTCGCCAATCGGCCATCGCCATGCTGGACGAGTTCGATCAACACGGCGGTCCCAGGCAAATAACCCTCGGCCCGTTCCGGCCATTCGACAAGGGCCGCGCCTTGCGCCAACGCCTCGTCGAAGCCCAGTTCATCGAGCTCGGCTGCCGAGGACAGGCGGTAGAGGTCGAAATGATGGACCGGGATGCGCGTATCGTAGCTTTGCACAAGGGTGAAGGTAGGACTCGGCACGTCGAGACCGGCATCGTCGGCCAAGGCCCTGATCAGCGCCCGCGCCAGCGTCGATTTGCCCGCGCCGAGATCGCCCTTCAGCGCCAGGACGTCGCCGGCGCGCAACGCCAGCGCCAGATCCTCACCCAGCCGCGCTGTCTGTGTTTCGTCGGCGAGTAAACGCTCGAGCATCAATGCGGCCATCGAGTGCGCTACTCGGCCGCGGCGCGGATGCCCGGCATGTCGGGAAAGGTGCAGATGACGGTCGTGCCCTTGTCCTTGCCGGTTTCGATGCGGACGCTGCCGCCATGCAGCTCGACGAAGCTCTTGACGATCGACAGTCCGAGCCCGGCGCCGCGCCGGCGGCCGCCATTGGCGCGCGGCTCGAAGCGGCGGAACACCGAGTCAAGCACGTCGGGCGGCATGCCGGGTCCATCGTCATGGACCGAGAATTCCACCCCGTCCGCCAACTGACGGCAGGCGAGCCGGATGGCGCTGGCCTCCGGCGCGTAGTTGGCGGCGTTGCTGAGCAGGTTGTAGAGGATCTGGCGAATGCGGATTTCGTCACCGTGGAAGGTCTTCGGCGCCGCGGCGGCATCGACCTCGAGCCTGATTGAATGCTCTTCCAGCCGGTCGGCAACCAGCTCGGCGGCGGCGGCGATCGTGCGGTCGACATGGACCTCGGAAATGTCGAGCTGCATGATGCCGGCATCGACCGTGGCCAGGTCGAGTATGTCGTTGACGATGGTCAAAAGCACCGAGGACGACGAGCCGACATGCTCGACATATTCGCGCTGCTTCTGCGTCAGCGGACCGGTGGCCGGCAGCGACAGCAGTTCGGTGAAGCCGATGATGTTGGTCAGCGGCGAGCGCAGTTCGTAGGACACGTGCTGGACGAATTCGTTCTTGAGCTGGTCGGATTTCTCCAGCGCCTCGTTCTTGTCCTTGAGCGCGCGTTCGACACGGACGCTGTCGGTAACGTCGACGAAGGTCATCATCACCTGCCCGTTGGGCAGGGGGATCACGGCGTAGCGCAGCACGGTGCCGTTGTTGAGCTCGGTCTGACCGTGGCGGTCGCGGCGCTCATCGTCGAAGCCGGTGATGGCGGCGACGAAGCCGCCCCACGGGCTGTCGATCGCTTGCAGGTCGCAAAGCTCACGGATTGCGGAAACATGGACATTGGGCCGGGCGGTTTCGGCGTCCAGGCCCCACAAAGTAGCAAATGCCGGGTTCGACAGGCGCAGCCTGCCGTCGGGACCGAACACCGCCACGCCTTCGGCGAGGTTGTCGAGTGTTTCGCCCTGGACCCGCACCGCGGTGCGGTAGCGGCTTTCGAGGTCCATCTTCTCGGTCAGGTTCTCGAACACCCAGGTGACGCCGCCCTTGGGCTGCGGGTTGGCGACGACGCGGATGGTCTTGCCGTCGGGCAGGTGCCACCAATGCTCCTGCGATTCCACCGCGCGGTAGGCGCCGAGCAGGCCTTCCTTCCAGCGACGCCACTCCGGCTGCTCGGCGATCTTGCCCTCGCTGCGCAGCCGATCCAGCAGCAAAGCGTTATCGGGCGCGCTGTGCAGGAAGCCTGCATCGAGGCCCCAGAGCTTCTGGAAAGCCTGGTTGAAGAAGCGCAGCTTCTCGTCGGTGTCGAAGATCGCGACCGCCGTGTTGAGCTGGTCGAGCGTGTCGGCGTGGCTGCGCACGGTGCGCTCATATTCGCTGCGGATGGTTTCGATGGCACTGGTGTCGCAGGCAAGTCCCGCCGAACCGTCGGCGCCGGCGAAATCGGTCACCGCGAAAACGCGGCGGTCGCCTTCGATCACCGTGGAAAGCGTCTGTTCGAAGACCGGGTGCGACTTGTGCTGGGCAGCGATCGCGTCGCGCGCCTGGCCGCCGAGGAATTCCTTGGCGTCGCGGACGGCCATCTCCGCGCTTTCGGCCTCGACCGCTTCGGCATAGGCCCGGTTCACCCATCTCAGGCGGCCGTCCTCGCCGCGCAGCCATGCCGGCATCTTCAGCGCCTCGAGCAGGCCGATCATCGTATCATGATCGGCGGCCAGCCGCTGGTTTTCGATCTTCAGCCGGGCCTGGCTGCGTTGCGTCTCGGAAAGGGAAACGAACCGCACCAGCACATGCGCCGCGCTCTTGCGGCCATGCACTTCCAGCGGAGCGCCGGTCTGCGTTTCGATGACGAGGTCGAAGGACACGGCTCTTTCGCGCAGCCCCGCGACGGCATGCTCGAGTGCCGCAGCCGAGCGCGGCATCAGCCAGCGGCCGAAGGCAAGGAAGGCGGCCCGCTCCTCGGGCGCGCCGCTTTCGACCGGCAGCGTGCCGATGAGCTCGGGTTTCTTGTTCTCCGAGGCCCAGACGACGACACGCTGGTCGCGCAAGTTGAGCAGCGACTCCGAACGGCGCAGCGCCGCGTTGATGTCCGCGATGCGGCTCCTGAGCTCGACATTTTCGGCCGAGGTGCGCGCTCTCTCCCGGATCAGAACGATGGCCGACAGGAATGCCGCTCCCATCACTCCGACAAAGACGGCAAGCTGCACGACCTCGACCGTGCTCACCGATAGGCTTGCGGCCTCCGCACCAGCAGCCTGGGCGTGGGCCACCGTGCCGGCCAAAGGCCAGCCAAGTGCGGAGCCGGCAAGGAAAAGTCCGGCGCGCGCGCGCCATGAAGGGCGCCCGCCTCGCGTGGCGGTGCCGGTAATCCTCGAATCGTCATGGCCGCCGGAAACGGCCCGTCCCGCGCAAAGCGGGTTATCCCCCGGCATGTCTTGGTCCTCTTCGCCGCCTGAATGCAAGACCGCCCTGATGCGTACGCCGGTCCTCGTCCCCGGACCGCGAATCACAACAATAGCGCCTGCTGGAATCGGCGTGAAGAATCATTCGGCGCAAAAATAAAGCCGGGCGAAAAGTCAATCGCCCGGCGTCAATATCTGGTAGTAAATTCAGCTTTGGTTAATAGCGGTAGTGTTCCGGCTTGAACGGACCCTGCGGGGTCACGCCGATATAGGCTGCCTGTTCGCCCGATAGTTCGGTCAGGCGAGCGCCGAGCTTGTCGAGATGCAGGCGCGCGACCTTCTCGTCGAGATGCTTGGGCAGCACGTAGACCTGGTTCTGGTACTGCTCGCCCTTGGTGAACAGCTCGATCTGCGCCAGCACCTGGTTGGTGAAGGACGCCGACATGACGAAGCTCGGATGGCCGGTGGCGTTGCCGAGGTTGAGCAGGCGGCCTTCCGACAGCAAGATCATGCGCTTGCCATCGGGGAAGGTGATCATGTCGACCTGAGGCTTGACGTTGGTCCATTTCAGGTTGCGCAGCGATGCCACCTGGATCTCGTTGTCGAAGTGACCGATGTTGCCGACGATCACCATGTCCTTCATCGAACGCATGTGGTCGAGGGTGACGACATCCTTGTTGCCGGTGGTGGTGATGACGATGTCGGCGGTGGGTGCGGCATCTTCGAGCGTGACGACCTCGAAGCCGTCCATCGCCGCCTGCAGGGCGCAGATCGGATCGACCTCGGTGACCTTGACGCGGGCGCCGGCGCCCTTCAGCGAGGCGGACGAGCCCTTGCCGACGTCGCCATAGCCGCAGACGACGGCGACCTTGCCGGCCATCATGGTGTCGGTGCCGCGGCGGATGCCGTCGACCAGCGATTCCTTGCAGCCATATTTATTGTCGAATTTCGACTTGGTGACGGAGTCGTTGACATTGATGGCCGGGAAAGGCAGCAAGCCCTTCTTCTGCAGCTGGTAGAGCCTGTTGACGCCGGTGGTCGTCTCTTCGGTGACGCCCCGGATCGCTTCCTTCTGCTTGGTGAAGAAGCCGGGCGAAGCCTTCATGCGCTTCTTGACTTGGGCATAGAAATATTCCTCCTCCTCGCTGTGCGGATTGGACAGCACGTCCTCGCCGGCCTCGGCGCGCGCGCCGATCAGGATGTACATGGTGGCGTCGCCGCCATCATCGAGGATCATGTTGGAGGTGCCGCCGTCGGCCCACTGGAAAATCCTGTCGGTGTAGTCCCAGTACTGCTCAAGCGTCTCGCCCTTGACGGCGAAGACCGGGATGCCGGCCTCGGCGATGGCAGCAGCCGCATGGTCCTGGGTCGAGAAGATGTTGCAGGAAGCCCAGCGTATATCGGCACCGAGCGCCTTCAGCGTCTCGATCAACACCGCGGTCTGGATGGTCATGTGCAGCGAGCCGGTGATGCGCGCGCCCTTGAGCGGCTTCTTGGAGCCGAATTCCTCGCGGCAGGCCATCAGGCCCGGCATTTCGGTTTCGGCGATCTCGATTTCCTTGCGGCCCCAGCCGGCAAGCGAGATGTCGGCGACCACATAGTCCTTGCTACCCGTCATGGCAGTGCTCCGATGCGAATTGTTACGCTGTTGAATTGGTTGCGGATGCGCCCGCGCCGGCAGGCGCGTCGAAGGGCGCGAATTGCCCGCCTGACTAGCAGATCGGCGTCAAGACGACAATGGGACATAAAGAAATCTTTATCCCTGCATGTCTTCCATGCGAAGGTAAGGGATCAGCATTCCTCGCCGAAGCGGGACGCCACCAGCTGCTCCAGCGCATTCATGACCTCAAGCGCTTCGGGACCGCTGGCGGTGACGCGAATCGAATAACCCGGACTTGCAGCCAGCATCATCAGACCCATGATCGAGGTGCCGCCGACCTTGACGCCGTCCTTCTCGACATGGACCGACGCGTTGTAGCCGCTGGCGAGCTGTACGAACTTGGCCGAGGCGCGCGCGTGCAGGCCGCGCTGGTTGACGATCGGAAATTCGCGGACGATCTGGTCCTTTTCCGACGACATCGTGCTCATTTGCTGCTCAGGAGCTGGCTGGCGACATTGATGTATTTGCGCCCCGCCGCCTGCGCCTCGTCGAGGGCCGCCGCCATGTTGTCGCCCTTGCGAATCGAGGAGAGCTTGATCAGCATCGGCAAATTCATGCCGGCGATCACCTCGGTGCGGCCGGACTCCATCACGGAAATGGCAAGGTTCGAAGGCGTGCCGCCGAACATGTCGGTCAACACGATCACGCCCGCCCCGGTGTCGACACGGGCAACGGCGTCGACGATGTCGCGCCGGCGCTGCTCCATATCGTCGTCAGCCCCGATCGCCACGGTTTCGAAATTGTCTTGTGGCCCGACGACATGTTCCACGGCATGTCGGAACTCGGTGGCCAGTTGACCGTGCGTTACAAGCACGAGTCCGATCATTCTTTGGTGGCTCCCGTCATCGCCGCTTCACAGGCGCATTTTATGCTCGCCAGCCATTCCAGGCGGCGGGAGCGCTATCTTGTCGACGCGCGGCTCGTTGACAAGCCCAAAATTGCGCCGGCCCATGCCATTTTGACGCATTGCAGCAAAAAACCCGGTCGCATCATAGAAAAGGCGCGATCGACAGATGCGCCATCACGGCGGGCAAGGCAGCGGCAATATTGCGTTCCGCAACGTCAATCCGCGGCACCAGGCAGCCGGCGATGGTGTCGTCGGCATCCTCCTGAAAGCGTGCTACTTCGCCGGCCGGCAAAAGCCTGACATGCAGATCGATGACGGCACCCGCTTCAAACGGCACGGATCGCGGACCAAGCCCGGGCACCTCGACCAGGCCCTCGATCGCGGCGGGCGCGCGGCACACCAGCCGTCCCGCATGTGCCATGACGAAAAGCTGGTCGTCGCCGACGAGCCGTGAGAACAAGCCTCGCGGGTGGCAATGGTCAATGAGCGCCAGCGCCAGCGTCGTCTTGCCCGAACCGGATGCGCCGCTGACGAGAACGCCGCGCTCGCCGATCAGGATGGCCGTTGCGTGGATGTTTTCAGGCTGCATGAGCGTGCCCGCTTGTGTATTTCGGAAATCCTGATCCAACGCCGTCATCCCGAGGATCTGCAGGCCTTCCAATAGTGTTCGCACCATAGCCACGCTGTGCGGCGGGTCCTCGAGACAAGCCCGAGGATGACGGCCGTAAGGCCGCGATATCCGGGATCATTTTTGCATGAGGCATGATCTGATCCGAAAACCGGTTCCCACTTTTCGGGATCATGCTTCGGCCGGCAGCGTAACCACGAAGCGGGCGCCCTTGATCTCGCCTGGCTTGGTGCCGGGGATGTTCTCGGCGGTCAGCGTGCCGCCATGGGCCTCGACGATCTGCCTGGATATCGACAGGCCAAGGCCTGAATTCTGGCCGAACGCCTCGCCGGCGGGCCGGTCGGTGTAGAAGCGTTCGAAGATGCGATCGATGTTGTCGGCGCGGATGCCGGGACCATTGTCATCGACGGTGAGGATGTTGAACTTGCCGGTGCGCGCCAGCGACAGGATGATGTGGCCGCGCTCCTCTGGCACGAAGGAGCGGGCGTTCTCGATCAGGTTGGTGATGACCTGGCCGATGCGCAGGTCGTGGCCGACGACGAAATAGCCCTTGACGCCCTGCGGCAGCTTGGCGACCCTGAGCTCGATCTCGACCGCCTTCTTGTTGCGCGTCGTTTCACGCGAGACGGCGACGAGGTCGGTGATGAACTTCTTCAGGTCCACGGTCCCCGCGTCATCCCGCGCCAGCTCGGCGTCGAGACGGGAGGCATCCGAAATGTCGGTGATGAGACGGTCCAGCCGCCTGACGTCGTGCTGGATGATCTCCATCAGCCGGCTGCGCGAATTGTCGTTCTTGGCCAGCGGCAAGGTCTCCACCGCGCTGCGCAGCGAGGTCAGCGGGTTCTTCAATTCATGGGAAACATCGGCGGCGAAGCTCTCGATCGCCTCGATGCGCGCATAGAGCGCGTTCGTCATGTCGCGCACGGCAATCGACAGATTGCCGATCTCGTCCTGACGGTCGGAGAAATCAGGAATTTCCTCGCGGCTCTTGACGCCGCGCCGTACCCGCACGGCCGCCGCCGACAGCCGGCGCAGCGGATTGGCGATGGTGGAGGCCAGAAGCATCGACAGGATGGCGGTGACGAGCGCCGCGATGCCAAAGACGCGCAGGATCGCCTTGCGTTCGGCGGCGACGATCTTGTCGATGTCGCCGCCTTCGGTCGACAGCATCAACACGCCGAGAACGGCGCGGAAGCGCTGGATCGGCACCGCGACGGAAACGATCTGCTCGCCCTGTTCGCTGATCCGGACGATGGTCGACGGGCTGCCGGTCAGCGCCTTGACCACTTCCGGGAAGGCGGCGCCATTGCCGCCCGGCTGCTCGTGATAGACCGGCAGATCGGTGTTGCGGAAGAAGTCGAAGATGAACTTCTGGATGCGTTCGACAAGGTCGGGCTCTTCCTCGTCGACCGGCGGCAGATCGTACCGAAGGATCTGCCCGCGCGAATAGAGATGGCGCGAATCGAGCAGCAAATTGGCGTCGCGGTCGTAGATGCGGGCGCGGGTGCGGGTCGGCGAGATCAGCCGGCGCAGCACCGGGGCGACGCGCTCGGGATTGATCGGGAAATCCAGATTGTCGAGCTGGTCGGAGCCCGGTCCCAGGCTTTCGCCGGCCTGCAGCTCAAGCAGCTTTTCCGGATCGATGCTGATCGAATCGGTCTCGACCGTCGCCGAGGCGGCGATCGCGCCGGCGATGATCTCGCCCTGGGTCATCAGGCTTTCGACGCGGGCGTCGATCAGCCCGTCGCGGAAGGTGTTGAGATAGAGAATGCCGGTGACCAGGACTGCGAGGCCGGCGAGATTGAGGAAGAGGATACGCCGCGTCAGGCTGGAAAAGATGTGATGGCCGAGGAAGCGGCGCATGGGCACGGTGAGCTTCGACAGGAACGCGGGCATGATGCGCGCCGGCCGCCTTGCAACGCCCGCCGATCTGCTCCGCTGTGCTTCCACTGCCATCGAACAGCAGTTCCCTGCTTAGTATTAGTGAGTAGCGGGTAGCGAATAGAGAAATGGTTGGCTGAGATCGCGGCGATGCACGGGTGGCCGCTCGCACCATTCAAAACTGACTACCGACTATTCTCTATTGCCTACCCGCCTATTCACGCCTCGCGGAACCGGTATCCGACTCCGTAAAGGGTTTCGATCATCTCGAAGTCGTCGTCGACGGCCTTGAACTTCTTGCGCAGCCGCTTGATGTGGCTGTCGATGGTACGGTCGTCAACATAGACCTGCTCATCATAAGCCGAATCCATCAGCGCATCACGACTTTTTACGACGCCGGGGCGCTGTGCCAGCGAATGCAGGATCAGGAATTCGGTGACGGTGAGCGTCACCGGTTCGCCTTTCCAGGTGCAGGTGTGGCGTTCCTGGTCCATGACGAGCTGGCCGCGCTCGAGCGAGCGCGCCTGCTGGCTGGGCGCTTTTGCCGCGGCCTCACGGGCGCTGGCACGACGCAACACCGCGCGCACCCGCTCGACCAGCAAACGCTGCGAGAAGGGTTTGCGGATGAAGTCGTCGGCGCCCATCTTGAGGCCGAACAGCTCGTCGATCTCGTCGTCCTTGGAGGTCAGGAAGATGACCGGCAGGTCGGATTTCTGGCGCATCCGGCGCAAGAGTTCCATGCCGTCCATGCGCGGCATCTTGATGTCGAGGATGGCGAGATTCGGCGGGCGCGCCGCCAGGCCTTCCAGCGCGGACGCACCATCCGTGTAGGTTTCGACGCGATAGCCTTCCGATTCGAGGGCGATCGACACCGAGGTCAGAATGTTGCGGTCGTCATCGACAAGCGCGATTGTTGCCATTTCAAGCGGCTCCCTCATGAGCTGTCCCTTCTTTGGTAGAGAAGGGGCTTTTGCAGGACAAATTAGGTACAAAATGTGGCATAGGCCTTCGCCGCTGTCACGGGCGGCATGCCGGCGGCCACGATCGCACCTCGATATGGATTGGACGAACCAGCGCCGCCAATCCTTTGGGCAACCACGAAACTTTTTGCACATATAAACGATTTAAACAACTTTCAAAATATTTAAATCGATTAATGATTTGATATCATTCGACTTTTCTGGTTCTGACCATCTAAGCTCGCGTAGTGGGCGTGCCGGAAGGCGCCGGCAAAGATGCGGCAAATCGGAGAAGGGTCACCCATGTCGGAAGTCGGCAAACGCAATCCTGCCTGCGCGATCGATCGTATCGGTCTCAGAACCTCTGGCCTGGTGCGCTACAATTTCGGGGCGGCCGCCCTCTACGAGGAATCGATCAGGCGCGGCGAAGCGCGGCTGACAGCGCACGGCGCGCTGGTCGCCGAAACAGGCCAGCACACCGGCCGTTCGCCCAAGGACAAGTTCGTCGTCCGAGACGGCGCCACCGAGAATGACATCTGGTGGGACAACAACAAGGCGATCTCGCCGGACCAGTTCGAGACGCTGTTCGAAGAGTTCCGGGCGCACGCCGCGGACAAGGATCTCTACGTGCAGGACCTGGTGGGCGGCGCAGACCATGAGCTGAAGCTGCCCACCAGAGTCATCACCGAGTTTGCCTGGCATTCGCTGTTCATCCGTAACCTGCTGATCCGTCCGGAAGCCGCGGAGCTCGACCATTTCGTGCCCGAGATGACGATCATCGACCTGCCCTCCTTCCGCGCCGACCCCGCCCGCCACGGCACCCGCACTGAAACCGTGATCGCCGTCGACCTCACCCGCAAGATCGTCCTGATCGGCGGCACTTCCTATGCCGGCGAGATGAAGAAATCGGTGTTCACAATGCTGAACTACCTGCTGCCGGCCAAGGGCGTGATGCCGATGCACTGCTCGGCCAATGAGGGCCCTGGCGGCGACGCCGCGATTTTCTTCGGCCTGTCGGGCACCGGCAAGACGACGCTGTCGGCCGATCCGTCGCGCACGCTGATCGGCGACGACGAGCACGGCTGGGGGCCGCACGGCATCTTCAATTTCGAAGGCGGCTGCTATGCCAAGACCATCAAGCTGTCGGCGGAAGCGGAGCCTGAGATTTTCGCCACCACGCAGCGCTTCGGCACGGTGCTGGAGAACGTCGTTCTCGACGCCCATGGCGTGCCGGATTTCGACGACGGCCGGCTCACCGAGAACACGCGCTGCGCCTATCCGCTCGACTTCATACCCAATGCCAGCAAGACGGGGCGCGCCGGCCATCCCCGGAACATCATCATGCTGACCGCCGACGCTTTCGGCGTGATGCCGCCGATCGCACGACTGACCCCGGCGCAGGCGATGTATCATTTCCTGTCCGGCTACACGGCCAAGGTGGCCGGAACGGAGAAGGGCGTGACCGAGCCCGAAGCGACGTTCTCGACCTGTTTCGGCGCGCCGTTCATGCCGCGCCATCCCTCGGAATATGGCAATCTGCTGCGCGAGCTGATCGCGCAGCACGGTGCCGATTGCTGGCTGGTCAGCACCGGCTGGACTGGCGGCGCCTACGGCACAGGCAGGCGGATGCCGATCAAAGCGACGCGCGCGCTGCTTGCCGCGGCACTCGACGGCTCTCTGAAGACGACCGGTTTCCGTACCGACGCCAATTTCGGTTTCGAGGTGCCGGTGGCGGTGCCGGGCGTCGACGCCGCCATCCTCGACCCGCGATCAACCTGGGCCGACAAATCCGCTTATGACCGGCAAGCGGCAAGGCTGGTCGGCATGTTCGCCGTCAATTTCGAGAAGTTCGAAAACCATGTCGACGCCTCCGTCCTCGGCGCGGCGCCGCACATGCGGGAAGCGGCGGAATAATCGCCCGCCAGGCTCAGCCATCCTCGCAAGGCCCGGTCCCGATCGGGCCTTTTCTTTTTTCGTGCGCCGCGCCATGACTGCGGCATGACGAGCGACGACACAATCATCATTGCCGACGATGCCGTGATCCATCCGGGTGATCTGCACGAGGATTTCATCCGCTCCTCCGGCCCCGGCGGGCAGAACGTCAACAAGGTGGCGACGGCGGTGCAGCTGCGCTTCGATGCACGCAACGCACCCGGCCTGTCGGAGCGCGTGCGCGAACGCACGATCAGGCTTGCCGGCCAGCGCGCCACCAAGGACGGCGTCATCGTCATCGAAGCCGGACGCTTCCGCACGCAGGAGCAGAACCGGGCGGATGCACGGGCGCGGCTGACGGCGCTGGTCGCCAAGGCGGCCGAGCCGCCACCGCCGCCGCGCAAGAAGACGAGACCGTCGAAAGGCGCGGTCGAACGGCGGCTGAAGAGCAAGGCCGGACGCGGCACCATCAAGAAACTGCGCGGCCGGGTAGAGAACGATTAAGCAACACACCAATCGCGCGCGTGAACCCGCTTTCAATTTCGCTTTGCAGATGCAAGGTTTACTCATTGCCACAGCAAGGAGACCTGGAGATGGGTATGTTCGATTTCGTCAAGAGCGTCGGCAAAAAGCTCGGCATAGGCGGTGACGAGGAAGCGGCACCCAGCGCCGATACGCTCAAGAAAGAACTCGATTCGCACAAGCTCGGTACCGACGGCGTGCAGGTCGTCGTCCAGGGCGACACGGCGGTGCTGAAGGGCGTGGTCAAGGACCAGTCGGTTTTCGAAAAGGCGGTCATCGCCGTCGGCAACACGCTAGGCGTCTCCAAGGTGCAGGCGGACGAGTTGCAGGTCGCGCCGGCCTCCGGTTCGGCGGCGGCCGCGGCCAAGGAACCGACCTTCTACACCGTCCAGAAGGGCGACAATCTCTGGAAGATCGCCGAGAAAAGCTATGGCAAGGGCAAGGGCGCCAAGAACACGGTCATCTTCGAGGCCAACAAGCCGATGCTGACCCATCCCGACAAGATCTATCCGGGGCAGGTCCTGCGCATTCCAGACCTCACCTGATCAAGGGAGACGCGAATTTTTCGGGAACGGCGGCTTTCGGGTCGCCGTTTTCATTTTCAGATGGCATGCTCGAACCGACGAAACGGAGCTAGCGACCGACCTCATGCTCGTTCTGCCCAAGGGCGTCCGCCACATGCCGGCCTATCTGTCCCGCGACGTGCAGGAGGCGCTGGTGGAGGATGTGAGAGGCATCGTCCAGCAGGCGCCGCTATTCGTGCCGGCCATGCCGCGCACCGGCAAGGAAATGAGCGTGCGCATGACCAATTGCGGCCCGCTCGGCTGGGTCACCGACAAGGAACGCGGCTATCGCTACCAGCCGACGCACCCCGTGACAGGGACGCCGTGGCCGCCGATCCCGGATCTGCTGATGCGGTTGTGGCGAGAGGTCTCGGCCTACCCGCATCCGCCGCAGGCATGCCTGGTCAATTTCTACGCGCCGGATGCGAAGATGGGTCTGCATCAGGACCGCGACGAGGAGGATTTCTCAGCACCCGTCGTCTCGGTCTCGCTGGGCGACGACTGCCTGTTCAGGGTCGGCCAGACGACGCGCGAGGGGGCGACCCGGTCGTTCAGGCTGAAGAGCGGCGACGTCGTCGTGCTCGGCGGCGAAGGACGCCTCTGCTTTCACGGCGTCGACCGCATCTATCCCTCGACCTCGGCGCTGCTGAAAAATGGCGGCAGGATCAATCTGACGCTGCGGCGGGTGACGAGGGGTCAGTGAGCACTGCTGCGCCGCGCATAGACCTCGATGTAGTCTCCTAGCGCGATCTCTTCGTAATTGCTCATCAAGGCCTGGAAGTCAGCGTTCTGACGCATCCAGGTAGTCCATATTGGAGGATAATTCGCTGCCAACGACAACACGGATTTCTTCTTGTCCAAGCGATCGACAAGGATGATGTCCGGCTTGTTGTCGCGGATCAAGGAGTTGACATAAAGCGTATAGTTGTCGAGGTCGTGCCGCGCTATTCGTTCGTCTTCGCCGTGATAGTTGCCTTTCATCAAACCCCAAAGCGCATGGGCGCCAACCCAATCATGAGCGTAGGCTGAAAGCCAGCGGCCATTGACCATCCTCGCCAGCGGATTCCCGACGGAAAGATCCGAACTGACCTGAACAATGGACGGCGAGGAGTATCGGGCCTTGATTGCATCGACCAGGCTCTTTTCCGGCATCTGGTAAAACTGGTGGTGCGTTACCGTGAGAGCGACAACCACGGCAAAGGCGGCGCTAGAATGAAGTCTCGCATTGGCGCGCTCCGAGGCCGCTTCTTCTCCTGAAAGCGCGAGCACTTTTTGCCGTCGCGATGCAACAGCCAACAGCATCGCGACCAGCAACGCAAGCTGATACGGATACTGGTGATTGGGCCAATATTTGCCAAGATATGCCATTGAGACAAAGAAGCCTGCGCCACTTGTTACCGCAATTGCCACATCACTTCGCCAAGCAGATTTCCGCATCTGGAAGGCTATAAAAACGACGAACACCGCAAAGGTCGGCAGCGCCAACAGAATATTTATGTTGGCCCGCAGACTGACATAGTAGCGCATCAGCAAAGGCAAGAACGTATCAAGAAATTCTGGGAACCATATTCGCACGCTGGCGAGATACCCCGTGCAGATCGCGCCTATGACGATATTCTCAACAGTCAGGCAGGCCAGAAGCGACCGCCTTCGCCAGGCGATGACAAGATAAGGCAGTGCGATGCCAAGTGCCCAGTGGGGCTTAACGAGCAGCAACACGCTTGCCGCCAGCCCAACGGTGAATGCAAGTGCAAATGGTATATGCTGGCCTTGACTATCGTTGGAACGCCACATCATCAGGAACAGCATCGGCATGAACAGCATCATACCGATATGCTCGCGTTGTCCGAAAATATTCCCTGGCATGATCAGAAGCAGAACCGCGAGCATGGGATAGACCCACTGGGTTCTGAGATCGACAAAGATCCTGCCTTTCTCGATCACAAGGGCCGACAACAAAATCGAAACGACGAAGATAAGATAGATGAAATATTCGATCGCCAATTCCGGCGAAATTCCCAACCTATGGGACAACCACACTGGTCCGATATACAGAGCGACCGAAAAAGGCGGGTTGGTTTCTAAAATGTCGACATAGAGTTTCTGACCAGAAAAAATCTTCTCGCAGATAATGATTATCCAACTCACATCGGTGTTGTCACCCGCTGTCCAAGGCATGAAAAAGGAGATCACGACGACCAGTCCAACGAGCGAGAATTGCCGCAGACTGCCGATACGGTACTGGGATGCGACCATCGCATCGAACGTTCTTGCGCCCGACAAGCTCATATGATTGCCTCTAAAAGGACGAGCCTCCGCAAAAGATTAAAGGTCATGATCGAAACTGGGACAGAGGCATAGCTGCTTGCGATCCCATTAAGATTGCATCGGAAACTAGCTCGGATAGCCTAAAGTGCCGTTAATCGCGCCAGCTAAAGCTTGCGCAGCGCCACTTCCTCGACCAGGTGGTCGGCGCCTTTGCGTAGGATCAAGTCGGCGCGGGCGCGTGTCGGCAGGATGTTTTCGCGCAGGTTCTTCAGGTTGATGTTGGTCCACAGGCCTTCGGCAATCGCCCGTGCCGAATCCTCCGACAGTTGCGAATAGCGATGGAAGAACGATTCCGGATTGCGGAAAGCGGTCTCGCGCAGCCGCATGAAGCGGGAAATGTACCATTCGTGGATCAGCTTCTCGTCGGCATCGATGTAGATGGCGAAGTCGAAGAAGTCGGACAGGAAAGGCACGATCTTGCCGTCCTGCGGCAGCTTGCCCGGCTGCAGCACATTGATGCCCTCGAAGATCAGGATGTCGGGCCGGTCGATGGTGACGAACTCGCCGGGGATGACGTCATAGGTGAGGTGCGAATAGACCGGCGCGCGGATATCCGGCAGCGCCGACTTGATGCCCGAGAGGAAGCGCAGCAGCGCGCCGACGTCGTAGCTGTCGGGAAAGCCCTTGCGCTCCATCAGGTTTTCGCGGCGCAGTACCTCGTTGGGCAGCAGGAAACCGTCGGTGGTGATGAGATCGACCTTGGGGCTGGACGGCCAGCGCGCGAGCAGCTCCTTCAGTACGCGTGCCGTGGTCGATTTGCCGACCGCGACAGAACCGGCGATGCCGATGATGAAGGGCGTCTTGACCACGTCCGAGGCGTTGAAGAAAGCCTGGCGCTGCCGGAACAGCAGCTGGCTGGCCTCGACATGTGCCGACAGAAGCCGCGACAGCGACAGATAGATGCGCTTGACCTCTTCGAGATCGATTGGATCGTTGAGCGAACGCAGGCGGCGGAATTCATCCTCGCTCAGCGTCAGCGGCGTGTCGGCGCGGAATTGCGACCATTGCTCGGCCGAGAAGAAACGAAAGGGGGAATATTTCTCGGTCGGTGCGAGCTGATCCATCGAGATTCCTGCCCTCCTCGCGGTCAGCGCTTGGACCGTGACGCCTTCTCGGCGATGCCCGAACGCCCGGTGCGGCTTTCGAGCTCCCTAAGCACGTCGTCCAGCGGCACACCCGAAATGCCGAGAACGACGAGCCAATGATATATAAGATCGGCACTTTCCGAAACGAGCGCCTGTTTGTCACTCTTGATGGCGGCAATCACCGTCTCGACCGCCTCTTCGCCGAGCTTCTGCGCCGCCTTCTCGATGCCGCGCGCGTAAAGCTTGGCGGTCCACGAGTCCGGATCGCCGGAATGGGCGCGTTCGCTGATGATTGTCTCCAGATCGGAGAGTGAAAACTCAGTCATCGCGCCTTGGCCCTATTTCTTAGCCGCAAGCCTCTAGGGCCGATCGCCCGAGGAGTCCAGCCGCATCGGCAGGCCGGCTTGCGCCATATGGGCCTTGGCCTCGGCGATCGTATAGGTACCGAAATGGAAGATGGAGGCCGCCAGCACGGCACCTGCATGACCGTCGCGAATGCCTTCGACCATATGGTCGAGCGTGCCGACGCCGCCCGAAGCGATCACCGGCGCGCGCACCGCGTCCGATACCGCGCGGGTCAGCGCGATGTCATAACCGGCCTTGGTGCCGTCGCGATCCATTGAGGTCAACAGGATCTCGCCGGCACCGCGATCGACCATTTTGTGGGCGAATTCGACCGCATCCATGCCGGTTTTTTCCCGTCCGCCGTGGGTGAATATCTCCCAGCGGTCGGCCTCGCCGGCGCCCGACACTTTCTTGGCGTCGATGGCGACAACGATGCACTGGTTGCCAAATTTGTCGGCGGCTTCGGCGACGAAATCCGGGTTCTTGACCGCCGCCGTGTTGATCGACACCTTGTCGGCGCCGGCCAGGAGCAATTTCCTGATATCGGCAACCTGGCGTACGCCGCCGCCGACGGTGAGCGGCATGAAACATTGCTCGGCCGTGCGGGCGACGACATCGAAGATGGTCTCGCGATTGTCCGATGACGCGGTAATGTCGAGGAAGCAAAGCTCGTCGGCGCCGGCCGCGTCATAGGCCTTGGCGGCCTCGACAGGATCGCCGGCATCGACGAGATCGACGAAGTTGACCCCCTTGACGACGCGGCCGCCCTTGACGTCGAGACAGGGGATGACGCGGGCTTTCAGCATCAGCGGCCTTCTATCGTGGCTATGAGATCGTTGAGCAGCTGCCCGACCAGCGGCGGCACATCGGCCTGCGCATCGAAAGCCGGATCGTAGGCGGAAACGGTGATGCCGACGATCGGCACCGCAAGCGCCATAGCGCAGGTCGCGTCGCGCAATTGTTCCGGGTTCGGCCCGCCCGGCGCTACATAGCGGTTGGCCTGCAGCGCCTCAGGGTCGTGCACGTCGAGATCGAGATGCAAGTGCACGCGTTTAGCGCCGGCGGCGTTGAGTTTTTCGGTTGCCGCTGCCGCTCCCGGACATTCCGTGCGGATCACCGGCAATGCCTCCAGAAGCTGTTTCTCGTCCGGGTCGAGATCGCGAGCGTTGACGAGCACGCAGCGCGACGGATCGATCGGCTGGAAGCCGGGAATTGCCGCCGCCATCGGGCGCCAGCACAGGCCAAGCACGGTGGCCAGCGCCATGCCGTCGAGAAAGCCATATGTGGATGTCTCGGGCGTGTTGAGGTCGCCATGCTGGTCGGCCCAGATGATCGCGTCCGCGCCCTCGCCGGCGACGGCGCCGGCTGATGTCAGGCAGTTTCCGGCCAGCACGATGGGAAAACGTCCCCTGTCGCGGGCGATGCGGACCTCGCCTGAAACGGCGTTGCAGACGGCGAAACCGGTGGCGATCTCACGCTCCTGGGCATCGCCGACCTTGCCGATGTCCTCGACCGCGACATCGTGGCCGGCCATGGTCAGGGCTTCGACCAATCCGCCCGCAATCAGCGCGTCCGGCCCCTGGCCCATGCCGCCATGATAATGGCCGCTGTCATAGGAGGCCAGGATGATCGAGACTTTCAAGATCGCATCTCCACCGGAGGCGCGCCTTTCAGGATCGCCAATGCTTCGGCCGGGTCGATACGGCCGTCGTAAAGCGCACGGCCGGAGATCGCCCCTTCGAGCTTTTGCGCGTCGGGCATGGTCATGCGCACGATGTCGGCGATCGAGGCGAGGCCGCCCGACGCGATGACGGGGATCGACACGGCGTCGGCGAGGCTGATCGTGGAATCCCAGTTGATGCCGGTCAGCACGCCATCGCGGTCGATGTCGGTGTAGATGATGGCGGCGACGCCGGCGCCTTCGAATTTCCTGGCCAGCTCGACGACGCCGAGGCTCGACGCTTCGGCCCAGCCCTCGACCGCCACCTTGCCGCCCTTGGCGTCGATGCCGACGGCGACCTTGCCCGGAAAGGCCTTGCAAGCCTGCCTGACCAGGTCCGGATCGCGCACGGCCACGGTGCCGAGAATGACACGGGCAAGCCCGCGGGCGAGCCAATCCTCGATCTGCTCGAGCGTGCGGATGCCGCCGCCGAGCTGCACCGGGTTCTTGGTCGCCTTGAGGATGGCGCCGACCGCGGCGCTGTTGACGCTCTGACCCTGGAAGGCGCCGTTGAGGTCGACGACATGCAGCCATTCGAAGCCCTGTTCTTCAAATGCCTTTGCCTGGGCGGCCGGGTCGTCGTTGTAGATGGTCGCGGTCGCCATGTCGCCGTGCTTGAGGCGCACGCACTGGCCATCCTTGAGGTCGATTGCCGGAAACAGGATCATTTTCTTGCACTTATCCCCAAAAAGAACAAAACTGGAACTGAGGATATGGTTGCGCGCTGGACTCTTTTAGGAGTCGTCCTTAAGAGTCGATTCGCCACATCAAAAAGCCGGGTTAGCGGCCCGGCTTTTTGAGCCTTCACCACTTGAAGTGCCGAAGGCGATAGGATTGTCCCTACAGGTGTGCAGATTGCACATCGCAGATTCTGCGTCAACATTCCTTCTTTGGCCGGCACTTCGTTTTTCCTCCCAAGGAGAAGAGTGATGGCTGTTGCCAATTTGGATGAAACGGAAGCAATCAAAGCCTGGGTGCTGCGTGCTTGCGAATGGAAGACCCGCAACATCGCAGCACGGTTTGATGTAGACCCCCGTCGTTTGTATGAAGTTTGGGAAGAACAGGAACATAAGGGAACTCGGTTCAAGGCAACTCGTCTCTTTAGCCGCCTGCTACCAAACATAGGTGTCGCGGGCAGATTTGAAGTCCACCGACCTCGCTATCAGCGAGTAGCCAAACCGGAAAATGGGCAGATGACATTGGAGTTTAGGGCTTCCACTTGAGGAAGTTAGTTATCAGAGCCAGGCCGAGCGCCTGGCTCTTCTCTGGGTGGAACTGCGTGCCGACGAGATTGTCGCGGGCGACGGTCGCCGTTACGGGGCCGCCATAGTCGGCGACCGCCAGCACCTCTTCGGGCTTGCGCGCATCGAGATGGTAGGAATGGACGAAATAGGCGTGCAGGCCGGTTGGCCCGGTGGGAACGCCGGAGAACAGCGGATGCTTGCGCATCAGCTCGATCGTGTTCCAGCCGATCTGCGGGATCTTCAGTGCCGGATCGGCCGGCGCGATCTCCTTCACGTCACCTGATATCCAGCCAAAGCCATCGGTGATCGTCTTTTCGAGGCCCCGCTGGGACATCAGCTGCATGCCGACGCAGATGCCGAGGAATGGACGCCCCTTGGCGATGGCGACTTCCTCGACAGCTTCCCACATGCCGGGGACGGCACGCAGTCCGGCGGCGCAATCGGCATAGGCGCCGACCCCGGGCAGCACGATGCGGTCGGCCGTGCGCACCCGCTCGGCGTCGGCCGTCAGATCAATGCCGGCGGCGATGCCCGCCTCGCGCGCCGCGCGCTCGAAGGCCTTGGTGGCCGAGCGCAAATTGCCCGAGCCGTAATCGATGATCGCAACGCGCATGTCAGCGTCTTCCCGGAATGTGGGTCAGCCCCAACGCCATGCCCGGCTGCGCCGGGCGCGCCAGGGCGGCGTCCGGCACCATGCGCGGCACAGGCTCGGCTCCATCCGCATGCCGCTCGGCCTCCAGGGCAAAGCGCGCATCGGCATCGTCGAGCCAACCGGCTTCGACCACCCCCCATTCACGCCAGCCGCGGCGGCGGAGCGCCGCGATGCGCAGCGCCTGCCCTTCCAAGCCGACATAGAGCGAGACAAGCAGGGACAGCAGCGAACCAGCCAACCCGAGACCGAGCCTTTCGCCAAGCATCGAAAGCACCGCCATGACAATGAAGGTGAGTGCCGCTTCGATCCACAGCCGATGCCAGGCGAACCACAGCGGCGGCACCAGCAGGCCGAGCCAGGTGAAGCCGTCGCGGACAAGCGCCGTCGCATCTGCCTTTTCGCCAGGGCCCGGCGGTTCCATCACCACATAGCTGGCCATGACCTATCCCTTCAACGATCCCTTGGTGGAGGGAACCGCGTCCGGCTGGCGCGGATCGCGCTCCAGTGCTGTCCGCAGCGCACGCGCCACCGCCTTGAAGCAGGTTTCGGCAATGTGGTGGTTGTTGGCGCCATAGTGATTGGTGACATGCAGCGTGATGCCGGCGTTCTGTGCCAGCGCCTGGAAGAACTCGCGCACGAGTTCGGTGTCGAAGGTGCCGATCTTGGGCGAGGAAAACGAAACGTTCCACACCAGGAAGGGACGGCCGGAGACATCGATTGCCGCGCGCGTCAGCGTCTCGTCCATGGCAAGATCGATCGAGGCATAGCGCATGATGCCGCGCCGCTCGCCCAGCGCCTTGGCCAGCGCCTGGCCGAGCGCGATGCCGGTGTCCTCGACCGTGTGGTGGTCGTCTATGTGCAGGTCGCCCGTGGCCCGAACGGTCATGTCGATCAGCGAATGGCGCGCAAGCTGGTCGAGCATATGATCGAAGAAGCCGACGCCGGTCACGATGTCCGATTTGCCGGAGCCGTCGACATGGACCGACACGGCAATGTCGGTTTCCCTGGTCTTGCGGCTGATTTCGGCGGAACGGGGCGACATGGCCTTGTCCTTGTCCGTGAGTTTAAGCGCTTCAGGCGTTCGCCTGCTTGAAAACGAAAGCCTTCTAGCAGCATGATCCAGCGATTGCCAGTTGCCATCCGGGTCGGTATCGAGCGTTTGCAATCACCGCCCCCATGCATACATATGGGCCGATCAAAGTCACTCGTACCGCGCCAATCGCCTTTTGAGGGATGGCGCGAATCGGAGCAGCAAATGTCCAATGAACTGACCATGCACGCCACGACTATCGTGACGGTGCGCAAGGGCAACAAGGTGGTGATCGCCGGCGATGGCCAGGTCAGCCTTGGCCAGACCATCATGAAGGGCAACGCGAGAAAGGTGCGCCGCATCGGCAAGGATGGCAACGTGATCGCCGGTTTCGCCGGTGCCACGGCGGACGCCTTCACGCTTCTGGAGCGGCTCGAAGCCAAGCTCGAACAATATCCCGACCAGTTGACGCGCGCCTGCGTCGAACTCGCCAAGGACTGGCGCACCGACCGCTATCTGCGCCGGCTGGAAGCGATGATGCTGGTGGCCGACAAGTCGGTCTCGCTGGCGCTGACTGGCACCGGCGACGTGCTCGAGCCCGAGCATGGCGTCATGGCCATCGGTTCAGGCGGCAACTATGCGCTGGCTGCGGCCCGCGCACTGATGGACACAGACAAGGACGCCGAGGAGATCGCCCGCAAGGCGATGCAGATCGCCTCCGACATCTGCGTCTACACCAATAACAATTTCGTCGTCGAAACGCTCGATGCCGCCTGAACCAGGCCTGCGTCCGTGATCCCGATCCGAAAGACCGCGCAAGCGAAAAATGGAGGCCGGCTTTCGGAGAAGATCATGGAAAGACACGAAGATAGCTATGATTTTCGGCCTGTGACCGCGAAAGACCTGCCGATGATCGCCGGCTGGCTCGCCGAACCGCATGTCGCTCAGTGGTGGGACGATCCAGAGACGGAAATCGCCGAGATTCGCGATCATATCGATTCGATTTCCGTCGAGCCGCTGATCGTGGAACTCGACGGCACGCCGATCGCTTACCTGCAGAGCTACGATCCACACCTGGAAGAAGACCACCCTTATGCCGACCAGCCGTTCGGGACGCTCGGCATCGACCTGTCGATCGGCCGGCCGGAACTGGTCGGCATCGGCCATGGCTCGGCGATGGTGCGCCAGTTCGTCGAGCAGTTGTTCGAGGAAGGCGTGCCGCGCGTCATCATCGATCCCGACCCATCCAATGGCCGCGCCATCCGCGCCTATGAAAAGGCGGGATTCCGCGCAATTGATCGCCGGCAATCCAGATATGGTGATGTCGTGCTGATGGCAATCGATGCGCACGAGACGCTAGCGGGCGACACGGAAGCGGGGAACTGACGGATGAACGCAGTTGGCGAGGACAGCACGCTCTCGGCCTATGAAGACAGCTGGCGGATGGGGCTTCTGCTCGTGCTCGCCCTGGTCATTTTCCAGGCCGGAGCCCTCTATGGCATGGGGCATCCGCCGATCTGCACCTGCGGTTATGTCAAACTATGGCACGGCGTGGTGAACAGTTCCGAGAATTCCCAGCATATATCGGACTGGTACACGTTCTCGCACATCATCCACGGCTTCCTGTTCTATGCGCTGGCCAGGTTCCTGTTTCCGCGTTCGCCGGTCGGCTTGCGGCTGGCTTTCGCCGTATTCATAGAAGGCGGCTGGGAGCTGATCGAGAACAGCCCGTTCATCATAGAGCGCTACCGCGCCGGCACCATCTCGCTCGACTATTACGGCGACAGCATCATCAATTCGGTGTCGGACACGCTGGCCATGGTGCTGGGATTTGTGATGGCGCGAAGGCTACCTATATGGGTGATCGTCAGCCTCGCCATCCTTTTCGAACTGGGTACGGGCTACCTTATCCGGGACAATCTGACACTCAACGTGATCATGCTGCTGCATCCGTTCGAGGCCATCAAGCAGTGGCAAAGTGGAATTTAGTGATATGAGCACATTTTCTCCCCGCGAAATCGTTTCGGAACTCGACCGCTTCATCATCGGCCAGAAGGACGCCAAGCGTGCCGTGGCCATCGCCTTGCGCAACCGCTGGCGCCGCCAGCAGCTGGAAGGCCAGATGCGCGAAGAGGTGATGCCGAAGAACATTCTCATGATCGGGCCGACCGGCGTCGGCAAGACCGAAATCTCGCGCCGCCTGGCGCGGCTGGCCGGTGCGCCCTTCGTCAAGGTCGAGGCAACCAAATTCACCGAGGTCGGCTATGTCGGCCGCGATGTCGAGCAGATCGTGCGCGACCTCGTCGAGGTCGCCATCGGCCTGGTGCGCGAGAAGATGCGTGAGGACGTCAAGGCGCGCGCCCATGTCAACGCCGAGGAACGCGTGCTGGAGGCGCTGGTCGGCAAGACTGCCAGCCCTGCGACGCGCGATTCTTTCCGCAAGAAGCTGCGCGAGGGCGAACTCGACGACAAGGAGATCGAGATCGAAGTGGCCGACACCGGCAATGGCGGCATGCCCGGCTTCGAGATTCCCGGCATGCCGGGCGCCAATATCGGCGTGCTCAATATCAACGACATGCTGTCCAAGGCAATGGGCGGCAAGAAGACCAAATTGCGCAAGACGACGGTGAAGGAATCCTACGACCTGCTGGTCAACGACGAGTCCGACAAGCTGCTCGACCAGGACGAGGTGGTTCGCCGGGCGCTGGACGCCGCGGAAAATGACGGCATCGTCTTCCTCGACGAGATCGACAAGATTGCGGCCCGGTCGGACATCTCCGGCGGCCCTTCGCGCGAAGGCGTGCAGCGCGACTTGCTGCCGCTGGTCGAAGGCACCACGGTGGCGACCAAATATGGGCCGTTGAAGACCGATCACATCCTGTTCATCGCATCGGGTGCGTTCCACGTCTCGAAGCCGTCCGACCTTTTGCCAGAGCTGCAGGGCCGCCTGCCTATCCGGGTCGAATTGCGCGCCCTGGAAAAGGAGGACTTCGTTCGTATCCTGACCGAGACGGAAGCGAGCCTCATCAAGCAGTATATCGCGCTGATGAAGACCGAAGGCGTCGACCTGACCTTCACCGACGACGCCATCGATTCGCTGGCCGGCATCGCCGTCGACCTCAACGCCAGCGTCGAGAACATCGGCGCGAGGCGTTTGCAGACGGTGATGGAGCGCGTGCTGGACGAGATCTCCTACGACGCGCCGGACCGCAACGGCACTGCGGTGACCATCGACGCCGCCTATGTGGAGAAACATGTCGGCGACTTGTCGAGGAACACCGATCTGTCGCGCTTCATTCTTTGAGCAGGCGCGCGCCGGATCGTTCCGGCGCCTGTCGGGCGAATGGATCATGTGTGGCCGGATGGTATCATTCGGCCACCTTTCGTTCTGCCGAGCGCAGGGCCGCTCTCGACTCGACCAAGAGCTTTACCTAGTTTGCGCGGCAATTCTCTAGGCGGCGGGGCGCATGAAAAAACTCATCCCAGTCATTCTCGGCTTGACGCTGGCGTCAACGCTGTTCGGCGCCGACGCGGCAGCCCTGGTGCCGCCGGGAAACCGCAATGCCGAGCAGCCCAGCATTCCGGGAGCCTCGAGCCGGCGCACGCAGGCCACCAACACCACGTTCCAGGCAAAATACCGCAAGGTCTATGCGCTGCTGCAGAACGACGCCGACCTGCGCGGCAAGATCAAGAAGGCGGCAAGCGTCTACGGCATCGATCCAATGCACATTGTCGGCGCCATCGTCGGCGAGCACACCTACAATGTCGACGCCTACGACCGGCTGCAGACCTACTACGTCAAGGCGATCTCCTATCTCTCCAGCAAGCTGTCCTTCGCCTATGACGGCGAGGACATCACGGATTTCGTGCAGCGGCCGGAATTCAGGAAATGCGCTGGGATGTCCGACAGTTACGATTTGTGGGAATGCCGCGAGCAGGTGTGGAACCGTTCGTTCCGCGGCAAGACCGTCGGCGGCGAAGACTTTCCCAACGACCGATTCGGCGCCACTTTCTTCCAGCCTTACTATGCCGGCCAGACCTTTGGTCTCGGCCAGCTCAATCCGCTGACCGCGCTCCAGATGAGCGATCTCGTGCACAAGGTTTCGGGCCTGCCGAAGCTCGACGTTGGCGATCCCAATGCGGTCTACAAGACCATCATGGATCCCGACCTGACGCTGCCTTATGTCGCCGCGACGATCCGGAAATCGATCGACGCCTACAAGAGCATTGCCGGCTTCGATATTTCGGGCAATCCGGGCCTGACCGCCACGCTCTACAATGTCGGCAATCCCGAGCAACGCGCCTATGCGCTGAAGGCGGAGAACGACAAGCGCAGCGCCGCCGGCGAGCCTGTGAAGCTGCCGGAGGAGAATTATTACGGCTGGCTGGTCAATGACAAACTGCCGGAGCTGAAGGCGCTTTTCTAAGGGCGGACCCGGCGCGCTGACGTTGATTTGCCAAAGCCGCGCCCCCGATAAAAGCGGAGCTCAGGCCGCCAGCAGCGACTTCAATTTGACGGCCTGCGAACCGAGCGCTTCCGGCGCCGGCCTCGCCCGTTTACCGATCAACATCTCCGCCAGCCTGATGTCGCGGGCGACCGCATTGCCCGGCCCGATGCCGCTGGCGGCCACCAGCCTGCCGTCCTCGGCAAGATGAAAGAGGATGAAGGCGTCCTCGCCGAGATCGCGGCGCACCGTGCTGCGGCCTTCGTCGGAAAGCCCCGCGATCTGCAGGGACAGGCCATATTGATCCGACCAGAACCACGGCACCGCCGCATGTGCCTCGGCGGCGCCGAGCATGTTTTTTGCCGCCAGCGCGCCTTGTTCCTGGGCGTTGCGCCAGGCCTCCAGCCGCACGCGATGGCCGCCATAGACGGCAAGCGGGAACGAACAGCAGTCGCCGGCAGCGAAGATGTCGGGGTCGCTGCTGCGCAGTTCGGCGTCGACTGATATGCCGTTGTCGATGGCCAGTCCCGCTTCGGCGGCAAGAGCCGTCACCGGCACGGCGCCGATGCCGATGATGGCGAGATCGGCGAGGATTTCGCGGCCGCCGGCAAGCGCGATGCGCACCTGCCTGCCGTCGTCGGCGATCGAGGCAATGCCTTCGCCGCACGCTATGTCGACGCCTTCGGCGACGTGGGTGTCATGGACGACCTTGGCGATCTCGGCCGGTACGCCGCGCATCAGGATGCGCGGCTGCGCCTCGATGACGGTGACCGCGGCACCGAGCTTGCGGGCCACCGCGGCGAGTTCGAGGCCGATGAAGCCGCCGCCGATGACGGCAATGCGGTTGCCCGCCTTGAAATGGGCGCGGATGGCCAGCGCATCGGCGAAGGTGCGGAGGTAGACGCAGCGCCCGCCAAGGCCGGGCATCGGCAGTTTGCGCGGCGTCGAGCCGGTCGCCAGCAGCAGCTTGTCGTAGGGCAGGACCGAACCGTCCGACAGGCGCACAGTATGCGCGGCGCGATCGATCGCTGCAGCCTGAATGGAATGGATATGCCGGATGGACTTTTCGGCGAGGATCTCGTCGCTGGCGATCGCCTTGATCTCGGGCACGCCGCCGGCCATGGCGTCCTTGGACAGAGGCGGCCGTTCATAGGGCAGATGCGGCTCGTCGCCGACCAGCGTCACCGGTCCCTCATAGCCGAGGTCACGCAATGCAAGCGCTGCCCGGCCGCCGCATTCCCCGGCGCCGATGATGACCATTCCGCGCGTCATACCGGTCATCCGATCTGGACGAGGACGCTGCCGGCGTCGACCTTGACCGGATAGGTCCTGAGATTGACGCAGGCCGGCGCGCCCTTGGCCTGGCCTGTCTTGTAGTTGAAGCGGCCATTGTGCTTGGGACATTCGATGATGTCGTCCATGACAAGCCCGTCGGCGAGATGCACCTTTTCGTGCGTACACAGGCCGTCGGTGGCGAAATACTCGTCATCGGGGCTGCGATAGATGGCGTAGCTGCGGCCGCCGTGATCGAACCGCATCACATCTTCTTCGTCGATGTCTCCCACGGCACAGGCCTCGACCCAGTCGCTCATACTTTCTCCCGCGAAATTTCCCGATCGCGCCTCACGGGCGGATATCACTCCGCCGCGGCGTTGAAGGCAGCATTGTCGTTGTGCAGATCCTCGCGATACGGCCTGGCCGTTGGCGGCAGCTCGCGCTTGAGGAAATAATCCTCGTTGCGCAACTGGCGTCAGAAGACAGGCAGCATCTCGCGATAGCCGGCCAGGATCGACGGCGTCGGCGCCGGCAAATCATGCTTGATCAGTTCATGCAGCTTCGGCAGCGCATGGTAGGGCACCATCGGGAACATATGATGCTCGACGTGGTAGTTCATGTTCCAGTAGATGAAACGACTGATCGGGTTCATGTAGACGGTGCGGCTGTTCAGCCGATGGTCGGTGACGTTGTCGGCAAGACCGCCATGCTGCAGCAGGCCGACCATGACGTGGTGCCAGGCGCCATAGAGCCTGGGCAGGCCGACCAGCATCAAGGGCAGGAACGAGCCGGTATAGAGCGCCAGCGCGATGGTTGCGGCATAGATCGCGGTCCAGATGCGGGCGATGCGGATCGCTTTCGGCTGTTCCTGCTCGGGAATAAAGGTCTTTTCGGCCGCGCTGATGTTGCCGGCGGCGTTGCGCAGCATGTCTGACATCGCATGCCAGGCGTCGAGCACGCCGACAAAGCCGAGGATGGCGCGCACCAGGTCCGGCGGCCGCATAACCGAGATTTCCGGGTCGCGGCCGACGATGATGGTGTCGGTGTGATGGCGCGTGTGGCTCCAGCGCCAGGTCACCGGGTTGCGCATGATCATGAAGCAGGCGACCTGATAGACCCAATCATTCATCCACTGCGTGCGGAAGGCCGTGCCATGGCCGCATTCGTGCCAGCGGGAATCGGTGGACGAGCCGTAGAGCACGCCATAGACGAAGAAGAACGGCACGCACCACCAGGTGCCCCAGAACCAGGCACCGCCGGCGCCGCTGACGATGAGCGCGGCGACCCAGATCGCCGTGTCGCGGAGCGCGGGCGCGTCGGAGCGCTGCATAAGTTCCTTCATCTGCTTGCGGGGAATGTCGGTGTGATACCATTCGGCCGCCGACAGGCCGGTCTCGACGGCCAGCCTGGCGTCGCGGCCGATCAGGCTGTAGTCACGCCGGGACGGCGCAGCATGCATGGTTGCCTCCCTCGGCAAGGGCATCCGCCACGCGAATGCCCGACATTTCCTGGCTTCGAGGCTGAAAATAACGCCAGCTCATGATAGACTCAACATCATAAAGATAGTTTCTATCATTTCCTATCATAATGATGTAGGAAAGATGCGCAGTCGAACGAGGGCATACATGGCGAAACGGCCGACCATATCAGATCTGGCGCGCATCTCCGGCGTCAGCGTCGCCACGGTGGACCGCGTGCTCAACAGCCGCCTGCCGGTGCGCGAGGAAACGGCGCGCCGCGTCTATAACGCCGCGACCGAGATCGGCTATCACGCCGCAGGCCTGATCAAGCAGCGTATGCGCCAGGAATTGCCCGAGTATCGGCTGGGTTTCCTGCTGCTTCGGGGCAATGACGTTTTCTATGGCGATTTCGCGCGGGAACTCGAACTGGCGGTCGCACAATCGCAGCGCTTCCGTGGCGTCGCAACCATCGATTTCGCCAGCTCCCTGGCCCCGGATGAGATCGCTGCCCAGATGCGCAGGCTGGCGGCGAAATCGCGGGCGATCGCCGTGGTCGGCCCTGACCATCCGACGCTGACGGCGGTCGTGGAGGCGCTAAAAGCCAGAGGACAGCCGGTCTTCTCCCTGCTGTCCGACTTCGCCGCCGGCATCCGCGAAGGCTATGTCGGGCTCGACAACCGCAAGGTCGGCCGCACCGCCGCCTGGATGATCTCGAAGGCTGCGAGGAAGCCCGGCAAGGTCGCCCTTTTTGTCGGCAGCCATCGCTTCCACGGCCATGAGCTGCGTGAGATCGGTTTCCGCTCCTTCTTTCGCGAGCATGCGCCGGACTTCAACGTGCTGGAGACGCTGGTCAATCTGGAGGCCAACCAGGTGACCCATGATGCGATGATCGATCTTCTGGCGCGATATCCGGATCTTGTCGGCTGCTACGTCGCCGGCGGCGGCATGGAAGGCGCCGTCTCGGCGCTGCGGACAGCGAAGCCCGCAAGCATGCCGGTGGTCGTCTGCAACGAGATCAACGCCGAATCGCGCGCCGCGCTTGCCGACAACATCCTGACGATGGTGATCTCGACGCCGCTTGCCGCGCTCTGTCGCGAGCTCGTCGATCGGATGGCGCATGCCATCGAAACCGGTGCGGCCAATGCGCCGGGCCAGACATTCCTCCCCTTCGACATCTATTTGCCGGAAAACATCTGAAGCCATTTCAGGAATGCGCGCAGCGGTTTTCCGTCCAGGTCGCGTCAGGACGGAAGGTAGGGCGTTTCCATGAAACGATAAAACCCTCGGGCAGCCCGGTCTGCCGCAAACCAGCCGCCTGAAATGATAGAATCCATCAGAGACAGCCGAAAATCGCACGCCCGAATTCGGAATTTCCCTTGACGCCCCGATTCGAAATGGAATAAATATTTCACTGACTGTACATTTTGGTTCTTTCGTTCCGACAACACCTGGTTCGAGCAGGCAGTTCGGCGTTCCAGCAGTGGTGAACCGCGTTGGAACGAAATGATATCAGGGAGAGATTCCCCGGGGAGATCGGGGATTCCGGATAGATCGGTGCAACCGGACACCCAAAGTGGAGGAGAAATACAATGAAGAAAATGATTTTGGGCGTCGCTTTCGCGGCGCTGATGAGTTCGTCCGCCATGGCAGCCAAGATCGGCGTGTCGATGGCCAAGTTCGACGACAATTTCCTGACCGTGCTGCGCAACGGCATGATCGAGCAGGCCAAGGGCATGAGCGGCGTGGAGCTGCAGGTCGAGGACGCACAGAACGACGTCGCCAAACAGCTCGACCAGATCAAGAACTTCGCCGCATCGGGCGTCGACGCCATCATCGTCAATCCGGTCGACACCTCGGCCACGCAGGCGATGTCGGATGCCGCGGCCGCCGCCAAGATCCCGCTGGTCTATGTCAACCGCGAACCGGTCAATGTCGACACGTTGCCTGACAACCAGGCCTTCGTCGCTTCGAACGAGGCCGATTCCGGCACGCTCGAAACCAAGGAGGTCTGCCGCCTGTTCAAGGAAGCCGGCAAGAAGGAAGCCAATGTCTACGTGATCATGGGCGAGCTTTCCAACCAGGCAGCCGTGCAGCGCACCAAGGACATCGAGGAGGTGATCGCGACGCCGGATTGCAGCTTCATCAAGATCATCGACAAGCAGACGTCGAACTGGAACCGCGACGAGGCCCAGAACCTGATGACCAACTGGCTGTCGACCGGCAAGCCGTTCGACGGCGTCATCGCCAACAATGACGAAAGCGCCATCGGCGCCATCCAGGCGATGAAGGCCGCCAATGTCGACATGAAGACGGTTGTCGTCGGCGGCGTCGACGCCACGCAGGACGCGCTCGCCGCCATGCAGGCAGGCGACCTCGACGCCACCGTGTTCCAGGACGCGGCTGGCCAGGGCGCCGGCGCGCTCGACGCGGCACTGAAACTGTCCAAGGGCGAGAAGGTCGAACACAAGGTCTACGTGCCCTTCCAACTGGTGACGCCGGCCAACATCGACAAGTTCCTGAAGAAGAACTGAGCGGCGGAACGGTTCACCTCGGGGCGGCGCTCAAAGGACCGGGCGCCGCTCCTCCTCTCGGCGCTTTCATGACGCCAGGAGCGACCGCGGCTGACGGAGGATAGACGAGTGGCACAGACATCTCATGGCGTCGGCGGGGTCAGCTATGATGCGAAGAAGCGCATATGGCCGGCGGAATTCAACGTCTTCCTGGCGCTCGTCATTCTTGTCGTCATCTTCGAATTGATCGGCCGCGTCTTTCTCGGCGACAGCTTCCTGTTCAACACCCGCAGCAATGTCGGCGGCCTCTTCAACGAGGCGCGGCTACAGATCATCATCCTGCAAGTATCGATCGTCGGCATCATCGCCATCGGCGTGACGCAGGTTATCATATCGGGCGGCATCGACCTGTCGTCGGGCTCGATCGTCGGCGCCACCGCCATGATCGCCATGAGCTTCGCCCAGGTGGCGACGGTCAACGGCAACCCCAATCCCAAGGCGATGTTCCTGGCTCAGGGCTGGACCGACCTGCCGGTGATCGTGCCGGTGCTGGTCGCCATCGGCTGCGGGCTGCTGGCAGGCCTGGTCAACGGCGCCCTGATCGCCTACACGCGCATTCCGCCCTTCATCGCCACGCTGGGCATGATGGTGACCGCGCGCGGCATCGCCAAATGGTGGTCCAAGGGGCAGCCCATCTCGTTCCCGACCGAGAGCTTCGCCGCCATCGGCAAGGGCCTGATGCCCGTCATCATCTTCCTGTCGCTGGCCGTGCTGTTCCAGCTGATCATGACCTACACACGATACGGCAAGCATTGCTACGCGATCGGCTCCAACGAGGATGCCGCGCGCATGTCCGGCATCAAGATCGCCAACCACAAGATCCTGGTCTACGTCATCGCCGGCATACTCGCGGCGCTCGCCGCAGTGGTGCTGTCTTCCAAGAACCTCACCGCCCAGGCCGGCATGGGCGTGATGTACGAACTCGACGCCATCGCCATGGCGGTCATCGGCGGCGTATCGCTGTCGGGCGGCCGCGGCTCGATCATCGGCACGGTGATCGGCGCGCTGATCTTCGGCGTCATCATCTCCGGCTTCACCTTCCTGCGCCTCGACGCCTACTACCAGGAGATGGTCAAGGGCGTGATCATCGTCGGCGCCGTCGTTCTCGACCAGTGGCGCCAACGCCTGCGGGCATTGAGGGCTTGACCATGTCAGACATCGTCCTGAAGACCGAAAACCTGACCAAGCGCTATGGCGGCGTGCAGGCGCTGGAAGGCGCGAATTTCGAGCTGCGCAAGGGCGAACACGTCGCCATCATGGGCGACAATGGCGCCGGCAAGTCGACCTTCGTGCGCCAGATCACCGCCGTCGAGCAACCGACCAGCGGCCAGATCTGGTTCGACGGCAAGCAAGTCAATTTTTCGGGCCCTATCGAGGCGCGCGAGGCCGGCATCGAGACCGTGTTCCAGAACCTGGCGCTGGCCGACGACCTCGACGTGCCGTCGAACCTGTTCCTTGGCCGAGAAAAAGTGCTGTTCAATCTGGGACCGTTTTCGATCCTGGACCGCCGGGGAATGCGCAAGGCGACCGAAGCGGCGCTGGTGCGCACGGCGGTGAAAATCCCAAACCTGTCGAACACCATCCGCCATATGTCGGGCGGCCAGCGGCAATGCGTGGCGATCGCCAGAACCGCGACCTTCGCCTCCAAGCTGATCATCATGGACGAGCCGACGGCAGCACTCGGCGTGCAGGAGACCGCGCAGGTCGAGAACATCATCCGCACGCTGAAGGACAATGGCGAGCCGCTGATCCTGATCAGCCACAATATGCGCCAGGTGTTCGACCTTTGCGACCGCATCGTCGTCTTCCGGCGCGGCCGCATCGTCGCCAATTTGCGCAAGGAGAACACCGACGGAAACGATATCGTTTCCTACATCACCGGCGCCAAGACCGGAGAGGCCGAACTCGCGGCCTAGGCCGGGCGCGGAGGCCGCGGTCATCGCCTCCCTGTCGATCTTGTCTTGACTGGAAAAACACCTGCGCGCATGACCGGCGCCCCGCCAGCTTCGAACCATCCCCAGAGGAAATTTCCATGACTCTCCGCTTCGCCCTCCTCGGTGCCGGCCGCATCGGCAAGGTCCACGCCCGCGCCGTCGGCTCCAATCCGCAGGCCAAACTGGTCGCCGTTGCCGACGCTTTCGAGAAGGCGGCGAGCGAACTCGCCACGGCCTACGGCGCCGAGGTGCGCACCATTGATGCCATCGAGAAATCCGGGGACATCGACGCGGTCGTGATCTGCACGCCGACCGACACCCATGCCGACCTGATCGAGCGCTTCGCCAAGGCCGGCAAGGCGATCTTCTGCGAGAAACCGATCGACCTCGACGTCAAGCGGGTCGAGCAGTGCCTGGCCGTGGTCGAGAAGGCCAAGGCGACGCTGATGGTCGGCTTCAACAGGCGCTTCGACCCGCACTTCGCTGCGGTGCGCAAGGCAATCGATGACGGCGCCATCGGCACGGTCGAGATGGTGACCATCACGTCGCGCGATCCGGGCGCACCGCCGATCGACTACATCGCGCGCTCCGGCGGAATCTTTCGCGACATGACCATCCATGATTTCGACATGGCGCGCTTCCTGCTCGGCGAAGAGCCGGTGGCGGTCAGTGCGCATGCCTCGGTGCTGGTCGACAGGAAGATCGGCGAGGCCGGCGATTTCGACTCGGTCAGCGTCATCCTCGAAACCGCGTCGGGCAAGCAGGCCGTCATCTCCAATTCCCGCCGCGCCACCTATGGCTACGACCAGCGCATCGAGGTGCATGGCTCGAAAGGCATGGTCGCGGCCGAAAACCAGCGGCCGGTCTCAATCGAACTGGCCAATGAAAAGGGCTATACCCGCCCGCCGCTGCACGATTTCTTCATGACCCGCTACCTCGACGCCTATGCCATTGAGATTGCGTCCTTCATCGCCGCCGCGACGTCGGGCAAGAAGGCGGCACCGAGCGGGACGGACGGGCTCATCGCACTTCGGCTGGCGGATGCGGCGCTGAAATCGGCGACATCAGGCCAGACCGTCCGCCTCGACAAGTAACGACTTAAAGCACAGGAGCAGAGCGATGAGCGCATCAGCCGATCGCAATTCACAAACGCGCGCCATCGTCACCGGCGGCGCACAAGGCATAGGCTTCGCGGTCGCCGAGGCATTGGCGGACGAAGGCTGCCGGGCGCTGGCCCTGATCGGCCGCTCGCAGGAAAAGGGCGACAAGGCGGTCGCCAGCCTCAAGAAGTCGGGCGTCGACGCGATCTTCATCAGCGCCGATGTCTCCAAGGTGGCCGACTGCAAGCGCGCCGTCGCCACCGCGCTTTCGCATTTCGGCACCATCAACGCCCTGGTCAACGCCGCCGCCACATCCGCGCGCGGCTCGTTGGTGGAGACTAGCGAGGAGCTGTTCGACACCATCTTCGACACCAATGTGCGAGGACCCTTCTTCCTGATGCAGGGCGTTGTGGCGCATCTGCTTGAGAAAAAGGCCCCCGGATCGATCGTCAACGTGCTGTCGATGTCGGCGCATACCGGCCAGTCGTTCCTGACGCCCTATTCGACCAGCAAGGGCGCGCTGATGACGCTGACCAAGAATGTCGCCAATGCCTACCGCTTCAACCGCATCCGCTGCAACGCCGTGCTGCCCGGCTGGATGGACACCGAGGGCGAGGACATCGTGCAGAAGAAATGGCACGATGCACCCGACGACTGGCTCGAGAAGGCCGAGGCCGCGCAGCCGATGGGCCAGCTGGTGAAGCCGGACCAGCTTGCCCGGCTGATCAGCTACATGGTCAGCCCGCAGTCCGGCGTGATGACCGGCTCGCTGGTCGACTACGACCAGAGCATCGCTGGGGCGTCGCCGGAGTAGCGGCCGCGTAAGCGAAACCGTTAACCAGGTGGTCATCCACGGGCGGAGCAAGGAGCGCAGCGACGCGGCGCAGACCCGAGGATCCATGCCGCGACTTCCGGGCCGTCGCTACGGCGCAAGATTCTGCACCGCAGCACTCTCCCATCTAGGTCGCGGCATGGATCCCAGGGTCTCCGCGACGGAGCTTCGCTCCTGCTTCGCCCTAGAATGACGAAATCGCAAAGGCTCGGCCCTCACCTGAAATTGCTTGCTACCAGGGTACGTGACAAACGCCGCCGCTTCGACTATATGAGCCGCATGATCCACCTGACCGCCACCTATTGGTACTTTAGCAGCTCGCTGGCGGCGGGAGGATTGCGCTCGATCTGAAGATTGCAGCAAACAGTCCGACAAGCCGCCAGACCTGGCGGCTTTTTTGTTTTCAGCCGGCAGGTCTCCCAACCAGGAGCAGAAGCCGTGTTGACCACCACAGACGACCTTCGGGTCAAGGAACTGAGACTGCTGAGCACGCCGGAAGAGGTGATGCGCGAGATACCGCGCTCACTCACGGCGACGCGCACCGTTGCCGCCTCGCGCAACGCCATCCACTCCATCCTGACCGGGGCCGACGACCGACTTGTTGTCATCGTCGGCCCTTGTTCCATCCACGATCCGGTCGCGGCCGTTGACTATGCCAGCCGTCTGGCGGCGCTGCGCGAAGCTCTGTCCGACCGGCTCGAGATCGTGATGCGGGTCTATTTCGAAAAGCCGCGCACGACGGTCGGCTGGAAGGGCCTGATCAACGACCCCGACCTCGACGGCAGTTTCAACATCGACAAGGGGCTGCGGATGGCCCGCAATGTGCTGTCGGCCGTCAACAATCTGGGCCTGCCGGCGGCGACCGAATTCCTCGACATGACCACGCCGCAATACATTGCCGACCTCGTCGCCTGGGGCGCGATCGGCGCGCGCACGACCGAGAGCCAGATCCATCGCGAGCTGGCCTCGGGCCTGTCCTGTCCGGTCGGCTTCAAGAACGGCACCGACGGCAATCTCAGGATCGCTGCCGAGGCGGTGAAATCCGCCGCCCAGCCGCATCATTTCATGGCGGTGACCAAGGGCGGACGCAGTGCGATCGCGGCAACGACCGGAAACGAGGATTGCCATGTCATCCTGCGTGGCGGCGTTCAGCCCAACTATGACGCGGCAAGCGTCGAGGCCGCCTCGGTCGAACTCGCCCGCATCGGTATCGCGCCCCGCCTGATGATCGATGTCAGCCATGCCAACTCAGCCAAGAAGCCGGAGAACCAGCCCAAGGTCGCGGCTGACGTGGCGGGACAGGTCGCGGCGGGGGACGAGCGCATTATCGGCGTCATGATCGAGAGCAATCTCGTCGCCGGCCGGCAGGATGTCGTGCCGGGCAAGCAGCTCGTCTACGGCCAGAGCATCACCGATGGCTGCATCGACTGGGCGGCCACGGAGACGGTGCTGCACGGCCTTGCCGGCGCCGTGGAATGGCGCCGGTCGGCGCGCCGCGCCTTGATGGAGAGCCGGCAGGGCGCCGCCTGATCCGGTTGGAGCATAAGGGCGGCGTTTCCGGTTTCAGCCCAGGACCACGCCGCCCTTAGAGCAGTTCACCGTTTCATGGAAACGGCGAACCGCTCTAACTCTTTGTTTTGACGCAATTCCGGACAGAAAACCGCACGCACTTTTCTTGGAATTGCTCTAGGGCCGCAGCCCTCCACCTCCCTTGCATGCCACCGATCCCCGTGTTACATACTGAACCAAATGGTTCAGTATTCCGCGACCCGCCTGGATGCCTCGTTCGCCGCGCTTTCGGACGCCACCCGACGCGGGGTTCTGGAGCAGCTCGGCCGTGCGGACGCTTCGATCACGGACCTGGCCCAGAAATTCCACATGACCCTCACGGGCATGAAGAAGCATGTCGGCGTCCTGGAGCAGGCGGGACTCGTCACGACGCGGAAGGTCGGGCGCGTGCGGACCTGCAAGCTGGGCCTGCGCCGCCTGGAGGATGAGGCGGAATGGATCGAGAGATACCGGCAGCTCTGGGCCGCACGCTTCGACGAGCTGGACAAGGTTGTCGAGGAATTGAAACGCAAGGAGGAAGTCGATGGACGCAGGAAGAGCGAGTGAGGCCAAACGCACGACGGTGGAACGGAGGTCCGACCGGGAGTTGGTCGTTACGCGAAGCTTCGACGCGCCTGCGCGCATCGTGTTCGAGGCGTGGACCAAGCCTGAGCTGTTCAAGCAGTGGTGGGTGCCGAAGTCGATGGGCATGTTCCTGCGTTCCTGCGAGATGGATGTTCGTGTGGGAGGCGGGTACCGTTTGGTGTTCGGGCATGACGGCTCGAACCCTGCCGAGTTCTTCGGCAGGTATCTCGAAGTGACACCGCACTCGCGCCTCGTCTGGACCAATGACGAAGGGGGTGAGGGTGGACCCGTCACCACGGTGACCTTCGAGGAAAAAGGCGGCAAGACGCTGCTGGTCATGCGCGAGCTCTATCCCTCGAAGGAAGCCCTCGACGCCGGCGCCGGGGCGGCGGATGCGATGTCCGAGCAATTCGAGCAGCTGGACGAGCTTCTCGCCACGCTGCAGGGCGCCGCCTGATCCGGCCGGCGCCAGAAGGGCGGCGGTCCGGTCTAGCCCGGCATTACGCCGCCCTCAGCCCTTCCCATGCGGTGAACACGGACACCGCGAAGAGCGCTCGCGGATTAGCGATCAGCAGCTTGCGGCTGCGGCCGGCCGATATTGCGAGCCCGCCATAGATCGCGGCCTGCGTCAGCACGGTCAGCAGGCCCATCACCGTCGCCTGCATCCAGATCGGGCCGTAGTCCGGTTTCAGGAACTGCGGATACACGGCGAGCACGAAGAGATAGGCCTTCGGGTTGATCAGGCAGGTCACGAGGCCTTGGCGAAACGCCTTCCATGCAGAGCGGCTGCCGGCGGGCCCGTCGTGACCGACAGTGATGGAGCTGCGCATCAGCGTGATGCCGATGAAGGCCATGTAGGCGGCGCCTGCAATCAGCAGCGGCTTGAACAGGATCGGCATGAAATGCATCAGCAGGCCGACGCCGATCGCGCCGTTCAGCGTGTGCACCAGGCCGCCGACCATGATACCGCCGGTCGCGGCAAGGCCCCTGTCGCGCCCGCCGGTCAGCGCATTGGCCAGCACGAACAGCATGTCCATGCCTGGAACGGCGATGATGCCGAACAGCAGGATAAAGAACAGCCAGAGATTTTCGGCATAGCCCATGTCAGTTGCCTGTCGCCCCGCTCGGCCCAGCCGCAGCGGAACCTGTTGATTTTCAACCCGATAGGCGGTCCTATAGGCCGACGCAACTGACGATGGTGTGTCAGTTGTGATCGGCACCGGTGAGAAAAATGCGCAAGGCGTCGCGCCTGTTCGAGATCATCCAGATCCTGCGGCTGGCGCGGCAGCCGGTGACGGCGGCAATGATAGCCGCGCAGCTGGAGGTGACGATACGCTCGATCTATCGCGACATCGCAGCGCTTCAGGCCATGCGCGTGCCGATCGAGGGCGGGAGGGGCATCGGCTATATCCTGCGCCCCGGCTTCGACTTGCCGCCTCTGATGTTTTCGATCGAGGAGATGGAGGCGATCGTGCTGTCACTGGCGCTGCTGGAGCGCACGGGCGACGACGAGCTCAAGCAGGCAGCCAAGCGCGTCGGCGCCAAGATCGCCGGCGCCGTACCGCCGCCTTTGCGCCAGACGCTCGACGCCAATGCGCTGCATGCGTGGGGATTCGCTGCGCCCTCTGCAGGTGCGATCGACCTGGCGCTGGTGCGCCGCGCCATACGCGACGAGGAGAAGCTCGACCTCTCCTATCGCGACGAGCTTGGCCGCGCTTCCGAGCGCCTCATCCGCCCGATCGCGCTGATCTATTATGCCGAGACCGCCAACATCGTCGCCTGGTGCGAGCTACGCCAGGCGATCCGCAATTTCCGCAGCGACCGCATCGAGGATTGCCGGCCGACCGGACTGCGCTTCAAGGGCGAAGGCGATCGGTTGCGGCAGATCTGGGTCAATGGATGGGAGGTCAATGCAGCGGCCGCCGGCTAAACCGACCAGGGTAGCGAACTCTATCTTACATCCACCCAGCGCTTTTCCTCGAACGATCGCGCCATCGCATGCACGGTGCGCTCGATCTCCAGACCTTCGTCGAATTCGATGAGCCGCGCCGGTCTGCCGGCGAGCCGGGTCAGCAGTTCATGGCATTCGATGATCTTGAGATCATTGAAGCCAAGACTATGCCCGGGCGCGGGGACGAACAGGTCGTAGGGCTTGTGCTGTGGCGACACGAGGATGGTGCGATAGCCCTGTTCGGTCGGGCGATCCGATGTGAGGTAGAGCTGGAACTCATTCATCCGCTCCTGGTCGAACAGGATCGAGCCCTTGGAGCCGAAGATCTGGACGGCGATGCGGCCCTTGCGGCCCCAGGCCGAACGGTTGACCAGAAGCGTGCCGGCGATGCCGTTCTCCAGATGCATCAGCACGGAGGCAATGTCGTAGGTCTCGACCGCGCGGCGGCCGCCGGCGGCCAGCTTGCGGTCGGCATAGGGCTTGGCCATGTCGCAGATGACGCTGGCGACGCGGCCGAACAGGGTCGACACCAGCGACAGCGGATGCACGGCGAAATCATCAAGCGCGCCATAGCCGGAAGATGCCTCGTGCTTCCAGAAGAACAGCGCCTCGGGATCGGCCATGAAATCCTCGTCCATCTCGATGCGCAGATGGTTGACCTCGCCGATGATGTTTTCGTCGAGCAGCGCGCCGATGTGGCGGATGGCCGGGCTCTGGATGTAATTGTAACCGAGCGCCGCGACCTTGCCGGATTTCTTCGCCGCGGCCGCCATCGCCTCGGCTTCGGCGAAGCTCGGCGCCATCGGCTTTTCGCACCACAAATGCTTGCCGGCCTCGAGAACTGCGATGGCCATTTCCGGATGGAACTGGTTGGGCGTGGTGAGCGAGACGACGTCCACTTCGGGATCGTTGACGACGGCGCGCCAGTCACCGGACGCCCTGGCGAAACCGAACTCGCCGGCCTTGCGCCTGGCGAGATCCTCATTGACCTCGCCGAGATGGACAAGCCGCGGTTTGGTCATGTCTGGAAAGACGGCGCCGACGGCACTCCACGCGATGGCGTGGCACTTGCCCATAAATCCCGTGCCGATAAGACCGACGCCGACCATTTTCCGTTCCTCCACCGTCATAGATGCTCCGTGGATGAATTAGTCCATTTTTGTTCGGAATGGAATGTCTGCCTCATTTTTTATGGTGTTCTTGCGCAGCCTCGCTATGATGGGGCAGAGAGGACGCTTCACCGATGAGCTTGGACGGGCCGACGATGGACGAACGGGTACCTCGCGACTTCGAGACGCTGCGCGCCACGATCCTCGATCGGCGCGAAAGCCTGCCCAAGCGCATCGCCCAGATCGCCGCTTATGCGCTCGACAATCCCGACGATATCGCCTTCGGCACCGCCGCCAGCATCGCCGCCTCGGCCGGCGTGCAGCCCTCGACGCTGATCCGCTTTGCCCAGCAGCTCGGCTTTGACGGCTTCACCAGCCTGCAGCAGGTGTTTCGCGAACGGCTGCGCGAGCGCAACTCCTCCTATGACGAACGGCTGCAGGCGCTGCGCGCCAAGGCCGAGGGCGGCGCCGGCCACCGGGCGATCTTCGACGGCTTCGTCGCCGCCGCCAGCACCTCGCTCAACGACATTTCGCGCACGCTGGACGACGCGCATCTGGAAGAAGCGATTTCCCTGCTGGCCAAGGCACAGACCATCTATGTGCTGGCCAAGCGGCGCTCCTATCCGGTGGCGTCCTACATCGCCTATGCGCTTGGCAAGCTGAAGATCCGCAACCAGCTGATCGAATCAGCCGCCGGCCTCAACGCCGAGATGGTCAGCTTTGCGACGCCCGCGGATGCCGTCGTCGCCATTTCCTTCTCGCCCTATGCGCCGGCCACGATCGAGGAGGCGCGCACGATTTCCGAACAGGGCGTGCCCATCATTGCCATCACCGACAGCTCGTTTTCACCGCTTGCTCAGTTCGCCAGCGTCTGGTTCGAGGTTGCCGAGGCGGATTTTGCCGGCTTCCGCTCGCTATCGGCGACGATGGCGCTGGCCATGGCGCTGACCGTTGGCGTCGGCGAGAAGCGGCGCAACCCCGGCAAGGGGCGCAAGGCCTGAGGGGAAGGCAAAAGGCGATTTTAGATCGGGGAATGCTCATTCCATATTGACTATGGATTGGAATTATTATTTCATATTTTTCGGCGCCACGCTGCCGCTCGCGCGTGTACCCCAACATAACAGGCCCGACGGGAGGTTCCAATGAGCGAAGCCGTGGACGCGAAATACGCTGCGCTCGACGTCATCACCATCGGCCGGGCTTCCGTCGACCTCTATGGCCAGCAGATCGGCTCGCGGCTGGAGGACATCACCTCCTTCGCCAAGTCGGTGGGCGGCTGCCCGGCCAACATCTCGGTCGGCACGGCGCGGCTCGGCCTGCGTTCGGCGCTGCTGACGCGGGTCGGCGACGAGCAGATGGGCCGCTTCATCCGTGAACAATTGAAGCGCGAAGGCGTCAACACCGACGGGCTGAAGACCGACAAGGAGCGATTGACCGCGCTGGTGCTGCTTTCGGTCGAGAGCGAAGGCGTTTCGCCGATGATCTTCTACCGCTCCGACTGCGCCGACATGGCGCTGGCCGAGGAGGACATCGACGAGACGTTTATTTCCTCGGCTCGCGCGGTCGTCGTCACCGGCACGCATTTTTCCCGGCCCAACAGCGATGCCGCCCAGCGCAAGGCGATCCGCATCATGAAGGCCAAGGGCGGCAAGGTCGTGTTCGACATAGACTACCGGCCGAACCTCTGGGGCCTGGCCGGCCACGCCGAGGGTTTTGAGCGCTACGTCAAGTCCGACCGCGTCTCGGCGCAGTTGAAGACGGTGCTGCCCGATTGCGACCTCGTCGTGGGCACCGAGGAAGAGATCATGATCGCCTCGGGCGCCGACGACTGCCTGAGCGCCCTGAAGACGATCCGTTCGCTGTCCCCGGCCACCATCGTCTTGAAGCGCGGCGCCATGGGTTGCATCGTCTATGACGGGCCTATCAGCGACGATCTCGAGGACGGCGTGGTCGGCAAGGGTTTTCCGATCGAGATCTACAACGTGCTTGGCGCCGGCGATGCCTTCATGTCGGGCTTCCTGCGCGGCTGGCTGGGCGGCGAAAGCCTTGCCACGGCGGCGACCTGGGCCAATGCCTGCGGCGCCTTCGCCGTGTCGCGGCTGTTGTGCGCGCCGGAATATCCGACCTTCGAGGAATTGCAGTTCTTCCTCGAGCACGGCAGCAGGCATCTGGCCTTGCGCAAGGACGAGGCGATCAACCACATCCATTGGGCAACGACGCGCCGGCACGACATTCCCTCGCTGATGGCGTTCGCCTGCGATCACCGGGTGCAGCTCGAGGACGTGGCGGCCAAGACCGGCGCCGATGCCTCGCGCATCGAGGACTTCAAGGTGCTGACGGTGAAGGCGGCGGCCAAGGTCGCCGCCGGGCGCGACGGATACGGCATGCTGCTCGACGAGAGGCATGGCCGCGAGGCGATGTTCGAATTCGCCAGGCATTCCTTTGCCTGGCTCGGGCGGCCGGTGGAGCTGCCGGGCTCGCGGCCGCTGCGCTTCGAATTCTCGCAGGACATCGGTTCGCAGCTCACCGAATGGCCGGTCGACCACTGCATCAAATGCCTGTGCTTCTATCATCCCGACGATCCGCCGGGCTTGAAGGAGGAACAGCAGCAGAAATTACGCACTCTGTTCGAGGCCGCGCGGAAAGTGGGCAGGGAGCTTCTCATCGAGATCATCGCCGGCAAGCACGGCAAGCTCGACGACACGACCATCCCGCGTGCGCTTGAGGAACTCTATGCGCTCGGCATCAAGCCGGATTGGTGGAAGCTCGAACCGCAGGCATCCGCAGGCGCGTGGACGAAGATCGAGGCCGTGATCCTGAAGAACGACCCCTGGTGCCGCGGCGTCGTGCTGCTCGGCCTGGAGGCGCCGCAGGACGAGTTGGAGGCCGCCTTCGCAGCGACGGCCAAGGCTCCTATCGTGAAGGGTTTCGCGGTCGGCCGCACCATCTTCATCAACGCCGCCGAACAATGGCTTTCCGGCAGGATGTCGGACGACGAAGCGGTTGCCGACATGGCATCGCGCTTCGAGCAGCTGACCGAGGCATGGCTTGCCGCGCGCGGCCGTAAAGCAGCATAAGAAGGCACGGGCACAGGGACTGCGGAGGAAACCAATGAGCAAGACAATCCGCCTGACGATGGCGCAGGCGCTGACCCGTTTCCTGAGCAAACAGAAGACCGAGATCGACGGCGCAAAGGTGCCGATCTTCGGCGGCGTCTGGGCGATCTTCGGCCACGGCAATGTCGCCGGCATCGGCGAGGCGCTCTACCAGGTGCGCGACGAACTGCCGACTTTCCGCGCCCACAACGAACAGGCGATGGCGCATGCGGCGATCGCCTATGGCAAGGCCAATTTCCGTCGCCGCTTCATGGCCGCCACCTCTTCGATCGGACCCGGCGCGCTCAACATGGTGACGGCGGCGGCACTTGCGCATGTAAACAGGTTGCCTGTCCTGTTTCTGCCGGGCGACGTCTTCGCCAACCGCATTCCCGACCCGGTGCTGCAGCAGGCCGAGGATTTTTCCGACGGCACGGCGACGGTCAATGACTGTTTTCGTCCGGTGTCGCGCTATTTCGACCGCATCACGCGGCCGGAGCAGATCATCCCGGCGCTCAACCGCGCCATGGCCGTGCTGACCGACCCGGCCGAATGCGGGCCGGTGACCTTGTCGCTCTGCCAGGACGTGCAGGCCGAGGCCTATGACTATCCCGAGAGCTTCTTTGCCGAACGGGTCTGGTGCCAGCGCCGGCCGCGCCCGGATCGGGCTGAATTGGCGGCTGCGGTTGCAGCGCTGAAGAGCGCAAGCAAGCCGCTGGTGATCGCCGGCGGCGGCGTGCTCTATTCTCGGGCCTCGGACGAACTGGCGAAATTCGTTGAAGGCGCCGGCATTCCGGTCTGCGAAACGCAGGGCGGCAAATCCTCGCTGCCGGACGATCATCCGCTCAACATGGCGGCGATCGGCGTCACCGGCACGTCGGCCGCCAACCGGCTGGCGGAAGAGGCCGATGTCGTGCTCGCCATCGGCACGCGCCTGCAGGATTTCACCACCGGCTCCTGGGCGCTGTTCAAGAATTCGGGCAAGACCATCATCGGCTTGAATGTGCAGCCTTTCGATGCCGGCAAGCATCGGGCATCGCCGCTGGTCGCCGACGCGGCCGAAGGCTTGGCCGAACTCGGTGCCGCGCTGAAGGGTTGGAAGGCGCCATCCGCCTGGACCGACAATGCGGCAGCCGGCAAGAAGGAATGGCAGGCCGAAGCCGCCAAGGTGACGGCGTCGACCAATGCCGCCTACCCTTCCGACGCGCAGGTGATCGGCGCCGTGCAACGCGCCATGGGCTCCGGCGTGACGCTGCTCAACGCCGCCGGCGGGCTGCCGGGCGAATTGCACAAGCTTTGGCAGGCCGGCGCGCCCGGCTCCTACCACGCAGAATACGGCTTCTCGACCATGGGCTATGAGATTGCGGGCGGGCTCGGCACCAAGATGGCCAAGCCTGAAGAAGAGGTCGTCGTCATGATCGGCGACGGCTCTTATCTGATGCTCAATTCCGAGATCGCCACCTCGGTGATGCTCGGCCTGAAGCTGACCATCGTGCTGCTCGACAACAGGGGTTTTGGCTGCATCAACCGGCTGCAGATGGCGACCGGCGGCGCCAACTTCAACAATCTCCTGAAGGATGCGCGCCACGAGGTGCTGCCCGACGTCAACTTTGCCGCGCACGCCGCGAGCATGGGGGCGATCGCCGAGAAGGTTTCGTCGATCGCAGGGCTGGAGACGGCGCTGGCTCAGGCGAAAGGCAACGACCGCACCACGGTACTGGTCATCGACACCGATCCGCTGGTCTCCACCGATGCCGGCGGCCACTGGTGGGACGTGGCGGTGCCGGAAGTCTCCGAGCGCAGCCAAGTGAACGCGGCGCGCAAGGTCTATGACGAGAAGCGGCGGATGCAGAGCGTCGGCGATTGATCTCGGCGCTGCCCACCCCCTACCTCTCCTTGTGGGGAGGTCGGACCGAAGGTCCGGGTGGGGTCTGGCGCCGCACCCCCACCCCGCTGCTTCGCAGCGACCCTCCCCACAAGGGGGAGGGTGAACAAGAACCGGAGTGACGACTTGAAAGCCAAATTGGGCATGTCCCCCATCGCGTGGTGGAACGACGATCTTGCGGAACTCAGCGACGACGTGTCGTTGGAGGAGTGCCTACGCCAGTCGCGTTCGGCCGGCTTCACCGGCATGGAGATGGGACGGCGCTTTCCCAAGGACCCCAAGGTGATGCTGCCGATCCTGAAGGCGGCTGACGTCACACTGTGCGGCGGCTGGTTCTCGGGCACGCTGGTCGACGAGGAGATGAGCAAGAACAAGGATCGCATCCAGCCGATGATCGACCTGTTCAAGGCGGTCAACGCGCCTTGCATCGTCTATGGCGAGGTTGGCCGTTCGATCCAGGGCGACCGCTCGAAGCCGCTCGCCACCAAGCCGAAACTCTCGAGCGACGAGATGAAGGCCTATGCCAGGCGCCTGACCGAATTCGGCGAATGGTGCGCCGAGCAAGGCATGCCGCTTTCCTATCATCACCATATGGCGGCGGTGGTCGAGACCGAGGCGGAGCTCGACGCCTTCATGCGCCATTCCGGAGCGGGCATTCCGCTGCTGCTTGACGCTGGACATCTGGCCTTTGCCGGCGGCGATGTGCTGCGCGCCATCGACAATCACCACAAGCGCATCAGCCATGTGCATGTGAAGGACGTACGCATGGGCGTGATCGAGAAGCTCGACCGCACGAGGCAGTCCTTCCTCGATGCGGTGGTTCTCGGCGCCTTCACCGTGCCGGGCGACGGCTCGCTGGATTTCGGCGCCATCGTGCAGCGTTTCGCCGACCACGGCTATGAAGGCTGGTTCGTGGTCGAGGCCGAACAGGACCCGAAGAAGAACCCGCCGCTCAAGATGGCGCAGGTGGGCCACAAGGAGTTGATGCGGGTGATGACGGCGGCCGGCTACACGGTCGAGACCCAGGGCTTCCCCGATGTCTGATCGGGTTCTCGCCAGGCCGGGCTTGCTGTAGGTTGCCGCGATGAAAGATTCCGAGCACCCCTTCTTCCGGCCATTGTGGCGGCGTGTCGCCGTCGTCGCGGTCTGCGTCATCTGGTCGATCATCGAATTCGCGAGCGGCACGCCGTTCTGGGGCGTGATCGCGCTGGGCTTCGCCGGCTATGGCGTCTGGCAGTTTTTTTATCTCTACAAGCCGGCCGACGAGAACAAGGCGCCCGCCGAAGTCGAACCGAAGGAGTAACCGGATGTCGAAGCTGCTGGTCAAAGCCGACAAGGGCCATGGCCGTGTCGCGCATGTCACCCCGCAAAGCGCCGGGTGGACCTATGTCGGGTTCGACCTGCACCGGCTGAAATCAGGGCAAACGGCTTCGGGAACAACGGACGATCGCGAAGTCTGCCTGGTGTTCGTTACCGGCAAGGGCACGGTCACGGCCGGCGGCAAGGATCTCGGCCTGCTTGGCCAGCGCATGTCGCCCTTCGAAGGCAAACCATGGTCGGTCTATGTGCCGCAGGGATCGGACTGGTCGGTGACGGCTGATAGCGGACTGGAACTGGCGGTCTGCTCGGCGCCGGGATTGAGCGGCGGCCTGCCGGTTCGCGTCATCGGGCCTGACGACCTCGGCCAGGAGGTGCGCGGCAAGGGCACCAATACGCGCTACGTCACCAACATCCTGCCCGAGGGCAAGCCGGCCGATTCGCTGCTGGTGGTCGAGGTCATCACGCCCGGCGGCCATACGTCGAGCTATCCGCCGCACAAGCACGACCAGGACAATCTGCCTAACGAATCCTATCTCGAGGAGACCTATTATCACCGCCTCAACCCGCCGCAGGGCTTTGCTTTCCAGCGGGTCTATACCGACGCCGACAAGGACGGCTCCCGCGCGCTGGACGAGGCGATGGCGATCGAGGACGGCGACGTCGTGCTGGTGCCCAAGGGCTATCACCCCTGCGCGGCTTGCCATGGCTACGACCTCTACTATCTCAACGTCATGGCCGGCCCGAAGCGGACGTGGAAATTCCACAATGCGCCCGAGCACGAATGGCTGATGAAGGCCTGACCGTTGCGGGTTCACGGCTGAACCTGTTGGTCCAGATCCGAAAAATCGTCGGCTAAGGACCGGCGGGGTCGATTTGCCTTCGAAAACCCTTCAAAGCTTCGTCAATCCGTCATGGAAATCACCTATGGCAACGGGCTGACGAGGATTTTCGATGCGCTACGCCATCTACTTCACCCCCCAACAGGACGAAAAATTGGCGCGGATCGCCGCCAACTGGCTGGGCCGTGACCCGTTCGGCGCCGCGACGCGACCGGTGGAGGCGGTGGGCGATTTGTCGGCGGCGGAAGTCGCCTTCCACACCGCATCGGCACGGCGCTATGGTTTTCACGCAACGCTGAAAGCCCCTTTCCGGTTAGCGGCCAACGAAACCGAAGCCTCGTTGCGCGCAGCGCTCGACGCCTTTGCCGAGGCGACGCCCGTTGTGATGATCCCGCGTCTCGTCGTCAGCCAGATCGACGGTTTCTTCGCACTGGTGCCGGAGGCGCCATTGCCTCCGCTCAGTCGCTTCGCCGATGACGTGGTGCGCGATTTCGACCGCTTTCGCGCGCCGTTGACGGAGGCAGAGATCGAGCGGCGCAGCCCAGACTCGCTGAAGCCGGGCGAATTCCGCAATCTCTGCCAATGGGGCTATCCTTACGTCTTCGAGAGCTTCCGCTTTCACATGACGCTGTCCGGCAGGGCCGGGCCACAGGAAAGCCCTCGTCTTCGCCTGGCAATCGAGGGCCTGTTCGCCGAGGTGCTGCGCCAGCCGGTTCCGGTGGACGCGCTGACGTTGTTCATCGAGCCCGAACCCGGCGCCCCGTTCATGGTGCTTTCCCAGCACGCGCTCGGGCGCCGTCCGGCCAGAAAAACCGCCTGAAGCAACAAGCCGTAAAGGCCAGAAAAAACCAAGGACTGCCTGAAATGACCGCCGAGACCATTCTGAGCAACGCCCGCATCATTCTTGCCGACGAGATCATCGACGGCTCGCTCGTGATGCGTGACGGTCTGATCGCCGACATATCCGCCGGCGCCGTGCGAGCCGGCGAGAACATGGCTGGCGACTTCATCATTCCGGGACTGGTCGAGCTGCACACCGATCACCTGGAAGGCCACTATGCGCCGCGGCCCAAGGTGCGTTGGAATCCGATCGCCGCCGTGCTCGCCCATGACGCGCAAGTGGCGACCGCCGGCATTACCACCGTGCTCGATGCCTTGCGTGTCGGCATGGACGAGGATGCCGATCTCAACGCCGCCGACATCCGCAAGCTCGCCGATGCGATCGAGGACAGCGTGCGGATGGATCGATTGCGGGCCGATCATTTCATCCATCTACGCTGCGAGGTCTCGGCGCCGGATTGCCTCAGGGCCTTCGCCAATTTCGAGACGGACGAACGGGTGAAGCTCGCCTCGCTGATGGACCATGCGCCAGGCCAGCGCCAGTTCGTCAACCTCGAAACCTACGCCTACTACTACCAACGCAAGCTGAAGCTGACCGATCACGATTTCCAGAAATTCTGCGAGAAGCGGATGGGCGAATCGGCCCGGAATTCGGCCCCGAACCGCGTCTTCATCGCCGCCGCCTGCCACGAGCGCGGCATCGTGCTTGCGAGCCATGACGATGCGACGACGGGCCATGTCGACGAAGCCATCGAGCAAGGCGTGCGCGTTGCCGAATTCCCGACCACCGAGGAGGCCGCCAGAGCTTCGAAGGATGCCGGGCTCGGCGTGCTGATGGGCGCGCCCAATGTCATGCGCGGCGCCTCCCATTCGGGCAATGTCTCGGCGCGCACGCTGGCCAGCGACGGCCTGCTCGACATATTGTCGTCCGACTACATCCCCTTCAGCCTGATCCAGTCCGCCTTCTTTCTCGGCGACGTCGTCGATAGCATTTCCCTGCCGCAGGCGGTGGCAATGGTGTCCAAGAACCCGGCCGAGGCCGTCGGTCTTTCCGATCGCGGCGTCATCGAAGAGGGCCGCCGGGCCGACCTGGTGCGCGTGCGCCTCGACGACCACGTTCCGGTGGTGCGCACGGTCTGGCGGCAGGGGCGGCGGGTCGCGTGATGGCTTCGGCATTGATCGAGCGTGAACTGTCGGCCGAGGCGTTTCCGATACGCGACGGCGTCTTCGTTGCCGTGGTGGGCCCGAGCGGCGCCGGCAAGGATACGATCATCGGCCATGCCAAGGCGCTCTTCGCCGACGAGACGCGGCTGGAATTCGTGCGCCGCGTCATCACCAGACCGAGCGACACGGCAAGCGAGGATCACGACACGCTGGCCGATGCCGCCTTCATCGAGGCCGAAGCCGACGGCGCCTTCGCCGTTTCCTGGGAAGCGCACGGCCTGCGCTACGGCCTGCCGGCCGAGGTCGATTGGGCAGTGGCCAACGGCCATGTCGCTGTCGCCAATGTATCGCGTGCGATCATCCCTAGCTTGCGGAAGCGCTATGCCAACCTGGCCGTCGTCGAGATCACCGCTTCGCCCGATGTGCTGGCCGGGCGGCTGGCGATGCGTGGCCGCGAGTCGCGCGGGGAGGTTCTGGCACGCCTGGCGCGAAGCGCCCCTGTGACGCTCTCCGGACCCGGCGTCACCTCAATCGACAATAGCGGTTCGCGCGAAGCGGCAGGCGAGCGCTTTGCCGAGGTGCTGCGCAAGGCGATGGCATTCTCCGACATGTCGGGGCTGATCGACTAAAGGTGTTGATGGTCAGGTGGCGCCCGCCTGACCTGAATATCGAATGCGCCTTCGTTTTATGCCGCGTGCCGGTCGTGATCGGCACGACGCGTGCCGGCCGACGGCGTTGCCGAAGGTTGTGTCGGCGCGTCCAGAACCGCGACGTGATGGCGGTACACCATTTCCCAGCCTTTCCAGCCGGTAAACAGCAGGATGCAGACAACGATCAATGAAAGCAGCACTCCCCATGGGCGAACTGCCGCTTCGGCGCCTTGGCTGTAGCGAAGATAGAAATTGATCAGCGCCAGAACGACGGCGGTCAAATTGCCGACCATGTGGTACCAGGCGTCCGTCAGGGCGCGGATGCGCGGCTCGCTCAGGAAATCGATAAAGCCGGCAATCGCCGCCAGGAGAGCCATGACGATGGCTGCCCCAATCAGCCACATCGACGCGCGTGCCCAAAAGGCGTCGGCAGTGCCCCAGAACATCAAATCGGTGAGAAACGCGCCGACAAGGAACGCGACAGGAAAGGGAATGAGCATCGGATGGATGGGATGACCTCCCACCTTGGCGGTGCTTAGCGGATTCGCGGCCATGACAATGCCTCCGAATAGAAAAGCTTTGAACAACGCCCAGATAAGGGTTTCGTTCCAATCCGGATGGAAGCTCGCAAGACCGTTTTTCGCGATGCCGCCCCCCTTTTGCACTCAAGTCACTTGGGGCCGCACAGATACGGCCGACAACAGATCGAGCGGAATTGCGGGGCGGGCGAGATAGAGCGGCGTTATCTTTCGACGGCCACGGCGGACGGCGGCTTTTTGCCCCTGACTATTCCGCCGCTGCCCCGGCGATGCTCTTGCGGCTGGCGTCGACCATGCGCCGCCGCGCGCGGAACACGCCCCACTGCTGGTCGATCAGCACGCCGATGAGGATGACGCCGCCCATCACCGCGAAGTTGAGCGAGGACGGGATGCCGAGCAGATTGACGAGGTTCTGCAGCTCCTGCAGCAGCACGGTGCCGAGGATGACGCCGATCAGCGAGCCCTCGCCGCCGCGCAGCGAGAAGCCGCCGAGCACGGCCGCGGCAATGGCGTAAAGCTCGTAGAACTGGCCGTGGCTGGCCGGCGAGATGGATCGCGTGTACATGGCGAAATAGATCGCCGACAGCGCCGTCAGTACCCCGCAGATGACGTAGGCGGCCATGACGACACGCCCGGTGCGGATGCCGGAATATTTCGCCGCCTCCTCGTTCTTGCCGATGGCGTAGAGATAGCGGCCGAACACCGAGCGGTGCAGCACCACCCACATGACGATGGCGATGACGATCAGGGCGAAGAAGGAGTTCGGCACGCCCCAGGAGCGGCCGGCGGTCAAGAATTCGAGCTCCGGGAAATTCTGGCCGAAGGCGAAGCCGGCGGTGCCGTCGGCGGTGTAGAAGCGGGCGACGCCGCGATAGATCAAAAGGCCGCACAAGGTCACCACGAAGGGCTGCAATTTGAGCCGCGTGATCAGCCAGCCATGCGCCAGGCCGATGATGGCACCGAGCACCAGGATGAGCACGAAGGCCAGCGGCCATTCCATGCCGCGCACGGCGATGAAGTCGATGAAAAGCGTTCCCAGCAGCGCCACCAGCGAGCCGACCGACAATTCGATGCCGCCGGTGATGATGACGAAGGCCTGGCCGATCGACAGGATGCCGAACAGTCCGATCAGGTTCGAGGTGTTGGCAAGGTTGATCGGCAGCAGAAAGCGCGGATTGATGATGGCAACGATGGCGCCGACCACCAGGATCAGGATCAGCAGGCCGAGATCTTTCTTGCTCATCATCTTCTCCCCAATGCCGGCCCGAGCGCTTCCGCGGCGCGGCGGCAGAATTATTTCGGCTGCTTGCCTACCGCCAGCAGCAGCACGTTTTCCTGGCTGAACTGGTCCTTGTCCAGAATGCCCGAGATCTGGCCCTCATGCATGACGGCGATGCGGTCGGACACGCCGATCACCTCCTCCATGTCGCTGGAGATCATCAGCACGGCGACGCCGGCGTCGGCCAGCGCACGCATCAGCCCGTAGATCTCCGCCTTGGCGCCGATGTCGATGCCGCGCGTCGGCTCATCGAGGATCATCACCTTGGGGTTCATCGCCAGCCATTTGGCCAGCACGACCTTCTGCTGGTTGCCGCCCGACAGCGTGCCGGTGCGCGTCTGCACCGAGGGCGCCTTGATGCCGAGATCTTTTTTCTGCTTCTCGGCGGTTGCCGTTTCGGCGCTGGTCGACACCAAGGAGCGCTTGGCATGCGCCGGCAGGTTGGGCAGCGAAATGTTCTGGGCGATCGAAAGGTCGAGCAGGATGCCGGTCAGCTTGCGGTCCTCCGGCACCAGGAAGATGCCGTGCGCGACGGCATCGGCCGCCGAGCCCAGGGCGAGCGGCTTGCCGGCGAGCTCGAGCGTGCCGCCGAGGCTGCTTTCGATGCCGAAGAACACCCGCGCCAGCTCGGTGCGGCCGGAACCGACAAGGCCGGCAAGGCCGAGGATTTCACCGCGCCTGACGTCGAGATCTACCGGGCGGCCGGGATAGGTCGGGGTGCGGATGGCCTTGGCCGACAGGGCGACGGCGCCGGGGGCGCGGGCCGCCTCGGAAGCCTTCTCGCGCTCCTTCAGCATGCGGCCGATCATCAGCTTGACCATCTGGTCGTGGTTGATGTCGCGCTTGGGCAAGGTGCCGGCCAGCATGCCGTCGCGCAGCACGATGACGCGGTCGGCGACACGCTCGACCTCGTGCAGGCGATGCGAAATGAAGATGACGCTGATGCCGTCCGCCTTCAGCGCCCTGATGACGTCGAGCAATTTGTCGGTCTCGGCGATCGGCAGGCTCGACGTCGGTTCGTCGAGGATGACCAGCCTTGCCTTGATCGACAGCGCCTTGGCGATCTCGACCATCTGCTGCTGCGCGAGCGACAGTTCGGCGACAGGCGTGTCGGCGGAGAAATTGGCGCCGACGCGCTTCAGGAGCGGCGCCACCATGGCGCGCAGCCTGGCGCGGTCGACGAGCCTGAGCGGCCCGGCGCGCAGCGGTTCGCGGCCGAAGAAGATGTTGGCAGCGACGTCGAGATTCTCGAACAGGTTGAGTTCCTGATGGACGAAGGCGATGCCGGAGCCCAGGCTGCCCTCGACGCTCAGGCCGTCATGGGCGGTGCCGTCGACGGTGACGGTGCCGCTGTCGGGCCGCGTCACCCCGCCGAGGATCTTCATCAAGGTGGATTTGCCGGCGCCGTTCTCGCCGACGAGGCCGATGACCTCGCCCGGCCTGACCTGCATCGAGAAGCCATCGAGCGCGACGACGCCCGGATAGGTCTTGCGCACGTTCTCGAGACTGAGGAACGGGGTGGTCGCGGCGATGGATGTGTCGGAATAATTCATCATGCCTGACAGCGTTGGCGGGCCGACCTCTTGGCAGACTGACTGGCCTCGAAGGGTTCGTCAATGCGAGAGCAGCCGGCTCAAGCGACGTTGAGCCGGCTGCTCTGCCTTCGGTCTTAGTTTCCAGCCATCGCCTTCAGATTGGCGGCGTAGGCGTCGACGTCATCCTTGCCGATGATCTTGGTCGGGATGATGATGAGGCCGTCGGCCGGGATGCCCGACTTGTCGCCCTTGAGATAGGATGCCATCAGCTTCATGCCCTGATAGGCCCACTCGAAGGGCTGCTGCACGACGGTGGCGGCAATGGTGCCTTCCTTGACGCCGCCCAGGGTGATCGGATCGTCATCGAAGCCGACGACGGTGATCGAGCCGAGCTTGCCGGCATCGCGCAGCGCTTCATAGATGCGCGGCGTGTTGTAGGAGTAGAAGCCGACCATGCAGGTGACGTCGGGGCTGGCGACGAGCGCGTCCTCGACATTCTTCTTGGCGCGGGCCTGGTCGATGTCGTCGCCGCGCACGTCGACGAGCTCGATCTTGGTGCCGGCCAGGCCATCCTTCATGCCCTGGATGCGCTCCTTGGCATTGTCGGCGCCGAGCAGGCCGACGAAGCCGAGGCACTTGCCGCCGTCCGGCATCGCCTTCTTGGCGATTTCGGCCGCCTGCTTGCCGGCATCGACATTGGACGAGCCGATATAGGCGACGCGCTTGGTCTGCGGAGCGTCGCTGTCGGTGGTGAACAGCGCCGTTTCCGAGGCGATCTTGTTCAGCCCGTCGGTAGAGGTCTTGGGATCGACGGCCGAAACCATGATGCCCTTGACGCCGGCGGTGACCAGATCGTCCATCAGCCGCTGCTGGATGGCGACCGAGGACTGCTCGGGATATTTCAGCTCGAGATTGTAGTCGGGCAGTTCGCCCTGCGCCTTCTTGACGCCGGCCTCGGCCGCCTTCCAGAAGTCGGAAGCGCCGTTGACGACGAAGGCCAGCGTCGGCTTGTCGTCGGCGCGCGCGATCGTGCTCGCCGTCAGGCCAAGCAGCAGCGCCGCGGTGGCCACGGATGCATTGCGTATCAAGGATTTCATGTTCAACCTCCCGTTTTGGCCGGTCGTCGGACCGGCCGATCCTGCACTTGTCTGATTTGCCGTTCGCGGCTTGGACGCCCTCCTCCTCAAGGGTTCCCGGCACTGAAGATGGCGTCGTTCCAGCCACGGCGACGGACTTTAGAGACTCATCCCCCGTTCGTAAATAGTCCGATTTGTCTGACATATCACATGTCCGCGACAAGGCTTCGCGGGGCACTATCCGCTTGCCATCGGGCCATTCGCATGCACCGCGCCCCAGGGAAAACGGACGCGACGGACAGACGTTACAGCGCATTTTCGTATTAGTAAACGGTATTAGTTGCGTTCGATGGCGACCGCGCCGGCGGTGACGCCGTTGGCTTTGCCGAGAACGCAAGGGTTTGGCGCAAAAGGGATAATCGGCTCATATGCTGTGATTTTAAGCTGCCCGAGCCCCTTAGCCAGTAGACCGGTCGCCTGCTAATAGATATAAGTCAGCCGATATTTCTATAAACCGGCGCGGCCTTGATGGTCGCCGGGCAGGCCGGACAGGCCGGGGAACACGAACAGCATGAGTGAGACCACCGATATCGCGACGGCAAGGCGCCGCAAGGCGCCGGTGAAGCCCAAGGGCCGGGTCACCATGACCGACATTGCGCGCGCCGCCGGCTGCTCGCAGGCGACTGTTTCCTTCGTGCTCAACAATTCGCCTGGCATAAAACTGTCGCGGCAGACGCGCGAGCGGGTGATCGAGGCGGCGCGCGCGCTGGGCTATAGTGCGCCGGCCTTTTCGGCACTGAAGGCGCCGGCCAGCGCCTTCGACGGGCTGGACGGGGTGATCGGCTTCGCCGTCGACCAGCTCGCCACCAGCCCGGAAGCCGTCGTCGCCATCGAGGGCGCGCGCCAGGCCTCGTGGAACGCCGGCAACGTGCTTCTGGTGGCGCAGACCATGGGCGACGCCGTGATGGAGCCGCGCGCCATAGAGGCGCTGACCAGGCGGGGCATTTCGGCGCTGATCTACATGACCATCTTCACCCGCGAGATCACGGCGCCCGACTTCCTCTACAGCCTCGACATCCCGGTGATCCTGCTCAACTGCTACACGTCGGATTACGCCTTCCCCGCCGTGGTGCCCTCCGAGATCGCCGGCGGCCAGAGCTCCACCCGGCACTTGATCAGCCACGGCCACCGCCGCATCGCCACCATCACCGGCGAGCCCTGGATGCAGGCGGCGCAGGACCGCCTGAAAGGCTACCGCCGCGCTCTTGCCACTGCCGACATCCCTTTCGATCCCGAACTGGTGGTCGAGGGCGACTGGTCGGCAAGTGCCGGCTATGCCGCGACCGTCAAGCTCCTGGCGCTGAAGGACCGCCCGACCGCCATCTTCTGCCAGAACGACCGCACCGCGATCGGCTGCTACGAAGCGCTGAAGGAAGCCGGCCTGCACATCCCGCAGGACATCTCCGTGGTCGGCTACGACGACGAGGAAATCGCCAGGCATCTGTTCCCGCCGCTGACCACCTCGATCCTGCCGCATATGGCGATGGGCCAATGGGCGATCGAACAGCTCGAAGCGCCAGCGACGGTGGGACGGGGGCGCTATCCCATCACCAAGCTGGAATGTCCGCTGGTGGAGAGGGAGAGCGTGCGGGCCGTGGCAGGCTGACCGACCCGGCCGACAAGGCAAGCATTTGGGCGATGAAAACCGGCGCCGCGAGCGCCGGCAGGCCACGGACTTTCCCGTCGGACTTTCCCGCTGCCGGGGCCAGCCAGGCATGCCCTTTCAATTGGCACAGCAAGCGGTCGGGCCGCCGGCCCCGAGGCCGCGAAGGCGTGAAAAATGCCGGCCAGCGACGCCGCGAGAGCCCGATTGCGCCAAGATTCGAGGACATTTGTTCCAAGCGCGGCGTGTTGGTTGAACAGATTGGGTTGCAGGCATAGCCTTGCGTCGTCCACCGGGGCTCGCCTCGAGCTTGCGGGGGCAACAGGCGGCGGATCGCGGCGTGCCGCTGATCGAGGAGACGAACATGCAGCTCGAACAATCCCTTGCCGGCATGCGCCGGCGCGACCTTCTCAAAATGATCGGCATTACGGCGGGCAGCGCCGCAATGTACCAGGCCATGACCAGCATGGGGCTGGCGGCAGAGTCCGATTACAAGGGACCGATCAAGCTCGAAGGCGACCCGAAGGGCGCTTCGGTGCTCGTCCTGGGCGCCGGCCTGGCCGGCATGCTGGCGGCCTTGGAACTGCGCCAGGCCGGCTACAAGGTGAAGATCCTCGAATACAATGCCCGCGCCGGCGGCCGCAACTGGACGATACGCGGCGGCGACACCGTTACCGAACTCGGCGGCTACACGCAGAAATGCGAGTTCGACGAGGGGCTCTACCTCAATCCCGGCCCCTGGCGCATCCCTTACCATCACAACGGGCTGTTGGCCTACTGCCGGAGGCTCGGGGTGACGCTGGAGCCGTTCCAGCAGACCAATCACAACGCCCTGCTGCACTCGACCGAGGCCTTCGGCGGCAAGCCCAAGCGCGTGCGCGAGATCGAGACCGACTTCAAGGGCCACACGTCGGAGTTGCTGGCCAAGGTGGCCAAGAAGGGCCAGTTGGAAGGGCTCGTCTCCAAGGAGGACCAGGAGGTGCTGCTCGAGGCGCTGCAGTCCTGGGGCGCGCTGGACAAGGACTACAGCTACAAATCCAGCCTCGCGACCGCCGAATTCCGCGGCTACGAGAAGGAGCCGGGCGGCGGCATCGGCGCCGAGCCGGTGGCGGGTCAGATCATCGGCGCGTCCGACGTGCTGAATTCGCGCCTGTGGGGCAGCCTCGCCAACTTCTCGCTCTACGAATTCCAGACCACCATGTTCCAGCCGGTCGGCGGCATGGGCAGGATCGGCGAAGCCTTCGCCAAGCAGGTCGGCGGCCTCATCACCTACAATGCCAAGGTCACCAAGATCGCCCAGAACGACAAGGGCGTGACGGTGACCTATGAGGACGCGAAAAACCCCGGAACCGCCCAGGAGGCCAGCGCCGACTGGTGTGTGTGCACCATTCCGCTCACCATCCTCAGCCAGATCGAAATCCAGGTGGGCGGCGCCATGCAGGCGGCGATCGGGGCGGTGCCCTATGCGTCCTCGGTCAAGGTCGGCCTGCAGATGAAGCGCCGTTTCTGGGAGGAGGACGAATCGATCTTCGGCGGCGTCAGCTACACCAACCTGCCGATCTCGCAGATCTCCTACCCCAGCACCGGCTTCAACGCCGGCGGCAAGGGCGTGCTGCTCGGCTGCTACACATGGAACGGACCGAACTCCTACGAATTCACCGCCATGACCCCGCAGGAGCGCGTGCAGAAGGCGGTGGAATACGGCGCGCAGCTCCACCCGCAATACAAGCAGGAGTTCGAGACCGGCGTTTCCTGGGCATGGCACCGCTCGCCCTTCACCCTTGGCTGCGCGGGCGACTGGACCGAAGAGGCGCGCAAGGAGCATTACGACAATCTGTGCCAGATCGACGGCCGCATCGTGCTGGCCGGCGAGCATGCCTCCTACATTCCCGCCTGGCAGGAGGGCGCGATCCTGTCCTCGCTCAACGCCATCACCCGCCTGCACCAGCGCGTCATGCAGGGATGAGGCCATGCCGATTCCTTCGTTCACCCCGTATCCCGCGAGGCATCCCATCATGAGCAGCTCCTTCAAAAGACCCTGCGGTCTCATCGCCGCCATGGCTGCCGCCATGGCGTTCACGGCTCCCGGCGCGTTCGCCGATTCGGCCGGCGTCACGTTCAGCCAGGGCGATACTTTCACCGAAAAGGACGGCGCGGCGCTCTATGCCAATGTCTGCGCCGCCTGCCACCTGGACAAGGGGCAAGGCGCGGTCGGCGCCGGCCACTATCCGGCGCTGGCCAAGAACAAGAACCTGGAGACCGGCGGCTATCCCGTAAGCCTCGTCCTGCACGGGCAAAACGGCATGCCGCCGGTGGGGCAGATGATGAGCGACGACCAGGTCGCGGCCGTGGTCAACTATGTCAGGACGCATTTCGGCAACGACTACAAGGATGCCGTGACGGCGCAGGACGTGAAGGATGTCCGCTGAGTGGCGGATGTCGCCCGCACATGCGGCAACGCAAACCGCGCGGCGGGCATTCCGGCGCTCGCCGCCCTCTCGAATGGAAGGAAACGGGTCATGAAATCATCGATCGGGAAATCATGGATCGGGGCCGCCGTGCTGGCGGCGGGAATGCTGGCCGCCGGCGCGGCCTTGGCCGACGACGTCGTTCGCCACAAGATTCCGAATTCGGATTTTCCGATCCTGCGCGCCGTCGAGGTGCCGGCCGGCAAGACCACGGTCTATCTCAGCGGCGCCGTGCCGTCGGTCATCGACGAGAAGGCGGACAAGGCGACGGTCGCCGCCTATGGCGACACCGAGGCCCAGACCGGCTCGGTGCTGAAGTCGATCGACAAGACGCTGGCCGATCTCGGCCTGAAGATGGGCGACGTCGTCAAGATGCAGGTCTTCCTGGTCGGCGATCCCGCCAAGGGCGGCAAGATGGATTTCGCCGGTTTCATGAAAGGCTACACGAAGTTTTTCGGGACCAAGGACCAGCCGAACCTGCCGACGCGTTCGGTGGTGCAGGTCGCGGGCCTTGCCGGCCCCGGCTTCCTGGTCGAAATCGAAGTGACCGCCGTGCGGCCCTGAAGCCGGGGCGTTCGGCCAGCCCGTCGAGCCAGGATGCCGAACGGGCTGGCGAGGCGCGGATCTGGCGGGCCGCGAACCGGGGCGGCTGAAGCGGCCTCGCTCGCCCAGGCACCCACCGAAAGGCGGAGCCGGGCGATGTTGACCCGCCAGTGAGGGCTAAACCGCGCGGAGCCCACGCCCATGCACTAGCCATTCGTCGAAGGCAGGTTGCGGGATCGCGGACGGAAAACCGCCTCACGCTTTTCCCGGAATTGCCCTAGCCTCGCCTCTTCAGCGCAGGGAGAGCGAGATGACCTCAAGTTTCACCGTTCATGACGCCAGCGGATATGAGCAGCTCATGGGCCGCTGGAGCCGCAAGCTCGCGCCCAAATTCATCGACTTCGCCGGGCTTGCCCGCGGCGAAAAGATCCTCGACGTCGGCTGCGGCACCGGCAGCCTGACATTCGAGCTGGCCAAATCCGCCGACCTCGCGGCGATCGCGGCAATCGACTTTTCGCCCGTCTTCGTCGAGGCGGCGAAGCGGCGCAACACCGACCCGCGCATCGAGATCCAGCAAGCCGACGCCACCGCCTTGCCGTTCGCCGACGATGGTTTCGACCGCGCGCTGGCGCTGCTCGTGCTCCACTTCGTGCCGGAGGCCGGCAAGGCGGTGGGCGAGATGCGCCGCGTGGTGCGGCCGGGCGGCGTGGTGGCGGCCGTCGTGTGGGATCATCTCGGTGGCATGCCCGGCATGCGCATGATGATCGACACGGTGGCCGCGCTCAGCGAAGGCGGACGCCAGATGCGCAGCCGCTATTGCTTCCAGCCGATGATGCAGCCGGGCGAAATGAAGCGGACTTTTGTCGAGCAGGACCTGGCCGACGTGACCGAAACCGAGCTGATGATCCGCATGGACTACCGGGACTTCGACGACTATTGGGCGCCGATAGCGGCCGGCGAAGGCCCGCTCGGCAAATACATGATGACGCTCGATCCAGCCGAGCGGACGCGCAGCGAGGCCGCCGTCCGCGATGCCTATGAGGCCGGCCGGCCGGATGGCGCGCGGTCGTTTGCGAACGTTGCCTGGGCTTGCAGGGGCGTGGTGCGGTAAGGGCGCCGAAGAACCGCCCATCCGCCATCTGCCGCCCAGGCCGGTCTCCATGAAGACGCACCGGCGCTATTGCGGCAGACCGGCGGCCTGCAGCGCCTCGCCGAGGCATTGCGCGACCGCCGGGGCGCAATGTACGGCGGCGAACTGCCGACCGTAGCGAAACGTCGGATGCAGCTCACGCACCCGCGCCGCTGCCGCCATCGCCTCGTCCAGCCGGCCGAGCTTGGCCAAGGCGGCGGCCAGTTGCACATAGGTGATGCTGTGGGCGGGATTGGCCTGCACCGACCTGTATGCGGCACGGCAGGCCTCGTCATAGCGGCCGCGCAGCAGATGGCTCATCGCCTGCGCGTCGAAGGCGGCGAAGGCCCAGGGGTCGAAGGGGCTGAGCCGCATCCCGCGCTCGCTCCACGCGATGGCCTGCTCCGCTTCGCCGCTCCAGCCGAGGATGACGCTGCCCAGAATGTAGGTCAGGGCGGATGACGGGCTGACGGCAAGCGCGGCTTCCAGGGCGGTGAAGGCGGCCTTGCGGTCATGTCCATCCATGCCGATCGAAAACCCCGCAAGGGTAAGCGCGGCCGCGTCGTCCTGTCCGTGCAGGATGGCCAGCCGGGCATGGCGTACCGAAGCCTCGCGATCGGCTTCCTGCAAGCCGGCGCGAAGGAACAGGCAATGATGGCACATGGCGGCATTGCCGTGGGCAAGCGCATAGGTCGGCTCGAGTTCGATGGCGCGTTCGAGCAGCACGAGCGCCTGCGCCACCCGTTCGGGCATGCCGGAACCCACGTCCGGCTGGGCGCGCAGCACGAGGTCGTAGGCATCGAGACTGTCGGGGCGCTTGCGCCTCACCCTCTCGATTTCGACGCGCCGCAGGCTGGGCGCGATCGCGCCGACGGCCGCCAGCGCGATCTCATCCTGGAGCGCGAAAATATCGGCGGAGGCGCGGTCGAAGCGCTCGGCCCATATGTGGGCGCCGGTCGAGGTGTCGATCATCTGGCCGGTGACGCGCACGCTGCCGCCGGCCCTGCGCACGCTGCCTTCGAGCACATAGTGGACGCCGAGCTCGCGGCCGACCTGCTTCACGGCCACCGCGCGCCCCTTATAGGTGAAGGAGGAGTTGCGCGCGATGACGAACAGCCAGTTGATGCGCGCCAGGCCGGTGGTGATGTCGTCGACGATGCCGTCGGCGAAATAGTCCTGCTCCGGATCACCGCTCAGGTTCGAGAACGGCAGAACCGCGATCGAAGGCTTGCCGGGCCATGTCAGCGTTGCCGCCTCGGGGCCGAGACCACCGATCGCGACCTCGGGCCCGACATAGCGATAGCCGTGCCGCGGCAGCGTCTCGATCCAGCTTCCGCCGCCGGCCGCGCTCTCCAGCATGCGCCTGGCCGCCGCGATCTGCACCGTCAGATTGCTGTCCTCGATCGCTTGGCCCGGCCATGCGGCGTCGATCAGCGCCTGCTTGGGAACCGGCTTGCCCGTGCGTTCGACAAGCAGCGCCAGCAGCGCGACGGCCCGTTGGCCGAGCGGCGTCGGCTGGTCACCGTGGAACAGGATCCCGGCTTCGCCGTCGATGCGAAAGGGGCCAAAGGCGAGGCTCGTTGCCATTCCCGAAGGAGATACCGTTTGCAATCTTTTCGCAATGATTTCGCAACGGCTTCACGACTGGCCGGCCGGGTAGAGGCATCCTGTGCCGGTGGCTGCGGGAAAAAGCAGCGAACCGATGGAGGATCAAATGAGCGCCGCCCCTGTCATCCGGATGCCCGACGAGAACAAGGGGGTCATGCTGCGTGGCCAGCCGATGGTGTTTCTCGTCACCGGCGAGGATACCAGACACACGAGCATGTTCGACTGGACCATACCGGCCGGCTTCGCCACCGGCCTGCATATCCATCGCGTGCAGGAAGAGACCTTCTATGTGCTTGACGGCGAATGTGTCTGGCACGTCGGCGGAAAGGTGATCCGGGCGACGCCGGGCACCTTCCTGTTCATTCCGCCCGGCGTGCAGCACAACATCACCAATGTCGGCGAAAAACCGGCCCGCGTGCTGATGACCGTCTCGCCGCCCGGGCATGAGCATTATTTCGAGGAACTTGCCAGGCTGGCCGCAAAGAGCTCCCCGGACCCGAAGGCGCTTGCCGAGCTGCGGAACCGCTACGACACCGACCAGCTCTCCACGTTGACGGCGAGTGCCTAGGCGCAGTTGGTACATAGGCGTGATCGGCATGCTTCCGGCGTAACGGCGGCCTTCGGTGCCTCGGATGCCTGGACACAGCAAAGATCATCGCTGCGGCCGAGAGCCGGCCGTCCGACGCGGAGAATCCTGCACCTGGATAAAAGCGCCCAATGGTCTAAGTTGTGCCCGGAGGCTCCCGACGTCTTTTCGCAAAAGGTTCCCGAATGACACTTGGCGGACCGCGCCCGACCTGGCTTACTTTCGACTGCTACGGCACGCTGATCCAGTGGGATGAAGGGCTGATGACCGCGATGGAGACGATCCTGTCGCGCAAGGGCCGCAGGATCGAGGCGCAGAAATTCATCCCGGTCTACGACCGGCACGAACACCAGCTCGAGCATACCAAGCCGCACCTCTCCTTCGCCGAGGTGACCGCCAAAGCGCTGCATCTGGCGATGCAGGACTTTTCGCTGGAAGCGGAAGCCGGAGACGCCGAACTGCTGACATCCTCGATCGGCCGCATGCCGCCCTTCCCGGAGGTCGTCGCGACGCTGCAAAGGCTGAAGCAAGCCGGCTTCAGGCTGGCGATCATCTCCAACACCGGCGACGCCATCATCGCCGGCAATGTCGCGCAGCTGGGCGGCGCCATCGACCGGGTCATCACGGCGCAACAGGCGCAGGCCTACAAGCCGTCGCGGCAAATCTTCGAACACGCCTGGCGCACCCTTGGCGTGACCAGGAACGAGCTGGTCCACATCTGCGCCAGCCCGCATCTCGACCTGACCGCCGCACGCGACCTCCACTTCCGCGCGGTCTGGGTCGATCGCGGGACGGGACGACGCCCGCCGGCGGATTATGAGCCGGACGCGGTGGCGCATGGGCTGGATGATGTGCCGGGGTTTTTTGGGGCGGCTGGGTGGATTTAGGATATCGGAGGGTTGGGCGCGTAGGGTTGAACCACTCCAAAGCCCTTCGGGCCAAAAGTGTCACCCATGTCTCCGGTATAAACCGTAACCTATGTGTCCGGGCCGTACACCCGATTTCCTTGGCGCACCCGACAGGATTCGAACCTGTGACCTCTGCCTTCGGAGGGCAGCGCTCTATCCAGCTGAGCTACGGGTGCTTCCCGGCGGGCCGGAAAACGAACCGGGTGAACCGGCAAGTCACGGCTTCTTAGCGGAAGCGGGCGCGGGCTTCAACGGGCAATTGGAGATTGGCGCGGCGTCGCCTGGTGGGGTGGATTGGTCCTTTCACGGGTGCGGGCCTGTTGGATGTGGCGCTCCCCCTCTCCGTCTCGGCTTCGCCGAGCCACCTTGCCGGGGCGAGCCCAGGGTCTCGCCCGTCCTTCGAGCCCCCAGTTTGTGGGGCGAGGAACCTCCCTCACCCGCCCGCCTCACCTCGCACCGCCCGCCTCCTCACTCCCCGTGCCGCCCTCTTCGCCTTCTTCGCTCCGGTCAGCTCATGCATGGCGTCGAGCTGCATCTGCTGCATCTCGGCCAGGCGCGTCCATTGGCGCGAGATGAGGTAGTCCAGTTTTTCGTGCAAATGGCGCACTTCGAGCTCGGCCTTGAGGTTGACGCGGTAGTCGTTGAAGGAGCGCAGGCGGTCTTTCACCTCCTGGCGCTTCTGGCTCATCATGATGATGGGCGCCTGGATGGCGGCGATGCAGGAGAGCAGCAGGTTGAGCAGGATGAAGGGGTAGGGATCGAAGGCGCGGTTCAAGCCCTCGAACAGGTTGATGGCGATCCACACCAGGAGCACGCCGGCGAACGAGATCAGGAACCACCAGCTGCCGCCGAAGGCCGCCATGTTGTCGGAGACGCGGTCGGCAAAGGAGCGGTGCTCCTCGAACTCCTCTTCCGAGTTTTCCGAAATCGTGTCCTGCCTGGCGATCGATTCCACCACCTGGCGGTCGAGCTCGGAAAATTCGCCGTGCTCCTGCTGGAGCAGCTCCTCCATGTAGCGCATGCGGTAGCGGCCGAGCTCCTCGCGGCTGATGCGGGCGCCATGCGGCAGGTCCGGATGGTCGGAGCGGATGCGGTCGGCCAGGCTCGGGCGCAGATCGTCGATGCGCACCAGGTCGCGCTTGCGGAATTTGCGGCCCGAGATCGCCGACGGTCTTTTCTTGGGCTTGGCCCGCGAAGCGCCGGGCAAGGCCGGCTCTGAGTCCGGCACCTCCGGCGTGTCGAAATGCTCGTCCGAAACCCCGTGCAGGTCCTCCCCCGTGGTCGGCGCCTCGAAATATTCGCCGCCGCTGTCATTGTCCGCCTGCTGCTCGGACGCCTTGGGAACGGTGCTCATGATGCGGGCTCCTGCTGTGGTGGAAGACGATAGACCGATGCGGCGATGCTTAGCCAGCATCGCGGCGATTTGGCATGCCCATGCCACGCCTTGCGGACGATTGCGTGACAGGAAGGGGCAGCGGGCCGCCTTTCGGGGCTGGTAGAGAGACATTCGAGGTTGGCGTCGGCTCAATGAAATCGTCATCAACCCCCTGGGGGAACCATAACGGGGGCGAAGCTCCGTCGCGGAGCCTGGATCCATTCCGTGACATTGGCGGCGGTGGAGCAGAATTGCGAACCGTTGCGGCGCCTGCCGAGTCGCGGCATGGATCCTCGCGCCGCGTCGCTACGCTCCTTGCTCCGCCCGTGGATGACGAAGTGATTGGCCGGCGCCTGGGCGACGGCAACAAAAACCCGCCTTGCGGCGGGTGGCCGGCGCAAATCAGCACCATAGCGAAAATAGTAGCATAGTTGCCTTCACCCTGTCAAGAAAAAATTCCTATCGGGTCAAGTGGACGCCATCGCCCGCTTTCGAGCGACTGCGCCGCCCCTCACTGTCCTGCCGGACATCTCTCCCCGTAGAACGGGGAGAGAGGGGCTGTTATCGCCGGTTTCGCCCATCACCAACGCTGCAAAAGGGTGCCGAGGTTGCGGCCAGCCCCTTCTCCCCGTCACTATACGGGGAGAAGTGCCCGGCAGGGCGATGAGGGGCGGCACCGACTTCGATAGTTGAGCAAGCTGGTCCGAAGCGAGGCAGCCCCGCAGTTCGCCCGCTCACTGCTGTTCGGCGTACATCACCCTGGTCGGGGCGTCGGCTATCGCCGGCGACAGGCTGCGCTGGATCAGCGCCTCGACATGGTCGTTGCGCTGGCGGGCGCTGTCGGCGCCCATCACCACCACGATCAGCTGGCGGCCGTCGGCTTCGTAGGAGGTGACGATGTTGAAGCCGGAGGCCCTGATATAGCCGGTCTTGATGCCGTTCACGCCGCGCACGCGGCCGAGCATGTCGTTGTGGCCGCGCACCAGCCGGCCGCGGAACATGAAGTCGCTTTCGGAAAAATAGTGGAAATGCTGGGGGAAGCGCTGGTGCAGCGCCATGCCGAGCACCGCCATGTCGCGCGCGCTGGTGACCTGGCCGTCGTCGGGCAGGCCCGAGGCGTTGCGGAAAATGGTGCTGGTCATGCCGAGCTGGCGCGCCTTCGACGTCATCATGGCGGCGAACTCGTCCTCCGAGCCGCCGAGATATTCGCCCACCGCCACCGCCACGTCATTGGCCGACTTGACGACGATGGCGCGGATGGCGGAATCGACGTCGATCGTTTCCCCGCGCCGGAAGCGCATCTTGGTCGGCGGCTGCGAGGCGGCATGGTCGGAGACCGGGATCTGCGTTTCCTTGGAGACGCGGCCGCTCTCCATCGCCTCGAACAGGAGGTAGAGCGTCATCATCTTGGTCAGCGAGGCCGGATAGCGCGGCGCCCTCGAATTGACCTCGAACAGCTGCTTGCTGCTCCTGATATCGACGACGATGGCGGCGTATTTCTGCGGCGGCGCCGGCACGGCGAGCACAGAGTCCGGCGGGGTCGTGGTCGAGCAGCCCGCAGCCATCAGCAACAGGCCAAGGGCGACGAAAAGTCTCTGGACGAGCGGAAGGCGACGCTGGTGGGACAAGGGCAAGTCTGTTCGGGTCAGGCTGTTGCTGAGATGCGGCGAAGCTAACGTAACCCGCCAGCCGCGTCCATTTGGTTAATGGCGGTAGCCCCAGCTTTGTCTGCTTTCGCAAGCTTGTGTTCCAAGGACGATGCAAAATGCCGGTCGCGGTGCTTGCGCATCCGGTGGCGAACGGTTCTTGTTGCGCCTTCGGATTCGATGAGAGCGCTATGGATACGGTCACCCTCAAGGCACGCGGCATTTCGGTTTCGCTCGACACCACGGTCGGCCATATCGCCGACATGGTGGTCGAGGATGGCGGGCGCCAATTGCGGCCGCTGCACCGCGCACCCTGGGTCGGCGCGCCACGCGAGACGCTGCCGGCCGACTTGCCCGAGGGCACGGTACGGCTGTCCGGCGATTTCCTGTGCGCGCCGTTTTCGCGCAGCGACGTCGAGGAAGCGCCGCTGCATGGCTGGCCAGCCAACAGCGCCTGGGACGTCACCGAAAGCAGCGCCGTGGACGGCGGCTGGCGAGCCGTTTTCCGGCTGCGCCGCAAGGTCATGGGCGCGACAGTCGACAAGATCCTGACGCTGCGCGACGGCCATGCCTTTCTCTACCAGGAACATGTATTTTCCGGCGGCCACGGCGCGATCTCCGTCGCCCATCATCCGATGACGGCGATGACGGATGGCGGCCGGCTGGCCTTTTCGCCAAAACGCTTCGCCGCCTCGCCCGCCGATCCGCTGGAGCCCGATCCCACGCGCGGCCGCTTCCTGCTCGCCTATCCCGGACGCAGCAGCGATCTCGGCCATTTTCCCGCCGCCGGCGGCGGCACGCTCGACCTGACGGATTACCGCATGGACGACCGGCGCGAGGATTTTGTCACGCTGGTCGAGGCCGATCATGGCGGGCCGGGCTGGACGGCCCTGGCGCGCCGGGCCGAGGACGATTTGGTTCTGGTGCTGAAGAACCCGGCGGAGCTGCCGGTCACCATGCTGTGGTTCAGCAATGGCGGCCGCGACTACGCGCCGTGGAGCGGCCGGCATCTCGGCGTGCTCGGCATCGAGGACGGGCGCACGGCGATAGGCCATGCCGCCTCGATCGGCGACAACTGGCTGACGCGCGAAGGCGTGGCGACGGCGTTCGCACTCGGTGAAGGCCCCAGCGTCTCCTTCCGCCATGTCATCGGCGCACTGCCGCTGGCGGGCACCGAGCCGCCGCAAGAGGTCACCACGGCGGACGGCCGCATGCGGCTCTTGGGCCGAGGCTCGGCGCGGGAGGTGCCGTTCGACAGCGATTTCCTGCGCATCGGGCAGGCCGCGGCTGGTTGAGCGGATTGGCTTCGAACGTCGGCGTTTCGACACTTGACCACCGCACCTTACCCAAAATGCCGGTTTGAAATTTCCGCCGAGTGCCGCCAGAATAACGGTCGCGCCAACCATCAGGGGCAAGCGAGGCCGCCATGTCCGAAATCGCCCATCTCGCCGCCACCATCTTCAAGCGCGCCGCAAAGGCAAAGCGCTTCATCGTCGCCATTGCCGGACCGCCGGGGGCCGGCAAGTCGACATTGTCGGCGAGCCTGCACGATCTGCTGCCGGAAGGCGCCGTGGAGGTCGTGCCGATGGACGGCTTCCACTATGACGACGTCGTTCTCAACCAGCGCGGGCTGCGCGCGCGAAAGGGCGCGCCGGATACGTTCGACTTCGGCGGCTTCGAGACGCTTCTGAAGCGCATCCGGGCCGGCGAGCCCGACATCGCCATCCCGGTGTTCGACCGCGGCATGGAACTGTCGCGCGCGGCGGCGGCGATCATCGGCGCGGAGACCAAATTCATCCTGGTCGAGGGCAATTATCTGCTGCTCGACGAGGAGCCGTGGTCGCGGCTGGCGCCGCTGTTCGATTTCTCGATCTTCGTCGAGGTGCCGCGCAACGAGCTCGAGCGCCGGCTGATGGAGCGCTGGCACGAACATGGCCGCTCCGAGGAGGATGCGCGCGCCTGGATCGCCTCCAACGACATGCCCAACATCGAACGCGTGCTGGCGCGGCGCCGGGCGGCCGACCTGGTGATTGGTTAACCTGCTTAATTGTCGGTATTTTTCGACGGGAACCTTAAGGGGTTTCGCACCGTTATGGCCGGGAACCGATTGTCCTGCGTAAGGGGATTTTGCAATGGCAACCAAGGCAAGAAAACCCGCGACCGCCAAGACCAGGACGACGAAAACGACGCAGGCGAAAGCCGGCGCTGGTCCGGCGATCGCCGAACGTTCGAAGGACGCAAAGCCCAGCTTCGGCAAGGCCGCGCCTCGGAAGGTCGCGGCCGCGGCCGCAAAGCCGGCCAGCGCGCGCAAGCCGGCGCCAGAGAAATCCGGCGCCGTCCGCACCGTGGCAAGCGTCGCGGCCGGCGCGGTGGTGGCGACGGCACGCGGCGCCGCTTCGCTGGCGGCTTCCGTGATGGGCAAGGGCGGCCCGAAAGCCAAGGCGAAATAGCCCAGCCGGGCCGGCCAAGGCTACGATATCCCGCGCCCCAGGGCGGCCGGGCCGCTTCAGCCCTTTGCCGGGAGTGTCAGCCCCTTCTGCACCGCCGGCCGAGCCAGGCCGCGCTCCAGCCATGCCGCCACATGCGCGAAATCATCGAAGCCGACGAGGTCGCGCGCTTCATAGAAGCCGATCAGATTGCGCACCCAGCCGATGAGCGAGATGTCGGCGATGGTGTAGTCATTGTCCATGATCCATCGGCGGCCCTTCAGCCTGCCGTCGAGAACGCCGAGCAGGCGGCGCGATTCATCGCGGTAGCGCTCCAGCGGCCGCTTGTCGGCGATCTCGCGGCCGGCGAATTTGTGGAAAAAGCCGACCTGGCCGAAGATCGGGCCGACGGCCGCCATCTGGAAGAACACCCACTGGATCGTCTCGTAGCGCCGCGCCGCGTCCGCCGGGACGAGCAGGCCGGTCTTGTCGGCGAGGTAGAGCAGGATGGCGCCGGACTCGAACAGGCCGATCGGCTTGCCGTCGGGACCGTTCGGATCGATGATCGCCGGTATCTTGCCGTTGGGATTGAGCGACAGGAATTCCGGCGTCCAGCTTTCGTTTTTGCCGATGTCCACATAATGCGGCTCGTAGGCCAGGCCGATCTCTTCCAGGGCGATCGATATCTTCACCCCGTTCGGGGTCGTCGCCGAATAGAGCTGGATCCGGTCCGGATGCCTGGCCGGCCAGCGGGCGGTGATTGGAAAGGCGGACAGGTCGGCCATCGAGAACTCCTGGGCGGGATTTCGCACCGAGCGGCGCGGTCTGGGTGGGGTCGGCAAAGAATTAGGCGTACGCCCCGGCACGATCAATGCGGCGTCAGGCGTTTGGCCGTGCACGCACAGTCAACAAATCGAATGATGCCGGCATCGGGAGCCGGCAGATTGACCTGCCGGGCAGAACATGATCGCCCGGGATCAGATCGCCTTGAAGGCCAGCACCGCATTGGTGCCGCCAAAGGCGAAGCCGTTGCTGATGGCGGCGCGCACCTTGCGCTCGCGCGCGACGTTCGGCGTCACGTCGAGATCGCAATCGGGGTCGGCCTCGCGGAAATTCGCCGTGGGCGGCACCACGCCCTCTCGGATCGCCATCACGCAGGCGATCATCTCCAGCCCGCCCGAGGCGCCAAGGCAATGGGCATGCATCGACTTGGTCGAGGAGACGGAAAGCGAGCGCGCGTGCTCGCCGAAGACGCGCTTGATCGCGGCGGTCTCGATCTGGTCATTGGCCTTGGTGCCGGTGCCGTGCGCATTGAGGTAATCGATGTCCTCGGGATTCAGCCCGGCGTCCGCCAGGCAGAAACGCATCGCCGCTTCCGGCCCTTCTATGGTCGGCGCAACGATGTCGGAGGCATCGGCCGAGAGGCCGGCGCCGACGATTTCGGCGAGGATGTTTGCGCCGCGCGCCACCGCATGGTCGTAGCTTTCCAGAACCGCCATGCCGGCGCCTTCGCCGAGCACCAGGCCCTGACGGTCGGCCGAAAATGGCCGGCAGGTATCGGGCGACAGCACGCGCAGCGCCTCCCACCCCTTCAGCACGCCCCAGACCAGCGGTGCCTCGGTGCCGCCGGCGACCATGACGTCGGCGCGGCCGAGCCTGATCTGGTCGACCGCCGATGCGATGGCGTGGTTGGCCGACGAGCAGGCCGAAGTGACGCCGAACACCGGTCCGCGCAGGCCGAGATGCATGCTGACCTGGCCGGCGGCGGCGCCCGGCATGACCTTCGGCACCGTGAAGATGCCGGCGCGATTCTTGCCCTCGATCAGGATGGCGCGATAGTTCTCCTCGACCGTCTCGAAGCCGCAGACGCCGATGCCGATAACGGCACCCATGCGGTAGGTATTGTCCGCATGGGCGGCCAAACCGGACTGCTGTAAGGCTTCGCGGGCGGCAATCACCGCCAACAGGCTGAAACGGTCCATCGAGACCAGCTGCTTGCGCTCGATGCCATGGTCGGGCAGCCCCTTGATCTCGCAGCCGATCTTGACCTTCAAATCGTGCAGGAACGGGTTATCGATGGGGCCGATCGCCGAGCGGCCGGCGCGCATCTCGGTCCAGATCGCCGGCACGTCGGTGCCAAGCCCGCACAAACCGCCGATGCCGGTAATGACGACGCGCTTGTGCATCCGGTCAGGCTTTTTTCGCGATCAGCGCGCGAACGGCCTCGACCATGTCGCCAACATTCTTCAGGTTGCTCCAGGCATCGACCGTGTTCATCTCGATCTCGATGCCATACTGCTCCTCGAGATCGAAGATGATCTCGGTCAGTTCCAGCGAATGGATGCCGAGCGCCGTCAATTCGGTGCTGGTGGTGATCTCCTCGCCGCCCGGCTCGGCATGAGCCTTGATCTTTTCGATGATTTCGGTCGCCAGTTGGTCAGCCATTCGGTTTCTTCCCCACTTTGTCGTTTCCCGACGCCAACTGAACAGCGCCTTTTTGTCCTCGATATCAGGCCGCGACCGTCGCCTTGGACCCCCGCCAGGCGTCGCATGAGCGTACCAAGGTGGCTCCCTCTATAGAAACGGAAACGCCATCAAGCAACAAGCTATATATCGACAAAACCGCCGCGGTGCTTAACCTGACGGCGTGGATACGATCGAACATACCGGATTTTCGGCCCCGCCGGCGCAGCGGGCGGCCGGACTGGCGCAGCTCGCCTGCGCCAGTCAAGACGGCCGCACACGGCTGCGCCGCCTCTATCAGGACGGTTCCGCCAAGATAAGGATGCCGGCCGTTTCCGGCGGCCCGCTGGAAGCCGTGCTGATCAACACCGCGGGCGGGCTGACCGGAGGCGACCGCCTCGGCTGGGAGATCGAGGTCGGCGCGCATGCCAGCGCCACGATAACGACGCAGGCCTGCGAGAAAATCTATCGCGCCGCTTCCGACCGGGCCGAAGTCAGCGTCCGGCTAACGGTCGGCGAAAACGGCCGCGTCGCCTGGCTGCCGCAGGAGACCATCGTTTTCGACCGATCGGCCTTTGCCCGCACGCTCGACCTTGATCTTGCCGCCGGCGCCGAGGCGCTGGTGCTGGAAGCCACCGTCTTCGGCCGGACGGCGATGGGCGAACGCGCGGTCCAGGGCGGCTTTCACGACCGCTGGCGCGTCCGCCGGGGCGGGGCTCTCATCCATGCCGAGGATTTCCGCATCGGGCCCGACATCGCCGCGACCCTGGCGCGCCCACCGATTGCCGGCGGCGCCGTCGCCATGGCGACGGTGCTATTGATCTCGCCGCGGGCGGAAGCGCTTCTCGATCCGGTTCGGGAGATCATCGGCGGCCAGGGCGGCGCCAGCACCTGGAGCGTGCAGGAATCTGGCAAGCTTCTTGCGAGGCTGTATGCCGGCGACGGCTACCGGCTGCGCCAGCATCTGGTTCCGCTCGTCGGCTTGCTCAACGGAAAGGCGGGGCTGCCCAAAATATGGTCACTGTGATCGTGTCCGCATCATTTCAGGGAAACGCATGAACCTGACGCCGAGGGAAAAGGACAAGCTGCTGATAGCCATGGCGGCGGTCGTGGCGCGCAAGCGTCTGGAGCGCGGCGTCAGGCTCAATCATCCGGAGGCGATCGCGCTGATCACCGACTTCGTCGTCGAAGGCGCCCGCGACGGCCGTCCCGTCGCCGAGCTGATGGAAGCCGGCGCCCACGTCGTCAGCCGCGCGCAGGTGATGGAAGGCATCGCCGAGATGATCCATGACGTGCAGGTGGAGGCGACATTCCCCGACGGCACCAAGCTGGTGACCGTGCATGAGCCGATACGGTGAGGAGACAGATATGCTTGAGCTGCGCCCGAACTGCGAATGCTGCGACAAGGACCTGCCGCCGGAGGCGACGGATGCGCTAATCTGCACCTTCGAATGCACCTTCTGCGCCGATTGCGTCGAAGACGTGCTCGGCGGCGTCTGCCCCAATTGCGGCGGCAATTTTTCGGCACGGCCGATCCGTCCGGCGGCAATGCTGAAGAAATATCCCGCTTCGACCACGCGCATCCTCAAGGCTGAGGGTTGTGGCCCGCGCGAGGCCGCGTGAACGCCAGACGACCCTGATAGGCCAGACGATCCTGATAGGAAAGACGCACCGATGATCTCAGCACAGATGAAACGCACAGCCCTCTCGGCGATTCTGCTCATGGCAGCCGCCATGCCCGCTTATGCCCATGTCGGGGCCGGCACGACCTCCTCCTTCGCGGCCGGCTTCATGCATCCGCTCTCCGGCCTCGACCACATCACGGTAATGGTCGCGGTCGGCCTGTGGGCGGCACAGAAAGGCGGCGAGGCTGTGTGGGCATGGCCGGCCGCGTTCGTCGGCGTCATGCTGGCCGGCGGCGCGCTCGGCATGCTGCATGTGCCGCTGCCCTTCGTCGAGCCGGGCATACTGGCGTCGGTGGTGGCGCTCGGATTGTTCGTGGCGCTGGCCGTCGATCTTCCTGTCACGGCCGGCGTCGCCATCATCGGCGCGTACGCGCTGTTTCATGGCCACGCCCATGGCACCGAAGTGCCGGAAAATGCCGCAGGGCTTGAATATATGGCCGGCTTTGCCGTCGCCACGACGCTGCTGCACGCCGTCGGCATCGCCGCCGGGCTTGGCCTCGGCAGGCGATTTCGCGTGCTCGTGCGGGCCGCGGGTGCCGCCTGCACGGCGATAGGGCTCGGCCTCGTCTTCGGCGCCGTGTGACGAACGATGATCCCAGGTGAAATCATTCCCGCCGACGGCGACATCGACCTGAACAAAGGCCTGCCGACGGTTACGCTCAAAGTGGCCAACAGCGGCGACCGGCCGATCCAGGTCGGCAGCCACTATCATTTCTTCGAGACCAATGAGGGCTTGAAATTCGACCGCGAACAGGCGCGCGGCATGCGCCTCGACATCGCCGCCGGCACCGCCATGCGCTTCGAGCCCGGACAGGAGCGCGACGTTACGCTGGTGCCGCTGGGCGGCAAGCGCGAGGTCTATGGCTTTCAGCAGAAGGTGATGGGCAGGCTGTGAGGCCGAGGGCGTCTCATGCGCGGCGTGCAAAGAGGGCAAAGGGCTTTCGGGCGAGCACGAAAGCGAGTTGTGCCCTCGGCTCAATCGGACGGCTTGGCCGCCGCATAGATGACGATTTTTCCGGGGTCGTCGAATTCCACGGCGAGAACGTCCTGCGCAAGCACGCGTCGCGAGTCGATGGCATTGAACAGCAGCGCGTTGGCCTCGATCTCCTTGCGCAGCTCCGCAATGTCGTCCTGATGCTGCTTGACCTTGGTTTCGATCGCCGGCGGCGGACCGCCTTCGGTGCGCGCGGCATCGGTCAGGAACACGATATCGACCTTGTCGAGCTTGGATGTCTTGCGCACCGTGCCGATGTTTTCACGCGTCCGATCAATCGCCCTGGCAACTTTGCCGGCTTCGGCATCGCTCCTGGTTTCTTCCTGCTTGACGTCCGAGCCGATGATCCGGTTGACGGTCTCAGGGCTTTCGAGCCCTTGTGCGTGAAGGGAGGCTCCGGGGCTGCCCACCGCCAGGAATGCCATGGAGGCGAAGGCATAGAGCCGTCTCTTGCCGGGATTGATCGCCATCGCTCGCTCCTGGACGGGTTCATTTCGCGGCGCCGTTCAGCGCCGATGAAACGAAACGGCTCCTGCCCGGCCAAGGTTCCCTTCCAGATAGCGCGGGCGGACCGGACGACGGCCCGCCGCGCAGGCGCGCCGTCAGCTCGCCTTCTTGGTGATCAGGGTCAGGGCGCCGTTGGGCTCCATGCTGGCCGCGACCACCTGCGCCGAGGTCATTCCCTTGGCCTCGAGGGCGGATTTGACCTTAGGCGTGGCATCGATCGAGCTGCGCAGCTTCTGCAGGCCGGCATCGCCGCGCTGGGCGATCACCTGGTTGACCTGCGTCTGGGTGTCCTTCGGCAGTTCGGTGATGTCGACGATGTTGACGCTCTGGATCGTCGGCGCGGCCTGCTGCCCGCCGGGGGCGGGCGCGGCCGGCGCTGCTGGAGCGGGCTGCTGCTGGGCAATGGCGGCACCCGCCAGCATCAGGGTGGCGGCAGCGGCGAGAACTATCGTTTTGCGCATGGATTTTCCTTCCATCGATTTGGCAAACGGTCGTTTTGGGGTGACCCTCCAACCTCAACCGCCAAATGGGATCAGAAGGTGTCGACCAGCGGGTCATTGCGTGACCATTGGATGGCAGCAATGTGCAGCCCGGTTTCACCAGCACCGCAATTCGGGAGCAATCACTGATGGCCAGAATAACCCGCACCGCCTATGCGCAGATGTACGGCCCGACGGTCGGCGACAGGGTGCGGCTTGCCGATACCGAACTCTTCGTCGAGGTCGAGAGGGATTTCACCATTCATGGCGAGGAGGTGAAATTCGGCGGCGGCAAGGTCATCCGCGACGGCATGGGCCAGAGCCAGGTTTCCCGCGCTGAAGGAGCGGTCGACACCGTCATTACCAATGCGCTGGTGATCGACGCCAGCGCCGGCATCTTCAAGGCCGATATCGGCCTCAGGGACGGCCGCATCGCGGCAATCGGTAAGGCCGGCAACCCGGACACGCAGGATGGCGTCACCATCATCATCGGCCCCGGCACCGAGATCATCGCCGGCGAAGGCAAGATCCTTACCGCGGGCGGCTTCGACGCGCATATCCATTTCATCTGTCCGCAGCAGATCGAGGAAGCGCTGATGTCGGGCATCACCACGATGCTCGGCGGCGGCACCGGCCCGGCGCACGGCACGCTCGCCACCACCTGCACGCCCGGGCCATGGCACATGGCGCGCATGATCCAGTCCTTCGACGCCTTCCCGATGAATATCGGCCTGTCGGGCAAGGGCAACGCTTCCCTGCCCGCGGCGCTCGAGGAGATGGTGCTGGGCGGCGCCTGCTCGCTGAAGCTGCACGAGGACTGGGGCACGACGCCGGCCGCGATCGACTGCTGCCTGTCGGTGGCCGACGACCATGACGTGCAGGTGATGATCCACACCGACACGCTCAACGAGAGCGGCTTCGTCGAGAACACGGTGGCGGCGATCAAGGGCCGCACCATCCACGCATTCCACACCGAAGGCGCGGGCGGCGGGCATGCGCCCGATATCATCAAGGTCTGCGGCCTGCCCAACGTCATCCCGTCCTCGACCAACCCGACGCGGCCCTACACGGTCAACACGCTGGCCGAGCATCTCGACATGCTGATGGTCTGCCATCACCTGTCGCCGTCGATCCCGGAAGACATCGCCTTCGCCGAAAGCCGCATCCGCAAGGAGACCATCGCGGCGGAAGACATTCTGCACGACATCGGCGCCTTCTCGATCATCTCCTCGGACTCACAAGCGATGGGCCGCGTCGGCGAAGTGGCGATCCGGACCTGGCAGACCGCCGACAAGATGAAGCGCCAGCGCGGTTCGCTGCCGCAGGAGACCGGCAACAACGACAATTTCCGCGTCCGCCGCTATATCGCCAAATACACGATCAACCCGGCCATCGCGCACGGGCTGTCGAAGGAGATTGGTTCGATCGCCGTCGGCAAACGCGCCGACCTGGTGCTGTGGAACCCGGCCTTCTTCGGCGTCAAGCCTGATATGGTGCTGATCGGGGGCATGATCGCGGCGGCGCCGATGGGCGACCCCAACGCCTCGATCCCGACGCCGCAGCCGATGCACTACCGGCCGATGTTCGGCGCCTATGGCAAGGCGCGGACCAACTCGTCGGTAACCTTCGTCTCGAAGGCGGCACTGGAGTCCGGTCTGCACGGCCGGCTCGGCGTCGACAAGCAGTTCGTCGCGGTCGAAAACACGCGTGGCGGCATCGGCAAGCATTCGATGGTGCTCAACGACGCCACGCCGCATATCGAAGTCGATCCCGAGACTTACGAGGTTCGTGCCGACGGCGAACTCTTGACCTGCGAACCAGCGACGGTGCTGCCGATGGCTCAGCGATATTTTCTGTTTTGATAAGATCGCCGCGAGCCATTGCCCTCGTTAAATGCGGCGGTGAGTGGGTTGTGCCGACTGCCCGAATGGGCCCACTCGTTCTCCGCGGACTTGGAAATTGTGCACTTTGGGAGCAATATCTCCTCAATGAACAAGATATTTCGCAAACAGCAATTGACGCCCTACGAGGCCGACTATGCTCAGTGGTGCGCCGAGCAGGGCGCGTTGCTGCGCGAAGGTCGTCTTTCCGACCTCGATCGTGAGAATGTTGCCGAGGAGATCGAGAGCTTGGGGCGGAGCGACAAAAGGGAAATTGCGAGCAGGCTTGGCACTTTGGTCCTTCACTTGCTGAAATGGGAGTTTCAGTCTGAGCAGCGCAAAACGGGCTGGTTGCTGACAATTCGGGAGCAACGGCTTCGGATTGAGGGCCTGCTTGATGAAAGTCCGAGCCTCAAAAAATATCCTGCGCAGGTGCTCGATCGAGAGTTCAAGATAGCAAGATTAAAGGCATTGGACGAAACAGGCCTGAGAGATCGGGATTTCCCTGTCCATTGCCCCTATGGGATCAAGGAAATCTTGGACGATGATTATTTCCCAGGATCACCGTGGTCTTCAGACAACCTTATGCGCGAATAGACTGATAGTGGTGTGTTGACGGACGTTCCATCACCTGGCGAGCATTCGGCATGGCCACCGAAATAGCTTCGCCCCACGACATCTTCCCGCATATCCGCATCGTCATGGGCATGGTGATCGGGCTCGGCGTCGCGCGCCTGTTGTCGGGGGTGGCGCGCATCGTCCAGCATCCCGGCCAGTACCGGCTCTATACGGTGCATCTGGCCTGGGTCGCTTCGGTGCTGTTGATGCTGGTGCATTTCTGGTGGTGGGAGTTCGGCCTCTACGCCATCGAAACATGGACCTTCGGCAAGTACCTGTTCATCATCTTCTACGCCATCACCCTGTTCCTGCTCTGCGCGCTGCTGTTTCCGGATTCGATGCTCGACTACACCAGCTATGAGGATTTCTTCTATTCGCGCCGCGCCTGGTTCTTCGGCCTGCTGGCCGCGACCTACGTGCTCGACGTGATCGACACGCTGCTGAAGGGGCCGGAGCATTTCGCCCGCTTCGGCAACGAATATCTGTTCCGCACGCCGGTCTTCGTCGCGCTGTGCATCGCCGCGATCCTGGTGCGCGACCGCCGGTTTCACATCGCCTTCGTCGCGGCGGCGCTGATTTACCAGGTATCGTTCATCCTGCGGCTGTTCGACACGATCGTATGACGGCCGCGGATGCTCTAGGCTGACCGGGAAAGGCAGGGTTCAATCATGTACAAGGCCGTCGGATCGCGTGGATCCCGGGTTAGCCGTGTTCTGTGGATGCTCGAAGAACTCGGGCAGGCCTATGAATTCGTCGAAATTCCCCTGCGCTCGCCCGAAGCCTATGCGCTCAATCCCTCGGGCAAGGTGCCGATCTTGATCGACGGCGAGCTGAGGCTGACGGATTCGGCGGCGATCTGCGTCTATCTCGCCGATAAGCACGCGGATAAGGGCATGGGCGCCAGTCCCGGCCTCGCAGGCCGCGCCGAAATGGATTCCTGGATGCATTTCGCCCAGTCCGAGCTGGAAGCGCCGTTGTGGAACAAATTGCGCCACCGTTTCCTGCTGCCCAGGGAAGTCCGGGTCGATGTCGGCCCCGCGGCCGCCTACGATTTCGCCTCGGAGGTCAAGGCGCTGGACCGCCGGCTTGGCGACAAGCCTTTCGCGCTCGGCGACCGGTTCTCGGCTGTCGACGTGCTGCTCGGCGACATGGGCGGCTGGGCCCGAGCCGGCCGCTTTCCAATAGAATCCGACCGCGTCAACGCCTATTTCGACCGCGTGCTTTCACGCCCTGCCCGTGCCCGGGCGCAAGCCAATGGCGGAGCCATGAAATGAAGCTCAACCTCAACACCGACTTCACGAAGTTCCCGCGCGCCATCTCGGTGCTGACCTCCGGCAATGCCGGCACCACGGCGCCATCCGGTCGTGCCGTTCTTGCCCATGACGAGCGGCATCTGCGCCGCCGGGCGATCGAATTGTCCGACGGCAGCAAGGTGCTGGTCGACCTGCCGGAGCCCGTCGCGCTCGCCGACGGCGACAGGCTGGTGCTGGAAGACGGCCGCCATGTCGAGATCATCGCGGCGCCGGAGGAGGTCTATGATATCCGCGCCCGCGACGCCGTGCATCTGGCCGAGCTTGCCTGGCATATCGGCAACCGCCATCTCGCGGCGGCGATAGAGGCGGAGCGCATCCTCATCCTGCGCGATCATGTCATCAAGGCGATGCTGGAGGGGCTCGGGGCCACGGTGAGCGAGGTTTCCGAACCGTTCAAACCGGTGCGGGGCGCCTATTCCGGCGGCCATGACCACGGCCATGCGCACGCCCACAGCCACGCCGAAGCGCATTCGCACAGCCATTCGCATTCGCACGACCATCACGATCATCATGATCATCATGATCATCATGATCACCATGACTGACCAGCCATCCGGGGTCGCCCTGCTGCGATTGATGGCGTGGCTGTCGCCGGTCTTTCCGGTCGGCGGCTTTTCCTACAGCCATGGCCTCGAGCGCGCCGCGCATGATGGGCTGGTGACCGATGCGGCGAGCCTCGCCGCTTGGCTTGAAACGCTGGTCGAGATGGGCTCCGCCTGGAACGATGCCGTGCTGTTCGCGGAGAGCTGGCGCAACGCCCGCGACGGCGGCGATCCGGCCGAAGTCGCCACACTGGCGGAGGCGTTGGCCGGGTCGCGTGAGCGCCATGCCGAGACCATGCTGCAAGGTGCGGCTTTCCTCAAAGCGGCCGCCGCCTGGCCCACTCCCGTGCTGGAGCGCTTGCCCGCCGATTGTGCGTACTGCGTCGCCGTCGGCGCTGTTGCCGGCGGCAATGGTATCGCGCTTCAGGACGCGCTGTCCGCCTTCCTGCAGGCCTTCTTCTCCAATCTCGTCCAGGCCGCGATCCGGCTGGGCGTCATCGGACAAAGCGGCGCGACCAGTTTGCTCGCCGGCTTCGAGCAGCTGGCCCTTGCGACCGCCGCCCGCGCATCCCGCTCGACATTGGACGATCTCGGCGGTTGCGCCTTTGTCTCTGATATCGTGGCGATGCAGCACGAAACCCAGTATTCGCGATTGTTCCGCTCATGATCGTCCTTGCCTTCGTCCTCTCATTCGTCCTGCTGGTGATCACCGCGTTGCACGTTTATTGGGGCATTGGCGGGATATGGCCGGGCAAGGATGCGGCGTCCTGCGCGCATGCGGTCGTCGGCTTTCGCGGCGTCGACGAGATGCCGGCGCCGTTCGCCTGCTTTGCCGTCGCCGCCTGCCTGGCGCTGGCAACGCTCTGGCCGATGGCTCTGGAGGGTGTGTTTGCCTCGCCCTTTCCCAGGGAAGGCCACGCCGCCACCGCGCTGCTGATCGGGCTGGTGTTTCTCGGACGCGGCATTGCCGGCTTCACGCCCCGGTGGCGCCGGCTGGCACCGGAACAGCCTTTCGCGCGGCTCGATAGGAGCCTTTATTCGCCGCTGTGCCTGCTGATCGGGCTCGGCTTCGCAGTTCTCGCCATCACGGAGTTCCCGACATGACGCAGCCCAACGGTCCCCTTCGCATCGGCATTGGCGGCCCCGTCGGTTCGGGCAAGACGACGCTCACCGAGAAACTGTGCAAGGCGCTGCGTGAGGAATTCTCCATCGCCGTCGTCACCAACGACATCTACACAAGGGAAGACGCCATGATGCTGGCGCGGCTGCAGGCGCTGCCGGAAGAGCGCATCGTCGGCGTCGAGACCGGCGGCTGCCCGCACACCGCCATCCGCGAGGACGCCTCGATCAATCTGCAGGCGATCGCGGAGCTCAACCGCAAATTCCCCGATCTCGACATCATCTTCATCGAATCCGGCGGCGACAACCTTGCCGCCACCTTCTCGCCGGATCTCGCCGATCTCACGCTCTATGTCATCTCCGTCTGCCAGGGCGAGGAGATCCCGCGGAAAGGCGGTCCGGCGATCACCCGTTCCGATTTCCTGATCATCAACAAGAGCGACCTGGCGCCCTATGTGAACGTCAATCTCGACGTGATGGAGAGCGACGCCACCCGCATGCGCGGCAAGCGGCCGTTCGGCTTCACCGACCTGTCGCGCGGCAAGGGGTTGCGGGAGGTGATCGATTTCATCGTCGAGCATGGCGGCTTGAGGCTCGGGACCGCCGCAAGCACGGCGGCGTGAGCCGGCTGCACCAACCGAAACCGGTTGCGGGCACAAGCAGGGCACGGCATTGTTCCTAAAACCCGGAGGATTTTTCGATGAGCATCGCCCGCCTGCAAAAGGAACCGCTGACCAACCTGCCCCTCTACGAGGAGCGCGTCGATCTTGCCTGCGCCTTCCGCTGGACGGCGCGGCTCAACATGCACGAGGCGGTGGCCAACCATTTCTCGCTGGCGGTCAACGAGGACGGCACAAAATTCCTGATGAACCCCAATCAGGTGCACTTCTCGCGCATCAAGGCGAGCGACCTTTTGATGATCGACGCCAACGATCCCGAGACGCTGTCCGGCCCGAATGCGCCCGACCCGACGGCGTGGGGCCTGCACGGCGCCATCCACCGCAACGTCCGTCATGCGCGCTGCGTCATGCATGTGCATTCCATCCACGCCACCGTGCTGGCCTCGCTCGCCGATTCGAGGCTGCCGCCGATCGACCAGAATTCGGCGATGTTCTTCAACCGCCATGTGGTCGACGCCCATTATGGCGGTCTGGCCTTCGAGGAAGAGGGCGAGCGCTGCTCGCAGCTCCTGACCGACCCCAAGGTCAAGGTAATGGTGATGGGCAATCACGGCGTGCTGGTCATCGGCGACACGGTGGCCGACGCCTTCAATCGCATGTTCTATTTCGAACGCGCCGCCGAGACCTACATCAAGGCGCTGTGGACCGGGCGGCCGCTGCGCACGCTTTCCGACGCCATCGCCGAGAAGGCGGCACGCGAAATGGACGACTATCCCGGCCAGGCCGAGCGGCATCTCAGCGAGCTGAAGGCGATCCTCGACGAGCAGGAGCCGGTCTACCGGAACTGAGGTTTAAAGCCCCAGTTCAGCCCGCAATTCCTCGGCGCTGTTGATGACCACCGCACCGGGCGGGCCGTCCATCGGTTTTTCCGGCCAGAAGATCGTCTTCATGCCTGCCGCCAGCCCCGCCATGGCGCCCGGCCAGCTGTCGTCGACCGCCACCGCGTTCGCGGGATCGACATCGGCCAGATAGGCGGCGCGCAGGAACGGCTCGGCTTGCGGCTTGCCTTCGCGCACGTCGTTGCGGCTGATGGTCTTCATGCCTGGATAGATCAGGCCGACCATGTGCAGATTGGCGTCGACGATCATGCGGTCGGAATTCGAGACCACGGCCTGCTGCACGCCAAGCGCGCGCAATTCGTTGAATATCTCGATCGCACCGGGGCGCGGCTTCAATGTCGCGACAAGCGGCAGATAATGCTCGTATTTATGGACGATCCACTCGTCGAAGGGCAGATCCAGGCCGAACTCGTCGCGCATCATCAGGTAGACCGGCCAGGCAGCGACCCCGAGAACGCGCTCATGCAGGTCGGGCGGAGGCTGAAGGCCGACATTGCGCATCGCCGCCACCAGGGCTGCTTCGTGCAGCGGTTCGCTGTCGACCAGCGTGCCGTCCATGTCCCAGAAAACCGCTTTCGGTGTCATGCAACGCTCCTTTTGGCGTTCCCTTAAAGGGTTTACCCCGCGAGATAAACCATCCGGACGGCAGAACGTGCCACCTGTCGGAACGGAAATCCTCCTTTTGCGGGCCGTGGAATCCCCCGGCCGACGATGATCCGGCCGATCCCACGCCCGCTGGCGCAAGCAATTGCCCTGGCGATTGACAATTGCGCAGCGCGCGGTTCCCTGCGAAAGTAGGCGCGACCGGTTCCATGACCGGCGGTTTCGGGAGGCAGGACGTGAATAACCGGCAGGAGGGCGGCAGCAACAGGTTGGACGATGCCGCGCGCGCGGGCTGGCTTTATTACGTTGCCGGCAACACGCAGGACCAGATCGCCGCCACGCTCGGCATCTCGCGGCAGACCGCGCAGCGGCTGGTGTCGCTGGCAGTGTCGGAAGGCCTGATCAAGGTGCGCGTCGACCATCCGATCGCCAACTGCCTCGACCTCGCCGCCCGCCTGAAGTCGCGCTTCGCGCTCGACCTGGTCGAGGTGGTGCCGAGCGACCCGACCTCGTCGTCGACAACGATCGGCATCGCCGAGGCGGCGGCAGCGGAAATCGAGAGGCGGCTGAGATCGCCGGCGCCGATCGTGCTGGCGATCGGCACCGGCCGTACGCTGAAGGCGGCGATCGAGCAACTGCCGCCGATGGAGTGCCCGCAGCACAAGGTGGTGTCCCTGACCGGCAATATCTCGCCGGACGGTTCGGCTGCTTTCTACAACGTCATCTTCACCATGGCCGACAGGGTCAAGGCGCGGTCGTTCCCGATGCCGTTGCCGGTCATCGCCTCCTCGCCGCAGGAGCGCGAGATGCTGCTCAGCCAGCCGATGATCCAGCCGACGCTGGCGCTGGCCGCGGAGGCCGACGTCACCTTCGTCGGCATCGGCGACCTCGGCCCGAAGGCGCCGCTCTATGAGGACGGCTTCATCTCCGACGCCGAGCTGAAGGCTTTGCAGAAGGCCGGCGGCGTCGCCGAAATCGTCGGCTGGGTGTTCGATCGCGACGGCCGCATGATCGAGGGCATCACCAACGACCGGGTGTCGTCGGCGGCCCTGCCGTCACGCGAGAAGTCGCTGGTCATCGCGCTCGCCATGGGTGAACGCAAGCTGCCGGGCATCCTGGCGGCCGTGAACCGCCGGCTGGTCAACGGCCTCATCACCGACGAACGAACCGCCGCCGCCCTGCTGGCGAGCGGGTGAGCTAAAAGCCTCGAAGCAACATCGATTTGCGATAAAATCCGGGCCTGCTATCCATGCCGTCCGAAAGGATCGTTGCCGTCGAGGAAGCCAAGGTCCCGCTGCAGGTGCGGCGACAGGTCCCTGATGTCGAGATGCGCCTTTTTCCTGGTCGCGAACCAGCCGAATCCGTCCGCAAGCCATGAAATCCAGCGATGATCCGGAGCGGGAGTGCATTTTTGCTGCGCCATGGTCATGATCGTCAACCTTCGCTATCTTCAACCCGAGTGACGGGCTGAGGATGAATGTCGGTCTTGCCGGCCGCCTTTGCCAATCGAACGTCGATAAGGACCCATAAGGAGGCTTTATGCCGGATCTCAGCTCGCGACAGGTTGCGCAGCTTCCGCCGCTGCAGGCGATCCGGGTGTTCGAAGCGGTGGCGCGGCATCTGTCCTTCACCAAAGCGGCCGAGGAACTGGCGATGACGCAGGCAGCGGTCAGCTATCAGATCAAAGTGCTGGAGGAGCGGGTCGGCGCGCCGCTTTTCCTGCGCCGGCCGCGGCAGATCGAACTCACCGAAGCCGGACAGCGCCTGGCGCCGGCGGTCAGCGAAGCCTTCGCCTTACTCGGGCAGGCCTATGCGGCGGCCCGCGGCGGGGCGGACGGTCTGCTGTGCGTCACCACGGTGCTGACCTTTGCCTCCAACTGGCTGGCGCATCATCTGGGTTCGTTCCAGATCGCGCATCCCGCCCTTGCCGTGCGGCTCGACACATCCAGCCGCCTGACCGATTTCGCCCGCGAGGATGTCGACCTTGCCATCCGCTCGGGCGGCGGCAAATGGCCGGGACTGGAGGCCTACAAGCTGCTCGACGCCGATTTCACGCCGATGCTCAGCCCCAAGCTCGCCGCGAGCGTCGGCGGCGTCAAGGAACCGGCCGATCTGCTCAAGCTGCCGATCCTCGATCCCGGCGACATCTGGTGGACGCAATGGTTCGAGGCCGCGGGAGTGCAAAGCCATGACCTTGCCAAGCGCCCCGGCAGCAGCATGGGCGCGCAGGCTTATGAGGCCAATGCGGCCATCGCAGGTCATGGCGTGGCGATCCTGACCAGGGCGCTGTTCAAGGCGGAACTCGCCGACGGCCGGCTGATCCAGCCCTTCGACCTGGTCGGCGACGACGGCCACGCCTATTGGCTGGTCTATCCGGAGGCGCGCCGCAACGTGCCGAAGATCCGCGCTTTCCGCGACTGGATCCTGGCCGAGATCGCCTGCTGACCGGCTAACTCCAGGATCAAAACCGCGCTCCATCCAGATCACCGTTGTCGCCCGATCCGTGCCTGCGTGACGGCCATTTGCAACGCGCCAGGTCGGCGCTCCTCCATCGAGTGTGCGCTGCACCATCGAATCTGGCTTGACATAATTCATTCTTGATGAGTAATTGCTCACAGCCAAGGCAAATGCTCATCTTGGTCCATGGGAGGAATTTGATGAAACTTCGTACGCTCATCCTGGGCTTGTGCTCGGCCAGCGCGCTCGCGTTCGCGGCACATGCCGAATCCATCACCATCGCCACCGTCAACAATGGCGATATGGTCCGCATGCAGAAGCTGACCGACGACTTCACCAAGGCGAACCCCGACATCCAGCTCAACTGGGTGACGCTGGAAGAGAACGTGCTGCGCGAGCGCGTGACGACCGACATCGCCACCAAGGGCGGCCAGTATGACGTGATGACCATCGGCACCTACGAGGTCCCGATCTGGGCCAAGCAGAGCTGGCTGTTGCCGCTCGACAAGCTCGGCGACGACTACGACGCCAAGGACATCATCCCGGCGATCGCCGGCGGCCTCTCGGTCGACGGCAAGCTCTATGCCGCGCCCTTCTACGGCGAAAGCTCCTTCGTCATGTACCGCAAGGACCTGATGGAGAAGGCAGGGCTGAAGATGCCCGACGCGCCGACCTGGGACTTCATCAAGCAGGCCGCCGACAAGATGACCGACCGCGCCAATGGCGTGAACGGCGTTTGCCTGCGCGGCAAGGCCGGCTGGGGCGAGAACATGGCCTTCCTGACCGCCATGTCGAACTCCTTCGGCGCGCGCTGGTTCGACGAGAACTGGAAGCCGCAATTCGACCAGCCCGAATGGAAGAACACCTTGCAGTTCTATGTCGACCTGATGAAGGCCGACGGGCCGGAGGGCGCGTCTTCCAACGGCTTCAACGAGAATTTGGCGCTGTTCCAGCAGGGCAAGTGCGGCATGTGGATCGACGCCACCGTCGCCGCCTCCTTCGTCTCCGATCCCAAGGCCTCGCAGGTCGCCGACAAGGTCGGTTACGCATTGGCGCCTGACAATGGGCTCGGCAAGCGCGGCAACTGGCTGTGGGCGTGGTCGCTGGCCATTCCCGCCGGCACGCAGAAGGCCGATGCCGCCGAGAAGTTCGTGTCATGGGCAACCAGCAAGCACTATGCAGAACTGGTCGCCTCGAAGGAAGGCTGGGCCAACGTTCCGCCGGGAACGCGCTCCTCGCTCTATGCCAATCCAGAGTACCAGAAGGCGGCTCCGTTCGCCAAGATGACGCTGGACTCCATCAATGCTGCCGACCCGACGCATCCGACCGTCAAGCCGGTGCCCTATGTCGGCGTGCAGTTCGTCGCCATCCCTGAGTTCCAGGGCCTCGGCACCACCGTCGGCCAGCTGTTCTCGGCAGCCCTTGCCGGCCAGTCGAGCGTCGACGACGCGCTGAAGCAGGCCCAGGACGCCGCAACCGCGGCGATGACCGAGGGCGGCTACATACAGTAAGGCTCCTCCCGGTGCCTAAGGCCGGTCGCCGACCATGGCCGGCAACGGCCGCCCGAAACCCAGTTCGGGCGGCCACTTCCGACAGCTCGAGAAAATTCCGTCCGATCCTTGAAGGGTGACCGTAATGGCTACTCAGCAGACCCGTTCGCTTGCCCGTTTCATGATGGCGCCATCCGTCGTCCTGCTGCTCGTCTGGATGGTCGTTCCGCTGGCGCTCACGCTCTGGTTCTCCTTCCAGCAGTACAATCCGCTCAATCCGATCCGCGACGGCTTCGTCGGCTTCTCCAATTACGCGTTGTTCTATTCCAACCCGGCCTTCCTGCAATCGATCCTGAACACGCTGCTGATCGTCGTCAGCGTGCTTGTGATCACCGTGGTCGGAGGCATCCTGCTGGCGCTTTTGATCGACCAGCCGATGTGGGGCCAGGGCATCGTGCGCATCCTCGTCATCTCGCCGTTCTTCGTCATGCCGCCGGTGGCGGCACTGGTCTGGAAGAACATGATCATGCATCCGCAATACGGTGTCTTCGCCGACATAGCGCGGTTCTTTGGCCTCCAGCCCATAGACTGGTTCGGACAATATCCGCTGACCGCCATCATCATCATCGTCGCCTGGCAGTGGCTGCCTTTCGCGACGCTCATTCTTTTGACTTCGCTTCAGTCGCTGGACGGCGAGCAGAAGGAAGCCGCCGAGATGGACGGCGCCGGCTTCATCAGCCGCTTCATCTACCTGACGCTGCCGCACATGTCGCGCGCGATCACCGTCGTCATCCTGATCCAGACGATCTTCCTGCTTTCGGTCTATGCCGAGATCCTCGTCACCACCAATGGCGGCCCGGGATACGCCTCCACCAACCTGCCCTTCCTGGTCTACCAGAAGGCGCTGCTCGAATTCAAAATCGGCCAGGCCTCCGCCGGCGGCATCATCGCGGTCATTCTCGCCAACATCGTCGCCTTCTTCGCCATGCGCGCCGTCGGCAAGAACCTGGACAGATAAAGGGAGGAAAAGATGGCACGCGCAGTCACAACCCGGCACAAGACGATCGCGACGGCTGCCGCCTGGATCGTCGCCTTGCTGATCTTCTTCCCGATCCTCTACACGATCATCACCTCGTTCAAGTCGGAACAGGAGGCGATCCAGGGCTTCAACCTGATCCCGTCCGGGACCTTCGAGAGCTATTCCGAGGTCCAGGCGCAGAACGGCTATTTCAAGTTCTTCCTGAACTCGGTGCTGCTCTCGGTCGGCTCGACCATCCTGGCCCTGCTGGTCGCCATTCCGGCGGCCTGGTCGATGGCGTTCTCGCCGACCAAGCGGACCAAGGACATTTTGATGTGGATGCTGTCCACCAAGATGATGCCGGCCGTGGCCGTGCTGTTTCCGATCTACCTGATCTTCCGCGACACCGGCCTGCTCGACAGCCGCATCGGCCTGATGGTGATGCTGATGCTGATCAACCTGCCGATCGTGGTGTGGATGCTCTACACCTATTTCCGCGAAATCCCCGGCGAGATCCTGGAAGCGGCGCGCATGGACGGCGCCTCGCTGTGGAACGAGATCATCTATGTGCTCACACCCATGGCGGTGCCGGGCATCGCCTCGACCATGCTGCTCAACATCATCCTGGCCTGGAACGAAGCGTTCTGGACGATCCGGCTGACCACGACGGAAGCAGCACCCTTGACCGCCTTCATCAGCTCCTTCTCCAGCCCGCAAGGCCTGTTCTGGGCGAAGCTCTCGGCCGCCTCGACGCTGGCGATCGCGCCGATCCTGATCATGGGCTGGTTCAGCCAGAAGCAACTGGTGCGCGGCCTGACCTTCGGTGCGGTGAAGTAGGGGCGCCGTGAAGTAGCAGCGTGCGCCAGGCGGCGGACGGAAATCCACCGGGAGGAAAGCATGGGAAATATCACGCTCAAGAACGTCTCGAAATCCTTCGGCTCGACTTCGATCATTCCTAACATCGATCTCGTCATCGAGGACGGCGAGTTCGTCGTCTTCGTCGGCCCGTCGGGCTGCGGCAAGTCCACGCTGCTGCGCCTGATCGCCGGCCTGGAGGACACCAGCGGCGGCACCATCAACATTGACGGCCGCGACGTCACCGGCGAGGCGCCGGCCAAGCGCAAGCTTGCCATGGTGTTCCAGTCCTATGCGCTTTACCCGCACATGACGGTGGCCAAGAACATCGCCTTCCCACTGAAGATGGCGGGCGAGAACCAGGCGACCATTGACAGGAAGGTGAAGGACGCCGCGCGCGTGCTCAACCTCACCAACTATCTGGAGCGCCGCCCCGGCCAGCTTTCCGGCGGCCAGCGCCAGCGCGTCGCCATCGGCCGCGCCATCGTGCGCCAGCCTTCGGCCTTCCTGTTCGATGAACCCTTGTCCAACCTCGACGCGGCACTGCGCGGCACGATGCGGCTGGAGATCAGCGAACTGCACCACCAGCTCAAGACGACGATGATCTACGTCACCCACGACCAGGTCGAGGCGATGACCATGGCCGACAAGATCGTCGTGCTGAATGCTGGAAATGTCGAGCAGGTTGGCTCGCCGATGGAGCTCTACAAGACGCCGAAGAACCTGTTCGTCGCCGGCTTCATCGGCTCGCCGAAAATGAACCTGATCGAAGGCGCCCCGGCGGCGAAGTACGGCGCCAAGACCATCGGCATCCGGCCCGAGCACATGGCGATCTCGACCACGGCGGGCGATTGGAAGGCAACAGTCGGTGTCGCCGAACACCTGGGATCCGACACCTTCCTGCATGTCCAGGCCGACGGTGTCGGCCCGCTGACGGTGCGCGCCGACGGCGAACTCAGCGTCCACCATGGCGACAGCATTTATCTCACCCCCGACAAGGCCAAGCTGCATCGCTTCGGCCCCGACGGCAAGGCATTGGCGCCGTGAGGCTGAAAGGCAAATCGGCGCTGATCACCGGGTCGGCGCGCGGCATCGGCAAGGCCTTCGCCGAAGCCTATGCCCGTGAGGGCGCTATCGTGGCGATTGCCGACATTGACCTCGGGGCTGCGCAAAAGACGGCCGCCGGGATCGGCGGCAAGGCCTACGCGGTGAAGCTCGACGTCACGGACCAGGCCTCCATCGATGCCGCGGTGCAGGCGGTGGAAACCAGGACCGGCGGCCTGGACATACTGATCAACAACGCCGCGATCTTTGACCTTGCGCCGATCGTCGAGATCTCGCGGGCGAGCTATGAAAAACTGTTCTCGGTCAATGTCGCCGGCACGCTGTTCATGCTGCAGGCGGCGGCGCGCTCGATGATCACGCGGGGAAAGGGCGGCAGGATCATCAACATGGCGAGCCAGGCCGGGCGGCGCGGCGAAGCGCTGGTCGCGGTCTACTGCGCCAGCAAGGCGGCGGTCATTTCACTGACCCAGTCGGCCGGGCTCGACCTGATCAAGCACGGCATCAACGTCAACGGCATCGCGCCTGGCGTCGTCGACAGCGACATGTGGGACCAGGTCGACGCGCTGTTCGCCAAATACGAAAACCGGCCCAAGGGCGAAAAGAAAAGACTGGTCGGCGAAGGCGTGCCTTACGGCCGCATGGGCAGACCGGAGGACCTCGCCGGCATGGCCGTGTTCCTGGCCAGCGACGAAGCCGAATATATCGTCGCCCAGACCTACAATGTCGATGGCGGCCAGTGGATGAGTTGAGGCGGGGGCGGCCTCTTCTCCCCGTGCCTCCGCGGGGAGAAGAGGCCAACATCAAGGTGGCGGCCGCATCGCCTCGGAAGGCATGTGCCGCTTCCTACCCTCTCCCGGTGAAGGGGAGAGAAGGGTAACGAAGGCCGCAACCCGGCCAAAGGGTAAACAGATGACCGTGAAACTCTCTTCCGCCAATCTCGCCAACCTGCCCGCCAGGGTCGCAGGTCCGAAATACGACCGCGCAGCGCTGAAGGCCGGCATCGTGCATTTCGGCGTCGGCAACTTCCATCGCTCGCACCAGGCCGTCTATCTCGACGAGCTGTTCAATTCGGGCGTCGGCCACGACTGGGCGCTGGTCGGCGCCGGCGTGTTCGAGGGCGAGAAGATCGGCCGCGGCAAACTGGAAGAGCAGGACTGGCTGACGACGGTGGTCGAGCAGGACGAGGGTCATATGAGCGCCCGCGTCACCGGCGCCATGATCGACTTCCTGACGCCGGGCGATGCCGCCGCCATCATCGAACGGCTGGCCGATCCGGCGATCAAGATCGTGTCGCTGACCATCACCGAAGGCGGCTATTTCATCGATCCTGCCTCCGGCGTGTTCAACCCGACGCATCCCGATATCGTCGCCGATGCGCAGCCGGGCGCGACGCCGAAGACCGTGTTCGGCATCATCCTCGCCGGCCTGGTGCGGCGGCGCGGCGATGGCATCGCACCGTTCACGGTGATGTCCTGCGACAACATTCCCCACAACGGCCATGTCACGTCGGATGGCGTCATCGGGTTGGCCCGCGTGATCGACGAGGATCTGGCGGCCTGGGTCGGCGGCAATGTCGCTTTCCCGAACGCGATGGTCGACCGCATCACGCCGGCCACGTCGGACCGCGAACGCGCGATCCTGGCCAAGGATTTCGGCGTCGAGGACAATTGGCCTGTCTTTTGCGAACCCTTCCGGCAATGGGTGCTGGAAGACCATTTCACCGACGGCCGGCCGCCGCTTGAAAAGGTCGGCGTGCAGTTCGTCAAAGACGTCGCGCCCTACGAGCTGATGAAGATCCGCATCCTCAATGGCGGCCATGCCACCATCGCCTATCCGGCCGGGCTGATGGACATCCATTTCGTGCATGAGGCGATGCAGGAGCCGCTGGTGCGCGGCTTTCTCGACAAGCTCGAGCATGACGAAATCATTCCGACCGTACCGCCGGTGCCAGACACGGTCCTGGAGGATTATTACCAGCTCATCGAAAAGCGCTTTTCCAACCCCAAGATCGGCGACACGGTGCGCCGGCTCTGTCTCGACGGTTCCAATCGCCAGCCGAAATTCATCATCCCGACCATCGCCGACCGCTTGAAGGCGGGAAAGAGCGTCGCCGGCCTGGCACTTGAATCGGCGCTGTGGTGCCGCTACTGCTTCGGCACGACGGACAGCGGCGCGGTCATCGAGCCCAACGATCCGAACTGGGACCGCGTGCAGGCGACGGCAAAGGCGGCAAAGGACGCGCCCGCCGCCTGGCTTGCGATGGAAGACATCTATGGCGATGTCGGGCGCGCCACCGCGTTCGTCGAGGCTTTCGCGCATGCATTGAACCTGCTGTGGACGGATGGCACGCGCGCCACGCTGACGCGCTACCTCGCCGGCAAGCTCTGAAACGGGACCATGGCGCCGGAACTGGTCATTTTCGACTGCGACGGCGTGCTGGTGGACAGCGAGGCGCTGTCGGTCTCGGCACTGCTCGGCATGATCGCGCTTGCCGGCGGCAGTATCGGCGAGGATACGGCCTACGAGCATTTCCTCGGTAAGAGCATGAAAAGCGTGCGCGAGATCCTCGCCCGCGACTTCGGCCTGCCCATCACCGATCAGCACCTGACCACGATGCGTGTCGAATTGATGCGCAAATTCCGCGAGGAGCTGAAGCCAATCGCCGGCGTCAAGGAAGTGCTGCCGAGGCTCGGCTTGCCGTTCTGCGTCGCCTCCTCGGGCACGCTCGACCGCATCCGCTATACGCTCGACGTCACCGGCCTGCTCGGATTGATGGAGCCGCATCTGTTCAGTGCCGGCATGGTGGCCAGGGGCAAGCCGGCGCCCGACCTGTTCCTTCATGCCGCCGCCTCGATGCGGGCGCATCCGCGCAAATGCCTTGTGATCGAGGACAGCCCCGCCGGCGTCGCGGCGGCGCGGGCGGCTGATATGCGCGTGTTCGCCTTCACCGGCGGCGCGCATGCCGGCAACCCTGCCCTGAAAGCGCGGCTTGCGTCGAGTGAGCCGGACTTTATATTCGCTGACATGCTGCAATTGCCAGATCTGATTGCAGGCCTGGGAGCGAGAGACAGAGCATCTTGACGAAACAGTTCGTTTGCGCGGTCGATGTCGGCACCGGGAGCGCCCGCGCGGGCATTCTCGACACCAGTGGCACCTTGCTCGGCCGCGCCGAGCACCCGATCGCCATGCACCAGCCGAAAGCCGATCACGCCGAGCATGATTCGCGCGATATCTGGTCAGCCGTGTGCGCCGCGGTGCGTGCGGCCCGCGAAAAATCCGGTGTTGCCGCCGAGGACATTGCCGGCATTTCCTTCGATGCCACCTGCTCGCTGGTCGTGCGCGACAGGCAAGGCGGCCAGCTCAGCGTTTCGGTGACCGGAGAGGAGCGCTGGGACACCATCGTCTGGCTCGATCACCGCGCCATCGCCGAGGCCGACGAATGCACGGCGAGCGGCCATGAGGTGCTCAACTATATCGGCGGCGTCATGTCGCCGGAAATGGCGACGCCGAAGCTGATGTGGCTGAAGCGAAACCTGCCGAAGACCTGGAATGAAGCCGGCTATCTATTCGACCTTACCGACTTCCTGACCTGGCAGGCGACGGGGTCGCTGGCCCGCTCGCAGTGCACGCTGACCGCCAAATGGACCTATCTGGCGCACCGGGAACCCGCATGGCAGCGCGATTTCTTCGAACTCGTCGGCCTCGGCGACCTCTTCGAGCACGGCAATCTGCCCGAAAGAGCCAGTCCGGTCGGCGCTTACATCGGCTCTTTGAGCGCGCAAGCAGCGGCGGAGCTCGGCCTGACGGAGACATGCCGGGTCGGCGCCGGGGTGATCGATGCCTATGCCGGTGCGCTTGGCGTGCTCGGCGGGTTTGCCGGCGACGAGCGGAATATCGGCCGTCATTTGGCGCTGATCGCCGGCACATCCTCCTGCGTCATGGCGATGTCACCCGATCCGCAGCCCTTCGCCGGGGTCTGGGGGCCATACTACGGCGCCGCGCTGCCGAAGCTGTGGCTGTCGGAGGGCGGCCAGTCGGCCACCGGCGCCCTGCTCGACCACATCATCCGCTGGCACGGCGCCGGCGGCGAGCCGAACGCAGCCATGCATGCCAGGATTGCAAGCCGCGTCGCCGAGCTGCGCGCGGCGGAGGGCGATGCCCTTGCCGGCCGGCTGCATGTGCTGCCCGACTTTCACGGCAACCGCTCGCCGCTCGCCGACCCGCATGCGGTCGGCGTGGTCAGCGGCCTTACGCTGGATTCCTCCTTCGACAGCCTGTGCCGACTTTACTGGCGCACCGCCGTGGGCATCGCGCTCGGCGTGCGCCATGTGCTGGAAGCGCTGAACGAGAACGGCTATCTCATCGACACGCTGCATGTCACCGGCGGCCACACCAAAAATCCGCTCTTGATGGAACTCTATGCCGACGCCACCGGCTGCACGGTGGTCGAGCCGCTGGCCGACGAGGCGGTGCTGCTCGGCACAGGCATGGTGGCGGCGACCGCCGCCGGGCTTTTCCCCGACCTCAACGCGGCCTGTCTTGCCATGCAGCAGGGCGGCAGGACGCGCGCCGCCAACCCGGCCGCCGGCGCCCGCTTCGATCGCGACTACCGGATTTTCCTGGAGATGCACCGGCAACGCCAGGCGCTCGACGCGATCCAGTAGAACGCGCCTTACCGTGTCAACAAGGATAGGCCGGACTTGGCATCGAACAGATGCATATCCGATTCGTCAAACGTATAGCGGACATCGCTGCGGATAGTTGGGCAGACGCGGCTGGGAACGAGTGCGCTGATCTCCTTGCCGCCAAGAGCGAATGTCACCAGTGCATCGTTGCCATGAAACTCGATGAGATCGGCCGTTCCCGCCAGGAAATTTCCGGCGCTGCCGGGGGTCGCGGGCTTGAGATCCGGGGGCCTGATGCCAAGCACCGCCTGCTCGCCATGTTGGAGCTTGAAGCGCGAGCCGTTGACGGTGAAGACAGTTCCGCCATTGGTCAGCATCCAGCCATTTTCTTTCCGGGCCACCGTCAAATCGATGAAATTCATGTTCGGCGTGCCGATGAAGCCGGCAACGAACAGATTGCCCGGCCGCTCGTAGATTTCCGCCGGCGAGCCGACCTGCTCGATGACGCCGTCCTTGAGCAGCACGATGCGGTCGGCGAGCGTCATCGCTTCGAGCTGGTCATGGGTGACATAGACGGTGGTGGTCTTCAGCGACTGGTGCAGCCGCGCGATCTCGACGCGCATGTGGTTGCGCAGCTTGGCGTCGAGATTGGACAGCGGCTCGTCGAACAGGAAGACTTTCGGCGTCTTGATCATGGCGCGCGCGATCGCCACGCGCTGCTGCTGGCCGCCGGAAAGCTCGGCCGGCTTGCGGCCGAGATAGGGTTCCAGCCCGAGCGTCCTTGACACCGCTTCGACCCGCTTCTGGATCTCGGCCGCCGGCACTTTCTGGCGCCGCAGCCCGAAGGCGATGTTGTCGAAGATCGTCATGTGCGGGTAAAGGGCATAGTTCTGGAACACCATGGCGATGCCGCGGTCGCCCGGATCGAGATCGTTGACCACCTTGCCGCCGATCGAGACCTCGCCGCCGCTGATGTCCTCCAGCCCCGCCAACATGCGCAGCAAGGTCGACTTGCCACAGCCGGACGGGCCGAGGAACACGACGAACTCGTGCTCCTCGATCGAGAGGTTGAGGTCGCGGATGACTGTCGTGGCGCCATAGGCCTTGTCGACATGGGAACAGGTGATCGCGGACATGGTCAGCCCTTTTTGCCGCTGAGCAGGATCTGCAGCTTGACGTCCTGCGGGTGCGCTGCCGCCGCCCGCTCGAAAGCCTCGATGCTGTCGGAGAAATCATAGGTGCCAGTGATCAGCGGCTTGAGATCGACCTTACCGGAGGCGATGAGCTGCAAAGCGCGGTCGAAGATGTTGGCATAGCGGAACACGGTTTCGATGCGCACTTCCTTCGATATGGCCGCCGGCACGTTGAGCGACACCGGCTCCACCGGCAGCCCGACGAGCACCACCGCGCCGCCAGGGCGCACGACATCGAACAGATTGGCGAACGCCTTGGGGCTGCCGCTGGCCTCGAAGACGATGTCCGCGCCCCAATTGTCGGTCGCCTCCGCCACCGCCTCGGCCAATGACTGCTCGCCGATGTTGACCGGAACGACGCCGGGATAGCGCCCGGCAATTTCGAGCTTGGGCGCGGAGAAGTCGGAAATCAGCACTTTCGAGCAACCACCGGCCAGGGCGGCCAGCGCTATCATGATGCCGATCGGGCCACAGCCGACGACAGCCGCCACGTCACCCGGAACGATGCGCGCGCGCGCCGCCGCTTGCATGCCGATGGCGAAAGGTTCGACCATCGCGCCTTCGGCGAAGGAGACGTTGTCGGGCAGCCTGTAGGTGAACGCCGCCGGATGCACGGCTTGCGGCGCCAGAATGCCGTGCACCGGCGGCGTCGCCCAGAAGGTGACGTCCGGGTCGACATTGTAGATGCCGAGTTTTGTCGCCCGCGACGACAGGTTCGGCACGCCCGGTTCCATGCAGACGCGATCGCCGACCTTCAGCGTCCTGACATTGGCGCCGATCTCGACGATCGTTCCGGACGCCTCGTGGCCGAGCACCATCGGCGCGCGCACGACATAGCTGCCGATGGCGCCATGGGTGTAGTAGTGCACGTCGCTGCCGCAGACGCCGACCGTGTGGATGGCGATCCTGACGTCGTCCGGGCCGACGTCGAGCGGCAACGCGATCTCGCGCAGGGCCAGCTCGCCCTTTTTCTCAAGCACCAGTGCCCGCATCGTGTCGTCCTCGCTTCAAGTCTTTTTTTGCCGGAAAACGGAATTCAGGAAGCCGCTGAGCACGCCGAGAAACAACAGCGGCGGCAGCGACAGAAGCACGACCGAGGCGTTCAGGATTCCCCACGGCACGTTCATGCCTTGTTGGGAGAGTTCCGAGGCGACGATCGGCAAGGTCTTGGCGTTGGAGCTCGACAGCATCAGCGCGATCAGGAACTCGTTCCAGACCAGCACGAAACTGAAAGCCACCGCACCGATCAGCGAACGCGCCGCGACCGGCAGCGCAATCCTCCAGAACACCGAATAGGCGCCGTAGCCATCGACGAAGGCCGCTTCCTCGACCTCCTTCGGCACGGCCTGGAAGGCGGGAATGGCGAGCCACATGATCACCGAGATGGTGAGCAGGCAATAGGTGACGATCAGCGCGGCGAGCGTGTCGTAAAGCCCGAGCTGCAGCCAGATCACCATCAGCGGAATGGCGACCGCCACCGGCGGCAGGAAGCGAAGCGACAAAACGAAGAACTGGATGTCGCCGGCCCAGCGGTTCGGGTAGCGCGCTACCGCGTAGGCCGCCGGCAGGCCGAGCACCACGCCGATCAGCACCGCGCAACCGCAGGCGACGACCGAATTGTAGAGGCCGGTCATGACGCTGTCGCGGCCGACGATATAGCTGATGTTGGCCAGCGTCGGCGTGAACACCAGGCGCGGGACGCGGGTGATGATGTCGACATTGTTCTTCAGCGAATTGAGCGCCGTCCAGAGCAACGGAAACACGGCCATGAAACCGGCAAACGCCAGCACGGTCTTGCCGATCAGGCGGCCAGGTCTCATGCGATATGACCTCATGCCTGCACCCGCCTCCACAGCATGGTGAAGGTGATGACCGTGGCGATCATCATCAGCACCGCCATCGCCGAGGCGTAGGAGACCTTGCCGGACTCGATGAAGCCTTGCGAGAAGGCGTACATGTCGAGCGTCTCGGTTGCCACGCCCGGACCGCCGCGGGTCATCACATAGATCAGATCGAAGGAGCGCAGCGATTCGATCATCTTGACGAACATCAGGCTGACCAGCGGCGCCTTCAGCATCGGCAAGGTCACATAGGCGTGGATCTGCCAGCGTTTGGCATGGTCGAGCCGGGCCGCCTCGATCGGCTGCGGCGGCAGCGTTTCCAGGAGCTTCAGCACGATGACGGCGAAGAACAGGCCCCATTGCCAGACATCGACCGATGCGACCGCGAACAACGCCGTCGACGGCTTGGACAGCGGATCGAAGATCAGCCCACCGGTCAGCAGCCGGTAGGGGTAAGTGGCGATGCCGTAGAGCGGATGGTAGGCGAACTTCCAGACGAAGGCCGCCGAGACGCGCGGCAGCAGGACCGGGATGATGAACAGCAGGCAATAGACGTTGCGAAGGCGCGGCGAGGCGACCTCGAACATCAGGACGCCCAGTCCGATGGCGACCGTCATCGTCGCGATAACCGTGACGAATTCCCATTTCACCGACACCCAGACGGCGTTGAGAAAGCGGCGGTCGGCGAACAGGTCGGCGAAGTTCGAGAACCAGACATAGGAATAGGCTGTCGAGCTGAGTTCACGGTTCTGCAGGGCGATGACGACCGCGTAGAGCGTCGGCACCATCGACAGCACCAGAAGGATGGCGAGTGTCGGCACGACGAAGGTGACCGGCAGGGATGAGCGTCGCGGCATCTGTCTAACCTCTGCTGCGTCTCGAATGATTGAGCATGACTGACCTTTCGCGCGAAGGCTGGCTCAAACCGCAATGATGAAACCAGGACCTGCGGCGCACAGGTTCCGGCGCTCCACCGAATGCCGTGGACCGCGCGCCGCAGGGGGAGGATGGCTTATTTCTTCACCAGCTCGTTGGCATAGGCCTCGAGTTCGTTGAGGCCGCCCTTGATGTCGGTGCGGGTACCGGTGACCAATTCCTCGAGGATGATACCCCAGCGGTCGCCGAGATCGGGCCAACGCGGGTCCTGCCAGAAATTGACCGCCGTGACCTTGCCGGTTTCGGCCAGTGCCTGGCCGAGATCGGCGCCGTAAATATCGGCGAATTCCTTGCTGGCCAGAATGCTGGTGCGGTTCAGCTCGCCGAACTGGTGGGCGTCGAGCCGGCGCTTCTCGTTTTCCTTCGATGTTGCCCAGGCGATGAACAGGCCGGCGCATTTCTTCGAGGCGTCGTCGGCATTGGCCTTCGCTGCGATGGCGAGGCCATGGCCGTAACCGCCGCCGGGCAGTGGCGACGGGGGCGGCAGGAAACCTATGTTGCCGACGACCTGCGAGGTCTTCGGGTCGACCGCCATGCCCGACAGCGGCGTCGATTCGACCAGGATCGCGACCTGGCCCGACAGGAAGGCGCCGGTCGATTCATCCCAGCTGCCGGTCTGCGTGCCGGGCGCCGAATCCTTGAACAGTTTCAGGTAGGTCTCGGTCGCCTTGACCGCGGCGTCGGAATTGAAGACCGGCTTGTCGCCGTCGAACCACTGGCCGCCATAGGCCTTGAAGAACGGCATCCAGCGCCAGACATTGGCGCCCGAACCGCGCGCGCCGCGCAGCGCGATGCCATACATGCCCTTGTCCGGATTGGTCAGCTTCGGCACGTCGGCGATCAGCTCGTCGAGCGTCTTCGGCGGCTGGATGCCGGCTGCCTCCAGCACGTCCTTGCGATAGACCATCAGGTCGCCGCCGCCGGTCAGCGGCGCGAACCAGACCTTGCCATCATAGGTGGCGACCTTCTGGCGGCCGGGATCGAAATCGGCATAGTCGTAGTCGGCCGGATAATAGTCGGCCAGCGGCACGATCCATTTCGAGGAAGCGAACAGCGCGACATTGGCTTCGTCGACATAGTAGACGTTGTAGTTGCCGACCGTGGACGCGTCGGCGCGCGATTTTGCCCGGCGGTCGTTCTCGTTGAGGTAATCGATCTGGAAGCCGGCGCCGGCAAGCTTCTCGAACTCGGCCTTGGAGTCCTCCAGAAGCGTCAGGCCGTCACGTGGCTGCGCCAGCACCTTGACCGGCGCCGAGCAGACCGGCGCCTGCGCCAAAGCGATGGTGGAAACGGTAGCGGAAAGCATGAAAGCTGCACCAAGGCTGGCAGCGAGCCGAATTGGTTTCATTATTTTCTCCTCCAGGAACACGTCGCAGGAAGCGGACGTCCTCGGCTTGCGCGATCCTCACCATCGCCCGAGCGACTTGCCACCCATCGCCAAAATGCGGAGTTGCAGCGGCTCGCGCTAGAAGCCCCGTTGCAGAAGACCTGTACTTTTATGCATTGTGCGGCGCAAAAACCGGCATCCCGTTGCGGCCAATCTCACATGAGTATCGAACGGACTCGGGGGCGGTGGTTTTTAGGGCGTGCTTACGCGCGCATCGCCAGCCGCTGCCGCGACAGCTTGCGATAGGATGACGGCGTCATCTTGTGCTTGCGCATGAAGGCGCGGTTGAAATTGGAGATGTTCATGTAGCCGACCTGGAAACAGATGTCGGTGATCGGAATATCGGTATCGGCCAGCAGCTTGCAGGCCTGCCAGAGCCTCAGCTTGGCAAGGTGGTCACTGAAGGAATTGCCGGTGTTCTTCTGGAAGAAGCGCGAGAATGTGCTCTCGGTCATTCCCGCGAGCGCCGCCACATCAGGCAGCTTCAGATCCTCGGCGAAATGCTGGAACAGATAGGTCAGCGTGCGCTGGATGATGTCGAGCGAGGCGGCATCCAGAACCGGGGAGAAATCCGGCGAGGACAACAGCTCGTATTCGTCGGTCCTGGCGAGGAGATCGACGAGATTCAGGAACAGGCAGAACCTGGTTAGCCCGCTGACCTCCCCCATCCGTTCCATCAGCTCGGCGCCTTCCAATGCCGTGCGGCCATGAAAAACCATGCCGCGCAGCGACCGCTCCAGAAACGGCTCCAGTTCGCGCAGTTCGGGCAACAGGCCAGCCGAGCCGCGCAGCCTCTCGGCATCGAACTGGAGGACGATGTCGCGGCCTTCGATCAGTTCGCCCGGCTGCACCGCCGTCACCCAATCATGCGGCAGCCCGCCGCCGACGATGGTCAGATAACCCGGCCCGAACTCGCCGATGTGGTCGCCGACCAGCACGACGCCGGAAGATTTTCGCAACAGGTGGATTTCGTACTCAGGATGGAAATTCCAGACATTGCGCTCCCAGGGATAGTCGTCCAGCCGCCACAGGAAACTGTCGCTCGCCTCGGTGACGATATGTTCGAAGGCCGGCGCCGTGCGCGGGATCGCGGCCGGATTTTTCCTGCGCCTGAACTGCATCCTTCCCTCCCGGCAATTCGCCGGCTGCTCATGTCTCTTGATGATCCGTAGCAGCCCCTGGCCGGCAAGGGAACGAGACGCAGGCATCTCCCTGACATGCCGCTGGCTCAATCTCTTCCAGTGCCTCCTCCCTTGCCTTCATGTCGCATTTCGTTCAAGAGACGGCGCAAACGCCGCGAAACTGAAGGTTTTGCCGTTTGACACGCGGCTTCCGGCTTTTTGCCGACGCGCCGCGACCTTGAAAGAGCGGAACAATGTCTGCGATCGAAGCCGGCGCTCGCGCGCCGGAAAATCTTTGGCGTCAGGAAATCAGGGCGACGCTGGCGCTCGCCTGGCCGATGGTGCTGACCAATCTCGGCCAGACCGCCATGACGGCCACCGACGTCATGATGATGGGCAGGCTGGGGGCGGACACGCTGGCCAGCGGCGCGCTTGGCGCCAATCTCTATTTCATGCCGCTGATCTTCGGCCTCGGCCTGATGCTGGCGACCTCGCCGATGATGGCGACCGAGCTCGGCCGCCGCCGCCATTCGGTGCGCGACCTGCGCCGCACCGTGCGCCAGGGCCTGTGGCTGGCGATCCTCATCTGCATTCCGATCTGGATCTTTCTCTGGCACGGCGAGAACGTGCTGCTCGCCATGGGCCAGGAGCCCGCTCTGGCGCACAGCGCCGGCATCTATCTGCGCTGGCTGGAATGGGCGGTGCTGCCCTTCTACGGCTATATCGTGCTGCGTTCCTTCATCTCGGCGCTGGAGCGGCCGGGCTGGGCGCTAATCATCGTCTTCGTCGCCGTCGCCTGCAACGCGCTCTTCAACTGGGTGTTCATGTTCGGCAATCTCGGCGTCCCGGCCATGGGCATATCAGGCTCGGGCCTTGCCACCTCGCTGTCCTCAACGCTGATGTTCGTCGGCATGGCCGCCGTGGTGATGTGGGAGAAGAAATTCAGGCGCTATCATCTGTTCGGCCGCTTCTGGCGGTCCGACTGGCCGCGCTTCAAGGGCCTGCTGCGGCTCGGCCTGCCGATCGCCGGCATCCTGGCTTTCGAGGTGACGATCTTCAATGCCGCGGCGCTGCTGATGGGCCTGATCGACGCGGATTCGCTTGCCGCGCACGCCATCGCCATCCAGATCGCGTCGATCTCCTTCATGGTGCCGCTCGGCCTCAACCAGGCGGTGACGGTGCGCGTCGGGCTTGCGCATGGCGCCGGCAATCCGGAAGGCGTCTCGCGCGCCGGCTGGACCGCCTTCGTCATCGGCGTCTCGTTCATGGCCCTGATGGGCCTGGTAATGATCCTGTGGCCGCATCTCTTGATCAGCGCCTTCATCGATCTGACCAATCCAGCCAATGCCAGGGTGATCACGCTTGCCGTATCGTTCCTGGTCTTCGCGGCCCTGTTCCAGGTCTTCGACGGCGCGCAAGCGGTTGCCGCCGGCATGCTGCGCGGCCTGCACGACACCAAGGTGCCGATGATCTATGCCGCCATCGGCTACTGGGGCGTCGGCCTGCCGCTGGGCGTGCTGCTCGCCTTCCCGTTCGGCTTCCATGGCGTCGGCATCTGGATCGGGCTGTCCAGCGGACTGGCGGTGGTGGCGGCGCTGCTTCTGGCGCGCTGGCTACGGCGGGATCGCCTCGCGCCGCCGCTGGTGTTCGAACACTGATGCAGAGGGCCGCCGGGTTGTCCGGTGGCCTTTCCGTCATTGTCGGCGTCAGCTGTTTTTGAGCGCCGGGCTGAACACCATCAGGCTCAGTATTTCGAACAGCACCTGGGCGCCGGCATGCGCGGTGTTGGTGGTCGCGTCATATTGCGGCGCCACCTCGACCACGTCGCCGCCGACGATGTTGAGGCCTTTGAGGCCACGCAGCAGTTCGAGCACTTCCCGAGTCGTCAGGCCGCCGACTTCCGGCGTGCCGGTGCCCGGCGCGAAGGCCGGATCGACGCTGTCGATGTCGAAGGAGACATAGGTCGGTCCGTCGCCGACTATTCTGCGCGCCTTCTCGATGATGGCGGGGATACCGAGGCCGGTCACCTCCTCGGCATGGATCACGGTCATGCCGGATTCGTAGGTGAACTCCCACAGATATTCGGCCGAGCCACGGATGCCGATCTGGATGGTGCGCGTCGGGTCGAGCACGCCATCGAGCACCGCGTTGCGGAACGGGCCACCATGGTGAAACTTGGTCATGTCGAACAAGCCGCTTGTATCGCAATGGGCGTCGATGTGGATGAGGCCGACCGGGGCCTTCTTGCCGACGGCCTTCAGGATCGGATGGCTGATCGAATGGTCGCCGCCGACCGACAATGGAATGACGCCGGCATCGACGATCTGGTTGGTGCGGCGCTCGATGTCCTCATGGCAGGTCTCGAGCCGGTAGCGACTCTGGAACGGCACGTCGCCGATGTCGGCGACCCTGAGCTCATGCGTGGGAGCGCATTCCAGCACGTGATTGTAGGGGCCGATGCGCTCGATGGCGCGCAGCGCCCGCGGCCCGAAGCGGGAGCCCGGCCGGTTGGTGACGCCGAGATCCATCGGCACGCCTGTTATCGCCACCTGCAAATCGCCGAAATCCGGGTTGTCGGCCGATATTTCGCGATAGGGCGCGGCGAGGAAGGTGGGGATACCGGAATAGGGCGCCAGCCGCGTGCCCGACTTGGAAAATATCTTGTCGGCGACCTTGCGGAACTTCGGGTCGAACATCTCGCCGCCATGGCTCTCGCCATATTTGCGGCGCAACGCGTCGAGCTTGCCGCTGTCATAACCCATGTCGGTTTTCTCCTGTCTGTCTCTCCGGAGTGTCCGGTAGCGCTTTGGAAAAATCAATTGCGTTCGGACGGGTTGGCTGCCGCAGGTCTTTCTTTTTGTCGGGCCAGCCTGAAACCGGGCAGCGCTTTTGCCAATTCGATGCTATGAGGCCTGTCGCGATCATGGGCGGCAGGCAGCGAAGGCGGTAACGAGACATGGCCAGGACCGATATTGCGCGGCGCGTCTACAACCATACCTGGAAGCTCGACCCGATCGTGCGCAGCCTGCTGGACACGGATTTCTACAAGCTTCTGATGCTGCAGATGATCTGGGGGATGTACCCCAAGGTCGACGCCACCTTTTCGCTGATCAACCGCACCACTTCGGTGCGGCTGGCCGAGGAGATCGACGAGGGCGAGTTGCGCGAACAGCTTGACCACGCCCGCACCTTGCGCTTCTCCAAGAAGGAGATGATCTGGCTGGGGGGCAACAATTTCTATGGCCGCAAGCAGATCTTCGAGCCGGAATTCCTGGCCTGGCTGGAGAATTTCCGGTTGCCCGAGTACGAGCTTTCCAGGCGCGGCGGGCAGTATGAACTCTCCTTCAGCGGCCCGTGGATGTACACCACGCTGTGGGAGATTCCCGCACTCGCCATCATCAACGAATTGCGCTCGCGCGCCGCCTTGCGTTCGTTCGGGCCTTTCACGCTCGACGTGCTCTACGCCCGCGCCAAGGCCAAGATGTGGGCCAAGACCGAACGGCTGAAGGCGCTGCCCGGCATCCGTATTTCCGACTTCGGCACGCGCCGGCGCCATTCCTTCCTGTGGCAGCGCTGGTGCGTGGAAGCGCTGAAGGAAGGCATCGGCGAGGCTTTCACCGGCACCTCCAACGTGCTTCTGGCCATGGACAACGACCTCGAGGCGCTGGGCACCAACGCGCATGAACTGCCGATGGTGCTTGGGGCGCTGGCCAATTCGGAAAAGGAATTGAAACAGGCGCCCTACAAGGTGCTGCAGGATTGGCAGCGCTACTATGGCGGCAATTTGCTGATCGTGCTGCCCGACGCCTTCGGTACGGCTTCCTTCCTGCGCGACGCGCCGGACTGGGTGGCCGACTGGACGGGCTTTCGCCCCGACAGCGCGCCGCCGATCGAGGGCGGCGAGAAGATCCTGTCCTGGTGGCGCGAGAAGGGCAAGGACCCCAGGCAGAAGCTGCTGATCTTCTCCGACGGGCTCGAGGTCGAGACCATCGAGGAGACCTACCGCCACTTCAAGGGCAAGGTGCGCATGTCCTTCGGCTGGGGCACGAACCTGACCAATGATTTCGAGGGCTGTGCGCCTACGGCGACCGACAGCCTCGACGCCATATCGCTGGTCTGCAAGGTCACCGAGGCCAACGGCCGGCCGGCCGTGAAGCTCTCGGATAATCCAGCCAAGGCGACGGGTGACCTCAAGGAGATCGAGCGGTATCTGCGCATCTTCGGTGAAAAGGACCGGGTGGAGCAGTTGGTCAAGGTGTGAGGGCACGACCGGTGCTTCCGGCATCGCCATACGAGACGGCAAAGTCGGATAGGCTGAGTTCCTTGGCGCCCCCCTCTGTCCTGCCGGACATCTCCCCCTCAAGGGGGGAGATCATGCTGTCATCTTCGTCTTCGCGAACCTCCGGCGTTGCAAGGGAAGCGCCGACAGAGAAACCGCCAATCTCCCCCCTTGAGGGGGAGATGTCCGGCAGGACAGAGGGGGGCGCCGTAGAGTGCCGTCGTCGGTCATTAGCATTTTTGCCTATCGCTCTATTGCTCCTCTCACCCACCCCAGCCTTCGCCCACGCCTCGGACCGCGGCCACGTCCTGCTCCTGCCGACCGGCTATTACCTGATCGGCGGCGCTTTCGCCGTGGCCGCAAGCTTCCTCGTGCTGGCGCTGCTGCCGGCGCATCGGCTCGATCGTTTCTGGCGGCGGCGCCTGCCACTGTTCACACTGGGTGATGATGCCCGCACCGCTGCCAGCCTGATATCCTTTGCCGGCTTGGCATTCCTCATCTCCGCCGGCTTTCTCGGCAGCCGCGATCCGCTCTCCAACCCGCTGCCCTTGGTGATCTGGACACTGCTGTGGGCCGGCTTCACGCTGCTGCAAGGTTTCCTCGGCGATCTCTGGTCCTGGCTCAATCCCTGGTACGGGCCGGTGCGTCTCCTGTTGCGTCTGACCGGCAGAGGCGATGAAGCGGCCAGGCGCCTTCCATCATGGCTCGGATACTGGCTGGCTGTTATCCTGTTCTTCGCTTTTGCCTGGTTCGAGCTCATCGATCCGGCGCCCGACGATCCGACACGGCTGGCCCGGGCCGCCGGCCTCTACTGGTTGTTCACCTTGCTGGCGATGCTGTCGTTCGGTTATGGGGCGTGGGCCCGCAGCGGCGAGTTCCTTACCGTCTTCTTCTCAATGGTGGCACGCTTCGCGCCGCTCGTGCGCGACGAGCGCGGCCGGCTTGCGCTATGCTGGCCGGGCGCCAAGCTGCTGACCGCCGCGCCTTTGCCGGCAAGCGGCGTGGCCTTCCTGCTGCTCGCCCTGTCCTCGGTTTCCTATGACGGCCTGTCGAAGACCTTCTTCTGGCTGGGCCTGTTCGGCATCAATCCGCTTGAATTCCCCGGCCGCACGGCGGTGATCGGCAGCGGCAGTTTTGGCCTCGTCCTGACATTCATGCTGCTTGCGGCGGTCTTCCTGCTTGCCGTGGTCGTCGGCCAGAAGCTCGCCGGCGGCGGCCACAGGCTTGGCGAGGCGACGGGGCTGCTGGTCTGGTCGATCGTGCCGATCGCGCTCGCCTACCACATCGCGCATTACCTGACGGCGCTGCTGGTCGACGGCCAGTATGCGCTTGCGGCGCTGTCCGATCCGTTTGCGCTCGGCTGGAACCTTTTAGGCACCGCCGACATGCAGATCGAGGCCGGCATCGTCGCCGGCGCGGGCTCGGCATGGTGGCTGTGGAACATCCAGGCCGGTGCCATCATTCTCGGTCATCTGCTTGCCGTGCTCGTCGCCCACGGCTTCGCCGCACGCCTGCATCCGGTTCCCGCCCGCGCCGCGCTCAGCCAGTTTCCGCTCACCTTGCTGATGATCGCCTACACCGTCTTCGGCCTCTGGCTGCTCGCCACGCCGACCGTTGGCTAGACGCGGTGGAAATAAACCGGGATCCCCCTGGGGAAACGGCATTGCCGTGTCCGGGCTTTGGTGATTTAGTTTGTACACATGCAATTTCGGCCGTCCGCAGGACGCGGTCTGCTACGTTCCAGCCATTGGTCAAAACTCAAAAACAGGGGAACTGCCGTGACTGACAAGAATGGGTTTTTCGATCTCTCCAAGGCCGGTCTCACCCGCCGCACCGCGCTGAAGGGTCTGGCCGCCGGCGCCGGCCTGGCGGTCGCGCCCGGTTTCGTCCGCTACTCCCAGGCGCAAAGCTCCGCCCCGGTCAAGATCGGCTTCCAGTCGCACCGAACCGGCATCGGCGCCGCCTATGGCCGCTGGTACGAGAAGACCACGGCCGCTGCGGTCAAGGCGATCAACGCGGCCGGCGGCATCAATGGCCGGCCGGTCGAGGTCATCATCGAGGATGACGGCACCGATCCCGGCCGCGGTGCCGAGGTGGTCGGCAAGTTCGCCACCCAGCACAAGACCGACATCGTCTTCGGCACCTTGTTTTCGCATGTCGTCATCGGCTCGGCACCCGCCGCCGGCGAAGCCAAGATGCCCTATTTCGTCGTCAGCGAAGGCCACCATGTCGCCTCGACCAAGCTCAACCGCTATGTCTTCCAGCCCGGCATCACGGACGTAAAGAGCCAGATCCAGTCGATGGCGCCGTGGATCGCGGCCAATGCCGGCAAGAAGGTGACGCAGATCTTCCCCGATTTCGCTTTCGGCTACGACCACCGCGACTACCTCCCGCCGGCGCTGAAGGCGCAGGGCGCAGAGGTCATCGCGCAAATCGCCATTCCGCCGACGGAGAGCTCCTTCACCAAATACTTCCCGCAGATTCCGGCCGAGACCGAGGTGATCTACCACGTCATGGTCGGCCCGGCGGTGCTCACCTTCGTCAAGGAGCTTGGCGAGTTCTACGGTTCCAACCGGCCGCAGCTGTTCGGCTTCATCGATTCGCTCGAAGCCGTCGACATCAACAGCCCCGGGCTCGAATTCCTGGACGGCAGTCATTTCTGGGAAGGCTCGCCGCGTTATGCCCAGGCGGACGATTCCGAGGCGCAGAAGACCTATCGCGCCGCCGTCGGCATCGACGACAATGGCGCGGCCGTCGGCGACCCCAAGGACGTCTCCACCGCCGCGCACATGTTCGGCTGCTGGGAGACGCTCTACGTCGTCAAGAAAGCGATGGAAGACGCCGGCTACAAGGGCCCGGAAGACCGCGCCAAGCTGGTCGAGGCGACCGAGGCGCTGACCGAATTCGCCGAAGGTCCGGAGCATCCGCAGGGGCCAAAAACCTTCAACGGCAAGATCCACCAGTGCTTCGGCATCCAGAACATCTCCAAGGTCGACGGCGGCAAGCTCAAGGTGGTGCACAAGACCAAGATCGAGGACGGGCTTTACGAGGCCGAGGGGGATTATACGACGCAGGCGTTATAGGCCGGCTCAACAGCAAGCGTGAGCGCCAAGCCACCCCCCTCTGTCCTACCGGACCCGGCCCTTCGCTGTCGCTCCGGGCGTTCGTCGTTCGGAAAGCCAAGCAATTGGCTTTCCGTCCGCTGCGCGGACCACTTCTCACCCCCCTCAAGGGGCGCGATTGCGCTATCGGTGAGTGCCTAACCCATGCATTTCGGACCCCACCTCCTCCTTGCCGCCCTCGAAGGGCTCGTCACATCCGCCGTGCTGGCGCTGACCGCGCTCGGCCTGTCGCTGGTGTTCGGCGTGATGCGCGTGGTCAACGTCGCGCATGGCGAGTTCTTCATGCTGGGCGCCGTGCTCGCCTGGGCGATCACGACTGCGATCGGAGGCCATCCGGCGCTCGGGTTCCTGGCGGCACTTATCATCGCACCGCTGGTCGTCGGCGCCCTTGCACTGGTGGCCGAGCGGCTGGTGCTGCGCCGGCTGAACTACAATCCGGAAGCCACCATCGTCGCCACCATCGGCATGCTCTACATTATCCAGCAGCTGGCGCTGACCTTCTATGGTCCGGAAGCGCGCCCGGTAGAGCCGCCCTTCAGCTATCGCATCCTTCTGCCGTGGTTCGGCTATTCGGGCTACAAGCTGTCGATCATCGCGGCATCCGTCCTTCTGCTCGTCGTGACATGGCTGGTGCTGACGCGCACCAGGGTCGGCCTCGTCATGCGTGCCACGCAGTATGACAGCGAGACGGCACAGGCCTTCGGCATCCCTGTCGATCGAGTCTATGGCGGCGTCTTCGCGCTCGGCGCCATGCTGGCGGCCATAGCGGCGGTGCTGATCGTGCCGATCAGCCAGGCGCATTACCTGATGGGGCAGGACCCGCTGCTGCTTTCCTTCATCGTCGTCATCATCGGCGGCCTCGGCTCGCTGCGCGGAACCGTCATCGCCGCCGTGCTGATCGGCCTGTCCGACGGCATCATCTCGATGTTCTTCTCGCCGACGCTGGCCAAGATCATCGCCACGCTGCTGGTCGCCATGGTGCTGGTGTTCCGGCCGCAGGGCCTGTTCGGGACGGCGACGCGATGAGCGAGACCTCGCCGGCAAAAGCCTATGGCTTGCATCTCGGCGTCATCGCGCTGCTTTTTGTCCTGAGCTTGGTGCTGCCGGATTATCATCACGGCCTCGTCGCCCGCATCATGGTGCTGGCGGTCTTCGCCATGGGCTACAATATGCTGTTCGGCTATGTCGGCCTGCTCAGTCTCGGTCATGCCATGTTCTTTGCCGCCGGCCTCTACGGCGCCGGCCTCGCCGTCATCCAGCTTGGCTGGAGCGTGCCGGCGGCTTTGTTGAGCGGTATCGCCTGCGGCGCGGTGCTGGCGCTGGTGATCGGGCTGCTGGCGCTGCGCACTACGGGTGTCGCCTTCATGATCGTCACCATGATGTTCGCGCAGGTCTTTTACCTCCTCATCCTCTATTTTGCCGCGTGGACCGGCGGCGACCAGGGCATAGTGGTGCCGCAGCCGGCACGCGTCCTGAATTTCGGCGCGACGTCGCTCGATCTCACCAATCCGACGGTGCGCTACATGAGCGCGCTGGCTCTGTTCTCGCTCGTGCTTCTGGTCACGCTGGCCGTCGTCCGCTCCCGATACGGCCGCGTGCTGGTCGCCATCCGCGAGAACGAGGAACGGACCAAAATGCTGGGGTACGACACCTTCTCCAACAAGCTCGCCGCCGTGGTCGTCTCCGGCGCCATCTGCGCGGCGTCGGGCGCTGCCTATGCGCTGCTGTTCGGCTATGTCGGCTCGAGCTTCGCCTCGGTACAGTACTCGATCCTGCCGCTGCTGTGGGTGCTGCTCGGCGGCGCCGCCACCACGCTCGGACCGCTGATCGGCACGCTGTTCATGTACTATGTTATCGACGTCACCAGCGGCTTCACCTCCGCCTACCTGTTGATCGTCGGCGTCGCGTTGATCCTGCTGGTGCTGTTCTTCCCGAAAGGCATTCTGGGCAGCATCCGGCAGCGCTGGCTCGGATGGCTGCCATGACGCCGCTTCTGACCACCAAAGGCCTGTCGCGCAATTTCGGCGGCCTGCGCGCCGTCGACAGCGTCGATTTCACCTTGGTGCCGGGCGAAATCCGCGCCGTCATCGGCCCCAACGGTGCCGGGAAGACCACTTTCGTCAGCCTGATCAGCGGCCGTATCCCGCCCTCGTCCGGATCGATCGTTTTCGACGGCTCCGACATCACCGGCCTGCCGGCCTATGTCAGGGTCCGCCAGGGCATCGCCTACACGTTCCAGATCACCAGCATCTATGCCAACCTGTCCGTTTACGCCAACGTCGCGCTGCCCGTGCAACTGACGCTACGGCATGGCCATTCCAAGAGCGCGATACAGGCCGCTGTCATGTCGGCGCTCGCACGCACCGGGCTGGCCGACCGCGCCCATATGCCGGCCGGTCAATTGTCCTATGGCCACCAGCGCCTGCTGGAGGTGGCGATGGGCCTGGCGCTGAAGCCGCGCCTGCTGATCCTCGACGAGCCGACGCAGGGGCTCGCCGACAGCGAGATCGACAATTTCATCGCCCTGGTGCGCGAGATCGCCAGCGACGCCACCGTGCTCCTGATCGAGCACAACATGCCTGTCGTCATGCAGCTTGCCGACCGCATCACCGTTTTCAACGCCGGCAAGATCCTGGCAGAGGGCACGCCGGAGGCGATCCGCGAAAATGCGGCGGTGCAGGAAGCCTATCTGGGGACCGCCCCATGACCGAGACGAGCAAGACGCAAGCGTTGCGGATCGCGGGACTGGACTGCTTCTATGGCGAGATCCAGGTGCTCTATGGGCTCGACCTGGTGCTGAACAAGGGCGAGGTGCTGTGCCTGTTCGGCCGCAACGGCGCCGGCAAGACGACGACGCTGAAAGCCATCATGGGACTGGTCCGGGCGAGTGCCGGTTCGATCAGCCTCGCAGGCCAGGAATTGACCGGCCTGGCCGCCCACGAGGTGCCCAAAGCCGGCATTGCCTATGTGCCGCAAGGCAGGCGGCTGTTCGCCGAAATGACGGTGGCGGAGAACATCGAGATCGGGCTGATGGCGCGCGGCAAGGGGAAGGCCGTGCGCGAAAACGTGCTCAACCTGTTCCCGCTGCTGCGCCAGCGGCTCAGGCAGCGCTCGGGCACCTTGTCGGGCGGCGAGCAGCAGATGCTGGCCATGGCACGCGCGCTCTGCCTGGAACCGCAGGTGCTACTGCTCGACGAGCCGACCGAAGGGCTGATGCCGTCGATGATCGCAAAAATCCGCGAAACGGTGGCGAAGCTGCGCGAACTGGGCGTTTCCACCATCCTGGTGGAGCAGCGGGTCGACGCCGTGCTGTCGGTAGCCGACCGCGTCGCCTTCATCGAGAACGGCCGCAACCGCGAGACGGTCGATGTCGAGGCGTTGCGCGCCGACCCGTCGGCGGTCAGGCGCTATGTCGGCGTAGGCTGAGCACTATCTCCCCTAGTAGCCGTTCCGCGTCAACCGCTTGGCGCCATCGTGGGCTTATCCAAAGAACAAAAACCCGGCGATCAAAAACGTCGGGATCAGCACCGCGCCCGACCATGCCATGTAGCCGAAAAAACCCGGCATGTTCACGCCGCGGTGCCGGGCAATGGCGTAGACCATGAAGTTCGGCGCGTTGCCGATATAGGTGTTGGCGCCCATGAACACCGCACCCGCCGAGATCGCCGCCAAGGTCGAAGCGAGCTCCGTCATCAGATGCCGGGGAGCGCCGCCGGCCAGCTCGAAGAACACCAGGTAGGTTGGAGCGTTATCCAGGAAGGACGACAGCGCTCCGGTCAGCCAGAAATAGGCGAGATCGTTGGGCATGCCCTGCGCTGACGTGACGAGCGCGACCAGCGGCGCTAGCGCGCCTTCGTGGCCGGCCCTCAGGATGGCGACCACGGGCACGATGCAGACGAAGATGCCGGCGAACAGTTTCGCCACTTCCGCGATCGGCCCCCAGTTGAAACCGTTCGCCTGCCGATACTCCTTGCGCGAGACGGCCAGCGAAACGAAGGCAAGCGCCAGGATGACGGCATCGCGCACAAGGTTCTGCAACTCGAGGTCCACCCCCTGAATGGAAAGACTGATGCCGGGCTTCCATGTGGCCGAAAGCAGGATCGCACCGATCACGCCGGCCAGCAGCGGCAGGTTGGGGAGGCCGCGGATGCGCACTTTCGTGTCCGGCGTCGGGTCCTTGATCTTTGGCGCGCCCATTTCGCGGCGATGCAGCGTGGTGTCGATCGCCAGGAAGACGGCGAGCACGACGACGCTGACGAACAGGGTCTCGCGCCAGAGGTTGGCGGTGGTCCAGAAGAAATCGACGCCGCGCAGGAAGCCGACGAACAGCGGCGGGTCGCCGAGCGGCGTCAGCGAACCGCCGATGTTGGACACCAGGAAGATGAAGAAGATGATGACATGGGCGTTGAACGGCCGGTTGTCATTGGCGCGGATAAGCGGCCGGATAAGGATCATCGAGGCGCCGGTAGTGCCGATGACGGAAGCGAGCAGGGCGCCGATGAGCAGCAGCCCGGCATTGACCAATGGCGTGCCGTGGATGTTGCCGGCCACGAGAATGCCGCCCGAAATGGTGAACAGCGCGAACAGGAGAATGATGAACGACATGTATTCGGTGAGCAGCGCATGCAGCACCGCTTCCGTTGCCACCGTCGTGCCGAAGGCCGATGCGAGCGGCACCACCACGAGAGCCGCCCAAAATGCAGCAATCTTGCCGTAATGATGCTCCCAGACATGGTTGAAAAGCAGCGGTCCCGTGGCGATCGACAGCAACAGCCCGGCAAAGGGCAGTGCCCACCACAGCGACATCGTCCGGCCTGGCAGGCCGTGCTCTTCCGCGGCGAAGGCCGTTCCCGGTAACAGCATCGCGACAGCCACCACGGCACTTGCCGTCAAAGCCGTCGCCCCTATCGACCCCTTCTCTTCTCCCACGATGAGGTCAGTCCGCCGCGTGGTCTTCGAGCGTCACGCCTGCTTGGCGCATCCTTGCCAACATCGTCTCGACCGAACCGTTGAGGTCGATCCCGCGGCAGGCATCGAGCCTGACAGTGGTCCTGAACCCCTGCTTGACCGCGTCGAGCGCCGAGAAGGCGACGCAGAAATCGGTCGCCAGGCCGACCAGGGTCAGAGTGTCGATGCCGCGCTCCCTGAGATAGCCGGCAAGGCCGGTCGGCGTCGTGTGGTCGTTCTCGAAGAAGGCCGAATAGCTGTCGATATCAGGCCGAAATCCCTTGCGGATGACGAGCTCGGCCTTGGTCCAGGCAAGACCCGAGTGAAAATCCGAGCCGAGGCTGCCCTGGATACAATGGTCAGGCCACAATGTCTGCTGGCCGTAGGGCATCTCGATGGTTTCAAAAGGCTGGGCGCCTGGATGGCTTGAGGCAAAGCTCGAATGGCCGGCTGGATGCCAGTCCTGCGTCAGCACGACATGATCGGTTCGCCGGATCAGGTCGTTGACCAGCGGCACGATCTCGTCGCCGCCGGTCACAGCCAACGCGCCGCCAGGGCAAAAGTCGTTCTGCAGGTCGATGACGACAAGCGCTTCTTCGGCCATGGGGTTCCTTCCTGTCGGTATCGGGCGCGGGCTCCCAAGGGGATCCCGGCGAAAGAAAGCCGCTGGCGCGACCGGAGGGAGAAACTTGACCAGATGGCGGGCCGCGTCAACCATTAGAGCGCCGGGCGCAACCCCGAACGCGCAAAGGGCGCCCCAGCACCTAGATTTTGCGAAGAACAAATGCGTGGCGGCGGCAGCCGTGCGGGTGCTGCGCAAACTCCGGCTTTGACAATTTCCGCCGACTTGATATCATTTGCATACGAATGAATTTAAGCCGGGCCCGGACGCCGGCAAGTTCCCTCGGAAAGGCCCTTTTTCTGGGAAGGCAAAGCGTGATCCGTTACGCGAAACCCACCACGGTCGACGAGGCGCTCGCCCTGCTTGGCGAAGCTTCGTGGCGCATCCTTGCCGGCGGCACCGACTTCTACCCGGCGCAAGGCAACAAGCCTTTCCGCGACAATGTGCTCGACGTCAACGGGCTGGCCGCGCTGCGCGGCATTGCGGAAACGGAAACGCACTGGCAGATCGGGGCGCGCACCAGCTGGACCGATATCGTTCGCCATCCCTTGCCGCCGGCCTTCGATGCGCTGAAAGCGGCCGCGCGGGAGGTCGGGTCCGTTCAGATCCAGAATGTCGCCTCGATCGCCGGCAATCTCTGCAACGCTTCGCCGGCCGCGGATGGCGTGCCGGCGCTGCTGGTGCTCGACGCCGAGATAGAACTGCGCTCGGCGCAAGCGGTGCGCCACCTGCCGCTCCGGGAATTCATCCTCGGCAATCGCCGCACGGACCTGCGGCCCGGCGAGATGGTAACCGCCATCCGCGTGCCGAAAGCGGCCGGCGCGGGTATGTCGGCTTTCGTCAAGCTCGGCGCGCGGCGCTATCTCGTCATCTCGATCGCCATGGTGGGGGCACGCCTAGTCGTGCAGGACGGCATCGTCGAGCAAGCGGCGGTCGCCGTCGGTTCCTGCTCGGCTGTTGCAAAGCGGCTCGGCGGGGTCGAGGCGGCCCTGCGCGGACTGGCGGCGGATCATGGGCTGGCTACAGCGGTCCTCGCCGCGCCGATGGAAGAGCTGTCGCCGATCGGCGACGTGCGCGGCAGCGCCGAATACCGGCAGGACGCGGCGCGCGAAATCGTTGTCCGCGCCGTGCTTGCGGCGGCGGGGCCGATGAGCGGTGACAGGGTGGCGGCATGAACAAAGCTCAGCCTCACATCAGCCAGGCTCGACCCGGCGGGGCCCTATCCGGCAGTGATGCAGTTGGCCTGGCACGCGCGGAGATCACCTTCGCGGTCAACGGCGCCGCCGTCTCGGTCAACGTGCCGCCGCTGCGCCGGCTGTCTGCGGTGCTGCGCGATGAATTGCTGCTGACCGGGACCAAGGTCGGCTGCGACGCCGGCGACTGCGGCGCCTGCACGGTGCTGGTCGATGGCGATCCGGTCTGCGCCTGCCTGATGCCTGCGGCGTCGGCCGCCGGAGCGTCGGTAACGACGGTCGAAGGGCTCGCCAATGGCCGGCTGTCGGCACTACAGGCCTCCTTCCTGGCGCATGGTGCGGCGCAGTGCGGCATCTGCACGCCGGGCCTGCTGGTGGCGGCGACGGCCCTGCTGGAGAAGAAAGCCAGGCCGAGCGAGATCGAAGTGCAGGACGCGCTTGGTGGTGTCCTCTGCCGTTGCACCGGGTACCGGAAGATCGTCGCTGCTGTGATGGATGCGTCCGCCCAGGCTGCAAGCCTGGATTTCCGTCTGCCTCGGTCCGGTCACGCCATTGGTTCCTCCCCGATCCGGCTCGATGGCGTGCCGAAGGTGACCGGCGGTGAGAAATTCGGCGGCGATTCGTTCCCGGCCGATGCGCTGGCGGTGCTGGTAATCCGCTCGCCGCACTACCATGCCAGCTTCGCCTTCGGCGACCTCGATGGCTGGGCAAAAGCTCGTCCCGGCATCGCCGGTATCTTCACGGCGGCCGATATCCCGGGAAAGAACTGTTTCGGCGTCATCGGTCCGTTCGCCGACCAGCCGGCTCTCGCCGAAGGCTTGGCGCGGTTTCGCGGCGAGGCGGTGGCGCTTGTTGCCGGCGAGCGCGAGGCGATGCTCGATCTCGACCTGTCGGATTTCCCGATCCGCTGGACCGAATTGCCACACCTGTTGCAGCCTTGCGAGGCACAGGCCGAAGGAGCGGCGCTGATCCATGCGAACCGTCCGGCCAACCTTCTGACCAAGGGCTTCGTCGAACGCGGCGATCCCGAGACGGCGCTTGCCGATGCCGCTGTCACCGTGACCGGTGCGATCGAGACGTCCTATGTCGAGCATGCCTATATCGAGCCGGAAGCCGGCCATGCCTATATGGATGGCGACACGCTGGTCGTCGTCGCCTGCACGCAGGCGCCCTATATGGACCGCGACGACACGGCGAAGGTGCTGGGCCTGCCCGTCGACAAGGTGCGCATCGTGCCGACCGCGACGGGCGGCGGTTTTGGTTCCAAACTCGACGTGTCCCTGCAACCGCTGGTCGGCCTGGTGGCGATGAGGACCGGGCGGCCGGCGGCGCTTGCCTACACGCGCAATGAATCGATGATGTCGACCACCAAGCGCCACCCGGCGCAGATGCAAGCGACCATTGGCGCCGACGCCGAGGGCCATGTCACGGGCATGATTTTCTCAGGCGATTTCAACACCGGGGCGTACGCGAGCTGGGGACCGACCGTCGCCAACCGCGTGCCGGTGCATGCCTCGGGTCCCTATGCCACCCCGAACTACCGCGCGGAAGGCCGCGCCGTGCATACGCATGGGCCGATTTCCGGCGCTTTCCGGGGCTTCGGCGTGCCGCAGGCGACGATCATGCAGGAGACCTTGTACGACGAGCTGGCCGGCAAGCTCGGCATCGACCGGCTCGACTTCCGCTTGAGAAACTGCCTTCGTAACGGATCCGAAACAGTCACCGGACAGAGACTGGAATCGGGCGTCGGCATTGCCGAATGCCTCGATGCCCTGCGGCCGCATTGGGCGCGTGCAGTGGCTGACGCGGATGCCTTCAACAGTGCCAACGTGGATAAAAAGCGCGGCGTCGGCATCGCCTCCTGCTGGTATGGCTGCGGCAACACCTCGCTGCCCAATCCGTCGACCATCCGGGTCGGCATCGCGGCTTCAGGCGAGATCATCCTGCACCAGGGCGCGGTCGATATCGGCCAGGGCTCCAACACCGTCATCACGCAAATCTGCGCCGACGCGCTCGGCCTGCCCCTGGAAAGGTTCCGGCTGAAAAACGCCGACACCGCGATTACTCCCGATGCCGGCAAGACCTCGGCCTCGCGCCAGACCTTCGTCACCGGCAAGGCGGCCGAGAAGGCCGGCCGCGCCTTGCGCGAAAAAATCCTGCGCTTTGCCAATGTCTCGGAAAAAGCGTCGCTTCAGCTCGAAGGTCCGGCGATCGTCATCCGTGAGGGCGAGGCGGTCCGCCGTGTCGATCTTGGCACACTCGAAGCGGATATCCACGGCTTCGTCTTCCGCGCCGAGGAGACCTACGACCCGCCGACGCTGCCGCTCGACGCCAAGGGCCAGGGCAAGCCCTATGCGGTCTATGGTTACGGCGCGCAGATCGCCGAGCTCGAGGTCGACCTCAAGCTCGGCACGGTCAAGCTGGTCAAGATCACAGCCGCGCACGATGTCGGCAAGGCGATCAACCCGCTGCTGGTCGAGGGTCAGATCGAGGGCGGCATCGCGCAAGGCATCGGCATGGCGCTGATGGAAGAGTACATTCCCGGCCGCACCGAGAATTTGCACGATTATCTCATTCCGACCATCGGCGACGTGCCGCCGATCGAGACGATATTGATCGAGGTGCCAGACCCGGAAGGGCCATTCGGCGCCAAGGGCCTGGGCGAACATGTGCTGATCCCGACGGCGCCGGCGATCCTCAACGCCATCCGCCATGCCACTGGTGTGCTGGTCACCAAAGTTCCGGCGACGCCGACTCGCATCCGCGCCGCCATCCGCGAGAAGGAGGCATGCCGATGAGCGAGCTTGCCGAACGCTTCGAAACCCATGATCCCGGCGAGAAGCTGGTGGCGGAGAAGATCCGCTGCGATGCCTGCCCTGTGATGTGCTACATATCAGATGGCCGCACCGGCGCTTGCGACCGCTACGGCAATGCCGGCGGCCGGATCGTGCGCATGGACCCGCTGACCATTCTCGATCATACCGCCGAGATCGGCGGCGCTGTCGTGCCCTTCGTCGCCGAGGGCGAGGCCTGGGACGGCGAACTGGTCAACACCGGCCGCCGCTTCGTCACGGCGATCGGGGCAGGAACCACCTATCCCGACTACAAGCCGGCGCCCTTCATCGTCAGCCAGCAGGTCGAGGGCGTCGATCTCGTCACCGTCGTCACGGAGGGCATCTTCTCCTATTGCGGCGTCAAGGTGAAGATCGACACCGACCGTCATATCGGACCCGAAACGGCTGTCGTGCGGTCGCAAGGCGAGGCGATCGGTCATGTCACGACAGGCGAATATGGCTCGCAGATGCTGTCGCTGGGCGGCGTGCATCATCTGACCGGCGGCTCCAAGGCCGAAGGCCGCGCCACCTGCGATGCGCTGCTCGATCTGTGCAACCGCAAGCCAGTAGAACTGAGCATCGACGGCGGAGCCACGATAACAGTCGAAGCCGGCAAACCGCCTGTCATCGACGGCAAGCAGGAGCACCGCATGCGGGTCGGCTGCGGGTCGGCGACCATCGGCATGTTCGCCACCCAATGGCGCGGCCTGGTCGACGAGGTGGTGGTGGTCGACGACCACATCACCGGCGTCATCTCCGAGCATCAGGCCGGCAAGGTGCTGGGCTGGCAGGACACGGGGATAAAGATCATCGGCCGCCGCTCGACGCCCGGCCGCTACTTCAAGGTGTCCGAGCCCGGCCCCGGCTGGGGCGGCACCAGCATATCCGACCCGCTGTCGATCCTGGGCGAATGGAACGCCAAGAAGGGCGCGCGGCCCGGCCTGTCGCTGCTGATGGTTTCGACCACCGGCGAACAGTTCGCCTATTACGAACTCGACGACCAGTTGAAGCCTGTCGAAAAGCCGTTCCCGGAACGGTTGCAAAAGTCGGTCAGGCTGATCGAGGATAATTGCGAACCGGCGCTGTGCACCGTGCTGTTCATCGGCGGCGCCGGCGGTTCGCTGCGCGCCGGCGTCACCGAAAACCCCGTCAACCTGACGCGTTCCGTGCAGGGCCTGACCACTTATGTGACGGTCGGCGGCGCGCCGGTCTATGTCTGGCCGGGCGGCGGCATCACGCTGATGGTGGATGTGACGCGCGTGCCGGAAGGCGCCTTCGGCTATGTGCCTACGCCGGCGCTGGTGGCGCCCATCGAATTCACGCTGCGCCGCGACGACTATGTCAGGCTCGGCGGCTACGACGCCGAGATCCGCAGCGTCGAGGATGTCGTTGCCAAGGGTGGCGAGTACCTGAACGCGCGTCGGGGCGACGGTGCGCCGGCCGGCAACCCATGGCCGCCGCTGGCGCAATTGCGGCGCACGCCCGCGAACGGGGCCGCGTGACGATGAACGGCCCGCAAGCGCATTGGCTCGGGGATGGCAAGCGGCTGCACCTCAATCACGGGCCGATCGACCTGATCGTCGAGGCCTTTGGGACGCCAGGCGAATGCCGGCGAGCTTATGAGCAGGCCGTGGCGCGATTCCAGACCATCCTGCCGGAACTGGTGGAGGAATTGCCCGAGTTGCGCCGGCCGGCCACGTTGCGCCCCCGCGCCTTCGCCGGCTCGACGGCGCGGCGCATGGAAGCGGCAGTTACCCCATTGGCGGACGACTTCATCACGCCGATGGCAGCCGTCGCCGGTTCGGTAGCCGACGAAATACTTGCCGCACTGATTGCCGGGCGAAAACTCGATCGCGCCTATGCCAACAACGGTGGCGACAGCGCGCTTCATCTCGGTGCCGGCCAATCGATCACTCTTGCCATTGCCGGCACCGGCCATGGCCTTGCCGACCGCATCGTCATCAGCGCCGAGGACGGCGTGCAAGGCGTTGCCACCAGTGGCTGGCGCGGGCGCTCGTTTTCGCTCGGCATCGCCGACGCCGTCACCGTGCTGGCGAGGACCGGCGCAGAGGCCGATGCCGCGGCGACGCTGATCGCCAATGCCGTCGACTTGGCCAACCATCCCGCTATTCGGCGTGTGCCCGCGCATGATCTGGCGCCGGACAACGACCTTGGCGACAGACTGGTGACGCAGGAGGTCGGGCCGCTTTCTGCCGAAGAGATTGCCACGGCGCTGGACAGCGGACTTGCCGTCGCCGAAGATTTCCGCCGCAGGGGGCTGATCGCCGCGTCGGCGCTGTTCCTCGCCGGCAAGACCCGCATCGAGGGCTCCATGGCGCTTGCCGCGCCCGACAAAAGTCCAGGGAAGGAAGTTGCCCATGCCTGAGTTTCCGCTCCGCAAGATCGTGGTGCTGACCGAAGAGATCTTTCATGAGGGCGGGCCGGCGCCCAAGGTGCCGCGCCGCCGTGCCGCCGCCATGGCGCTCGTGAAGAACCCGTTCGCCGGGCGCTATGTCGAGGAATTGCAGAGCGCCATGGACGATCTGAAGCCGCTTGGCCTCCTGCTCGCCGACCGGCTGATCGCGGCATTGGGTGGCGACGTGAAGCAGATCGACGGCTATGGCAAAGGCGCCATCGTCGGCACATCGGGCGAGCTCGAGCATGGCGCGCTTTGGCATGTGCCGGGCGGCTACGCCATGCGCGAGCGGCTCGGCGACGCCAAGGCGATCGTGCCGTCGGCCAAGAAGGTCGGCGCCTTCGGCTCGCGGCTGGATGTGCCTCTCGGCCACATCAACGCCGCCTATGTGCGCAGCCATTTCGATGCGATGGAAGTCGGCGTCAGCGACGGACCGCGTCCCGACGAGATCCTGTTCTGCCTCGCCATGACCTGCGGTCCGCGCGTGCACAATCGCATGGGCGGCCTGGCCGCCGACGACATCAAGGCATGGGACGGGCTGCGGTGAGCGGCGAAGACAATCTGCTGAAGCTGGTCGAGGTCGAGGAGGCGGACGATCAGGACTACCACCTGCAGGAGCAGGTCGGCTTCATCCTGCGCAAGGCGCATCAGCGCCACGTCTCGATCTTCGCTGCCCATATCGGCGACCTGACGCCACCGCAATTCGCGGCATTGGCCAAGCTGCGCGATGTCGGCGAGACTTCGCAGAACCAGCTCGGCACGCTGATCGCCATGGATGCGGCGACGGTGAAGGGCGTGATCGACCGGCTGAAGGCGCGCGGCCTTGTCGAGCTTTCCAAGCACGAGGGCGACAAGAGGCGGCTGCTGGTCAATTTGACCGCCGAAGGGCGCGAGGCGATCGAACGCCTGATCCCGCTGGCGCGCGAGATTACCGAGGAAACCTTGGCACCGCTCACGGCCAGGGAGATCGCCACCTTCATGAGGCTGCTGGCGAAATTGGCGTAGGGGCCGACGACGAGGTCCTTTCCTCTCCCTCCGGAGGGGAACCACCTGGCCACCGCCGACGACGGATATTGAGAGGGGACCAGGGCGCAAGAATCTTCCTGCACCGCGCCAAGGGTCGACCCCACTCCGTCGAGCTTCGCTCGACACCTCTCCCCCGATCGACGGGGGAGAGGAAGGCGCTAAGCTGTCCTGGGACGAAGAACCTGGACCTTGGGCCGGCGCTTATCTCCGGCGAAATCTCAGAGGCCGTTGTCCTTCAGCACCTGGGCGGCGTTTTCCTTGGTGATCTTCTGCGTCGGCAAGGTGATGGTCTTTTCGACCTTCTCGCCATTGAGGAACTTGATCGCCTGCCGAAGGCCCTCGGCGCCCGGGGTGACATAGGTGAAGGTCGCCGTCAGCTCGCCCTTGTTCACCATCTGCACGCCTTCGTTGGGCAGGCCGTCGATGCCGATGAACTTGATGTCCTTCTCGCGGCCGACATCCTTGGCGGCAAGATAGGCGCCATAGGCCATCGGGTCGTTGTGGCCGTAGACGAGATCGATCTTCTCGTTGCTCTTCAGCGCGTTGGCCATCAGATTATAGGCCTGGTCCTGCTTCCAGTCGCCCGACTGCTGGTCGAGCAGGTACTTGATGCCCGGCTCCTTGTCGGTGAACTCATGGAAGCCGTCATGGCGGTCATGCGCCGGCTGGGTGCCCATGCCGCCCCAGATCTCGACGACATTGCCCGATGCCTTGCCCTTGCCGCCGAGCAGCTCGACGGCATATTCGCCGGCCGCGCGGCCGATCAGCTTGTTGTCGCCGCCGACGAACTGGGTGTAGTCCTTGGTGTCGACATTGCGGTCGAGCACGAAGACCGGGATCTTGGCGTCGATCGCCTGCTGCACGACGCCGGTCAGGCCGGCCGATTCCTTCGGCGACACCAAGAGCGCATCGACCTCCTGGCGGATCAGGTTCTCGACATCGGCAACCTGCTTCTCGGTCTTGTCCTCGCCGTCGGTGATGATCAGCTCGACCTCGGGGTGCTTGGCGGCCTCGGCCAGTATGTCCTTGTTGAACTGCGCGCGCCAAGGCTCGATGGTCGTCACCTGCGAGAAGCCGATCTTCCACTTCTTGTCCTGGGCCATGGCGTGGCCGGTGGAGAGCAGCGCGGTGGTGGTCAGCAATGCCGCGCCAAGGGCGGCAAGCTTCAGCGTGTCACGTCGTTTCATTTCTTGTTTCCTCCGAGATTGAGAGACCGGGTCTCTTGCGACGGCCGTTTTGCCGCGGCCGTTTCCTTGTGCGCCGCTCCGGGCAGGCGCAGATAGGCTAGGAGATCACCGGCATTGCGCTCCTGCACGAGCACTGTGCCGATGATGATCATCCCCTTCAGCACCAGCTGAAGGTTCGAATTGATGTTGTGGAGCTGCAATATGTTGGACAGCAGCCCGAAGATCAGCACGCCGCAGAATGTCCCCGTGAGGCTGCCGCGCCCACCCATCAGGCTGGTGCCGCCGATGACCACGGCGGCGATGGCGTCGAGCTCCAGGCCGGCGCCGGCATCGGGCTTGCCTTGCCGGTACTGCGCGACATAGAGCACCGCGGCAATGCCGGCGAGCAGGCCCGAAACGGCGTAGGTGACGATCTTGACCCGGCCGGCGGCGATGCCGGAAAGCCTGGCCGCCTCCTCATTGCCGCCGATGGCGTAGACATAGCGGCCGAACGGCGTGAAGCGCAGCACCGCGCCATAGATCAGGATGGCGCCGAGGAAGAACAGGCCGGGCATCGGAATGACGCCGAACACCATCGAGCGCAGCAGCTCGAAATCCTCGGTGGCGTTCGAGCCGGTATAGACCGGCAGCACAGCATTGTTCTGGCCGGCGGTCAGCCGGGCGATGCCCAACGCCGTCACCATCATCGCCAGGGTGACGATGAAGGGCTGCAGCCGCCCGGCAACGATGATGAAGCCGTTGAGCGCACCGAACAGCAGGCCCACGCATGGCGCGACCAGCAGCACGCCGAGGACGCCGAATTTGGGCTCGACCTGCGGCAGCAGGTACCACAGGGAAAGACAGCACAGGACCACGCCGACGATTGCCGGCGTGACCAGGCCGCGGGCGCGGTCCAGCCTTGCGTCGCGCGAGGCATCGGCGCCGGCGCGCGACTTTTCGATATTGAGGAAGATGAAGCGGGTGACGATGAAGCCGAGACAGAGCGCCACCACGGCGACGGTGGGCACGCCAAGCACCACTCCCGGCGTCACGCCCGGAACCGTCAGCAGCATGGCGCAGACCACCGAACAGATGGCCATCAGCGAACCGACGGAAAGATCGATGCCGCCGGTGATGATCACCGCCGTCATGCCGGTGGCGATCAGGCCGGTGGTCGACACCTGGCGCAGCACGTCGAGCAGATTGCCGTAGGACAGGAAGATGTTGTTGCCCTTGGAGCTGACCGGCGAGCCCAGCACGCCGATCAGGAAAATGGCGATCAGGCCCCAGTAGAGCTTGGTGCGGGACAGGAGTTTCAAGGCGGTCATGCGGCAGGTCTCGAAATCGTGCGGCGCGGCGCGGCGAGACGCATGATGGCCTCCTCGCTCGCCGCATCGCGGGAAAGGATGCCGGTCTGGCGGCCATCGGCCATCACCAGAATGCGGTCGGAGAGGTGCAGCAGTTCCGGCAATTCGGAGCTGATGACGGCAATGGCCAGCCCGTCGCGCGCAAGCTTGAAGATGAGATCGTAGATCTCGCGCTTGGCGCCGACGTCGATGCCGCGCGTCGGCTCGTCGAGAAGAAGCACGCGCGGCCGTGTCGCCAGCCATTTGCCGATGACGACCTTCTGCTGGTTGCCGCCCGACAGCGTGCCGGCTGGCTGGTCGATGTCCTCGCAGCGTATGCCGAGCGCCCGGACCGCGTGGCGCGCCAGCTCCTGTTCGCCGGCCAGCGAACGGATGCCGAAACGCGCCAGCGATCCGACCAGCGGCAATGCGACGTTGTCTGTAATGGAAGCCTGGAGATGCAGGCCTTGGGTCTTGCGGTCCTCGGTCACCAGCGCAATGCCGAGGCGCCTGGCATCGCGCGGCGAGCGGATCTCGACCGGCGCGCCGTCGAGCCGGATCTCGCCGCCGGTGCGGCCATCGCTCGAGCCGAAGATCGCCTCCAGGATTTCGGTGCGCCCTGAACCCAGCAGCCCGCCAATGCCAAGGATCTCGCCTTCGGCGAGTTCGAGGCTGACTCCGTCGATCACGGTGCGCCAGCCATGGGCGTCGGGTTTCGTCAGCGACAGGTTCTCGACGGAAAGCACGATTTCGCCGCCGGAACGGCGCTCCTCTTCCGAGGAGGCCAGCAGGTCTCGCCCGACCATTGCCGAAATGATGGCGTTCTCGTCGAGCTCGCCCATCGGCCGCGTCAGCACGTGGCGTCCGTCGCGAAACACAGTGACCCTGCCCGCCAGGTGCATGACCTCGTCGATGCGGTGCGAGATGTAGACGATGGCGACGCCGCTGTCGGCAAGCTGGCGGATGATGCGGAACAGCCTCTGGCATTCGGCTGGAGAAAGCGCCGAGGTCGGCTCGTCCATGATCAGGATGCGCGCCGACATCGACAGCGCCTTGGCGATCTCGACCAGTTGCTGTTCGCCGACGCGCAAGGTGCCGACACGGGCTTCCGGGTCGAGCTCGATGCCCAGCCGCTGCAGAAGGGCGCTGGCGGCGCGGCTGCTCGCCTTGCGGTCGACGATCAGCCCGGCGATCAGCTTCTCGCGTCCGAGAAAGATGTTGTCGGCGACGCTGAGTTCGGGAACCAGATTGAGCTCCTGGTGGATGATGGCAATGCCGGCGGCCTCGGCGTCGCGCACGCCGGCAAAATTCGCGGCTACGCCGTCGACGCGAACCGTGCCGTCGTAGCCGGTGTAGACACCGGAAAGGATTTTCATCAGCGTCGACTTGCCGGCGCCGTTCTCGCCCATCAAGGCGTGGACTTCGCCGCGCCGCAGCTCGAAACCGACGTCGACCAAGGCGGCAATGCCGCCGAAGCTCTTGGATACGTGCTCAGCGCTTAGGACGACATCCGAACGATCCGCCGCAACATCCCGACGCGCGATGGAATTTCCGTGCTCCATGACAAAGGCGGCCTCCCTTCCGTCGTCGTCTGACCCTCATGAACGCTATTCTAAACGTTTCGATCCTGTCAAGCTTCTATCTGGTGACGTGAGATTGGCTCATTTCAATTCTTGCGAAAAACCGCGATATTCCGTAGGTATGATGCATAGAGAGGCGGCGAAACGTTTCGAAAATGGCAGGGCCAAGCAAGACAAGGCAGCGAAAATCGACGGCGCCGACCATGCTTCACGTGGCCGAAGCGGCGCGCGTGTCGGTCGCCACGGTTTCGGCGCTGATCAACGGCACGGCGACCGTCAGTCCGGAGCTCAGCCAGCGCATCGAGCAGGCGATCCGCGATATCGGCTACAAGCGCAATGCGATCGCCCGCAGCCTGAAAATGGGCACCACGCGCACCATCGGATTGACTGTCCCGCACATCACCAATCCGTTCTTCACCGATGTCGTGTCAGTCATCCAGCAGGCCTTCGACCGCGCCGGCTATGCGGTCATGCTGTGCTGCACGGACGAGGACCTCAACACCCAGGACGACCAGATCAGGCTGCTGCTCGACCGTATGGTCGACGGGCTGATCGTGGCGCGCGTCGGCGATGGGACGATCCTCAAGCGCATCGTCGACGACGCCAACGTGCCGGTCGTCCTGCTTGACCGCATCTGCGACGGTGTCGACACGGATGCCGTGGTGCTCGACAACCAGCGCGCCGTGTTCGACGCCATCACCTACCTGATACATCTCGGGCACCGGCGCATCGGCTACATCACCGGAACGTCGGATATCTCACCGATGCATGATCGCATGGCCGGATATCGCGAAGCGCTTCAGGCAGCCGGCCTGCCGGTCGCCGAGGAGCTGGTACGTTCCGGCAATTTTCACGAGATCGACGGCTATAACGCGGCCATGCAGCTGTTGTCGCTGCACGACAGGCCGAGCGCGATCTTCTCCGCCAACAATCCGATGGTGATCGGCACCATGAAGGCGATCCGCGATATCGGCCTGTCCTGCCCGGAAGATGTTTCGATCGCCTGTTTCGACGATTTTCCGTGGTCGGACGTGTTTGTCCCGCAACTGACCACGGTGGCACAGCCGGTGCAGGCGATCGGCGAACAGGCGGCCAATTTGCTGCTCGACCGCCTTGCCGGAAATCGCGACGCGCCGCCGCGCAAGCTGGTGCTCAAGGGCCGGTTGATGATCCGCAATTCATGCCGACCGCTGGGAGCGGTGGCGCAGAGCGTGAGTGCGTAGAGCGGTTCAGTGGTTGAATCGCTATCGGCAAGCGCCGAGCTGGAAATCTCACGCCGCTTGCGACAGCGATTTGTGGGCGTCGGCCAGGATTTCGAAGGACCTCACCCGAGCCGCATGATCGAATATCTGCGCGGTGACCATCAATTCGTCGGCGCCGGTGCGGCGAACGAAGGCGTCGATGCCTTGCCGCACCGTTTCCGGCGAGCCGACGACGGCGCAGGACAGCGCTTGGCCGAGCATGGACTTGGCCATCGGATCGAGATCGCGGTCATAGTTCTCGACCGGTGGCGGCAATTTTCCGGGGCGGCCGGTGCGCAGATTGACGAAAGCCTGCTGCAGCGAGGTGAACAGCAGTCGTGCCTCAGTGTCGGTGGGCGCCGCAAAGACGTTGAGGCCGAGCATGACATAGGGCTTGTCGAGCTGTTCCGACGGCTGGAAGCGGGAGCGGTAGATGTCCAGCGCATGGTCTAGCTCGGCCGGCGCGAAATGCGAAGCGAAGGCGTAGGGCAGGCCGAGCATGGCGGCAAGCTGGGCGCCATACAGGCTGGAGCCGAGGATCCAGACCGGCACGGTCTGGCCTTCACCCGGCACGGCGCGCAGCCGCTGGCCCTCTTCCGCCGGCAGGAAATAGCCCATCAGCTCGACGACGTCCTGCGGAAAATTGTCGGCACCGGCCTCGAGATTGCGGCGCAAGGCGCGCGCCGTGTTCATGTCCGTGCCGGGCGCCCTGCCGAGGCCGAGATCGATGCGGCCGGGGAACAAGGCGGCCAGCGTGCCGAACTGCTCGGCGATGACCAGCGGCGAGTGATTGGGCAACATGATGCCGCCGGCGCCGACGCGAATGGTCTTGGTGCCGCCCGCGACATGGGCAATGACGACCGAGGTGGCGGCACTTGCGATGCCCGGCATGTTATGATGCTCGGCCAGCCAATAGCGCTTGTAGCCCAGCCGCTCGGCATGGCGGGCAAGATCGAGCGAATTGGCCAGCGACTGCGAGGCATCGCTGCCTTCGACGATCGGCGACAGGTCGAGGACGGAAAGGGCTGCCATGTCAGGTCTCCACGAGGTTTATCTCAAGCACCCTGCCTCGAAGGCCGTGCGGTCGGGAATGAGGATGCCAAGCCGCCCCCGAGCGCATCGGCAAATCCGCTGGCCGCGGCTATGCGTTTCTGCTCGGCGGGGCTGCCGCGATGATGGACAGGAAATGCAAGCCCGGATCTGTCGACGCCAAATGTTGGCGACGCGCCCAGCCGCGCATCGCGCAAGCCGGCATGGCCGATGCGAGCGAAACAGTCGTCGAGGTCGAAGGAAGCATCGCTCATGGGAAGGGCACCGGCCATTGGACCGGCCGGATATAGGCATTCGAGCCAGGCGCCGCAAACCAGACGCGCGGCTTTATGCCGGAGCCTTACCTTCCTCGGTGGCCTCATCTTCCACCGCCGAGAGATGTTGTGCCGCCAGGAAGTTGCCGACATGGCTCAGACCATCGAAGTGATCGCAGAACACCTTGATGAGGACCAGCAGCGGCACCGCCATCAGCGCGCCGACAAAGCCCCATAGCCATGACCAGAAGGCAATGGCGATGAAGATCGCCACGGCGTTGATCTCGAGCCGCCGGCCGACAACCATCGGCGTTACGAATTGGCCTTCGACGATGTCGCACAAAAGCAGGAAGGCAGGCGCCAACAACGCATAGGAGATCGTGTCGAAGCTGATCAGCGCGATGATCGTGACCACGATGAGCGTGATCATGGCGCCGACATAGGGCAGGAAATTAAGCAGAGCGGCCGTGGCGCCCCAGACGAGCGGGTTGGGCATACCGAGTGCCCACAGACCAAGGCCAATGATCGTGCCGAGGCCGATATTGATGATGGTGACGGTGAGCAGATAGTGCGAGATTTCCCGTTCCACGTCGTAAACGACCCGCAGCGCCCGCTTCTTCTCGGTGAGGCTGGCGAAGGACTGGATGATCTTTTCATAGAACATCGTGCCTGAAGCAAGCAGGAACAGCGACAGCACGAAGATGATGGTCAGGCTTGTTCCCGCCGAAAGAATGTTCGAGGCCGCCGACGACAGGAAGCCAGACTGGGCTACCGCGACTTTCTGTATGCCCGGCTCCTGCGACGTCTCGGTGAGGCCTTCGATCTGATGTGTAACCTCCATCATCCTCTCGAGCGGAGGTCGCAAATGCGCCAGCCGCTCGGTCAGCCGCTGGCCGATCGACGAAGTGTTGTTGATGAGATCGATCACCGGGCCGCTCAGCAGGTAGCCGGCGCTGGCGAAGAGGCAGAGGGACAGAAGCACCAGAAGCGTCGCCGAAATCACCTCGGGTATGCCGCGCTTGCGCAGAAGCCTGACGATCGGCGTCAGCGTCAATGCCAGCAGAAAGGCCAGTATGACCGGCATGAAGAAGGCACGGGCGAAATAGAGCGCGTAGATGGCCATGAAGATGAAGATGCCGACGAGCAGCGAGCGTATCAGATGCGTGTCGGCGCGGGCGGCGATGCGCGCCTCTTCTGCTTCGGAAACGCCCGCGACCGAAGCGGTGGGGTCAGCTTTCATCACGGTCCCTCGGCGGCGCACCGCAATTGGCGCAACCGCTGAGAAAACGCCCCTGCCGGTCCAAGGTTCCGTGAGCCGGCGTTGACGGCGAGCCCACGAGGCCCGCCGTCGCGGTTATTGTTCCCGCGCAATTTTTCGCGGAAGTGCAACACTACGCGGCAGGCGCCGGGGCCGGGACGGCGTCAGCCGTTTCCTTGCGCACGATCGGCGCCACCCTGGTGCCGTAGAGTTCAATCGCCTTCATGACCTTGGCATGCGGCATGATGCCGATCGCCATCTGCAGCAAAAAGCGGTCATTGCCGAAGATCTTGTGCTGGGCGACGATCTTCTCGGCCACCTGCTCGGGATTGCCGACGAACAAGGCGCCGCCCGGGCCGCGTGACTGGTCGAAATGCGCCCGCGAGGTCTGACCCCAGCCGCGCTCGCGGCCGATGCGGTTCATCACCTCGGCCTGTGGGCCATAGAAATCGTCGGCCGCCTTCTCGGTCGTGTCGGCGATGAAGCCGTGGACGTTGATGCTGGTGGCAAGACCCTTCGGATCGACGCCCGCGCGCCTGGCGGCCTCGCGATAGAGGTCAAACAGCGGCGCGAACCGCGCCGGCTCGCCGCCGATGATGGCGAGCGCCAGCGGCAGGCCGAGCGCGCCCGCGCGGGCGGCGGACTGCGGCGTGCCGCCGATGGCGATCCAGATCGGCAGTTTTTCCTGCAAGGGGCGCGGGTAGACGCCGCGATCGTTGATCGGCGCGCGCAGATTGCCCGACCAGGTGATCTTCACCTGATCGCGAATGGCGAGCAGCAGGTCGAGCTTTTCGGCGAACAGCTCGTCATAATCCTCAAGATTGTAGCCGAACAGCGGAAAGGACTCGATGAACGAGCCGCGCCCGGCCATGATTTCGGCCCGGCCGCCGGAAAGAAGGTCGAGCGTGGCGAATTGCTGGAAGACGCGGACCGGATCGTCCGAGGACAGGACAGTGACGGCGCTGGTCAGTTTTATGCGTTTGGTGTGCTCGGCCGCCGCGGCCAGAGCCACGACAGGCGCGGACGCGGCATAGTCCGGCCGGTGATGCTCGCCGAGGCCGAAAACGTCAAGGCCGACCTGATCGGCCAGTTCGATCTCCTCGATCAGGTTGCGCAGCCGCTCGTGCGGGCCGATTGCGCCGGGGCCCGGCTGCGGGCTGACGTCGGCGAAAGTGTAGAGACCGAGTTCCATCTGGTGTCATCCTGGCGTTTGATTTTCGCGCTAGAGGTAGCGATCAGCCCGTATCACCACCAGAGGGTCTGACTGCGAACAGTGCGTGTCCGTTTCGGCCGCGAAGGCGTCTCCCGGCTGCAACAGCACGGAATTTCATGGCTGGCATACCGTTTTGGCGCTTGAACTCCCGGTTTTCGCGCGTATGTAAGCGTCGCGAATTGACTTCAGGGAAGTGGACTTGGCTATCTACAGGGAAAAAGACATTTTCGAGCGGCGCAACGCCGCGAACGAGGCAAAGAAGGCGCTTCTGGAGCGCTTCAAGTCGAAGCCGGCGGCGGACGATCCCGCGGTGCTGGCGCGACAGGCCGAACGCAAGGCTATCCTTGCGGCGCGTGAGATACGCGAGGCCGAGAAGGCGAGGCTGAAGCAGGAAAGGCTGGCACGCGAGGCAATCGAGAAGGCCGAGCGCGAGGCCGCAGCCGAAGCCGCACGGGTCGCGGCCGAAGAGGCGGCGCAGGCGGAAGCCAGGATTCGGGAAGCCGAAGAGGCCGAGCGCATCGCGCGTCTGCTGGCCGACGAGGCCGAGCGCAAGGCGAAGCGCGACGCGCGCTATGCGGCGCGCAAGGCGCGCACCGGCAGGACACCGCCAGGCTTTACCGGCCGCTAGCCTCAGACCGCCGGAGCAACCTGCTTCGAGGATCAGGGTCGCTGCGAAGCGGCCCTGCATGCGTTTGTCCGCGCGCCAATTCGTGCGATTGCCGACGCCGTTCGTGATGCGACTTTCGCAAAATTGCTCTGTTTGCTTCGACGCAATTTCGGATGGAAAACCGCTTCGCTTCCTGGATTGCTTTATGCCGCGAATTTCAGCCCCATAATGCCGCAGACGATGAGCGCGATGCAGGCGAGCCTGATGACGGTCGCCGGCTCGCCGAGCAGCCAGATACCGAGCAGCGCCGTGCCGACCGTGCCGATGCCGGTCCACACCGCATAGGCGGTGCCGACGGGCAGCGCTTTCAGCGCCAGTCCAAGCAGCGTGAGGCTGACGATCATCGAGGCGACCGTGAGCACGGTCGGGACGAGGCGGGTGAATCCGTCGGTATATTTGAGGCCGATTGCCCAGCCGATCTCGAACAGGCCGGCGAAAAACAGAAAAATCCATGACATGGGGAACGCTCCATCCAAGCATCGCACCGACGTCCGTTCAGGACGATGCAATGCGCGATCGACCGAGCACCGCGGCAGCCGATGCCCTGTCAGACAGTGGGCGGGTCGTCCCGACCGGATTTCAGGAGATGTGGGGTCGTCCCCGCACCAGATATAGGGTGTCTTAACGCCCGATCAACAAACTGCCGGCGGTGTTCCGAACGCCGCCGGCGAACTCCATCCGAGGCACGCGACTATTTTTCCTTGAGCCTCGTTGCCTTGACCGGCGGCGCCTTGAGCGTGGGAGCAGCGGCCGGCTTCTTGGCGTCCTTCTTCGGCTTGCGGGCCTCCTTGCCTGCCTTCATCGCACCTTTTGCCATGATTCGTTCCTCCAGTTGCGGGAAGTGAAGTGAAACAAGAGAAATGCCTGTAGGCAAGGGCCGTTCGCGGTCACGGCCGCGAAAACCGGCAACCTGTTTCGGCGGCCTTATGAATCCGAACCGGCGCGCAGCGACTTGAACGGACGGGGTGTTGGTGCGTCGCGATGGCCGCGGAATTTCGGCGGGCCCGCAGCATGATCTCAAGGAAATCGGCTCCCACTTTTCCTGCAATTACTCTAGACTTCGCGTGTCGGACAGGACGACAGGGAAGCAATGGCGGGGCATGGCGGCTCTCGAACGGTCATTTACGCGGCGCTCGCCGGTAATCTCGCGATCGCGCTGACCAAATTCGTCGCAGCCTTCTTCACCGGCAGTTCGGCGATGTTTTCGGAAGGCGTGCATTCGCTGGTCGATACCGGCAATGGCAGCCTGCTGCTTTATGGCATGCATCGCGCCGCACGCCCGGCCACCCGCGCGCATCCGCTCGGCCATGGCCGCGAGCTCTACTTCTGGAGCTTCATCGTGGCGCTTCTCGTCTTCGCGCTCGGCGCCGGCGTGTCGTTCTACGAAGGCGTGACGCACATCATTGCGCCCGAACCGGCCGCCAATGTCAGGGTCAATTACATCGTGCTCGGCCTGTCGTTTCTGTTCGAGGGCAGCTCATGGCTGGTGGCGCTGAGGGAATTCCGCCGGCAGAAGGGCCAGCAGGGCTGGCTGCAGGCCGTGCAATCGAGCAAGGATCCAAGCGTCTACACAGTGCTGTTCGAGGACAGTGCCGCGCTTCTCGGCCTGATCGTCGCCTTTGCCGGCATATTGGCGGCGGAGATTTTCGAGATGCCGGAACTGGACGGCGCCGCCTCGATCGGCATTGCGCTGATCCTGGGTGCGACCGCGGCCTTCCTGGCGCGCGAGAGCAAGGGGCTGCTCATCGGCGAGCCTGCTTCGCCTGCGGTGCAGAAAGAAGTGCTGGCGATCGCGCAGCAGGATCCGGCGGTGCAGCGGGCGAACGGCGTCCTGACGGTCCACCTGGGGCCGGAAGAAATCGTTGCCGGCCTGAGCATCGAATTCGAGGACCATCTGTCCGCGCCGGAAATCGAAGCCTGCGTCGAGCGCCTCGAAGCGCGGCTAAGGAAGGAAATGCCCGAGATCACCCGGCTGTTCGTCAAGCCGCAGACGACAGGCACCTGGGAACAGCGGCGCAAGCTGATCGAATCGGCATCCGAGTAGAGTTTTGAGCAGGTCTCGAAACACATTCCACTCCTCGGGATTATGTCTTGGACCAGCGTCGCGTCGTTGCCTTGCGACGCTGCGCCGCTAAAATCAGCCGATCGAGTTTTGGAGGACTGATTATGAAGATCGACGGCGGCTGTCATTGTGGTGCCATCACCTATGAGGCGGAGGTCGAACCGGAAAAGACCTCGATCTGCCATTGTACCGATTGCCAACAGTTGACCGGTACGGCCTTTCGCGTCACCGTTCCGGCGCCTGAAGATCACTACCGGATCACAAAGGGTACACCGAAGGTCTACATCAAGACCGTGGCAAGCGGCGCCAAGCGCGTCCAGGCCTTTTGCGCCGACTGCGGTTCGCACCTTTACGCCACGTCGGTCGGAGATGGCCCAAAGGTCTACGGCATTCGAGTGGGAACCGCGCGGCAACGCCAGGATTTGATTCCGACACTGCAAAAATGGCACCGCTCGGCGCTTCACTGGCTACCTGAATTTCACGGCATGACCACAGTGGAGGAGCAGTAGCGCCGTCCGGTGCGGCGCCTCATTCGTCGCCTTCGACGACCCTCAGCCTGAGCTGGCCGGTCTTTGAATCGGCAACGCGTGGGGAATCGACAACGCGCGGGCCGGGTTCCGGCTTCGCAGGGGCTGGTGACGCCATGTCAGGGTCGGCATCGCCTCCGGGCTGCGCCCCAAACTCCAGAGCTTCGATCTTCTGGCCGCGTTTGGTCACCTTCGACGTCGAGACGAGGATGTCGTCTATATCCTTGGCCGATTGGGCAAAATGGCCCTGCAATTTGCGCACCCGCTCGTCGACGCGCGAAACATCCTCCATCAGCCGGATCACCTCGCCCTGGATCAGGTGTGCCTGCTCGCGCATACGGGCATCCTTCAGGATCGCCTGGATGACCTGGATCGACAGCATCAGGAGCGACGGCGAGACGATGACGACGCGGGCGCGGTGCGCCTTCTGCACCACCGCCTCGAAATTTTCGTGGATCTCGGCAAACACCGATTCCGACGGCACGAACATGAAGGCGGTATCCTGCGTCTCGCCCTGGATCAGATATTTATCCGCGATATCGCGGACATGCACCTCGATGTCGCGGCGGAAGGCCTGCGACGCGACCTTCTGCTGTTCGGCGCCTTCGGCGGCGCGGATGGCGTTCCAGGCTTCCAGCGGAAACTTGGCGTCGACGGCAAGCGCCGGCGCGCCGTTGGGCATCTTCACCAGGCAATCGGGACGGCTGCCGTTGGACAAGGTCGCCTGGAACTCGTAGGCGCCGTGCGGCAGACCGTCGGCGACGATCGCTTCCATGCGCGACTGGCCGAAGGCGCCGCGCGTCTGCTTGTTGGAGAGGATCGCCTGCAATTGCACGACCTGGCCGGCGAGCGACTGGATGTTGCCTTGCGCGGTGTCGATGACGGCCAGCCGCTCCTGCAATTTGGCCAGGCTCTCATGAGTGGATTTGGTTTGCTCGGTCATGGTCTGGCCGAGGCGGCCGGTCATGGCATCGAGGCGCTGGCCGATCGATTGCGTCAGTTCCGCCTGCCGCGCGCCGAAGACTTCCGCGATGGCGCCCATGCGGCCCTGCATCTCGGCTTGGCTTTGCAATATGCCGGCCATCCGCGCCTCGGCGTCGCGGGCATGGTCGGCGGCTTCGGCAGCGGCCACGGCGCGCGCCTTGGCCGAGCGCCACAGCGCGACGACAAGCGCCACGAACAGGCCAAGAAACACAAAGGCCCCGAACGCCAGCGCATGGCCGAGCGTGATCGTGGTCGCGCCAAGCCGGGCGACAGGTTCCGAAAGGATGGATGTCAGGTCGTTCATGCACACAGCATAGACGATTCGGCCGGCCAGCACAGATCAAAACGTGAACGATCCCCCGGCGTACCGGTTGACGCCCTTTATTCAAGGTCTTAGGTGAGACGCCATGCCGATCAAGCCGCTCATCATCCTTCCCGACCCCATCCTGCGCCAGGTTTCCAAGCCGGTGGAGCGCGTCGACGCGCCCTTGCGCAAACTGGCCGACGACATGCTGGCGACCATGTATGACGCGCCCGGCATCGGGCTGGCCGCGATCCAGATCGGCGAGCCGCTGCGCATGCTGGTGATCGACCTCGCCAAGGAGGACGAGACGCCGGCGCCGCATGTCTTCATCAATCCCGAAATCCTGGAAAGCGCCGACCAGCGCTCCGTCTACGAGGAAGGTTGCCTGTCGATTCCCGACTATTATGCCGAGGTCGAACGCCCGGCTTCCGTGCGGGTCAAGTATCTCGACCGCGATGGCAAGCTGCAGGAAATGGAGGCCGAGGGGCTGATGGCAACCTGCCTGCAGCATGAGATCGACCATCTCAACGGCGTGCTGTTCATCGACCACATTTCGAAGCTGAAGCGCGACATGGTGGTGAAGAAGTTCAAGAAGCTGGCCAAGGACAAGGCTCCGGGCAAGCTGGTGGGATAGGGGACAATGCCCCTTCGCGTCATTTTCATGGGGACGCCGGAGTTTTCGGTGCCGACATTGCGCGCGATTGCCGATGCCGGACATGAGGTCGCGGCCGTCTACACCCAGCCGCCGCGAGCCGCCGGCCGGCGCGGCCTTGAGCTGACACTGTCGCCGGTACAGCGCGAGGCGGAACGGCTGGGCATCGAGACGCGCACGCCGACGTCGCTCAAGGGCGGGGCCGAACAGGCAGCTTTTCGCGCGCTGCAAGCCGATATCGGCGTGGTCGTGGCTTATGGCCTGCTTTTGCCCAGGGCGGTTCTTGAGGCGCCGCAACTGGGCTGCATCAACGGCCATGCCTCGCTGTTGCCGCGGTGGCGCGGTGCGGCGCCCATCCAGCGGGCGATCATGGCGGGAGACAGCGAAACCGGCATGATGGTCATGCGCATGGAAGAAGGCCTCGACACCGGCCCGGTGGGGCTGGTTGAAAAATGCGTCATCGAACCCGATATGACCGCCGGCGATCTGCATGATCGATTGATGAGCGTCAGCGCCGCACTGATCGTGGAAGCGCTGGCGCGGCTGGAAAGGAATGGCCTGGCCTTCACCGCCCAAGCGATTGAGGGGGTGACCTATGCCAAAAAGATCGGTAAATCCGAGACGCACGTGGATTGGACGCGACCCGCGGCCGAAGTCCACAATAACATTCGCGGCCTGTCGCCCTTCCCCGGCGCCTGGTGCGAGGTTGAAATTGGTGGCCGGGTGGAACGGCTGAAACTGCTTCGCTCGACGCTTGCGCAAGGTGTGGGCGAACCGGGAGGAATTCTCGACGACCGCCTGACGATCGCCTGCGGAGCGGGCGCGATCCGGCTGGTCGAAGTTCAACGGGCGGGCGGAAGGCCCGCCGCCGCGCAAGAATTCCTGCGCGGGACCAAGATCGAAAAAGGAATGAAATTGTCATGAGCATGATGTCGATACGCGCGGCGACGCCGCGGGATCGCGAGGCCATCCGCCTCGTCGAGGAACACGCTTTCGGCCAGCAGGCGGAGGCCGGGCTGGTTGACGCGCTGGTTTCCGGCGGCGACGCCGTTGTCGAACTGGTGGCGGAAGAAGACGGGCAAGTGGTTGGCCACATCCTGTTTTCGCGGCTTTTCGCCCGCACCGGCGGCAAGGATTTCCCGGCGGTGGCACTGGCGCCGCTGGCGGTGGAGCCCTCCTTTCACGGCACCGGCATTGGCGGCGCGCTGATCCGCGAGGCTCACATTCGCCTGCGCGACGCCGGCGAGATGCTGGCCGTGGTGCTGGGCGACCCCACCTACTACGGCCGTTTCGGCTACAGCCACGCGCGCGCCGAAGGATTCGAGAGCGAATACCAGGGCGAGGCGCTGCAGGCGCTGGCCTGGGGCGACGCTCCCGAAACCGGCCGGCTGGTCTACGCCTCAGCCTTCACCGCACTCGCCGCCTAGGCGTATAGCCGCCCGGCATGCCGCGTTTTCGCCTCGACATCGAATATGACGGCAGCCTGTTTGCCGGCTGGCAGCACCAGGCGGACCAGCCTTCGGTGCAGCAGGCGATCGAGCAGGCGATCGAAAAATTCTGCGGCCAACAGGTCCGCTTGCGCGCTGCCGGCCGTACCGATGCGGGCGTGCATGCGACGGCCCAGGTGGCGCATGTCGACCTGGCCAAGGCCTGGCCGGACGACAAGGTGCGCGACGCCGTCAACGCGCATCTGCAGGCCGCCGGCAACCGCATCGCGATCTTGAAAGCAACGACCGTCGTCGACGGCTTCGATGCCCGCTTCTCGGCCATCGGCCGTCACTACCTCTACCGCATCCTCAACCGGCGCGCGCCCTCGGCGCTGGAAAAGGGCAAGGTATGGTGGGTGCCGAAGCAGCTCGACGCCACTGCCATGCACGAAGCCGCCAAAGTGCTGCTTGGACGGCACGATTTCACCACCTTCCGTTCCACGCAATGCCAGGCCGAGAGCCCGGTGCGCACGCTCGACCGTCTTGACGTCAGCCGTTCGGGCGACATGATCGAAGTCAGAGCCTCGGCGCGTTCCTTCCTGCACAACCAGGTGCGCTCGATGGTCGGCTCGCTCAAGCGCGTCGGCGAAGGCGCATGGACGGCCGGCGATCTCAAGGCGGCGCTCGAGGCGCACGACCGCGCCGCCTGCGGCCAGGTGGCGCCGCCCGACGGGCTTTTTCTGGTCGGCGTCGATTATCCCGGATAGAGTCTCGAAAGGCTCTGAGCTCCGGTGTCCGGAACCGTGATGCCAAGCAGCGCCTGCAGCCCGAACAGCACGATCAGCGAAGCGATGAACATGCCAACGAAGACAGCGGTCCCGATTGCGGCCCCCCTGCCGATGGTCGCGTTGGTCATGCGCCAGGTCAGCACCATCGACAGCGCGAACAACAGCAGCGACACAAGGCTGGAGATCTGGCTTGCCGAGGTCAGGAAAAGCCTGATCAGCGCGGACGGCAGCATCAGCCAGGCGGTGATGGCCGAAGCCCAGTTCGAGGCCACCACATAGTGGACGAAGCGGCCGCCGATGCCGGCGCGCGGCGCGACCAGAGCGAGTGCGACCAGAGGCAGCACCCAGGAACCGATATCGACTGTCGCCAGCCGCAACAGCATGCTGAAGCGGCCCGCGAAGGCATCGGGATCGCCGATCTCGTTGGCGATGCCGACCCAGCCGACGATCAATGCCGGCGCCGCGACGACGATGGCGAAAAAGGAATTCCAGAAACCATCGGCAGACAGGTCGAGCAGACGCAGGCCATCGGCCCTGCCGAGCATCAGTCGCCAGGCGCCGGTCAGCGAAACTTGGGTCTCGTCCGCCGAAAGCATGCTGCTCAGTCCTGTCCGAACCAGTCTTCGATGAAGCGCTGATAGATTTGCGTCAGCGTCTCGAGATCGGCAAGGGCAACGCGCTCGTCGACCATGTGCATGGTCTTGCCGACCAGGCCGAATTCGACCACCGGGCAATAGTCCTTGATGAAGCGCGCATCCGAGGTGCCGCCGGAGGTGGATAGCGCCGGTTCTCTGCCTACCACCGCCTTGACCGAGCCGCTCAACGTCTCGATCAGCCTGTCGTCGCGGGTCAGGAAGACATGGCTCGGCCGGTCGCGCCAGACGAGTTCGTAGTCGACCGGCATCTCCTTGCCGGGCCGATATTTCCTGCGGCCCGCCGCCTGGTCGAGACGGTTGTGGATTTCGGCCTGTATGGTCTCGGCGGTCCAGCTGTCATTGAAGCGGATGTTGAAGGTGGCGGTTGCCTTGGCTGGAATGACGTTGGTGGCCGGGTTGCCTACGTCGATGGATGTCACCTCCAGATTGGTCGGCTGGAAATCCTTCGTGCCCTCATCGAAGACGGGATGCAGCAAAGCATCGACCAGGCTCATCAGCCCGCGTACCGGATTGTCGGCAAGCAAGGGATAAGCGACATGGCCCTGGCGGCCATTGACGATGACGTCGCCCGACAGCGAGCCGCGCCGGCCGATTTTTATCATGTCGCCGAGCGCAGCCGGGTTGGTCGGCTCGCCGACGATCGATGCATCCCATTTCTCGCCCCTGGAAGCCGCCCATTCGAGCAGCTTCGTGGTACCGTTGATGGCCGGGCCTTCCTCGTCGCCGGTGATCAGCAGCGAGACCGAGCCCTTCGGGCCGCCATTCGTCTCGACATGGCGCGCTATCGCGGCGATGAAACAGGCGATGCCGCCCTTCATGTCGACCGCACCCCGGCCATACATCTCGCCATTGGCGATCTCGGCGCCGAAGGGCGGATGCGTCCAGGCGGCTTCGTCGCCGACCGGCACCACGTCGGTGTGTCCGGCGAACATCAGATGCGGGCCATTGCCTGAGCGCCTGGCATAAAGGTTTTCGATATCGGGCGTGCCGTCTTCCGAAAAAATCGGGCGATCGACGAGGAAGCCGAGCGGTTCCAGCATCGTCTGCAACGCGGTCAGCGCACCGCCTTCGGCCGGCGTCACGGAGGCGCAACGGATGAGGGCGGCGAGGTTTGCGGCGGGATCGGTCGGCAGCGTCATGGCAAAAGCGATAGTCGAAAGCTGAAGGCCTGTCACGGCCAGACGTAGGGGCCAGTCCTATGACCGGCGATACCGCCGACATTATGGTTTTCATGTCGTATAGTCGTGGGCCCGGTGCGGAGCGACTGGATGGCAAACGGGGACAAGAGAATCGTCATTGCCGGCGCCGGCAGCATCGGCTGCTATGCCGGCGGCTGCCTGGCGCTCGCCGGGCGCCAGGTGATTCTGCTTGCCCGGCCGCGCATCGAGGCGGCTCTGCGGCAAGGCGGATTGCGGGTCAGCGACCTTGAGGGCCGCGACCGGGGCCTCGAGCGGCAAGCGCTTGCCGTCACCACAGATCCAGCCGCCGCCTTGCCGCAGGCGGACGTGATCCTGGTCACCGTCAAGAGCGGCGCGACGCGGGAGATGGCTGCGCTCATCGCCGCACATGCCCCGCCGGACGCCGTGGTGGTGAGCCTGCAGAACGGCATCGACAATGCCGACAGGCTGCGCGCCGGTGTCGACGGGCGAACAGTGCTGGCGGGCATGGTGCCGTTCAATGTCGTGCAATCGGCCGACGGCGAATTGCCGCTTCGTGTCCACCGCGCCAGCGACGGCAAGGTCATGATCGAGGACAGCGATGCCGGTCTGATCAGCCTTCTCGGCGTCGAAGGGTTCCGGGTTGAAGTCCATGCCGACATGAAAGCCGTGCTGTGGGGCAAGCTTTTGATGAATTTGAACAATGCGCTGGTGGCGCTTTCGGGCCTGCCGCTGGCGAGCGAGCTTGCCGACCGGCGCTGGCGGCTGATCCTGGCAAGACAGATCGACGAGGCGCTCCAGGCCATGAAGGCGTCGGGCATCGAGCCGGCGCGGATCGCCGGCTTGCGGCCGGCGCTGTTGCCGATAGTGCTCCGCCTCCCCGATTGGCTATTCAGGCTGCTGGCGCGGCGGATGCTGGCCATCGACCCGGAGGCGCGTTCCTCCATGTGGGACGATCTGCAGCGCGGCCGGCCGACGGAGATCGGCGATTTGCAAGGCGCCGTTCTTCGCCTGGCGCAAGAAGCGGGCACGCCGGCGCCGACGGTCCGACGAATCATCGCCCTGGTGCGTGAAGCGGAAGCGGCCGGCCGCGGATCGCCCGGTTTCGGCGCGGATCAGGTCGCCGCGCCTGAAGCGCGTCGCGTCTGAATGAATTCAGGCGACGCGGATCAGGCCTTCATTTTCATGCATACCGTCAGTAGCGCATCGCGATGATGGGCGCTCAGGGTTCGGCCGGTGCATTGGTGCGCTTGCCATAGCGGTTGGGTCCGGGCTTGCCCGGAAACAGGCAAAGCACGACGAAGGCGACGATCGAGACGACCGGCACGAACAGGATCAACGCCGCGATGCCGGGCTTGTCGAGGTCGTGCAGCCGCTTCACCGCCAGTGCGATGTTCGACCACAGCGAGGCGACGAAGGCGATGAAGAAGACGAACGACCACATGTTGCTCTCGGGCGAGCCTTCCGGCACCAGCGTGAAACGATAGAGCGGGAAGGCCTGGATGATGGCCACGAGCAGCCCACCAAGAAAATAGGCCGCGCGGCTGACGCGGCCCGATGTCTTGAAGAAAAGCCAAGTAAGGTTGGATCTGTCAGGCAAGCGGGTCCCGTCCATATTGATTGACACCCTGGGCGCCTTCGAGAACGCTGAGACCGATCAGCGTCCACCAGCCCGACTTGTCGCGGTCGTGCCAGCGTTTTCCATAGAGAGCAATCGCGAAATAGATCGACGCCAGCGCGACGAGCATGCCGATGATGCCGATCCTGCCGCCGCCTGCGGTCGTGAAGCGCGTGCCGAGAATCGCATCGAGAATGAAGGCAACAATACCGATGACGATGAATATATCGATGCCGGCCCAGAACTTGGCGTGATCGATGCGGCCGTCGAAGCTCGTCAGCAGACATCTCCAGTCCATGCCACCCTCCATGTTGAACCGGCGCGACCGATCGTCGCGCCGGCGGAAGGTGCGCCCGCTTTCCAAAAAGATCAATCGCGCAGCAATTCGTTGATCGAGGTCTTGGACCGGGTCCTGGCATCGACCCGCTTGACGATGACCGCGCAATAGAGGCTTGGGCCCGGCTCATTGTTCGGAAACGGCTTGCCCGGCAGCGAACCGGCTACGACGACGGAATTCGGCGGCACTTCGCCGTAGAAGATCTCGCCGGTGGCGCGGTCGACGATCTTGGTCGACTGGCCAATGAAGACGCCCATGCCGAGCACAGAGCCCTCGCGCACGATGCAGCCTTCGACCACTTCCGAGCGCGCGCCGATGAAGCAATTGTCCTCGATGATGGTGGGACCGGCCTGCATCGGCTCCAGCACGCCGCCGATGCCGACGCCGCCCGACAGGTGCACATTCTTGCCGATCTGGGCGCAGGAGCCCACCGAAGCCCAGGTATCGACCATGGTGCCCGAATCGACATAGGCGCCGACATTGACGAAGGACGGCATCAGCACGGCGCCCGGCGCGACATAGGCCGAGCGGCGCACGATCGACGATGGCACGGCGCGGAAACCGGCCTTCTCGAAATCGACGGCGCTCCAGCCGTCGAACTTCGACGGCACCTTGTCCCACCACACGGCCTGGCCGGGACCGCCCTTGATGATCTCCATCGGGTTCAGCCGGAAGGACAAAAGGACGGCTTTCTTCAGCCATTGGTTGACATGCCACTGGCCATCGGCCTGGCGCTCGGCAACGCGGGCGGTGCCGCGGTCGAGCAGATCGAGCGCCGACTGGATGGCGTCGCGTGTCTCGCCTCTGGTCGCCGTCGAAATCGCGTCACGTTCCTCGAAGGCCTTGTCGATGGTCTTTTCGAGGCTCGCCAGATCCGGCTTCGACATGAATTCGCTCCATTACCAGGCTGTTAAGGGGCTGAGCCTTAACCTGTTTTGAAAATCGCGCGGACCCTATGTGAAGGCAGAGTAGGGGTCAATCGCGACTGCGCCATGGGACGGCGCAAGTGAATGAAATGGACGGACCTGACATCATGACACCCATGGAAAAGGCGGGCTGGACGCCACTGCCGCATTCGGACGAGGATCTGGAGCGGGCCAGGAGCGTGCCGGACACGCCGCAGACGCGCGCCGAGACCTACCGCCTGGCGTGGAACGATCCCGACTTCATGACGCGGCGCGAATTGCGCGCGGTCAGGCTGCAGCTCGAACTCCTGAAGCCGGAGATGATCCTGGCCGAGCGCGGTATCCGCTCGACCGTGGTCCTGTTCGGGGGCGCGCGGCTGCCGGAACCCGGCGGCGAGGCCTGGGCGGCCAAAAACGAGACGCAGAAGAAGAACCTTGAGGAAAACAGCAAATATTACGAGGAAGCGCGCAAATTCGCCCGCCTCTGCTCGCAGCAATCGGCCGGTTCATACTACCGCGAATATGTCGTGGTGACCGGCGGCGGGCCCGGCGTGATGGAAGCGGGCAATCGCGGCGCCGACGATGTCGGCGCGCCCTCTATCGGCCTTAACATCGTTCTGCCGCACGAGCAGGCGCCCAATGCCTACGTGACGCCGGAACTCTGTTTCAACTTCCACTATTTCGCCATCCGCAAGATGCATTTCGTCATGCGCGCGAAGGCCGTCGCGGTGTTTCCCGGCGGCTTCGGCACGATGGACGAATTCTTCGAGACGCTGACGCTGATCCAGACCGGGCGCATGGAGCGCGTGCCGGTGATCCTGTTCGGCAAATCCTTCTGGAAACGGGCGATCGATCTCGACTTCCTCGCCGAGCAAGGCACGATCAGTCCCGGCGACCAGGACATCATCGATTTCGTCGACACCGCCGACGAGGCCTGGGGCATCGTCAGCCGGTTCTATAAGTTAGGGGAGTAAGGGAGTAGGGCAGTAAGGCAGTATATCTAGAATCAAGGGCTGAGAGCGCCCCTCATCTTCCTACTGCCCTACTGCCCTACTGCCTTATCCCCACGACTATCTCCGTCAGAAACCCGGCCAAATCGTCGGTGACGAAGTCGACATCATCTTCCTGCGCCGGATCGCGCTCCCAGATTTCGGAGAATGTCGGCTCGAAATTGCGCGGCACCACCAGGACCGTCGTCATGCCCAGTGACTTCGGCACGGACAGGTTGCGCGCGAGATCCTCGAACATCACCGCATTGTGGCCGGTGACGGCGTGAAGTTCGGCGAATTTCTCGTAGGTCTGGCGCGCAGGCTTGGGGTTGAGCCCGGCAGCGACGATATCGAAGATGTCGTCGAAATGATCAAGGATGCCAAGCTGGCGCGCAGTGCGCTCGGCATGCCTGCGGTCGCCGTTGGTGAAGATGAACTTGCGGCCGGGAAGCTGGCGAATGGCGGTGCCGAGGACGGGATCCGGCACCAGCCAGGAATAGTCGATGTCGTGGACCTTCTCGAGGAAATCGTCGGGGTCTATGCCATGGCGCGTCATCAGCCCGTTCAGTGTCGTGCCATATTCCCGATAAAGTTCCTTTTGCAGCTTGCGCGCGTCCTCGCGCGGCAGCGACAGCAGTTCCCCGACATAGGCGGTCATCTTGACGTCGATCTGCGAGAACAGATTCGAATGATGCGGATAGAGCGTGTTGTCCAGGTCGAACACCCAGTCGGTGACATGGGCGAAGCGAGCGGGGTCGGGGTGTGTAGCCATGCGCCCCTTATGGCACGAAACGGACGATCTTGAAGGGGCTTTATCCACAACTTCTACGCGCCGAAAGTGGCAGAACAGTCTCACCGTTCAAATTTTAGGCATCTTGGAAAGGTGGCCTTCAGGGCTTGCTGGCACAGAGGCGGTCCAGTGGGAGCCAGCGATGAGCAGTATAATTCTGAAGTCCGCCACCATTGCTTTCGTCTCCGTCGCGGTTTCGCTCCTTCTGACCCTGATCATCGTCCCCGCCATGGGATTCCCGGTCAACCGCATGATCTGGCTGACCTCGACATTGTGTCCGCTGGTTCTTGCATGGGCGGCCTGCGCAAGCACGTTCTGGCACAGCGACAGGCTGAAGTCGGCGCATCGCGACCTTGCCCGCACGCACGCCCAGCTTGCCGCAGCGCATCGCCGGCTGGCGGAAAAGGCCAGCCGCGACGACATGACGGGCATGCTCAACCGGGAAAGCTTCTTTGCCGTGCTCAACGGCTCCCGGCACAAGCCCGATCGCGGCGCCTTGCTGATCATCGATGCCGACCATTTCAAGATGATCAATGACAGCTTCGGCCATCTGACCGGCGACGACGCGCTGCTCCTGATCGCCAGCGCCATCAAGCGCGGGGTGCGCGACGGCGACGTCCTCGGCCGCATCGGCGGCGAGGAGTTCGGCGCATTGCTGGTCGGAGCCACGGAACGGGAAGCCAAGCGCGTCGCCGAACACATCCGCCGCGAGGTCGAGCTAATCCGCTTCCGGCCCGTGGACGAGCGGACCATTCCGCTGACCGTCAGCATCGGCGGAACCCTCTGCGACGAAAGCGCCAGCGTGTCGGAGCTGATGCGGGCCGCCGACCGGCGCCTCTACCAGGCCAAACATCGGGGACGCAACCTGGTGATCCTCGACACCGACATCTCCGAGGCGGCCTGAACGGGCCGATCCAGCATATCGGCCTGTTAAGGAGTCTCTAACCCTGTTTGCACTCGGCTGCGCATTGTTCCGGCTTGCAACCAGTTTTGGCACGCTTCTGGCTTCGATGATGAAGCATGTGCCGTTCAGGGACCATGCCTGGATGTTCAGGGAACATGCCTGGATGTTCAGGGAACATGCCTGGATAGAGACCCCGTCGAGAGACCTGTCATGAGTTTCCTTATCAAGAAGATATCGCGCCGAATGATCATGCAGACGCTGATCGCGGTGCCTGCCCTGTCGCTGTTCCGCAAATTGCCCGATGCGGGTTCTTCCGAAGCCGCCCCCGATGAGATCGTCGAGGTCAATGGCTGGATCCTGAAGCGGAGCGACCTGGCATGATCTTCGACAGTTATGAGGCGTTTCGCGCCGCGAATTTCACGCCCAGGGTCTGCGTTCTCGGCTCCGGCCCGGCCGGCACCACGATCGCCAGAAAGCTCGGCGCCGCCGGCATACCGGTCGTGGTGCTGGAGGCCGGCGGCAGGGAGTTCAGCGACACCTCGCAGGATTTCTACCGCGGCACCACGGTCGGCGATTTCTATTTCGATCTCGATATCACCCGGCTGCGGTTCATGGGCGGCAGCTCGAACCACTGGGCCGGCTGGTGCCGCGTGCTCGACAAACAGGATTTCGAGCCGAAGGCGTGGGTGCCGGACACGGGCTGGCCGATCCGGCGCAGTGACATCGAACCCTATCTGCGCGAAGTGCGCGAAATCCTGGAACTGCCGGATTTCCGGCCGGACGCGCCGATCTCGGACGACATCCGCTGGGTGCAGCTGATCAAGAGCGGTGCGGTGCGCTTCGCTGAAAAATACGCCGACGAGCTCGACAAGAGCAGGAACATCGCTGTCGTGCTCAACACCTGTGCCACCGAGCTTGCCGGCGACGGCAGACGCGTGACCGGCGCCAGGCTGCGGTCGCAGGGGCAGGATGCCGGCTTCTTCAGCGCCGACTACTTCATCGTCTGTACCGGCGGGCTGGAGAATTCGCGGCTGCTTTTGTGGTCGAACCAGCGCTCCAATGGCGGCGTCGTGCCGAACGCGACGGCACTTGGCCGCTACTGGATGGAACACCCGACCTTCCAGGGCGGCAACGCCATCCTGGCCGACTATGGCGCATTCGAGGTCGATGCGGTGAACGAGGCCTTCTTCTCGCCGATGCCGGCCGCGATGGAGCGGCTGCGGATCATGAATTTCGGCATCAGGCTGATCGAGACGCCTTATCCCGGCGTCAAGGACCTGATCGCGGATCTCGCCTGTACGGCGCCCAACATGGCGGAGTGGCTATCGGGCAGGCTCAACCAGAACCTGCGCTGCGCGGCCCAGCTCTATGTCGCCTGGGAGCAGGCGCCGCTGGCCTCGAATCGGGTCGAGCTGTCGAAGACCGTGGTCGACCACGCCGGCGTGCCGCGCATCGAGCTGCACTGGAAGAAATCGGACCTGGAACGCCGCACGCTGCTCGAAGGGCTGAGGCTTTTCGGGACGACGCTAGCCCAGAAGAATCTGGGCCGGGTGCGTATAGCCGACTGGATTTCGAATGGCGGCGACTACCCGACGGACGAGGAGACGGCCGGTCACCATCACATGGGCGGTACGCGCATGGGCACCGATGTCGCCACGAGCGTCGTGGATGCCAATTGCAAGGTGCACGGGATGGACAATCTCTATGTCGGCGGCTCCTCGGTGTTCTGCACCTCGGGCCAATGCAACCCGACGACGACGATCACGGCGTTGGCCTGCCGGCTCGGCGAGCATCTCGGCAAGGTGGTCGCCGCCTGATCGTTCCGCAGCCCCGCGAAATCACCTCATCCCGGCAAGGCCGCGTCACATGATGGCGCCGGAGCGGCTTAAAAGCCGTTTATGGCGATGCGCACCAGCACCACGGCGGCAGCCAGCGAGCGCTTCAGCGCTTGAGGGATCGCCGAGCTCCCAGCTCTTTGCCTCACGCTATTCTGGACGGAAAACCGTGAGCAGTTTTCCTGGTATTGCTCCTACGCCCGCCGCTCCGACCGGCCGAAACGCCGTTCGAGATAGGCCTGGCCGAACTCCAGCGTGATCGACAGGATCCAGTAGATCATCGAGGCGGTGATCAACATCTCGATATGGCGGAACTCCGTCTGGCCCATGGTGCGGGCGAGATACATGATCTCCCAGACGCCGACGACCGACACCAGGGACGAGTCCTTCAGCATGGCGATGAACTGGTTGCCGGTCGGCGGGATGATGACGCGCATGGCCTGCGGCAGGATGACCAGCGCCATGGTCTGGCCGGGGCTCAGTCCAAGCGCGGTGGCGCCTTCGCTCTGTCCGCGCGGAATGCTTTCGATGCCGGCGCGGAAGATCTCGGTCATGTAGGCGCCATAACACAGCGACAACGCCAGAATGCCGGCCGGCACCGCGCCGATCACGTAACCGACCTGCGGCAGGCCGAGATAGATGATGTAGATCTGCATCAGCAAAGGAAGGCCGCGGAACAACGAGGTGTAGAAAGTGGCCAGCCCGTACACAATGCCGTTTCCGGTCAGTTTGGCGATCGCGCCGACAAGTGCGATGGCTGTCGCGATCAGGATCGAGATCGCCGAAATGTAGAGCGTGGTGGTGACGCCCTGGGTGATCAGGAAGCCGATCTTCCTGGCGATGAAGGCAAGCGACAGGTCGAAGGAATAGAAGAACAGCATCAGGAGCACGAACAGTTCGATCCAGACGCCGACGATCTGCTGCCGTCGGGGCAAAAGCAGCAGCAGCTTGCAATTCACCAGCACAACGAGCGCGATCAGCACTGCGGAAAGCGCGCGCGACAGGGCAGGGTTGGCCTGCAGCCAGCCGGATGCGACTGGAATCACCGAGCCGATCCAGCTTGACTTGATGCCCATCGCGTAAAGGCCGGCGGCCAACAGCGCCAGCACGAGCCCCGCCGCTGCGCGGCGGGTGATCCCCGGATAGAAGAGCATCAGCCTGCCGATCATGCCGTCACCTTGTCTTTCGTGGCGGCATGACGTTCTCGCCACCAGTCCTGCGCCTGCAATTTCCAGTAGGTGAGCTGCGCGGCCGCCAGGCCGGCGGCGCCGCCGGCCCAGCTCAATCCGAATGGCGCGAACTGCCGGTACCGGTCCGAAACGCCCAGAATGCCTTCCGCAACGACTTTTCCGGCGATGGCCGTGGTGTTGAGACCATGGCCGCCGAAAGCCGTGCAATACCAGACGCCCGGCTGCAATTCGCCGATCTGGGGCATCAGGTGACGGGCATAGGACATCAATCCGGACCAGGCCAGTTCGGTCTTGAGGTCCGCAAGCTGCGGATAGGTACCGACCATCTCGCGGCGCAATTCGCGCGCCAGCGCGTAGGCAGAAGCGGCGCGCGTGGTGATGCGCCCGCCCCACAAAAGGCGATTGCCGCCATCGACCAGCCGATAATAGTCGCCGGCCCGCCGGTTGTCGCCGACCGCGTCCGTGGTCGCAACGGCTTGCGCGATCAGGCGCGGCGCCGGCTCGGAAACCATCACATAGGTCGCGATGGGCAGGAAGGCGCGGTGGAGCTGGGTGAATACCGGGCCGGTGTAGCCGCCGGTAGCCACCACGACGCGAGTTACCCGAAGCGTGCCCTCTCGAGTGCGCAGCATCTTTTGCGGCCCCGACAGATCACATTGCACGACTTCGGAGCTCTCATGGATGCTGCCGCCAAGCCGCTCGATCTCATCGGCCACGGAACGCAGATAATTAAGCGGATGGATGTGAAAGGCTTTCGGGTCGCGCAGGCCCTGATAGTAGCGAGCCGATTTAAGCACCGAACGGACGTCTTCTCTGCGCAGATATTGAAGCTCGTATCCGTGGTCGCGCGCCGCCTGGTCGGCATAGGCCTTGAGCGCGTCGCCATCGTCGTAGCGCAGGACGCTGACCAGCCCGTCGCGCGGCGTGGCGGCCGATATGTCGAGCGCCTCGATGGTGTGACGCACGAATTCGACGCCCTCGATCGACAGCTGGTGCAGTTGCCGCGCGGCCTCCTTGCCGACGCGTGCGGCAATGGTGTCGCCGCCGGTGGCGAAGCCAGGCGTGACGAAGCCGCCATTGCGGCCGGAGGCGCCGAAACCGACGACCTGGGCCTCCAGCACGGCGACGCGCAGCCCGGAACGCGACAGCTGCAGCGCCGTGGTCAGGCCGGCCAGTCCCCCGCCGACGATGGCCACGTCACAGTGCGCCTCGCCGCGGAGCGGGGGCCTGATCTTCCGGTCGATCATGGTGCGGGCGTAATAGGTATCCGGATAGGCCATCGGCGACTTTCAACTGCATCCCGCTCGTCAGGAAAAGCGCGTAGCGCTTTTCCCTGGGGAATTGCGCAAGAACAAAGGTTTGGAGAGGGGTGGCGATTGTTTTAAACGCTGCACCGCTCCGGCATCTGACACGTGATGCCCGCCGGTCGCCGAGCGGTGGCCGGCGGGCAATCCAACGTCATTTGGCGCTGTAGTCCTTGCCGTACCATTTCGTGGTCAGCGCGGCGAGCGTGCCGTCCTTCTTCAGCTCAGCGATGATGCCCGAAACCTTTGCGGTCCACTCGGGATCGTTCTTCTCGGCGATGACCACGAGCGGTTCCCGGAAGGCATATTCCCCTTCGAGGATCTTCACGGGATAGCCGTTCTTGATGGCGTTCTGCGCCGTCTGCTCCGGCGCGATCACGGCATTCAGGCGGACGCCGTCGCCAAGCCGCAGGTCATCGAAGGGAAGCATGGAATCGGCGAAGGTGCGGATCTCGCCGGGCTCCAGCTTGTATTCGACGGGAGGCAGGCCGGGCGCGTCGATCTCAAGCTTGCGGCGGATGAAATCCTCCGAGGTGGTGGCCGTCTCGACGCCGATCACCTTGCCGTTGAGATCGGCGACCGACTTCGCGGTGCTGTCCTTGTGCACGACGTAGACATAGGGGCTGTAGTAATAGATGCCGACAAAATCGATCACCTTGGAACGGGCCTTGGTCGGCGTGACCGAGCCGACGCCGAGGTCGTAGCGCCCTTGCCAGCGGCCGCCGGTCAGGGTCGCCCAGTCGGGCGTCTCGAACGAGACCTCGACCCCCAGCCGTTTGCCGATCTCGCGCGAGACGTCGATGTCGAAGCCGGCGAGCTCGTTGCTGTCATTGAGAAAGCTTTGCGGCGGCCAGGCGGCGTTGGTGGCGACGACCATCGCCTTCTTCGACGTGACGCGATCCAAAGTTTCTCCGGCCATGGCCGCCGTCGTGATCGCGAATGTCGCGACGGCAAGAATGGCGAAATCGAGCAGTTTTTTCAAAGTTATCCTCCCTTATGGATGCAGCTGAAATGACGGTACCTGCGTCGGGCACCAGTGGTTGTTTCGATCGGCCTCGTCCGCGACGTCTCCGCGGCGTACCGTGGCGTTCGGCTTGCGGATGCAAGTCCAACGCGGCTCGGTGTCGATTTGCGTCCATCGCAGCCGAAGCTGTTCCCCCTCATGGACTGGCGTTTGTGACAGTTGACACTCAGGTCGCGAAAAGCAGGGTTCCACCCGGCGAAATGCCGGATAATGGCAGCCATGCAGTCATTACGTGCCGTGAGGCGGCAAAATGCCGGATATTTGCGCCTTGCGCAGCCTGCACCGGCGGTTCCTGAGGATTGTCGCGGCGGTGGTTCAGCCGATAGGATCGCGCCGAGCGATTGGACGGGTTCCAGGGCGGATCGAAGGAGAGGATTGATTGTGGAATTGACCGAAAAAGATCGCCAGCTGCTCGCGCTGATGCAGAAGAACGCGCGTGAGCCGGTCGCATCACTGGCGCGTCAGCTCGGCGTATCCCGGACTGCCTTGCAGGAGCGCATACAAAAGCTCGAGGCGGGCGGGGTCATCGAAGGCTACGCGGTGCGGCTGACCAAGGAGGCGGCACAGAATTCCGTCCACTGTTTCACCTTCGCCGCCCTGAACAACAAGAGCTACCCTGACGTCTCCAGGAAGATCAAGGCGATGCCTTCGATCCAGGCGGTCTATGCCATAACCGGCGAGTGGGACCTGATCATCCATGTCGCGGCCGAGACGCTCGAGAAGCTGAACCGGGAAGTGAATGCGCTGAATGAAATCAGCGGCATCGTCAAAACCGCATCGCATGTGGTGATGGAGACGAAGTTCAATCGCAACATCTATGCCGCACTGTAGGAAGGGCGAGGTTTCGCTCGCCCCTGCCCATCCAAATCCGGCTACACAGTCGCCGGGTCGAGTGCGGGCTCGCCCATGCGGCGAGCGACGATCGCCCCGAAATCAGCGGTCTGGAATGTGTCGCGCAGCGCGTCGAAGGACGGCAGCACGAAATAGACGCGCTGGAACTTGTCGATTTCGTAGCCCGTGCGCATCACCGTTTCCAGGTCGAAAGGCGCATGGTGCGCATCCTTGCTTTCGACCGCGAACTGCAACTCCGTGAAGGATGACATCAGACCGGCGCCGAAGGCCTTCAGCGGATGACCACTCTCCTGCATGAGGCCGTATTCGGCCGTGTACCAGTAGAGCCGGCTGATCATTTCGTCGCCGCCGAGCGCGATGATGTCGCCGGCCTTCTGGCCATACATCTGCATGAAGTCGGCGAAGACCGGCTGCGACAGCACCGGCACATGGCCGAAGAAATCATGGAACATGTCGGGTTCGACGATGTAGTCGAGCTCCTGCTGCGTCCGCAGCCAGTTGGTGACGGGGAAACGGCGGCTGGCGAGATGGTCGAAGAAGGGCGCGGCCGGGATGAGCCCTGGCACGGCGACGATCTCCCAGCCAGTGAGCTTGCGCAACTTGGCACTGACTTCGTCGAAGTCCGGGATGCGGTCGAGCAGGCCGAGCTTGTCGACGCCGTCGAGATAGGAATGGTGGGCGAGCTTGCGCGTCAGTTTCGTCTGGCGGTCGCACAGCGTGCGCCACACCGCCTGTTCCTCGGCGCTGTAGTCATAGCCTTGCGCCACGGTGAAATCGGCACGGCAGACCGAGTAGTCGCCGCGCAACCCTTGAGCCGCGCAGTCGCGGGCATATTCGGCAACGCTCATCGTCGTCATGGTTTTCTCCTCGCCAATCTTGAATTCCGGATGTCCCCGAAGTTAACCGGACTTGCGGAGGCAAATCGGTTTTGGTGATGGCCGGAATGAGGATTTTTGGATAACATCCACTCGGAATGGGCCATAGCGGAGTGAAAATGCCTCAATTCGACGATTTCGAGATCAAGATGCTCGATATCCTCCAGCGCGACGGACGCAAGCCGGTCTCCGAACTGGCGCAGGAGATCGGCCTGTCGACGACACCTTGCGCGCGGCGCTTCGAGGCGCTGCAGGAGGCCGGCATCATCAAGGGCTTTGCCGCCGTGCTCAGCCGCCGTGCCGTCGGCCTGACGGTCGAGGTGTTCATCCAGGTGCGGCTGGTCAGCCACAGCGACGGTTCGCCCGAGAGTTTCATCGCCGCGGTCCAGCGCATGGACGAGGTATCATCCTGCTGGACGATGACCGGCGACCACGACTTCCTGCTGCATGTCATGGTGCCGTCGGTCGACGAACTCAACGCCTTCGTCATGCACCGGCTGATGCGGCTTGACGGTGTGCGCGACGTCCACACGCAGCTCGTGCTGCAGAACATCAAGGGACCCGGCCACGTGCCGCTCGGACATCTGCGGCGGTGATGGCGCCGGCCAGCATGGGCGGATCACCCATGAAGAGGTCCCGCCATGAAGCTCGTTCTCCATGCGCTGGTATACGCAGATGGACGGCGGCTCTGGTCCGCGAGTCTGGGGATTTCTGACGCGCGATGGCCGGATGAAAGATGGCCGATTTCCGGAGCGCGCCACAGACGCGGAAGAGCAATCGATGGTGTTCGAACGGACGGCATGGAAACCTGCCGTGCTCGCGGCCATGCATTCGCACCGCGCCTGACTTTTTCACGCTGGCCGTTACCAGGCTGCGCGCTACTTCCTGGAAGCAGAGGGTGTCCGGCAGGAGGAAGCGATGGAGCTTGTCACCCATAAAAAGATGAAAGAGGGCCGGCTGATGCCTTGGGGAAAAGGCACCGTCGTCAGCGGCGCCAGGGGCTATGTCTTTCTCGCCGGCAATACGGGCACGGCCGAAAATTACGACCCGTCGACGGGCAAAGGTGGCGCCGTCGGGGACGCGGCGACGCAATGGCGCTCCATTTTGACGACCATCAAATCGGACCTGGAGGAGCTTGGCAGCTCGCTCGAGCATCTCGTCAAGATCACCCAATATGTCAAAGGACCATTTCCGGACGGCGGCGTTCTGAGTTCCCCCAATTTCCGGCTGGACGTCATGGACGAATTCTTCGCCGCGCACTGCCCGAAGCACTGCAGCTACAACAATCCGCCGCCCTCGGAGGTAATCGGGGTTGCCGCACTTGCGCATCCCGATCTCGTCATCGAGATCGTGGCGGTCGCCGCTCTGCCGGATTAGCGCCGGGCGCGACAGCCCACAAATATCAGGGCACGATCAGCGTGCCGGCGCCGTGCTCGGTGAACAGTTCAAGCAGCACCGAATGCGGCGTCTTGCCGTTGAGGATGACGACGCCTTCGACGCCGCGCTCGATCGCCTCGATGCAGGTCTCGACCTTCGGGATCATGCCGCCCGACACCGTGCCGTCCTTGATCAGCGCCTTGGCCTCGGCGACCGTCAGCTCGTCGATCAGCTTCTTGTCCTTGTCGAGCACGCCCGGCACATCGGTGAGGAACAGAAGACGCGAGGCCTTGCAGGCGCCGGCGATGGCGCCGGCGAAGGTATCGGCATTGATGTTGTAGGTGTGACCATCGCGGCCGGGCGCCACAGGTGCCAGCACCGGGATCATCTCGGAGCGCGCCAGAAGGTCGAGCAGCGTGCGGTCGACCTCGACCGGCTCGCCGACGAAGCCGAGATCGAGCACGCGCTCGATGTTGGAGTCCGGGTCGATCATGGTCTTGCGCGCCTTTTCGGCGAACACCATGTTGCCGTCCTTGCCGCACAGGCCGATCGCCCATTCGCCCTCGGCGTTGATGAGCGCGACGATCTCCTTGTTGATAGAGCCCGCCAGCACCATCTCGACGATCTCGACCGTCTTCTGGTCGGTGACGCGCAGGCCGCCCTCGAATTTGGATTCAATGCCCATCTTGTTGAGCATGGCGCCGATCTGCGGCCCGCCGCCATGGACGACGATCGGGTTGACGCCGGACTGTTTCAACAGCGCGATGTCGCGCGCGAAGGCTTTGCCGAGTTCGCTGTCGCCCATGGCGTGGCCGCCATATTTCACCACCACCGTCTTGTTCTCGTAGCGCTGCATGTAGGGCAGCGCCCGCGACAGCAGGGCGGCCTGCATTTCGGCGGTGGCGGCGATGTCCGTCATCGGCGTGGTTCCCTGGCTTTTGATTTCATGCCTGTCGTTGCCCCAAAACCGCTGCGCATTTTTGGCGACATGCATCAGGTAAAGACGGCGGCGTCTTAGCGGGAATTGACGCGGGCCGCAAACGGCTTTGCTGTCATATTCGGGCGGCTCACGACCTCGTCATCACTTAAGGCACCATAAGCGGCGCCCTGCGGCCAAGCCAACCGGAGATCTTCTCCATCTGCGCGGCCAGGGACAAAAGCGTCTCCTCGTCACCGGGGCGGCCCGCGGCCTGGACGCCGAGCGGCAGGCCGGCTTCGGTGACGTAAACAGGGAGCGCGATGGAAGGCTGGCCGCTGACATTCTGGATCGCCGGCCAGTGAGTGAACCACAGGCTCTTGTCCATCAACTGGCCGAACAGCGGTTCGATCCTGAGCAGCGCCGTGAGGCGAAGCTTGTCGAGCATATTCTCGATGAGCTCGTCGGCACCCTTCGGGTCCATCGCACCGCAAGCGAGCGGCGGGTGGGCGATAACAGGCATCAGCACGGCGTCGTAACGCGCCGTCTCCGCAATCAGTTGCCGCGAGGCGGCATGCAGCCGCTGCAAGCCGGCATAGGTCTCGCCGGCCGAGACCATTTCGCCCAGTCGGCCGAGCACCCGCGTCGCGCGCTCGATGTCGCCGGTGACGGTGCGGCCGACGCGCACCGCCTCGGCCCGCAACATGCCTGCGACAGCCGAGGCAACCGTTCTGCAGAAATCGGCGAAGAAGTCGCGACCGATGGAGGGCAAATCGATTTCCTCGACGCTGTGGCCGCCCTCGCGGGCGAGCGCCACCGCGGTATCGAGCGCTTTCAGCGTCTCGGCCGAAATCGGCAGGCCGAGCGGAGAGTTCCGGTACATTGCGAGCTTGAGCTTGCCGGGATCGCGGGCGGCAGCCGCGGCGAACGCACCCTTCGGCGGCGGCGCGACATAGGGTGCGAGCGGGTCGGGGCCATGGGTGAGGTCAAGCAGCAGGGCGCAATCGCGCACCGAGCGGGTGACGGCATGGTCGACCACCATGCCGTACCAGCTTTCGCTCACCAATGGCGACAGCGGGACGCGGCCGCGCGAGGTCTTGAGACCGACCAGCCCGGTGCAGGCAGAAGGCACGCGGATCGAGCCGCCGCCATCTGAGGCATGCGCCACCGGCACGACGCCGGCGGCGACCAGTGCCGCAGCGCCGCCGGACGAGCCGCCGCTGGTGTGGCCGGTGTTCCAGGGATTGCGGGTGATGCCGAAGGCTTTTGATTCGGTCATCAGCCGCAGCCCGTGTTCGGGCGATGTCGAGGTGACGATGGGTGTCAGTCCGGCGGCGAGATAGCGTTCGGTCAGCACCGAACTGACCTCGGGCATCCAGGCGGGGATGCGGCTGCCGCCATGCGACGGCACGCCCTTGATGGCGATGCCGAGATCCTTGATGGCGAAGGGCACGCCGGCCAGCGGTAGGGAACGATCGATGCCCTTCGCCCGGCTGCGCGCCGCATCGTAGAGTGTCTCGGCCGTGGCATTGATTTCAGGCCGGCTGGCCTCGGCGCGCGCGATCGCCGCGTCGACCAGTTCGACCGGCGAAACCTCGCCCTTGCGCACCAACGTGGCAAGGCCGGTGGCGTCTTCTTCCCACAGCACTCGTTCGACCGACATGCGCGCTCCCCCGATCCAGGCAAGGTAACCAGCGGCCAATCCGTTGGCAATCGAGCGATGGAACGAGTGCGGCGCGGTGCGGAAAGCTTTGGGTGTACGGAAATTTGCGCCGTTGCAAATACATCGCAATCCCCTAATTTGCCGACATGACGCCACAGGAGATCAGCAATCTGATTGTCCGGACTTCGATGAAGGACCGGGCTTCGTTCGATCTGTTGTACCGGCAGACCAGCGCGAAACTTTTCGGTGTTTGCCTTCGTGTATTGAAGGACCGGGGAGATGCCGAAGAGGCGCTTCAGGAGGTCTTCGTCAAGATATGGACGAAGGCGGACCGTTTCGCCGTCTCGGATCTAAGCCCGATTTCCTGGCTGGTGGCCATCGCGCGCAACCATGCGATCGATCGTATCAGGGCGCGGCGGGAACCTGCCGCCTATATCGATGCCGCGCTCGATGTGGCCGATCCGGCGCCGGGACCGGAGGCCATGACCGTGGCAGGTGGCGAGTCCGAGCGCATCTACCATTGTCTCGAGGAATTGGAGAAGGGCCGGGCAGCGGCTGTCCGGGGCGCCTATCTGAACGGCGAGAGCTATGCCGAACTGGCGGAGCGCCATGGCGTGCCGCTGAACACGATGCGAACCTGGCTGCGGCGCAGCCTGCTGAAGCTCAGAGAGTGTCTGGAAAGATGACGCTGGTAGACGACGACGGACCGGAACGTGGAGGCGACGACCTGTTCGCCGCCGAATATGTTCTTGGCGTCCTGACAGCGGAAGAACGCCAGATCGCGTCCCGCCGCATCGATGGCGACGCCGCATTCGCTCGGCTTGTCGATGCCTGGGAGGCCCATTTTTCGCCCTTGGCCGTCGCCTATCCCGGGACAGAACCTCCGATCAGGGTCAAGGAGGCGATCGATCGCCGGCTGTTCGCCTCGCAGCCTCGCGCCGGCCTATGGTCGAGCCTTGCCTTCTGGCGCGGCCTTGCCGCCGCCGCCATCGCGGCGCTGGCGATCTACATCGCCTTGCCTTTCATCAACCCGCCGCTCCAACAACCACAGCTTGTCGCCTCGCTGGCCGCCGAAGGCAGCGACGTCAGATACCTCGTCGTCTATGACGCGGCGCATCATGAAGTCGGCCTGTCGCACGTTTCCGGTGAGCGGGCCTCCGGCAAGGACTTCGAACTGTGGGTGATCGTGGGCAAGAACGCGCCGGTTTCGATGGGCGTCATCCCGGCCGGGAAGGCTGCGCATGTGGCGGTTTCGCCGGCCGTGCAGCAGAAACTTGCGCAGGGCGCCGTGCTGGCGGTCAGCCTCGAGCCTTCAGGCGGTTCGCCGACCGGCCAGCCGACGGGACCGGTGGTCGCGGCAGGCGACCTGAAGGGCATCTGATGGCTCCCCGCCCGGACCGTCGCCTTACAAAATAGTGAAGTCTATTTTTGCATAACCGCGGACCAAATTCCCGCGGTTGGATCAGCCTATCTACTGAAATCACCGGGCGTCATTCGGAATAAAAGAATTCTTTCATAGAAAGCGAAACTAAGTTCTTCATGGGCCGTATCTCCTCGCGTTCCCAATGATGGGGAAAACAACCCGAGGAGACTTACATCATGCGTAAACTCGCCACCCTTTTGCTCGCCGGTACGATCGGCCTCTCAGCGCTCGGCACCATCGCCTACGCCGCCAATCCGATGGTCGGGGGCGCACCCATGTACGCCAAGAAGAACATCATCGAGAACGCCGTCAATTCGAAGGACCACACGACGCTGGTCGCTGCCGTCAAGGCAGCGGGCCTGGTCGACACGCTGCAGGGTGCCGGGCCCTTCACCGTCTTCGCTCCCACCAACGAGGCCTTTGCAGCACTTCCGGCCGGCACGGTCGAAACGCTGCTCAAGCCCGAGAACAAGGACAAGCTGACCAAGGTCCTGACGTGCCATGTGATCGCGGCGAAAGCGATGGCCGCCGACGTCGCCAAGATGGCCAGGGCCGATGGCGGCGCGCATGTGGTCAAGACCGCCGGCGGCTGCGAGCTGACGCTCAAGGCCGACAAGGGCAAGGTCACCGTCACGGACGAGAACGGCAATGTCGCCCATGTGACGATTGCCGACGTCAGGCAGTCCAATGGCGTCATCCACGTCATCGACAAGGTTCTTTTGCCGAAGATGTAACAAACAGCTCGCTGCCGGCGAACAGGCAGCAGGGCTCTCCTGCCGGTGCGCGGCTTCGTACACGCGTTGCGCCGGCAGGCGTCCGCTACGCACTGTGGCTCCATCCAGGAGGCTGGTGCGGGTAACGTTCGGCCCTCAACGGCTTTTGATTTTCAGCCGAGCGTCGAATGTGGCAAACAGACAGCAGGAGGATAGGCCATGAACCGTCGCGACTTTCTCTTGAGCGGCGCCGCCGCCATCGGCGTGGTGGCCGGCACGGCATCTCTGCTGCGCATGGGCGGATCGCAGGATGCACGTGCGGCGGAGACCTTCGAAGTCACCAAGACCGATGCCGAATGGCGCGCGATCCTGTCTCCCGCGGCCTTCGACGTGCTGCGCAAGGAAGGCACCGAATATCCCGGCACCAGCCCATTGCTCAACGAGCACCGCAAGGGCGTCTTCGCCTGCGCCGGCTGCGACCTGCCGGTTTACTCCTCCGAGACGAAGTTCGATTCCGGCACCGGCTGGCCGAGTTTCTGGCAGGAGATCGCCAATGCCGTCGGCAAGACGCAGGACCGGTCGCTCGGCATGACTCGCACCGAGGTCCACTGCCGCCGCTGCGGCGGCCATCTGGGCCATGTCTTCGACGACGGCCCGCCGCCGACCGGGCTGCGTCACTGCATCAACGGCGTGGCGCTGAGCTTCAAGCCCGCCACAGCCTGAGACCATGCGGCCGCGATATGAAAAAACTCCGGGCTTGCGACCCGGAGTTTTTTAGCGGTCAGTCATTTCGGGCGTGGACTGGAGGAGCTTCCCGAAACGGCTGCCCGTGTTTCCTTGCTTCCAGCGCGATTCAGGACGCAAATCGTTTCTCCGGTATTGCCCTGGTGTCAGTGCCCGCCGCCACCACCGCCGGCGGCCGCCGGTTTGCGGATCATCATGGTGAACAGGCCAAGCGTCGCGAACAGCACCGTCAGCATGTAGAACACGTCCATGAAGGACAGCAGCGCCGCCTGCTGCTGGACCATGCCCGACAATTTCGAGATCGCCGCGCTGGCGGCGTCCAGGCCGGTGGTCTGCTCGAAACTGAGCGTCATGTTCTGAAGCTTCTGCTGCGCGGCCGCACTTCCCCACTGCACGTGCTCGGAGAGCCTTGCATAGTGGAAGGCGTTGCGGTCGATCAGCACCGTGTTGATCAGGGCGAGGCCGACGGCACCGCCGAGATTACGGGTCAGGTTGAACAGGCCCGATGCATTCTTCAGCCGCTCGGGCGGCAGCGTGCCGAGCGCGATGTTGTTGATCGGCACCATGCACAGCATCATCGAACAGCCGCGCAGGATCTGCGGGATGAGCAGCTCGTAGAAATCCCAGTCGGCGGTCAGGTGCGTCATCCACCATGTTCCGGTGGCAAAGCCGAAGAAGCCGATCATCATCATCAGGCGCGGGTCCATCTTGTTCGACAGGATGCCCGAGACCGGCGCGGTGAAGAACATCGCCAGGCCGCTGACGAACAGCGCCTCGCCGATCATCATCGAATCGTAGCCGCGGATGCGCCCGAGGAACACGGGGTAGAGATAGGTGAGGCCGTAGAGGCCGATGCCGATCACGAAGGAGAACAGCGAGCCGAAGGCGAAGTTGATATTGCTGAACGCCTTGAGATCGACGATCGGCTCCTCGGCGGTGAACACCCGCCAGAAGAACAGCACCGCGCCGAAGGTCATGACGACGGCACAGATGAACACCGCCTGATCCTGCAGCCAATCATTGTTCGGGCCTTCCTCGAGCACATATTCCATGCAGCCGAGGAACGCCGCCATGCCGGCAAGGCCCCACCAGTCGAACTTCGAGAACAGCTTGAGGTTGGGCTTGTCGAAATCGATCAGCGACCAGGCCGCCGTCGTCACCAGGATGCCGGGCACGACATTGACGAGGAACAACCAGTGCCAGGACATTGCGTGGCTGATATAGCCGCCGACGGTCGGACCGATGGTGGGCGCCAGGGTGGCCACCAGGCCGATCATCGGCGACACGACGGCACGGCGCGACGGCGGGAAGATGGTGAAGGCGGCCGCGAAGACGCTGGGGATCATGCCGCCGCCGATAAAACCCTGGATGGCGCGGTAAACGATCATCTGGTCGATGTTGGTGGCGGTCGCGGCGAGCGCGCTTGCGGCGGTAAAACCCGCCGCCGAAATTGTGAACAGAACACGCGTCGACAGCATCCGGCTGAGAAAGCCGGACAGGGGGATCATGACCACCTCGGCGATCAGATAGGCCGTCTGCACCCAAGGGATCTCGTCGGAACTGGCGCTCAGGCCAGCCTGGATCTCGGCCAGCGAGGCCGAGACGATCTGGATGTCCAGGATGGCCATGAACATGCCGAACACCATCGCCAGGAAGGCTATGACGCGCCGCGTCGAGATGGTGTCAGGCACAGCCGCCCTCGCCGGCGGCGCTCCTGTGGTCAGGGTTGCGGTGGCCATGGCGTTGCTCCCCGGAGCGCGCTCAGTTGATCGCGGCCGGCGCGGTGCGGCTGTCGACGGCGACAACGACGCTCAAGCCGGCGCGCAGCCTGCCGCTCTTCAGCGCATCGGCCGGCACGTCGATGCGGACCGGGACGCGCTGCACCACTTTGGTGAAATTGCCGGTGGCGTTTTCCGGCGGCAGCAGCGAGAACACGGCGCCCGAGGCCGGCGCCAGCGAGGAGACAGTGCCCTCGATGGGCTCGCCGTCGATGGCATCGACCGAAATCCTGACCTTTTCGCCGGGCACCAGCCGGGCAAGCTGGGTCTCCTTGAAGTTGGCGACGATGTAGAGCTTGTTCATCGGGACGATGACGGCGAGCTTCTGGCCGGGGCTCACGAGGTCGCCCTGCTCGACGGAACGGTTGCCGACGACGCCGTCATAGGGCGCCTTGAGCACCGTGAAGGAAAGGTCGCGCGCGGCCTTGTCGCGGCTGAGCTGCAAGGATGCCAGCGTGCTTGCCGATTCAGCACGCTGCGCCTCCAGCACGCCGATATTGGCTTGTGCTGCGGCGATCTGCGCGTCGGCGCCGACGAGAGCGGCGTTGGCCTGGTCGAGCGCCGTCTGGGCGTCGTCGAGTTGCGCCTGCGTACCGACATGGGTCTTGAGCAGTTGCGCGGCGCGCTGCTGGGCGCGCGCGGCATTGGCCGCAGCGGCCTGATCGGCGGTCTTGGCGGCCTGCGCCTGCTGCAAGGAGGCCTGTGCCGCCTTGGTCTGCGCATCGATGCGATCGAGCGTTTTGGCCAGCGTGGCGATCTGCGCCTCGGCCTGGGCGACCGCTATTTTATAGTCGCCGTCATCGACCGTCAGCAGCGGATCGCCGGCCTTGACCTGCTGGTTCTCGCTGACCTTGACCTGATCGACATAGCCGGAGATCTTGGGCGAAATGAAAGCCATGTCGGCCTGGACATAGGCGTCGTCGGTCGAAATCATGAAACGGCCGGTGGTCCAGTAATCATAGCCGTACCAGGCGCCGGCGCCGAGCAGGGCGACGCCGATGATCGGCAGCAGGAAGGAGCGCACGGAACGCTTTTTCTTCGGCGGAGTTTCCGCCAGAGGCGGCGCGGCGACTGGCTGGACGGGAACTTCCGGTGCTTCCGTCGCCGGGGCGATCTTGGCGTTGGGGAAAGGACGGACTTCGGCGGTGGACGGCGCGTTCGAGGACATGACATCTCTCTAAGTTATAATACTGAACCGTTCGGTTCGATCCGGCCGTTGACATAGCGCCTAAAGAGGGCCATATCAAGAGGCAATCGAACCGCTTGGTTCGAATTATTTTCGAGGTGTGACTTTAATGGCCGACACAACGCCCGACGTCGAAAACGACAATTGCGGCGACCTGCTGGACGGCTTGCGCCGCGGCCGCCCGGCTGCTGGACAGGATCCGGTCAAGCGCAGCCAGATCATCGATGGCGCCCGCCGGGTCTTCATCGACAAGGGCTTCGAGGCGGCCTCGATGAACGACATCACGCGGGAAGCCGGCGTGTCGAAAGGCACCATCTATGTCTACTTCGCCAACAAGGAAGAGCTGTTCGAGGCGCTGATCGAGGAAGAGCGCGGCACGATCTTCAAGAACATGTATGACGTGCTCGACCGTGCCGACGACCTGCGCGAGACGCTGGTGAAATTCGGCAAGGTCCTGTCCATGAAGATCACCTCGGCCAAGGTCATCCAGGCCCAGCGCACGGTGATCGGCGCCTCCGACAGGATACCCGACATGGGCGCGCGGTTTTACGAACGCGGCCCCAAACGCGGCCACGACAAGGTCGTGACCTTCCTCAATGCCGCCATCGACCGTGGCCTGCTCAAGATCGACGATGTCGACCTTGCCGCCTATCAGTTCACCGAACTCTGCCTGGCCGGTCTTTTCCGGCAGTGCATCTTCGCCTATCGCGCCAAGGCGCCGAACCAGGACGAAATCGACCATATCGTCAGGTCGGGCGTCGACATGTTCCTGAAGGCCTATGGCACCGAAATGCTTGCCGCGGAGGAAAGCCACAAGATGATCGCCCTGGAGGCGAAGGCTTAACCCGGCTTTTGTGCCGCTAACCGCCATTGGCCGCGAGCACGATCGCGGCGCGCAGCTCCTCCAGGCCCTCGGCCTTTTCCGATGACGTCGCCAGCACGAAAGGAAACGCCGCCGGTCGCTTCTTGATCTTGGCAAGCGTCTCCTCAATCAGCCGCGGCACGCCGGCGGCCTTGATCTTGTCGGTCTTGGTCAGCACGACCTGGTACGAAACCGCCGCCTTGTCGAGCAGCGACAGCACCTCGTCGTCCTTGGCCTTGATGCCGTGGCGGGCGTCGATCAGCACATAAACCCGCTTCAGCGTGACACGGCCCTTGAGATAGTCGAAGACCAGCTTCGTCCAATCGTCGACCTTTTCCTTGGGCGCGGTGGCATAGCCGTAGCCCGGCATGTCGACCAATGCCATTGGCGGCAGGTCGGCGCCCTCCCCCGAAAATCCGTCCGGCACGAAATAATTGAGTTCCTGCGTGCGCCCCGGCGTGTTGGAGGTGCGCGCCAGGCCCTTCTGGTTGACCAGAGCGTTGATCAGCGACGACTTGCCGACGTTGGAGCGGCCGGCAAAGGCGATTTCCGGCGGCCCTTCCGGCGGCAGGAACTTCATGGCGGGCACACCGCGGATGAAGATCCACCCGCGGGTAAACAGGTCCGTGCCGATCGTGGTGCTGTATTGAGCGTTCAAGCTGCTGTCTCCAGAAGAGAAATATCGGCGCCCCTGATGGCATCGAGGTTGCGGCTGATCTTGTCCACCGGCCAATCCCACCAAGCCACCGCCAGCAGCCGCCGGATCGTCCTGTCGTCGAAACGCATCTTGACGACCTTGGCCGCGTTGCCGGCGACGATGGCATAGGGACGCACGTCGTGCGTGACCACGGACTTCGCCGCGACGATGGCGCCATGGCCGATTTGCACCCCCGGCAGGATCACTGCCTCCATGCCGATCCAGACATCGTTGCCGACCACCGTGTCGCCGCGCACCTCCTTCGACCATGTGGCGGGGTCGAAACCCTTTTCCCAGCCATGGCCGAAAATGTTGAACGGATAGGTCGAAAAACCGGACATGGCGTGGTTGGCGCCGTTCATGATGAAGCGGGCACCTTCGGCGATGGCGCAGAACTTGCCGATGATCAGCCTGTCGCCGATGAAGGGATAGTGGTGCAGCACGCATTTCTCGGCGAATTTATCCGGCCCTTCCGGATCGTCATAATAGGTGAAGTCGCCGATCTCGATGTTGGGCGCGCTCACCAGCGCCTTGAGGAAGCCGACGCGCGTGTGCATCGGGATCGGGTGCTTGATGTCGGGATTGGGTCCGGTCATGGCGGTTCGTCCGGGAATTGGCTGGCGGACGCGTCCCGCGTCGGCGCACACCTCGTCAAAGTAGCGTAATCCGCCGTATAGCACCAATCGCCCCGGTAGCGAGTCTTCGATGGTGGACAAGCGCATTTGCCGGATCGGACGGTGCCGCGCGTTTGCAGTTTCGCCCATCGCGGGCGGACGTGGACCGATGCCGGCGCACAAGAAAAAACCCGGACGAGCCGGGTTTTTTGAATCGTGAGCCGGCGCCTCTATTCCGCTGGCGACGGTTTCTTGCGGAACAGCGCTAGCAGATTGTCCCACAGTTCGATCTTGGCGCCCTGGCGCTTCATGATCACGCCTTGCTGGAGGATCGACAGCGTGTTGTTCCAGGCCCAGTAGATGACCAGGCCTGCCGGGAACCCAGCCATCATGAAGGTGAAGATGACGGGCATCCAGGTGAAGATGGCTGCCTGCGTCGGATCCGGCGGCGTCGGGTTCATGCGCATCTGCAGGAACATGGTGACGCCCATGATCAGCGGCCAGACGCCGATCATCAGCATGTGGGGAAGCGTGATCGGGATCAGCCCGAACAGGTTGAAGATCGAGGTCGGATCGGGCGCGGCCAGATCCTGGATCCAGCCGAAGAACGGCGCATGGCGCATCTCGATGGTGATGTAGAGCACCTTGTAGAGCGAGAAGAAGACCGGGATCTGCAGCGCCACCGGCCAGCAGCCGGCGAGCGGATTGATCTTCTCGGTCTTGTACAGCTCCATCATCGCCTGCTGCTGCTTCATCTTGTCGTCCGCGTATTTCTCGCGGATCTCGAGCATCTTGGGCTGCACCTTCTTCATGTTCGCCATCGACGCGTAGGACTTGTTGGCGAGCGGGAAGAAGATGGCCTTGACGATGACGGTGGTGGCGAGGATCGCCAGGCCGAAATTGCCGAGGAATTTGTAGAGCGTGTCGATCAGCCAGAACATCGGCTTGGTGATGAAGTGGAACCAACCCCAGTCGATCAGCAGGTCGAACCGCTTGATGTGGCGGTCTTCGGCATAGGCATTGATCTTGGCGACTTCCTTGGCGCCGGCGAAGACCTCGGTCTCGACGGTTGCCGACTGGCCGGCCTCGACATTGATCGGGTCGGTGAGGAAGTCGGACTGGTAGCGGTGGCGGCCGTCCACGAAATAGCCGAAGCGCGGCTGGAACGGCTGCTTCTCGCTCGGAACCACCGTCACCGCCCAGTATTTGTCGGTGATGCCAAGCCAGCCGTCCGTCGACTTGCCCGGCTTGACTTCCTTGTCCTTCTCGATGGACGCGTATTTGTGTTCCTGCAGGCCTTCCGCACCGGTGAAGCCGATCAGGCCTTCATGCAGCACGTAGGTGCTGGCGACTGCCGGCTTGTCGTAGCGCGTGACGCGGCCGTAATTCGACAGCGTAACCGGGGCCGAACCCGAGTTGCGCACCTCGTCGGAAACGGTGAACATGTAGTCGCTGTCCACAGAGAAGGTGCGCTTGAAGGTCAACCCCTTGTCACTGGTGTAAGTCAGCGTCACCGGCGTCGACGGGGTCAGCGTCGGATTGCCTTCGACGTTCCACACCGTATCCGCGCCCGGTACCGTGCCCGTCTTGTCGTTGCCGACGAAGCCGATCTCGGCGAAGTAGCCGCTGGGCAGCTCCGAAGGGTTGAGCAGTTCGATCTTGGGCGAATTCTTGTCGACGGTTTCGGTGTAGTGCTTGAGCTTGAGGTCGTCGAGACGGCCGCCGGTCAGGTTGATCGAGCCTTCCAGGCTCGGCGTATCGATCTTGACGCGCTTCGAAGCCGCCAGCGCCTGGTCGCGGCTGGCCGCGGTGACGGTGTCGCCGCCCGGCGCGTTGGGGATGGCACCGGGAGCGGTGCCGGCCGGCGCCGGCGTTGCCGCGCCCGGATTGGCTGTCTCCGCCGCCTTCTTCTGCTCTTCCACGCGCTGCTGCTCGACGCGCGCCGCCTCGCGCTGCTGTTCGACGCGCGGGTTCATGTAGAAGACCTGCCACAGGGTCAGGATCAGCACCGACAGCGCGATGGTGATGAAGAAGTTTCGGTTGTTTTCCATCGAGAGCCCTTGGCCTATCGTGTTCCGCGAAGTCGGCGGGAGAGTTCGACCTTCAACTGGCCGAACGGGGCGCGGAGCGCATCATCGCGCCCGACGATGACATAATCATTGCCGGGCATCATGTCATCGGCCGCATGGGTGCGCACGGCCTCTTTCAGCCGCCGCCTGACGCGGTTGCGCACGACCGCGTTGCCGACCTTCTTGGTGACGGTGTAGCCGACGCGCGGCGCGCCGCCGTCGCCGCGGTCGAGGACCTCGACGAGGAAAAACCGCCCGCGACGTTTTTCACCACGGCGGACGGCCAGGAATTCCGCGCGTTTCAGAAGCCGCTTGGGATTTTGTCCCACTGGCTTGCCGGTTGCGGGCAACGATCTTGTCTCGCTCAGGCGCTGAGCCGCTTGCGGCCGCGGTTGCGGCGAGCTGCGACGACGCCGCGACCACCCTTGGTGGCCATGCGGGCACGGAAACCGTGCCGGCGTTTGCGGACGAGTTTGGACGGTTGGTAGGTACGCTTCATTTGTTTTAATACCGCGGGGTGCGGCCCTTCTTGATTCTGTCACTCTGTAACAGGAGCTTTGCCGGGCCGGCTTTGGCGCGATCGAAACCGCGCCGGGACGAATGGCCCGAGCGTGAGCGGGCTTATAGAAAGAAGGGTTTTGGAAGTCAATCCGGTGCCGGGCCGGTGCCGGGCCGGTGCCGGGCCGGTGTCGCCGGGCCCGGGATGCGCACTTTCGGCGGCAATTATATCTCTCCGACCAAGGGGGAAATTGGCAAAAAAGCCGCAATCGCCTAATCTGGGCTGATCAAGCGATTGTGAAGACAGGACCGCATGAGCGAAACCACGCACGCCGAGGAAGGGACAGGACCAGCGCCAGCCGCCGTCCGCAGCGTACCCTTGTCGCGCGGCCTGTCGACAAAACTGCTGCTGTTGACCATCGTTTTCGTGCTTTTGGCAGAAGTGCTCATCTTCCTGCCCTGGATCGCCAGCTACCGGCTGGCCTGGCTCAAGGAGCGGCTGAGCACCGCCGCGGCCGTATCGATCGTGCTGGTGCAGGGCGAACCGACCTCGCTGTCGCGCACGGCGCAGAACGACGTGCTTATGGCGATCGGCGCCAAGGCGATCGCGGTGCGCGACGGCGGCGTGTCGCGGCTGCTTGTGGTGGCCGATATGCCGCCGCAGGTCGACGAGCACATCGACCTCGCCAGCGTCGGCATGGTCAAGGGCATGACCGGCGCGCTCGACACGCTGTTTTTCGGCGGCAACCGGATGCTGCGCGTCTTCGGGCCGGTCGGCGACAGCGACAAGGAGTTCGAGCTGATCATGCCGGACTACAGCCTGCGCAAGGCGATGCTTATCTATTCGCGCAACGTCGCCTTCGTCTCGCTGCTGATCTCGCTGTTCACGGCCATGCTGGTCTATGCCGCGATCGACCTGATCATGATCGGACCGATCCGCAACATGACGCGCTCCATGCTGTCCTTCTCGCAGGCCCCCGACGACCCCAGCCGGATCATTCATCCCGCCGCTCGCGCCGATGAGATCGGGGTGGCCGAGCGCGAGCTGTCGCAGATGCAGGAGCGGTTACAGAAGATGCTGACCGAGCAGAAGCACCTGGCCGACCTCGGCCTCGCCGTGTCGAAGATCAACCACGACATGCGCAACATCCTGGCCTCGGCGCAGCTCATTTCGGACCGCCTGCGCCAGGTCAAGGATCCGACCGTGCAGGCCTTCGCGCCGAAGCTCCTGCGTGCGCTCGACCGTGCGGTCTCCTACTCGGAAGGCGTGCTTCATTACGGCCGTACGCAGGAGCCGCCGCCTTCGCGCCGGCGCGTGCGGCTGCGCCAGCTGGTCGAGGACGTGCACGGGCTGCTCGACATCGAGGAAGGCATCGAGTTCATCAACGCGGTCGAAAAGGCGTTCGAGGTGGACGCCGATTCCGACCAGTTGTTCCGCGTGCTCACCAATCTGTGCCGCAACGCCGTGCAGGCGATGGCGGCGGACACGGAGAGCGCCGTGGTGCGCCGGCTGGCGGTTTCGGCCGAGCGCATGGGCAGCGTCAGCCGCATCGTCGTGACCGACACCGGTCCCGGCCTGCCGCCGAAGGCGCGTGAGAACCTGTTCGCGGCGTTCCGCGGCTCTGCGCGCAGCGGCGGCACCGGGCTTGGCCTGGCGATCGCGCATGAACTGATCCGCGCGCATGGCGGCACGGTGGAGCTGGTCGAATCGATTGGCGGGCGCACCACCTTCGCCGTCACCATTCCCGACCAGCCGGTGCGGCTCGACCAGGCCCGCAACGGGCTGCGCCGCCCGGCCTGACAGGCTTGGACGCTGTTTCGCCCGCAAACCGGTCCGGCCCCCTTCGCCCTGAATGCCGCTTCGAACAACCCGATTTCCGGCCGGATCCAGCGGATGACGCATCGACGACAAAACTTTTGCCGGATCGGCTTGCTTTTCGCGAATTCAGTCGCTAGGGAACTGCACACATTCGCGGCCGGTCCTCAAGGATCGGATCGCGGGGTCATGGAAAGCATGACCTGATGCGCGCCCGTAGCTCAGCTGGATAGAGCACCAGACTACGAATCTGGGGGTCAGGAGTTCGAATCTCTTCGGGCGCGCCATTTTATCCTATTGAAATCAATAGACTTCCAGGCGTTTCGAGCGCGACGCCACTGGCTCGATTTTCGGAATTCAGCCGGTTTTGGCAAGACGGCGGCAGCCGGTGCCAAAATCGCACTATGGGCTAAAGTGCCCTACTTGGAACGGCACAGTCTCTGCCAAGCATTCGAATTTGCTGAGTCTCCTGGCGGTGCACCGTGACAGACTCACATTCCGGGGCCGCGCAGGCGTACTCGGGATTTGAAATCATTGTAGTTCTTCTTTCCGATCTTTCAGTGCGCGCCACCCGCCTCGACATGGCCCGGGTTGCGCAACAGCAGCGTGGCGAAGAACGCGACGACAAGGGCTGCTCCGAGCAGATAGAACGCGTCGCTGAAAGCCATGATGAAAGCCTGCTTGCGCACCATCTGTCCGATGGCGATGACGGCCTTGTGCATCGCGGCTGCGCGATCGCCGGCGCCATGCGCCAGGAAGTACCGGGTCAGATGCTCGATGCGCGCGCGAGTGCTCTCTTCGAACAGCGACACCGACCGCACCAGCACGTTGGAGTGGAACTGCTCGCGCTTGGTCAGAAAAGTCTGCAGCATGGCGATGCCGACGGCGCCGCCGAGATTCCGGATCATGTTGAACAATGCGGAGGCAGAGCCGGCGTTCTCCTGTTCGATGCCGGCCGTAGCGACCGCAGCCAGGGGTACCATGACCAGGGCCTGACCGACGGCACGGACGACATTCGGCCAAAAGAACTGCTCCGACGCGTAGGTCGCCGTCATTTCGATGTTCATGAAATTGCTCGCCGCGAACAGCGCAAAGCCGAAGGCGACGATAATGCGCATGTCGAAACGCTTCATCAACTGCGGCACCAGCGGGATCAGCACCAGTTGCGGCAGGCCTGTCCAGGCCAGCACCATGCCGATCTGCTGGGCGTTGTAGCCCTGGATGCGCGCGAGATAGACGGGCAGGATGAACACCGCCCCGTAGAGCGCAATTCCGAGCAGGAAGCTGGCCAGGATGGAGAAACCGAAATTCCAGCGGGCGAACAGTCTGAGGTTAAGCAAGGGCCTTTCGCTTCTCAACTCGATCCACAGGAAAAGCGAGAGGCTGACGAGGGCGATCAAGGACAGCCGCACGATGAACGGCGAGCCGAACCAATCGTCCTTGTTGCCCTCCTCGAGCACGGTCTGCAAGGTGCCGAGCCCGATCGCCATGGTGATGATCCCGGCCCAGTCGCCCTGGCGCAGCAGCGAAAGCTGCATCGGCGCCCTTTCGAGGGACATCCACAGCATGCCGACCATCAGCGCGCCGGGGACCAAGTTGACATAGAAGATGAACTGCCAGCCCCAGTTCTCGGTGAGATAGCCACCGATTGTCGGTCCGATGGCCGGTGCGAAGGTCGCCGACAGCGCGAACAGGGCGAATCCGATCGGCTGCTTCGCCTTGGGCAGGAGGGTTATGGTGATGGTGAAGGCGACCGGGATCAGCACGCCGCCGCAAAAGCCCTGCAAAGCACGCAGAACAATCATCTGCTGAAGGTTTTGCGCGAAGGCGCAGGCAACCGAGAAGGCGAGAAACAGGATTGCATTGGCCAGAAGATAAAGGCGGATGGAAAAGACCCGCGACAGCCAGCCAGTGAGAGGAATGACGACGATCTCGGCCACCAGGTAGGCGGTCGATATCCAGCCGCCGTCATCGATGCCGGCGCCGATGGCGCCCTGAATGTCGGCGAGGGATGCGTTGACGATCTGGATGTTGAGGACCGCCATGAAGGCGCCGAGCGTCGAGCCAATGACGGCGATCCAGGTCTTGAGCGAGGCGGAAGAGGCATCGGTGGGCGCCAAGCTCGATGCTTTGGCTGCCGCCGGCGCAGGCGTGGGGTTGGTGGTGAGGGTTGCGGGCACGGCTGAATTCCTTGTTTGACGAAGCGCGCGTGAGACACTGGCGTGGCGGCCACCATGCGAGGTCCCGGAGAACCTCGCGCAGCCGCTACGAGTTACCAGCCGGCGATGATCCGGCGGCCGCTGTCCGGTTCACCCCGTTCGGCCAGGATGGTTGCCTTCGTGTCGATCGTCGGTTCCGCCGACATGCCGGCGCGCAGCTTGCCGGCGAGCCTGCCGTCGTTGATCGCGATCTTCACCGGGATGCGCTGCACGATCTTGGTGAAATTGCCGGTGGCGTTATCCGGGGGCAGCAGCGCGAACTCGAGACCGCTGGCCGGCGACACACTGTCGACGCGGCCCTTGAGTGCCACGCCGGGAAAGCCGTCGACGGCGATCTCGACCGGCTGTCCGCTCTGCACATGAGTGAGCTGTGTTTCCTTGAAATTGGCCACGACATAGACCGCATTCAGCGGCACCACCGCCATGAGCAGCGTGCCGGCCTGCACATACTGGCCGACGCGAAGCGAACGGGCCCCGACGGTGCCGTCGACGGGCGCTGTGATCGTGGTGTAGGAGAGATTGAGTTTCGCCTGACGCAGGGCGGCCTGGCTGCTGTCGCGCTCGGCCTCCGCCTTGCCGCGCTCAGTCGTGAGCACGTCGATCGCTTTGCGGGCAGCAACCAGTGCGGCGCGATCCCGCCGCAGTTGGGCTTCGTTTTCGCCAAGGGAGGCCGCGGCTTGCTGGGCGCGTTGGCTGGTGCCGTAGCCGCTTTTCAGCAGGGTTTTATAGCGGTCACCCTCCTGCTGCGCGAATTTGAGCTTCGCCTCGGTTGCGGCGACGTTGGCCTTTTGCTGTTCGACCACCGAATGCTGCAGGCCGATCTGGGCGTCGAGGTTATGCAGCGTCGCTTCGGCTGCTTCGACATTGGCTTGCGCTTGGTCGAGCGCGGTCCTGAAGTCGCGGTCGTCGATGCGGGCCAGAACCTGGCCCGCCTTGACGGGAGTGTTGTCATCGACCAGCACCTCGGCGATGTGGCCCGAGATCTTCGGCGCGACAGTCGTATAGTCGGCCTTGACATAGGCATCGTCGGTCGATTGCAGATACTGCCCGACCGTCCAATAGTCATAGCCGTAGAGCGCAGCCGCGGTCAGGCCGACCACCAGACCCAACCCGACAACGGTGCGCTTGATCATCGTCTTGCGGGCCCGCAGCGCGGGCTTCACCTCAACCGGGTATTCCAAGGTGGCGGCTTTGACGCTTACGTTCATCGTAATCTCCTCTCACGGTCGGGCCGAGTGGCCGATTGGTGCAAGGACGATGCAACGGCAATCTTGATGTGATAATCGAGGAAAGAACAGAAGGATCATCCATTAAGAGCGGATAATCGAAATGGACAGGCTCACGAGCTTGACGGTGTTTGGCCGCGTTGTGGAATGCGGCGGCTTTTCCGCGGCAGCCCGACGCCTCAACATGTCGACGACCATGGTCAGCAACCACGTCCAGGCGCTGGAGGACAGGCTCGGCGTCCGGCTTCTCAACCGCACCACCCGCAAGGTGAGCCTGACCGAGATCGGCCAGGCTTACTATCAGCGTTCCTCGCAGATCCTCGCCGATCTGGAGGAGGCGGACCGCGTCGCGGGAGCACTTCAGGCGACGCCGCAAGGCACGCTTCGCCTTCATTCCAGCATGAGCGTCATCCGTTTTCTGGCGCCGATCGTTTCCGAATTCGTCAACCTTTATCCGGCTGTTTCGGTCGATCTCACCGTCGGCGAAAGAATGGTCGACATGGTGGAGGAGGGCTTCGACCTTGACGTGCGTTCGCTGCCGCTTCCCGATTCGAGCCTGATCGTGCGGCGGCTGACCTCATGGCGCAACATCGTCTGCGGTTCGCCCGGCTATTTCGAACGCCATGGAACACCGCGTCGGCCCGATGACCTCGCACGCCACAATTGCATGCGCCATGCGTCATATCCTTTCGGTAACGAGTGGCGTTTCGAGGACCCCGACGGCGAGCCCGTTTCCGTCCGCGTCGATGGCAACTTATTGACCAACAGCCAGGAGACGCTCAGACGCCTTGCTCTCGACGGCCGCGGTCTGTTCATACCGCCGCCCTTCCTCGTGGCCGACGACCTGAGCGCCGGGCGCCTTGTCCGGGTGCTGGAGGAATATTCAGGAGTCGAGTTCGCGATCAACGCGTTCTATCCGCATCGTCACCATGTCTCGGCCAAGGTCAGGACTTTCATCGATCTGTTGGCCGAGCGCTTTGCCGAACACCGCAGATGGATGGAATTGAAGTACTGAACAGCAGTCCACCGTCCGCGCCGGAAAGTCGGCGGGCTGATGTCCCTTCTGATCTTCTGGCCGGCCACATGCGGGCAAGGGCCGGAGCGATTGCCAGCACCGACATGGCAAAATCCTCGATCCGGGAGGGGTCAGCGCTGAGGCAGCGCGCCCGCTCATGATCCTATTATCCGCTCTTGGCGGATGATCCTTCCCAATCTTCGATGATTATCATGAGTGGGCCCAAGATGCATCGTCTTGGCGAACAGGCAAGGACCTGTTCTTGAACCCAAGTCCAGAACTCAACCTTAGGAGATTTCCATGAAAAAGATCGCTCTTGCCACCGCCGCGTTCCTGGCCATCACTGGCGCCGCACTCGCCGAGAACCCGAATGTCGGCGGTTCCGACATCAGTGCGATTGCCCGGGAACAGCTCGACAACACCCACACGTCCTCGATCGCGCATAGTGCAGCCTACGAACTGCTCAATGCGGGCTCCAATGCGGCCATCGCGCAGGATCAGGCGGTCGAGCGTCGCCGGGACCTTTTCGGCAACCGTTAGACACCGGCTCCGGCCGCCGAACCCCCAAAGCAGCGGGCTCATTCGCCGCCTTCGCCTCGGGGTTCGACCGGTCGCGAAAAAAAGGAGAAATGCGATGGACGCAGTCGTCAACGGCGCCGCCTTGGAGCGGGCCGAAACAAGGAGTGCACCGCAGCGGCGTGGAGTCGAGGCTCTACAGATTCTGATGGCGCGCGTCGCGGCGATCTTGGTCTGGGTCGAAGCCGGTATGGAAAGGCGCCGGAGCCGCCGCATGCTGATGGAACTCACGGACTCGCAATTGCAAGACATCGGTCTTTCTCGCGCCGACGTTGCCGGCCGAGACTGGAAAACCGATCCTTTCCGCCCAGTTCCAACCGATGGCCGCTAAATAACCGTGACAGGCATCAAGCGCCCAACGGGACAAACCGGAAAGCCTTACCTTCATCAACAGGAGAAAGAACATGCAGTTCATCGTCTTGACACGTCGGCGGACGGAAAGCTTCAACGACGCGGACTACACGCCCGAGAGACTGGAAGCCGAAGCCGAAGGCGTTCGCCGACTCTTCATGGCGAGCACCGTGCGACAAATCTGGAATCGCGGCGACATGGGCGGCGCTTGTCTTCTCATGGAGGCCGAAGCGGAGGAAGAGGTTCGCTCGGTGCTCAATGCCCTTCCGCTGTTCAAAAGCGGCATGCAGGAAACGGTCTCCATTGTTCCGCTACGGCCATATAGAGGCTTTGGGCCGCGGCAATAGAAGATGTCACAAGGCATGCATGGTATATGGGACCTCGGCCAAGCGATCCCTGGCTCCGCAGAGCTTCATTCCCCGCGCGTGCCTGGGAAAAGAACCGTCAGTCTTTGCTCGGCCGCCGTCCAAGCCCGCAGGTGGTAGCTGCGCAGCACGAACACGCTTGCAGCGAAGGCGAGCATCCCGGCTGCCACACCGAGAGCCATTCCGGCGCCGGCTGCCGCTGTGGCGGCTATGCCCGTAAAGACACCTGCGATGGCGCTGCTGATCACGCTCACCATTCCGGCCGTGGTCATGAAATACTGCAACGGCGATGGGCTGAGCCCCTTGTCCACGAGCACCGCCGAGCGATCGTCATGCGTGGGATGAACGAGGTAGCTTTGCATGGCGGGCGCGACTTCGACGTAGTAGTGCCGGATCCGCGCCATTCCACGGGCGTGCACCATGTCCTCAATGGCGACCTGCACGGCGCGGACGAAGGTGACCAGGCCGATGAAGAAAACGCAGGGCAGCAAGATCAGGCTGAACAGCACGAACGGCGTGCCCATTTTCGTGACCTGCGCCACGAATGACAGAGCGATCGCCGCGCTTGAGACCGACGTGAGGAACAGATTGGCGCGCTGATTCGCCTCCTGAATGGTGGCCGCGCGGGCGGTCTGCAGCACGAAGTGCTCGGTTGTCATGCACTGCAGGACTACCCGCGCGTCGTTGCCTTCTTCCGCCATCCCATCCGTCCTCCGGTCGGCTCGACCACAGCGCCGCCGAAATCGCTCAGGATCGGCAAGCCGCCTTCAGTCGCGCATATGCGGGCCTGGCGGCCTTCCGTAGCCGCCCATGGAGCCACGCCGGCCCGAGAGGCTGGGTCATTCCACGCGCTCGAACACATCCAGGCTGGTCCCGAAGGCGCGCCATGCCCCAACTCTGACCATCCTGGCAGGCGCCCCTTCCGCCGATGCGGTAAGGGTCTGCCCTGCAACGGTATGCCAAAGCATCTCGAGCTTACTTTCCCGCAGAATACCGGTGTAGCTCACGGCCGCAGGCCCGGCCTTGCCCTGTCCCGCAGCCGTGAAGCCGATTACGTCGCCGCAAGCAGCGCCATGGATCGAAAGTTCCTGACCAAAGAAACTGCTGTCTTCCAACGCCGTCCTGAACATGCCGCGGATGACGCCTTCCGCATCGTCCTCGATGATGACGGTCGAGCCGTATTGGTTTCGCCAAGTCCCGATCCAATCTGGCATGGTGCACTCCACGAGCGGTTCGGGATCAACGTGCAGGGCCCGCCCGTGTTCCGAGGCTGCCTGCGTCGCTGGGCGTCGAGGCCAACCTCTGGGCAGCCGTCGCCGGGCCAAGTGCGGCGCTGATGCCGCAACAGCGCCAATTCCGGCGCCCGCGTCAGCTGACGTCGATGACGACCATCAGCCGCCGCCCTTTTCCTCGACATTGTTGTTCGTCGCGTGGTGGGGAATGTGGCAGTGGATGAGCCATTTTCCGGGTCGCCGCGCCGTCCAGACGACATCATAGCGCTGGCCCGGACCGACATTGATCGTGTCGGCGAGGAAGCGGGCCGAAGGGGAGATGGTCTCGCCGTCGCGCGCGACGACCTCGAATGGTCCGCCATGAATGTCGATCGCCGGACCACGATGGGATACGCAGTAGACCGACAATGTGGATCATACTTGAACGGATGCCACTTTCCGGCGCCGCGAATGCGAGACGGTGAGCCAAAGGGCTGAGACGAGGAAATAGAAGGCGCCGAAGCTAGCGTAGCCTGCGATGTTGGCGATCGAGGGCGGTGCGGACATCTGCGCTTGCGCGATGAAGAAGGCGCCGGCGACAGCCGATTGGCCTCCGCTCAAGATCATGGCCCATTGGCCTCCGGCGGTTTTCCAGCGCCGGATTGCGGTTCCAAGCTGCAGCAGGCCGGAGAAGATTACCCACGCGCCGAAAACGCCGAGAACCCAATTCATGTTCATGGCCAGCGCCATGATGACTGCAAGGGCGACCACCGAACTGACTGCGATGTTGAATGCTTGCGTAGGATTGACGGCAAGCCCGCCGTTGCGGGAAGCATCGACATAATTGGCGGCTGCATCCCAGACAGGATAGGCAACAAGCAAGACAGCCGCGATGGACGCCGACTGCCGGCCGACCGTCAAAGCGGCCACGACCCAGACGACGGAAAAGGCCGCGCGGGCGAGGTAATACAGCTTGAGCCACTTGTCCTGGCCATTTGAAGCAACTTCAACGCGATCACGTCTCATTGGATATCCTTCGGGTATGGTTCAATGTTTGTCTGATGCTCGGCGACCACAGGTGGCCGAGGCGCTTGTCAGCCTGCGAACGAGCGGCGACCTGGCTCACATGGGCGGGACCACGCCATTTTTGCCAACGACGACCTGATGACCGATCGTTTCGCTTGCGGCCTTCTCGCCTGCTATGAAGACGACGGCACCCGGGACCAGATCATCCTGAGTTGCCGGAGCGAGGGTCACGACGGGGGTGCCATCCGGGATCGCGATCTTCTTTTCCTTGCCTTGGTAGGACACGGTCACGGTGCGCCCGTCGACGTCCTTGACGGCATCGGCGACTGTTGCGTTGGTCATGCTGCTGTCAGGCCTCAGATCCCACCCGTAGTTTCCCTCACCTGCGCCTTTCAGCGCGGGCGGGAAGATCAGGACTTCCAGAGCGCCGTCACCGCCCTTGTCCTTCGGCAGCGAGGCAATTCCGACGAAGTCGCCTGGCTTGATATCGGCCACCTTCGCAGCAGCGACGGCGGATATCTTCCAGCCATCAGCCAGGACAACGTCAACAGTCTCGCCTTCCCGCGTGGTGACCTTCAGCGTCGAAGCGCTGAAGGTCACCACGCTGCCCCTGATGTGGATCTGCTCGGCCTCCCGGCTTTGAGCCTGAGCGGGCGCCGTGATGGCGAAGGTCGCCGGGATACCGATGACCAAGAGAGCCGAGAGGAGTTTGTGAAACATGGGGAATTCCTTACCTACTAGTTGGTAGTTTACTGCGGCGCATTTGTGGATGCTCTTGTCGGGGCGACCCGTCGCTTAGCCGCCCGGCACTGATATCATTCGGGCTTCAGCCTCCGCAGGGTCGGGCCGAGAATTGTAGCGAAGACGCCAGGCTTTCCGTATGCCCGAGCCGATAGCATGGCGCCATGAACAGTGGCCATGAGCGCCTCTGCCTCTATCCGCGCCGGGCCAGAGATTTTCAGGGAGCCTTGCTGTTCGCCGCGTTCGATGACCGACGTCAGCCACGCCGAGAGAAACTGAAAATATGCCCGTACCTCCGAGGTGACCTCGTTCGGAAGCGCTGGAAGTTCGCTTGCCAGCAGCGCACATACGCAGAACGGGATGCTTGCATCCTCGATGCATCTGGCCCAATAACCCGCGTAGGCCTGAACGAGTTCGAGCGGTTCAGGCACGCTGCGCTCGAGATCGGCCATGCCGGCTTCGGCGTTCTCGCGGTAACGCGACACAAGCGTACGCACCAGATCGACCTTGCTGGGGAAGTGGTGGTGGATGCTGGCCTTGCGTATGCCGACCACGGCCGCGATGTCTGCGTAGCTGAATCCATTATAGCCGCCGGCGATGATGAGCTTTTGTGCGGAGGCCAAAATCTCGTCAGATGTCTTTGAAAAGTTGCTCATGCGACCTGTCTACCTTCTAGTAGGCAGACTGTCAAGCGGACGGATACCCCGCGCAATTAACGGCAGTGCGTCGCGCGGCCCGAGCTTTTCCTGCAAAGCAGTCAACCAGCAGGCTGCCCGGCCGGCTGAGGATCAACGGCTATTTCGCAATTTTTCGATCAGGGTCGAGCATTAATGTTTTTCGGCAACACGGGACACTGCCCGGCCGCCCTCGTACCAGCCTTTGGAGCGGTTCACGATCCAGACCACGGTGAGCATGACCGGCACTTCGATCAGCACGCCGACGACGGTGGCGAGCGCCGCCCCCGACTGAAAGCCGAACAGGCTGATGGCGGCGGCGACCGCCAGTTCGAAGAAATTCGAAGCGCCGATCAGGGCCGAGGGGCCGGCGACGCAATGCTGTTCGCCCGAGACACGGTTGAGCAGGTAAGCGAGCCCTGAATTGAAATAGACCTGGATCAGGATCGGCACGGCCAGCAGCGCGATGATCAGCGGCTGCGCCAGGATCTGCACGCCCTGAAATCCGAACAGCAGCACAAGCGTGGCAAGCAGGGCTATGAGCGAGAGCGGCTGAAGCCGCTCGAGAAATCGCTTCAAGGCGGCTTCGCGGCCCGCGGCGAGCAGCCGCCGACGCAGGAGTTGGGCGCCGATGACCGGCACGACGATGTAAAGCGTGACGGAGAGGACGAGCGTATTCCAGGGCACGGTGATGGCCGAGAGGCCGAGCAGCAAGCCGACGATCGGCGCGAAGGCGAAGATCATGATGGTGTCGTTAAGTGCGACCTGGCTCAGCGTGAAATGCGGTTCGCCTTTTGTCAGGTTCGACCACACGAAGACCATCGCTGTGCAGGGCGCGGCCGCCAAGATGATAAGGCCGGCGATATAGCTGTCGATCTGGTCGGCCGGCAGATAAGGCCGGAAGAGATACCCTATGAACAGCCAGCCGAGCGCCGCCATCGAGAACGGCTTCACCGCCCAATTGACGAACAGTGTCACACCGATTCCGCGCCAATGCTCCTTCACGTGGCCGAGCGCGGCGAAGTCGATCTTGACCAGCATCGGCACGATCATCAGCCAGATCAGTGCTGCGACCGGCAGGTTGACCTTGGCAATCTCGGCCTCGCCGACGGCGTGGAAGACGCCTGGCATGAGATGGCCGAGAGCGATGCCGGCGACGATGCACAGCGCCACCCACACGGTCAGGTATTTCTCGACGAAACCAATGCCGCCGCCCGCGCTCAAAGCGTGATCGTTCATGATACTTTCCTTGCTCAGCCGGCTTTCGGAAGGTTGATTGTCGCCTCGGCGATGATCGACCTTGCCGAATTGCCCGTGCAGAGGAAAAGAACGTTGTATGGCTCGCTCATGGCGGGTGCCTCCTTCTAACACTTGCAGGTGACCGCCTGGATCACGGGCCGACAGAGTTCCGGCGCGCCATTGCAGCAGTCTTCCATGAGATAGGCGAGCAGATCGCGGAATCCGGTCATGTCGGCAACATAGCGGATTGTGCGACCATCGCGCTCGGCGCGGACGAGGCCGGCATGGTCAAGAACCTTGAGGTGCGCCGACATCGTGTTCTGCACGATGTCGAGGCGGGAAGCGATCTCGCCGGCGGGGGTCCCCTCGGCGCCCGCCTGGACAAGCAGGCGAAAGACCTCGAGCCTTGTATCCTGGCCGAGTGCCGCCAAAGCGAGGAGAGCTGATTTTTTATCCATGCATCCATAAATCCAGAACTAAGGCTTCGTAGTGCCAACATATGACAGCCGGATGACGATAGGCAGCGCGCTCATCGCGTTTGAAGCTGGGGCAGGAGTTCGGAACCGCAAAGCGGGGCACTGACCGAATGTCGGATATTCATTGCCGCGATCACTCCTGAGACCGGCGACAAAAAGATGCGTGACCTTCGGGACAGGCAGTCGGTTCGCTCAACCCACTCGTTGCGGCGTCCGCCGCCAGCCGTTAAACAGAGACTGACACACGAGCGTGAGAAGCAGCCGTGAGCGAACCGACACAGCGAATGGTCGAGACCAACGGCGTCCGCCTCAACGTCGCGGAGCAGGGCGATGGCCCTTTGGTGCTCTTGTGCCACGGCTTTCCCGAATCCTGGTATTCCTGGCGCCATCAGTTGGACGCGCTCGCGGCGGCGGGCTTTCACGCCGTCGCCCCCGACATGCGGGGCTATGGCAAGAGCGATCGGCCGGAGGCGGTCGAACAGTATACGCTCTTCCATCTGGTCGGCGACATGGTGGGCCTTCTTGACGCCCTCGAAGCGCCGACCGCCATCATCGCCGGCCATGACTGGGGCGCCGTCGTCGCCTGGCACGCGGCGCTGATGCGCCCGGACCGGTTTCAAGCCGTCATCGGTCTCAGCGTGCCGTTCCGGCCGCGGGCCAAGGTGCGCCCAACCAGCGTGATGCCGCGAACGACGGACTCCCAATTCTACCAGCTCTATTTCCAGCAACCCGGCATTGCAGAAGCCGAGCTGGAGCGGGACCCCCGGACCACGGTGCGGGCCATGCTTTACGCCGCATCGGGGGATGCCTCGGGCACGAGCGGGGGTGGAATCGGCATGGTTCCACATGATGGAGGTTTCCTGCAAGCCGTCGAGGCACCGCCGGGCCTACCGCCCTGGCTCAGCCAAGGCGACCTCGATTTCTACGCCGGCGAGTTCCAGCGCACCGGCTTCGCGGGAGGTCTCAACTGGTACCGCAACATCGACCGGAACTGGGAGCTGATGGCGCCCTTTGCCGGCGCGCGGATCAAGGTTCCCGCGCTCTATATAGCGGGCGACCGCGATCTGGTGGTCGCCTTCCCCGGAATGGACCAGTTGCTGGCCAATCTCGGAAATTTCGTCCCGCAACTCCGCGACAAGTTGATGCTGCCCGGCTGCGGGCACTGGACCCAGCAGGAACGCCCGGACGAGGTCAATGCCGCGATGATCCATTTCCTCCGGAGCTTGCGGGAACAGCGCTGACCCGAGGACACGACCGGAGCGGAAATCATGGAGATGAGCGTAAAGAGATTTTTTGAACGCTATCAGCGATTTTTCAAGGCGTCGCTTGGCGGCGGCATGGATATGGATGAGGCCGCGTCGCTCTACACGTCGGAGTTCATAGCCGCCTCGCCTGCCGGCGTCGTGACCGGAAAGAACGACGATCAACTCAAGCAAGTCATGGCTCAGGGCTATGCTCACTACCGGGCGATCGGAACGAAAGAGATGCGGATACGCGACATCGGCATCTCGCCGATCGACGAGCATCATTGCGTTGCCCATGTTGCGTGGACCGCGACCTATGCCCGCGAGGGCCAAGCGGACGTCGGGATAGATTTCGACGTTCACTACCTTGTCCGGAAACTCGACGGGGAGCCGAAGATATTCGGATGGGTGGCGGGCGATGAGCAGGCGCTGTTAAGGAAGCACGGCATCATCTGAGGTCCGCCGCTCCCATTCCCGGTTGTGCTCAGCCCCGTCCTCGGCTTCTGTGTGGTGGCCATCATTGGCTGTGTTTTCGAAGCGCTTCGACAATGACCTTGAAGGCCGGCGAGTTCTGGCGACTGCTTGGATAGTATAGGTAATAGCCGGCGAATTTCGGCGCCCAATCGTCGAGCACGAGTTGCAGCCGGCCGGCGGCAACATGCGCCGTGACCAGATCCTCGGGCACATAGGCAAGCCCGTAGCCGGCAATGGCGGCGTCGACCATCGGCAGGGTCGAGTTGAACACGAGCTGGCCATCGACGCGCACGCGCAGAGCCTGGCCGGCCTTCTGGAATTCCCAGGCATAGAGGCCACCGGCGCTGGTCATGCGCAGGTTGATGCAATTGTGGCCGATCAGGTCCTGCGGCGCCTTCGGCACGCCACGTCCGGCGATGTAGGCCGGCGAGCCTACGGCAACAAGCCGCCAGTCCGGCCCGATGCGCACGGCGATCATGTCCTTCTCCACGCTTTCGCCAAGCCGCACGCCAGCATCGAAACCATCCTCGACAATGTTGCGCAATCCGTTGTCCCGGCTGAATTCGAGCTTGATGTCAGGATAGTCGGCAAGGACGGGCCGCAGTTTCGGCCAGACCAGCTGCTCGAGGGCATGATCGGAGACGGTGATGCGCACGGTCCCCGAGGGTTTGTCGCGATAGGCCGTCAGCGCCGCGATGTCGGTTTCGATATCGACGATGCGCGGTGCCAGGGATTGACGCAACCGCTCCCCCGCCTCGGTCGTCGAGACACTGCGCGTCGTTCGCGCCAGCAGCCGCAGGCCCAGGCGCGTTTCGAGCCGCTTGATGGTGTGGCTGAGGGTCGATTGAGTAATACCGATCTTGGCGGCGGCCTTGGTGAAACTGCGCTCCTCGGCCACCATCAGGAACCACAGAAGATCGTTGAAGTTTTCGCGCATGGCCTTCTGCCCCGCTGAATACGGCCCGACGTTATTTATGGCCTGCATCGATAAGTTCAAGCGACTTTCAGCCGCTAATCATTCCAATAGTCCGGCGCTATCTCCTGTCGCGAACAGGCCGCCGATGCGTTTTCCGGCGGCCGGCTTTTTGTGCGTGGTGACGGCTGATGGAAACGACTTACGACGACAGGCTGGTGAAGCCTCGGGCAGCATGGGGTGCGGTGTTCTCGATGACGCTTTGCGTCGCCGTCCTTATCGCTTCCGAGTTCACGCCGGTGAGCTTGCTGACGCCGATCGCCGACGGGCTCGGCATCACCGAAGGCCGGGCGGGACAGGCGATCTCGGTCTCCGGCATCTTCGCGGTCGTCACCAGCCTGTTCATCGCTGGCCTGACGCGGCATATCGACCGCAAGCTGGTGCTGACGTCGTTCTCGCTGCTGCTCGCCGTGTCCGGCCTGGTGGTGACCTTTGCGCCCAACTATGCCGTGCTGATGATCGGCCGCGCCTTGCTCGGCATTGCCATCGGCGGTTTCTGGTCGATGTCCACCGCGATCGTGATGCGCCTCGTGCCGGAGGACTCCGTGCCCGAGGGCCTGGCGATGATCAACGCCGGCAACGCCGTCGCGGCAACCATATCGGCGCCGCTCGGAAGCCTGCTCGGCGATTATGTCGGCTGGCGCGGCGCGTTCTTCCTCGTGGTGCCGTTGGCCCTCTTTGCCCTTGTCTGGCAAAGCCTCAGCCTGCCTGCGCTGCCGCCACGCGGCCGCAAGGCGTCGGGCAATGTCTTCCGGCTGCTGCTGCGCCGTCAGGTCGCGCTCGGCATGGCCTCGATCCTGTTGCTCTTCATGGGCCAGTTCGCGCTCTTCACCTATCTCAGGCCTTTCCTGGAAACCGTGACCGGTGTCGGCGTTTCGGCGCTCTCGGCGATCCTGCTCGTGATGGGACTAGCAGGCGTCGCCGGCACCTGGACCATAGGCCGGCTGCTCAAGACGCGGCTCTACAGCATCGTCATCATCATTCCGCTGGCCATGGCGCTGCTGGCCGTCGCATTGATCGTGCTTGGATCGATGCCGATGGCCGTCACCGCGTTGCTCGTCGGCTGGGGCTTTTTCGGAACCGCGGCGCCGGTCGGCTGGGGCACCTGGCTGAGCCGCGCGCTGCGCGACGATGCCGAAGCCGGCGGCGGCTTGCAGGTTGCCGTCATCCAGTTCGCCATCACGCTCGGGGCGGCGGGCGGCGGCCTGCTGCTGGACACGCTCGGCTGGCGAAGCCCCTTCGCACTCGGGGCGGTGCCGCTTGTGGGATCCGCGCTGGCCGCGGCGGCAGCCGCCCATGATCATGGCAAGGACGCGCCATGACACGCAGCCACATGACACGCCGCACCGCAGTTGCCGCCGCACTGGCAGCCGCGTTCGCGCCCTCCGCCGCGCCAGGCCAAGCCCGCGGAACGGACGGACAGGAGAAATCGTTGATGAGGATTGCTATTGAAGTGGACGCGATGCGCCTGACGGCCTCCCTGTTCGACAATCCGAGCGCGCAGGATTTCGCCGCGATGCTGCCGCTGGACCTGACACTGGAAGACTACGCATCCGTCGAGAAGATCGGCTACCTGCCGCGCAAATTGCGGATCGAGGGCAGCGGCCCGTTCGACAGTGAGGCCATCGGCGACATCGCCTACTACGCGCCCTGGGGCAATCTCATCTTCTTTTATGGCCCCTACCGGTATTCGCGCGGCCTGATCCGGCTCGGCCGGCTCGACAGCGGTATCGCGCCGCTGCTGCGCGGCGGACGCTTCAACATACGCATAGAACGCCTGACATAGGCTCAAGGAGAAAACCATGCTCGGAACAGTTCTCTACGGTGCCGGCGACATCCGCTGCGAGGAAGTGGCGGAGCCCGAAATCCTTCATCCCACCGACGCCATCCTCAAGCTCTCGGCCACCTGCATCTGCGGCTCCGACCTGTGGCCCTATCGCGGGCTCCAGCCGCTGAACGAACCGATGCATATGGGCCACGAATATTGCGGCGTGGTGGTGGAAGTGGGCAGCGCGGTGAGAGCGGTGAAGCCCGGCCAGTTCGTCGTCGGCTCGTTCTGCACCTCCGACAACACCTGCCCGCATTGCCGCTTCGGCTTCCCCTCGTCCTGCGAGCAGCGCGAGTTCATGAGCCGGGCGCAGGCGCCGATGCTGCGCGTGCCACTTGCCGACGGCACGCTGGTCGCCACCCCCGGCATGCCCGAGGACGATCTGATCCCGAGCCTGCTGGCGGCATCGGATGTGCTTGGCACCGGCTGGTATGCCGCCGACGCCGCGCGCGTCGAGCCCGGCGCGACCGCGGTCGTCGTGGGTGACGGCGCGGTCGGGCTGATGGGCGTGCTCGCGGCCAAGCAGATGGGCGCGGAGCGCATCATCGCCATGAGCCGCCACAAGACGCGCCAGGATCTCGCGCTCGAATTCGGCGCCACCGATATCATTTCGGAGCGCGGCGATGACGGCGTGGCGCGGATCAAGGATCTGACCCGCGGCGTCGGCGCGGAATCCGTGCTGGAATGCGTCGGCACGCAGGAATCCATGATGCAGGCGATCAACTGTGCCCGCCCCGGCGGCTCGATCGGCTTCGTCGGCGTGCCGCATGGCGTCCAGCTCGACGGCCAGGGCCTCTTCTTCGCCCAGAAGAGCCTGCTCGGCGGCCCCGCGCCCGTGCGCCGTTTTCTTCCGCATCTGATGGATCTGGTGCTGGAGCGCAAGATCAATCCCGGCAAGGTCTTCGACCTGACCCTGCCGCTGGCCGATGTCGCCGAGGGCTATCGCGCCATGGATGAGAGGCGGGCGATCAAGACGCTGCTTCGTCTGTAAGCGCCGCGCTGGGTTCAGCCCACAAATGCAGGGGAGCAAACCTCAAGGAGACCAAAATGAAGAAAATCCTGACAGCAGCGGCCGCGAGTGTGGCGGGAACCATGCCCGTCCAAGCGCAGGGCATCGAAATCCGGACAAACGGCAGCACGCCGGCGATGATCGGAGCGGCAGAAAACTTTACCGGGCAAGCGGTCGTCACTGCGCTGTTTCCCGCCACCGAGATAACGCGCGCAAGCACAGGGCTGGTGAACTTTGCTCCCGGAGCGCGCACCGTCTGGCACACCCATCCTGCCGGTCAATTGCTGATCGTCACATCAGGCCAAGGCTGGATTCGCGAAGACGGCAAGGAGGCCCGCGTCATCAATCCAGGCGACGTCGTCTGGATTCCCGCCGGGGTGAAGCACTGGCATGGCGCGACCGCCACCAGCCCGATGGCCCATATCGCGTTGAGCTACATGCATGACGGCAAGAATGTCGACTGGCTGGAGCCTGTCTCCGACGAGCAATACCGCTGACCGTACGCAGGAACGAAAGGCATCATCATGAAACCTTCAACCATTCTCGCACTCGCTTTGTCGATGGGGGCTGCCGACGCTGCGGCGCAGACGGGATCGCAGACCGGCAGCCTGCCTCCAGAGGATGTGCAGGCCGTCTCGCCCGCCCTTGCGCGCTATGCGACGGACAAGCTTGCCAATGACGTTTGGAAGCGCCCCGGCCTGTCGCGGCGCGATCGCAGCATCGTCACCATCGCGGCGGTGGTCACCCGCAACCAGGGCATACTCCTGCCGGAGCAGTTGAGCCTCGCCCTCGACAGTGGCGTGAAGCCGGCCGAGATCTCGGAGATGATCACGCATCTTGCCTTCTATGCCGGGTGGGGCAACGCGATGGCAGCCACGGCGATCGCCAAAGCGGTGTTCGAGGCACGCGGCATCGGGTCGGACCAGCTCCCCAAGGCTGTCGTCGATTTGCTGCCGCTCGACGAAAAGGCGGAGGCCGATCGTGCCGCACGGGTCGAGCAAGGCACGGGACCGGCGTCGCCGGGCCTGGTGCGCGACACGACGGAAGTGCTGTTTCGCGACCTGTGGCTGCGTCCCGATCTCGCGCCGCGCGACCGCAGCCTGGTGACGGTCAGCGCGCTGGTCGCCGCCGGTCAGGTGGAGCAGATTCCCTATCATCTCAACAGGGCCATGGATAATGGACTGACGCGCGCCGAGGCCTCGGAGGTGATCAGTCATCTCGCCTATTACGCGGGATGGCCAAACGCTTTCTCGGCAGCCCCGGTCGCACGCTCCGTATTCGAGAAGCGCTCCGCCGACTGATCATTTTCGACCGTAACGACCCTGCCGTTCGAGCCGCGCGGCCTGACGCGGCCAAGTGGCGATGCGGCGAGCATCTGGAGACTGCCCAGCGCAAATTCAGGGCGGTCTGGCGGATCGAGGCCGAAAGCCGACGCGGGCGGCATGACCTGACATTGCGCTCAGCCGGCGCGCGATCCCGGCGCTTCCGGCCGGAGATAGACCGTCAGGCAGCAGCAACAGATCGCCAGTCCGGCGATCGGGTATTTCAGGGCGACGACCGCCGCCAAGCCGAAAAGGCACAGCGTCACCATCGAGCGGATGCGCATGACCTTGCGCACCTTGAGCGGAACGGTGTCGGCCGGCATCGGGTCGATGAGTTCCCGGATCAGGAGAATGTAGGTCAGGTTCACCAGGAAGAAGACGACCGCGTAGAACGCCACCGGCTGCGGGGCCAGCTCGCTGACCGCCATCCACGCGGTTGCCAACGGCAGCAGCGACACCGAAAACAGGTGCGCGAAATTGTACCACATCAGGCTGGTCGTCGCCGCCGTGGCGTGGCGCAGGAGATGATGGTGATTCGCCCAGACGATGGCGATGAAGAGATAGCTCACGCCGTAGCTCAGCCATGTCGGCCACAAGGCCAGCAACGCGGTGAAGGTCGGCACCTCCGGTGGACGCAGGTCAAGCACGAGCACGGTGATAAGGACGGCGAACACGCCATCCGAAAATGCGCTCAATCGCTCAAGCCCTGTCGAGGGAAGCACCTGGAGTGTCCTTGTCGAGGTTCGTCCGGCCTATGGTAGCATCGCCACCCGCAATATCCATGGCTGCCCAGTCGAGATCGCTAACGCGTTGCTTCGCGCCAAGTCCAACCCCGCTCACGACGCCTTGGCCAGAAAGCTCTGGTAATCCGATTTGGCCTGCAGCAGGCGCAGCACGTTCTCGCGCGAGCCGCGCACATGGGCGCGCGCCAGGGCGCCGGCGCGCTTGGCGTCGCCGGCGCAGATCGCCTCGACGATCTCGGCATGCTCGTCGCGGGCGATCTTCCATTCGTCGAGCCACAGCAGTTCCGTCCAGACATAGTGCTGGCACCTGTCGAGGATGCCGCACAGCATGCCGTGCAGCATGGCATTGCCGCTGATTTCGGCGATGACGCGGTGCAGATCGATGCCGACTTCAAGCTCCTGGAATTTTTCCCTTGTGGTTCGATCCGCAATGGCGGCCAGCCTCTCGCATTCGGCCAGCATGGCGCGCAGCCGCGCCTTGTCTTTCTCGGTGGCCGCAGCCGCCGCCAGTTCGGTGGCGTGGCCGTCGAGCAGTTCGCGGATGTCGAAGGCCTCGCGGAACATGTTTATGTCGAACTCGGTGACGGCGTAGCCCTGCCGCGGCCGGCCGGTGACCAACCCGTCGCGCTCGAGGCGGTTGAAGGCCTCGCGCACGGGCGTGCGGCTGACATTCAGCTTTGCCGCAATGTCGCTCTCGGTGACGCGCGCGCCCGGCGGGATCTGGCCGGTCACGATCATTGCCTTGAGCGCGGAATAGACCGAGTCGCGCAGCGTGTTTTTTGTTTCCTTGGCCAAGTTCCGTATCCAGTCTCCGGTCCGTGCCGGAAATCGATGTGTTTCGCGCGTAGCTGTATTCAAAATCGGCGCGTTTTGCCATTCCCCGGCCCCGGGTCGGTGGCCCCAAGGCCCCGCCGAGCGGTGTTGACTTCGCTGATCCCCGAGCTACACTCAAGATTGTATACAAAATCGCATGCGAAATCAAAAACAATGGGAACACCGGTTGGAGAACCGAAATGAACAGCACCAAAGGCATTAGCGTCGTTGCCATAGCGGGCCTCATGGCCACGGTCACGGCGCCCGCCGCGGCAGGCGACACCATTACCGTCGCCTCATGGGGCGGCACCTATCAGGAGGCGCAGGCCAAGGCCTTCTTCAAGCCGACCGCCGATGCGCTCGGCATCACCATCAAGGAAGACACCACCAACGGTCTCGATGACGTGCGCCTGCAGGTGACAGGCAACGCGGTGAAGTGGGACATCACCGAGCTCGGCGCCGACGAATGCGCGCGCGGCTCGAAGGAAGGGCTTTTCGAAAAGCTCGACTACAACCTCATCGACAAGAGCGGCATCAATCCCAAGCTCGTGCATGACGACTGGGTCGGCATCTCCTACACCTCCGTGGTACTCGTCTACCGGACCGACGTATTCGGTGACAAAGGCCCCAAGACCTGGGCCGACTTCTGGAATGTGGAGAAGTTTCCCGGACGGCGCGCACTGAGCAGCAGCCAGGCGACGGAGACGCTTAGCGTTGCAGCCCTCGCCGAAGGCATTCCGATCGACAAGGTCTATCCTGTCGACATCGACGGCGCGCTGAAATCGGTCGACAAGATCCGTGGCCATGTCGATGCCTGGTGGACTTCCGGCGCGCAGGCCATGCAACTGGTGAAGGACGGCGAGGTCGACATGGCAAGCATCTGGAACGGCCGCGCCGGCACCTTGAAGAAGGAAGGCGCGCCGGTCAGCTTCTCCTTCGACCAGGGCGTACTCACGGCCGACTGCATGGTCATTCCCAAGGGCGCCAAGAACAAGGAGGTCGCGATGAAGGCGCTGGCGATGTTCGTCAGTCCGCAATTACAGGCCAATCTGCCGCTTTATGTCGACAACGGACCGGTCAACGAGAAGGCGTTCGAGACCGGGAAGATCCCGCCGGAGCGGATCAAGGACATCAACTCGTCGCCTGAGAACGTCAAGAAGCAGGTGCTGCAGGACGCCGAGTTCTGGCGCGACAACCTCGTCGAGGCGACGGAGAAGTTCAACAATCTGATCCAGCAATAGACCGGAAACCCTGACATTGCGGGGCCGCCTGGCCCTGCTTCTTGGAGTCCTGCCTAGGAGAAAACAATCTTGTCCATTGCGCCATCCGCGCTGCCGATCGGCATGCGCGCGATAGAGAAACGTTTTGGCTCCGTATCGGTGCTGCGCGACCTCAATCTCGACGTCGCGGCCGGCGAATTCCTGACGTTGCTCGGCCCTTCCGGCTCCGGAAAGACGACGCTGCTGATGATCCTGGCGGGATTCGTCAGGGCCAATGCCGGCTCAATCAAGGTCGGCGACGAGGAGATCATCACCACGCCGCCGCACAGGCGCAATATCGGCATGGTGTTCCAGAACTATGCCCTGTTCCCGCATATGAACGTCTTCCACAACATCGCCTTTCCGCTGAAGCAGCGCCGCGTTCCGGCCGCCGAGACGGTGGAACGCGTCGAAAAAGCGCTGGAGCTGGTGAAGTTGCAGGGCCTCGGCGAACGGCGCGTCGACCAGCTCTCCGGTGGCCAGCGCCAGCGCGTGGCGCTGGCGCGTGCCATCGTGTTCGAGCCGCGCATCGTGCTGATGGACGAGCCGCTGTCGGCGTTGGACAAGGGCCTGCGCGAGCACATGCAGATCGAACTGCGCGCCCTGCATCGGCGGCTTGGCATGACGACTGTCTATGTCACGCACGACCAGCGCGAGGCGATTACCATGTCGGATCGTATCGCCGTCATGAATGCCGGGCGCATCGAGCAGCTCGACAAGCCCGAAATTCTCTACGCCGCGCCGCGCACCCGGTTCGTCGCCGGCTTCATCGGGGAATCGAATTTCATTCCCGTCGAATGCCGCTCCGGTTCGGTCTGGTACGAGGACAGGCAAATCCACACCGCGGCGCCGGCGCCGGCATCGGGCCAGCAGCTGATGGTGGTGCGGCCGGAAAAGCTGCGGCTGCTGTCAAATGCAGAGCCGGCCAAGGGCGTCAACGTGCTCAGCGCGACGCTCAGTGACGTGATTTATCAGGGCGACAGCTTCGTCTGCTACGCCGTGCTGCGCGACGGCAGGCAGCTGACATTGCGCGACTATTGCCGCAGCGACGTGCTGGCCAGGTTGCCGGCCTCCGGGCAGCCGATCGCGCTTGGCCTCGATGCGCAGGATACGATCCTGGTGGCGGCGGACTGATGAGCGTGCAAACCGCCACGATGGACGAGGCAATTGGCGCCATGACCCAGGACCTGAACGCGCATGCGTTGCGCGCCGATGCGCGGCGCGAGCAGTTTCGGCTGCTGGCGCTGCTGTCGCCAAGCCTGTTCTTCGTCTTTGCCATCATCATCGTGCCGATCGGCTGGCTGTTCTGGCTGTCGCTGTTCGACGAGGTCGGCGTCTTGAGCGCCGCCAACTATGCGCGCCTCTTCGAGCAAGTCTCCTATATCAAGACCTTCCTCACCACCTTCAAGGTCGCCTTCATCGTCACCGCCGCCTGCGTGCTGCTGGGCTATCCCTTGGCCTATATGCTGTCGCAACTGCCGCGCCGGGCGGCGTCGATCTGCCTGATCTTCGTCATCCTGCCGTTCTGGACATCGGTGCTGGTGCGCACCTATGCCTGGCTGGTGATCCTGCAGCGCAAGGGGCTGATCAACAGTTGGCTGATCGACCTCGGAGTCATCAGCCAGCCGCTGCCGCTCGCCAACAATTTGTCGGGCGTCGTCATCGGCATGACGCATATATTGCTGCCGTTCCTGGTGCTGCCGCTCTACGCCTCGATGAAGACCATCGACACCGACTGCCTGCGCGCCGGGATGAACCTGGGCGCCGGCCCGGTCGCCACCTTCCGCCAGATCTTCTTTCCGCTGTCGCTGCCTGGCCTCGCCTCCGGCGTGGTCATCGTTTTCGTGCTGTGTCTCGGCTTTTTCGTCACCCCGGCGCTGATGGGCGGCGGCAAGGTCGTCATGTGGGCGATGCGCATGGAACAGACCACCAGCCTCTATTCCAACTGGGGCGCCGGCGCGGCGCTCGGCGTCGTGCTGCTCGTGGTCACGCTGGCGCTGCTCGGCCTGTTCCAGTGGCTGCTCGGCGCGCGCGCCACAGGTGTGTGGAGTTCGCGATGAGCGGAGATGTCGGCCTGCCGATCTCGCACCGGCAACGTCTGTGGCTCTATGCGCTGGGCGGCCTCGTGCTGCTGTTCCTGATCGCGCCGTCGGTCATCATCGTCATCATGTCGTTTTCGGATTCGACGCTGCTGCAGTTTCCGCCGCAGCAATGGTCGCTGCGTTGGTACCAGACCTACTTCCAGTCGCTGGAGTGGCGCGACGCGACGGTGGTCTCGGTCAAGGTGGCCGTTATGACCGCGCTGGTGGCGACGCCGCTCGGCACGGCCGCCGCCTATGCCATCAACCGGGGCACCCTGCGCTTCAACGGCACCATCAACGCGCTGATGACCGCGTCGCTGATCGTGCCGGTGATCTTGATCGGCATCGGCACCTTCTTCCTCTATGCGCGCATCGGGCTCAACAACACGCTGACCGGCCTGGTCATCGCGCATACGGTGCAGGCGCTGCCGCTGGTGGTGCTGACGGTGCTGTCCGGCTTGCGCTCCTATGACATGAACCAGGAGCGCGTGGCGCGCAGCCTCGGCGCCGGACGCGTCGCCGCCTTCTGGCAGGTGACCATGCCGCAGATCCGCTTCTCGATCGTTTCGGGCGCGCTGTTTGCCTTCATCACCTCCTTCGACGAAGTGGTGGTTTCGCTGTTCATCTCGGGCGGCGAGACGACGACCTTGACGCGCCGCATGTTCAACGCCCTGCGCGACCAGATAGACCCGACGATCGCTGCCATCTCGACCTGCCTGATCGTGCTGTCGGTCGTGCTCTTGTCGGTGGCGCAGATCTTCGGCAGACGGCATTGATTTCACCGGACCAATTGGCTTCAAGTGACCAGGAGATATTCGGACAGAATGCGTGATTTCCAGTTTCCCGGCCGCTCGCCGGTCCGTGCCACCGAAGCGATCGCCGCGACCTCGCATCCGCTTTCGACGCTTGCAGCCATTGACATGCTGCGCGCCGGCGGCAATGCCATGGACGCCGCTGTCTGCGCCGCCGCCGTGCAGGGCGTGGTCGAGCCGCAATCGACCGGCATAGGCGGCGACTGCTTTGTCCTCTATTGCCCCGCGGGGCAGGGACACGTGCTGGCTTTCAATGGCTCCGGCCGGGCGCCCGCCAAGGCGACCGTGGACTGGTATCGCGACAAAGGCTTCAGCGAACTTCCCAAACAGGGACCGCATGCCGTGACCGTGCCCGGCGCGATCGACGCCTGGTGCAGGCTGCTGGAAGACCATGGCAGCAAGGACCTTGCAGAGGTGTTGGCGCCGGCGATCAACTATGCCGAGAACGGCTATGTCGTGCATGACCGCGTCGCCTTCGACTGGGCCGAACCGGAGACCGACCTGTCGGCCGACGAGCACGCCGCGCGCATTTTCCTGCCGGGCGGCGAGGCGCCCAGGGCCGGCGACGTGCACCGGCAGCCGGAGCTTGCCGCCACCTTACGCATCATTGCCAGGCATGGCCGCGCCGGGTTCTATGAAGGCACCGTGGCCGACGACATTGTGAGCCGGCTCAGGGCGTTGGGCGGACTGCATTCGCTTGAGGATTTCGCTTCGACCAAGGGCGATTATGTAGCGCCGGTCAGCGTCTCCTATGGCGGCCACGAGATCCACCAGATGCCGCCGAACAATCAGGGGCTGACGGCGCTCGTGATGCTGAATGTGCTGTCGGGGCTCAGGCTCGGCGAGCTCGACCCCGGCGGCGCCGAGCGCCTGCACTTGGAGATCGAAGCGGGGCGGTTGGCCTACCGCGACCGCGACCGTTTCCTCGGCGACCAGGACCATGTGCCGGTGCCGGTAAAAGAGCTTCTGTCGGCCGCCTATGCCGAGCGGCTGCGCGCCGAGATCGACCGCCAGCGTGCCATGACGCACCTGCCGGATGTGCAGCTGCCCGGCAGCGACACGGTCTACATCTCCATCGTCGACCGCGACCGCAACGCGGTCTCCTTCATCAACTCGACCTATTATTCCTTCGGCAGCGGCGTCGTCGGCCCGAAGACCGGCGTGGTGCTGCAGAACCGCGGCTCGAGCTTCCGCCTCGACCCGGCGCATCCGAACGCCATCGCGCCCGGCAAGCGGCCGATGCACACGATCATGCCCGGCATGGCGACGCGAAACGGCCGCGTGGTGATGCCGTTCGGCGTCATGGGCGGCGGCTACCAGCCGTTCGGCCACGTCCATCTTTTGACCAACATGCTCGACTTCGGCATGGATCCGCAGCAGGCGCTCGATGCGCCGCGAGTGTTCTACAATGACGGCATGGTGGAGGCCGAGCGCGGTGTTCCCGCTGATGCGATCGAAGGCCTGCGCCGCCGCGGCCATGCCATCACCCAGCCGCACCACCCGCTCGGCGGCGGCCAGGCGGTGCTGATCGACTGGGAAAAGGGAACGCTGACCGGGGCGTCGGACCCACGCAAGGACGGAATGGCGCTTGGGTATTGATGGGATCGGGACAGCCGTCGCGGCCCGGATATGGCTGCAGTTGCCACAGGAAGCGTCGGCGCCGCCCCACATGAGCAGCATACCCTCACCCCGCCACCAGGTGACCGCCTCCGACATCGCTCAGCGCCAGCCTCTGCGGGCTCTCGCCCAGCCTCCGCGTCGCACTCGGAATCTCCTGGTCCAGCCTTGCGAACCGGCTCCTGCGCTTCGCCGGATCGGGCACCGGCACAGCTTCGATCAGCCGCCTGGTGTAAGGGTGGCGCGGGTTGGAGAAAACCTGGTCGCGCGTGCCCATCTCGACGATCTGGCCGAGATACATGACGGCGACGCGGTCGGAGATGTTTTCGACTACGGCCATATCATGGGAGATGAAGAGGTAGGCGACGCCGAATTCGCGCTGCAATTCCTTCAACAGGTCGAGCACGCGCGCCTGCACGGAAACGTCGAGGGCCGAAACGCTTTCGTCGGCGATGATCAGCTTCGGCCTGAGCGCCAGGGCACGGGCGATGCAGACGCGCTGGCGCTGGCCGCCGGAGAATTCGTGGGGATAGAGCTCCATCTGGCCGGCCGACAGGCCGACACGCTCGAATAATGCCGCCACCCGCTCCCTGCGCTCCTCCTTCGAAGCGACGCCATGGATGACCAGCGGCTCGGCGACGAGATCGCCGACGCGCATGCGCGGGTCGAGCGAAGCGTAGGGGTCCTGGAAGATCATCTGCACGTCGCGGCGCACCGCCTTGCGCTCGTCGCGGCCGAGGCCCGACAGGTTGCGTCCGCCGATGACGATGTCGCCGGTATAAGGCACCAGTCCGGCCAGCGCCTTGGCGGTGGTCGACTTGCCGCAGCCGGATTCGCCCACCAGCGCCAGCGTTTCGTTGGGCGCGATCGAAAAGCTGACGCCTTCGACGGCATGGACGCGCCGGTTGACCCGGCCGAAGAAGCCGCCACGCAGGTCGAACCGGACATGCAGATCGGTGACATCGGCGACGTTCGCCGGCGCAACCGGCTCGGCAATCTCTTTCGATTTCTGGCGGCCGGCGCCAGTGCCGATGCGCGGCACGGCGGCGAGCAGCTCGCGTGTGTACTCGGCTTGCGGCCTGGCGAAAATGTCCGATGTCTTGCCTTCCTCGACCATGCGGCCATGCCGCATGATGATGACGCGGTCGGCCATTTCGGCGACCACGCCCATGTCGTGGGTGATGAGGATGACGCTGGTGCCGTGCTGGCGCTGCAGGTCGCGCAGCAGTTCCAGAACCTCGCCCTGCACGGTGACGTCGAGCGCAGTCGTCGGCTCGTCGGCGATCAGCACGTCGGGTTCCAGCGCCAGCGCCATGGCGATCATCACCCGCTGGCGCATACCGCCGGACAGCTCATGCGGAAACTGTTTCAGCCGGCTTTCGGCTTCCGAAATGCGCACTGCCTTCAACGCCTCGCTGGCGCGGCTTCGGGCCTCGGCGGGCGAGAGGCTGGTATGCGCCTCGATGGATTCGGTGAGCTGGCGGCCGATCGACAGCACCGGGTTCAGCGAGGTCATCGGCTCCTGGAAGATCATGGCGATGCGGTCGCCGCGGATGCGGCGCATCCGGCGCTCGTCGAGCGCTGTGAGATCGGTGTCGCCCGCATCCCCGCCAAGAAGGCGGATCGTGCCCGAAGATATGCGCGCGGCGGGCCGCGGCAGTAGTTGCATGATCGCCAGCGCGGTCATCGATTTGCCGGAGCCGGATTCGCCGGCGATGCAGAGCGTCTCGCCGCGTGAAAGCGTCAGAGAGAGGTTGGAGACGACGTCGCGCTCGCCGTCCTCGCCACGCACGGAGACGGAGAGATTGGCGATGTCGAGAATGGTTTCGGTGGCTGATGTCATTTCAGACGCAAACCTGCAAGGGATTTATTCTGTGGCGCCCCCCACCCGGACCTTCGGTCCGACCTCCCCACAAGGGGGAGGTAGGGCGCCGGTTTTTTACTCTCCCCCTTGTGGGGAGGGTCGCTGCGAAGCAGCGGGGTGGGGGTGCAGCGCCGACCGAACATCATTCGAACACGCAGCGCGGGAAGTAGAACGACACCACCCAGTTCGGCATGTCGACGATCTCGCTGATCCTGAGATCGCCACAGACCGAGGCCAGCATATAGGCCTCGACCGGATCGATCTGGTAACGGCCGGCGAGCAGGTCGATCATCTGGGCGACCGCCTCTTTCGCGCCGGTCATCAGGTCCGGGCCGATGCCCGTGGTCACCTCGTAACCCTTGGTGTCGAGGTGGCGCGTCACCGGGCCGGGCGTGGTGAAGCGCGGCATCTTCAGCCTGGCGTCCTTGACAAGGTCGAGCTTGAGCACGACGTCCATCGGGCTTTCGATCGCCGTGCCGCAGACCTCGCCATCGCCCTGCGCGGCATGCGTGTCGCCGACCGAAAACAGCGCGCCGGCCACCTCCACCGGCAGATAGAGCGTTGTGCCGGCGGCGAGGTCGCGAATGTCCAGATTGCCGCCGACGCGGCGGGGCGGCACCACCGAGTGATGGCCCATCTCGCCCGGCGCGTTGCCGATGGTGCCGGCGAAGGGTTTCAGCGGCACGCGGCCGTTCTTGCCGAACAAGGCCGGCTCCAGCGAGGCGGCATCGTATTTCCAGATGTTGAGCGCCGGCTGCTTGAAGTCGTCGGCGAGCAGGCCGAAACCTGGAATGTTCGCCGTCCAGCCGAAGCCGGACGGTTTGAACATCTCGATCGTCACCTTCAGCGCGTCGCCCGGCTCGGCGCCCTCGACGAAGATCGGCCCGGTGACAGGGTTGATCCCGGCGAAGTCGAGCTTGGCGATGTCGGCGACGGTGCTGTCGGGCTTGAGCTGGCCACCGGAGGAATCGAGGCACTGAAACTCGATGGTCGAGCCGGGCGCCACGCGCTGCGCCGGGGCAAAGGAATTGTCCCAGCCGAAGTGGTGATGGCGTCCGTGGATGGTGTAGTCGCAGTTATTGCACATCTTTTACGTACACATTGTCGTAGTTGATCGGGATATGGACCGGGTCGACATAGAGGTTGTCGGCGCCGCCCATGCGCGCGGACTTCATGGTGAAGCGCTGCTCGTTGAAGACCGGCGCCCAGGGCGCGTCCTCCATCACCTTGTCGTAGATGGCGCTCCACATCTTGTCGCGCTCGGCGGCTTTAGCCGGGTCGACCACCGAGTCGGCCTCGGCCGCCTTGGCGTCGAGGTCCTTGTTGCAATACCACGACCAGTTCCAGCCGCCAGGCACCGCGCCAGCACAGCCGAGGATCGGACCGTAGAAGTTCGATGGGTCCGGGAAGTCGGCGATCCAGGCCATGCCGCCCGACCAGATCATCGGCGCGCCGGCCTTGTCGCCGCCGGCGGCGATGACGTTTGCCTGGGCGAGCGACTGGATGCTGGCCTTGATGCCGATCGCCGCGAGGTCCTGCTGGATCGCCTGCGCGATGCGCGGATTGGGATCGGTGTTCATGGCGAAAAGCTGCGTCTCGAAGCCGTCGGGATGGCCGGCTTCGGCCAGCAGCGCCTTGGCTTTGGCGACGTCATAGGGATAGCCCTTGTACGCCTTGTCGTAGCCCGGCATCGAGGGCGGCAGCGGCTGGTTGGCCGGCACGGCACGGTTGTTGATGATCTGGACGACACGCGCCTTGTTGATCGCCATGTTGACCGCCTGGCGCACCTTCACATTGTCGAACGGCGCCATGGTGGTGTTCATGGTGACGTAGCCGGTGTGCAGCTGCCCGCCCTCGACGACGCGCGCCTTCTGCTCGGGATCGGCCATCACCTCCTGGAACTTGGCCGGCGGAATGCCATCGCCGGGCACGTCGATCTCGCCCTTCTGAAGGCGCAGCAGCGCCACGATCGGCTCTTGGCCGATCTCGAAGGTGATCTTGTCCAGATGCGGCAGTCCCTTGTGCCAGTAGTCCGCGTTGCGCTCGAAGACGATGCGCTGGCCGAGCGTCCACTCGGCGAGCTTGAAGGCGCCGGTGCCGACCGGATGCTTGCCGAAATCGGCGCCGTATTTCTCGACCTCTTCCTTCGGCACGACATGCGAGAAGTTGATGGCCATGACATGCAGGAAGGTGGCGTCGGGCCGGGTCAGCTCGAACTTGACGGTATAGGGATCGACGACGGTGACGCCGGACAGGCTTTCGGCCTTGCCGGCGGCGACATCGTCATAGCCCTTGATCGAGCCGAAGAATCCGGCGCCGGGGCTCTGCGTCTTCGGATTGGTGACGCGGTCGAGCGAGTATTTCACGTCCTCGGCGGTCATTTCGCGGCCATTGTGGAATTTCACACCATGGCGCAGCTTGAAGGTGAAGGTCTTGCCGTCGGGCGAGATCTCGTAGCTTTCGGCGAGGTCGGGCTTGAGATTGGTGGTGCCCGGCTCGTAGTCCATCAGCCCGTCGAACAGGCTCTTGATCATCGACCAGTTCTGCCAGTCATAGCCGATCGCCGGATCGAGGGTCGCGACATCGTCCTTGTAGGTGATGGTGATGGCGCCGCCCTGCTTGGCGTTGGGGTCGACGGCGTCCTCGGCGCGGACGCTCGTCATGCCGAGCATCAGCGCCAGCGCCGATGCGGCCACGGTTGATGCGAGAAGCTTTTTCATTGTTATGTTCCCTTTCTCTGTTGGTTTTCTGGTTTCATCTGAGCTTGATGCGGGGATCGATGAACGGGGCGATGATGTCGGCCAAGAGATTGCCGAGCACGATGGCGAAGGCCGACACCAGCGTGACGCCCATGATGATCGGAATGTCGACGCGCTGGATCGCCTGCCAGGCGAGCTGGCCGATGCCTGGCCAGCCGAACACGCTTTCGACCACCACGATGCCGCCCATGAAGATGCCGATGTCGATGCCGATCATGGCGATGACCGGCAGGATGGCGTTGGGGAGCGCATGGCGGAACAGGATGGCGCGGCGCGCAAGGCCCTTGGCGCGCGCGGTGCGCACATAATCCTGGCGCAGCACGTCGATCATCGAGGAGCGCATCATGCGCGCGTACCATCCGGCGCCGAGTATGCCCATGGTGAGCGAAGGCAGCACCAGATGGCGCCAGGTGCCGTAGCCGCCGATCGGGAACCAGCCCAGCCGCACGGCGAACACGTAAAGCAAAAGCAGGCCGACGACGAATTGCGGCGCCGAGACGCCGACGAAGGAGGCGACCATCAGCGTCTGGTCGGTGGCGGTGCCGCGCTTGACGGCGGCGATCAGGCCCATCGAGAGCCCGATCAGCAATTCGCACAGGATGGCGCCGACCATCAGGAGCAGGCTCGCCGGCAGCCGCGAGACGATCAGTTCGGTGACCTCGGAGCGCTGGATGTAGGAGCGGCCGAGATCGCCGCTGGCGAGCTTCATGAGATAGTGCCAGTACTGGACGACGAAGGGCTGGTCGAGGCCGAGCTGCTGGCGGATGTTCTCGACCGTCTGCGGCGTGGCGCTGCGGCCGGCGATCTGGCGCACCGGGTCGGCAGGCAGCAAATAAAGCAGCGCGAAGGTGATAAGCGAGACGCCGAGCAGGATGAGCAGCGACTGGATCAGGCGGCGGCCGAGATAGGCGATCATGCCCGGCCCCTTTGCGTCGGATCGAGGATGTCGCGCAGCGCGTCGCCGATCAGGTTGAAGGCCAGCGCCAGCGCCAGGATCGCCGCACCCGGGAAGAACACCAGCCAGGGCGCCGCCTGGAAGTAGGTCTGGTTCTCGAAGATGATGTTGCCCCAGGAGGCCGTCGGCGGCTGCACGCCGATGCCGAGGAAGGAGAGCGTTGCTTCCAGCAGCACCGTGGTCGAGATGCCGAGCGTGCCCCAGACGATGATGGTGGGCAGGAGATGCGGCAGGATGTGACGAAACAGGATGCGCGGCGCGCTCGCCCCGATGGTGCGTTCGGCATCGATGAACTCGCGTTCGGCGAGCGAAGAGGTTTCGGTGTAGATGACGCGCGCGGCCTGCACCCAGTTGACCAGCGCGATGACGAGAGCGACGATCCAAAGACTTGGCTCGAACACGGCCGCGAGACAAATGGCGAGCAGCAATGCCGGAAACGCCATCATCAGATCGGTGAAGCGCATGAGAGCACTGCCGATCCAGCCGCGGAAATAACCCGCCGTGACGCCGACCAGCGTGCCGATCAACAGCGCCACGCCGTTGGCGGCGATGCCGATGATCAGCGAGGTGCGGGCGCCGTAGAGGATGCGGGTCAACAGGTCACGGCCGAGCAGGTCGGTGCCCAGCCAGAATTTTGCGTCGGGCGGCAAGGGCGAGCCTTCCAGCGTCAGCCCGTCGAACATCTGCTCATTCGGGTCATAGCCGGTCAGCCATGGCGCGAGGATCGCGCCGGCAAGGACGATGGCGACGATGAACAGGCCGAGCAGCGCCAGGCGGCGTTTGACCAGCCGGCGCCAGACGCCGGCGCGCGGCTTGACCGGCATGCGTGCGGCCGCCGGGAGGTCAGGCGCGATAGGACTGGTCATCGCCGCCTTCCTCACCCGTTACTTCCTCATTGGTCATTGCCACGATGCGGCGCGCCGCATCCTCGACACTGATCTGCCAGCTCATCGCCAGCGAGCGCAGCTGCGCATAGGCGCGATCGTCATCGGTGCCTTTCGAAAGTGCCGCGACGGCGCGCACGATGGTCTGGCGTTCCGCGACACGCTGACGCAGCGAGGCGATCTCGCCGGCCAAATGTTTTCGCGCCTCGAAACTCTGCCTTGCGATCAGCAGCGCGCTGTAGACGCCGGCGGTGCCGACCGGCTTCAGGAGCTGCGCGTCGGCCTTGTGCGACAGCGCCCATTCGATGCGGCCGGGCGCCTCCGAGCCGATCAGCGCCACCAGCGGCATCGGCGCCTCGCCGGCCTTCCACGGGAATTGCTCGTCGAAACCGAGATCGGCGTCGAAGAACACGAAATCGGCAGCCAGCGCTTCGGGCGGCAGTTCGGGCCAGCAGTCGACGGTGACCAGGCCGATGGCGGACAACTGCCTGGTGATGGCCTGCACGGTCGGGTGCGGGCGATGCAGGATGAATGCCCTGGCGCCGCCGAGATTCGGGATGCGCGATGGCTTGGTCACGACACCACCCTCAGGCGCGGCCGGCCGAATGTTTTGGCCGGGTCATAGCGTGACAGATACGGGTCCGCCGCGACCTCGTGCTGCCGGCTGACGACCTCGAAGAAGCCGTCGGCGATCCGGCCGATGATTACCGGCAGCGTTGCGTGCTGGGAATGAGCGTCGATAGCAATCGGGCCGAGCCGGGTGGAGAAGCGCCGTTCGGCGAAGGCCTTGGAAAATTCCGCCGGACCGGCGTCGGGATCACGCGAGAGCACGTCGGCCATCACTTGCACGGAGGCATAGGCGGAGGCCTCGAAGGACGAGGCGAAGGCCGCCGGGCGAGGCGCGAAATACGGCCCGACCGACAAATGCCCCTTGCCGGTTTCGCCGATCGCCGGCAGCTCACCCTCGGTGAGGTTGCAGGAGATGACCGGGCACACCTCGGGGCTGAAGGCCGAGTCCTCAACGCCCAGGTCGCGGTAGGCCGCCAGGAAGGCGTAGGAGGAGGTGCCGATCAGGTTGTTGAGGACGAAGTTCGGCCGCGTCGCCCGGATCTCGGCGATCAGCCGCGACACGTCGGTCTCGCCTATGCGCAGATAGCGCTCGCCCAGAACCTTGCCGCCGGCATCCGCGATCAGGTCGCGCGCCACGCGGTTCATCTCCCAGCCCCAGATGTAGTTCGAGCCGAGCAGGAAGCCGTTGGCGCCGAAGCGGGGCACGACATGGGCCATCAGCGGCACCAGATGCTGGTTTGGGCAAGCGTGCATGTAGACGACGTGCTCGTTGGCCTCGAAGCCTTCATAGGGGCAGGCGTACCAGAGCATGCCGCCGGCTTTTTCCAGCACCGGAATGGTCTCCTTGCGGCTCCAGGAGGTGACGCAGCCGACCACGTGGCGGGCGCTGCTGGTCTTGAAGATGTCCTCGCACAGCGTCGCATAGCGATCGGCATTGCTCTGCGGGTCACGCTCGACGGGCACCAGTTCGATACCCGAGCCGCGGTCGGCATTGATGTCGGCGATGGCGCGCATGGCGCCCATCCGGCACGCATCGGAGACGAGCTGATAGCTTCCCGAGCGGGAATAGAGGATGCCGATCTCGATACGCCGTTTCAAACAGATCCCCAAAATAACAATGCCCCGCAGCCACCGCCGGAGGGCGAGGCATACGAGGCATTCTTGCCGCCCGGCGATCAGGGCCGGTATTTTCAGCCTAAACTATTCCGTGCCACCACGCAGTCAAGCGGGAAAGTGCAAGCGTTAGTTCAGCCGCGGCGCTGCGGCCCGTTTGGCGCGGCGGCTAGGCTGCCGTGCTCGCCGTTCAGAAAATTTTGAGAGAATATTCCGGGCTTCCGGGCGAACCGGGGAACGCGGTTCTTTGATAATATCCCTAGAGTTTCTGATGATCTGGACAAGGCTTGGCGTTCCGCCGGGCTTGTGACTTCGCAACCGCAGAGATCCATCATGTCCGATTTCAGGAACACCTTGTCGTCTTCCCTCTCGTCATATTTCAACCGCCGCGCGGGTCTTGGCTTGCTTTTCGCTTCGGCGGTCGCGGTCGCCGGGCTGATTGCGCCCAGCGCTTCGTTCGCCGAGGACAAGAAGGCGATCAAGGTCGGCATCATCAGCGGTGAGGACGAGGATGTCTGGCGGGTCGTCGTCGCCCAGGCGGCGCAAAAGGGCCTCAGCATCGAGACCGTGGTGTTCAACGATTACACCCAGCCCAACGAGGCGCTGGAGCGCGGCGAGATCGACGCCAATGCCTTCCAGCACCAGCCCTATCTCGACAACCAGATCAAGACACAGGGCTACCACATCGTGCGCGTCGGCTATACCGGCGTCTGGCCGATCGGCCTCTACTCCAAGAAATATACGAAGATCGCCGACCTGCCCGAGGGCGCGGTGATCGGCGTACCGAACGATCCCTCCAATGAAGGCCGGGCGCTGCGCGTGCTGCAGAACGAGGGCGTGATCAAACTGAAGGACGGCACCGGCATTCTCGCCACCACCGCCGACATCGCGGAAAACCCGAAGAAGGTCGAGATCAAGGAGCTTGACGCCGGCATTGTCGGCCGCTCCGTCGAGGATCTCGATGCCGCCGTGGTCAACACCGACTGGGCGCTGAAGAGCGGCCTGACACCGGAAAACCGTATCGCGCAGGAGCCTATCGCCGACAACCCCTACCGCAACTTCATCGCGGTCAAGGTTGGCAATGAGAACGAGCCCTGGGTGAAGACGCTGGTCGCCTCCTACCAGAACGAGGCGGTGAAAGCCGAGTTCGACAAGGTCTACAAGGGCACCGGCCTCAGCGCCTATTGAGGCTGTTAGTGCATTTGATATGAAAAGGCGGTCCGCGCGGTGCGCGGGCCGCGATCGTATTCGGGATCCGCGCATGAACCAGCATTTCTCAGCAACCGCAGAAGCCATGGAGGGCACAGGCCCACCGCCGCAAGACGTGGTGCGGCTCGTCGACCTGAAGCGTCGCTTCGGCGCGACGGCGGCACTCGACGGCATTTCGCTGACGGCGCGCAAGGGGGAGATCCTCGGCATCATCGGACGCAGCGGCGCCGGCAAATCGACGCTGATCCGCTGCCTGAACGGACTGGAGCGGCCGGATTCCGGCGAGGTTTTCATCGAAGGCCGCGAGATCAGCCGGCTCGGCGAGCGCGACCTGCAGCCGCTGCGGCGGCGCATCGGCATGATCTTCCAGCATTTCAACCTTTTGTCGGCCAAGACCGTCGAGGACAATGTGGCGCTGCCGCTCAAGATCGAGGGCCGCCCGAAGGCGGAGCGGCTGCGCCGCGCCGCCGAACTGCTTGAACTGGTCGGCCTGTCGGAGAAGGCAAAGGCGTATCCGGCATCGCTGTCGGGTGGGCAGAAGCAGCGCGTCGGCATCGCCAGGGCGCTGGCCGCGCGGCCGGCGCTGCTGTTGTCGGATGAAGCCACCTCCGCGCTTGACCCGGAGACGACGCGGTCCATCCTCGCCTTGCTGAGGGACATCAACCGGCAGCTTGGCCTGACCATCCTTTTGATCACCCATGAGATGGAGGTGATCCGCTCGATCGGCGACCGCGTGGCGGTGATCGACGCCGGGCGCTTCGTCGAGCAAGGCCCGGTCTGGTCGGTGTTTGCCGAGCCGCGGTCGCCGATCACGAAAAGCCTGCTTGGCGCCATCCGGCCGCAACTGCCGGCCGAGCTCTTGGCCCGGCTGCTGCCCGCGACCGGCGCGGAGACGATCCTGCGCGTGGATGTGGCCGGGGAGGCCGCGCAAAGCCCGCTCTTGTCCGATCTCGCGACGCTCGTGCCTGGCACGTTCCGCCTCGTCCATGGCGGCATCGACCATATCCAGCAGCAGCCGGTGGGCACACTGTTCCTGTCTGTCCCCGGCAGCGATGCAAGCCATCTCGCGCGAGTGATCGCATTCCTGAAATCGCGCCAGGCGCGGGTGGAGGTGCTTGGCCATGTCGCCGATCCTGTTTGAGCTTCTGCTGCGGTCGATCTGGGAGACGGTGCTGATGACGGCCGCTTCCGGCCTCATCTCGCTGGTTTTCGGCCTGCCGCTTGGTCTCGCCTTGATCGCCACCGAACGCGGCGGCATCGCCGAAAGCCTGTGGGTCAACCGCGTGCTCGGCGCAGTCATCAACGGCTTCCGGTCGGTGCCGTTCATCATCCTGTTGGTGGCGCTGATCCCGGTGACGCGGCTGATCGTCGGTACCTCGATCGGCACCTGGGCGGCGATCGTGCCGCTGTCGATCGCCGCCACACCCTACTACGCGCGCATCGCCGAAGTGTCGCTGCGCGAGGTCGACCATGGCCTGATCGAGGCGGCGCGCGCCATGGGCGGCAACCGCTGGACGATCATCCGCGAGGTGCTGGTGCCGGAAGCGCTGCCAGGCATCGTCGCGGGCTTCACCGTGACGCTGGTGACGCTGGTCGGCGCCTCCGCCATGGCCGGCGCGATCGGCGCCGGCGGCCTCGGAGACCTCGCCATCCGCTACGGCTACCAGCGGTTCGAGACGTCAGTGATGATCGCCGTGGTGATCGTGCTGATCATCCTGGTCTGCGGCATCCAGTGGGTGGGCGACCGGCTGGTGGCGAAGCTGGACCGGAGGGGGTGAGCGGCTGAGCTACGCGATGATGTCTTCGATAAGCGTTTGAAGCGGCGCCTCGGAACCACCGAAGCTGTCAATCATCGCCTGAATAACGCGATCTCGCTCCAGGATATCGGCGTTGAATGTGAAGCCCGCATGTTCAGCAAGCATCGCAAGGAAGGTGAGTTGGGTACGGCCGTTGCCTTCGCGAAAAGGATGAACGGCATTGACCTCCGCAACGATGTGGGCCACGTGCCTCGCAAAACCGAGGCTGTCTAGGTCTGCCAAGGAGTCGGGGTCGCCAAGTTCACGGAACACCCGAACCATCTCGCTGGCGATGTGCTCGGGATAGCAAAACCAGCTGCCACCCTTGCCGATCCGGATGGTGCGCGGCTGACCGGCCCAAGCATACACGTCTTGGAACAGGTGCCGATGCAGGTGGAGATAGTGACGGTAGTCGAGTTCGCCTGCCGGAAGGGGCTCGTCCGCGCGAGTCAGGAACAAGGCGAGCTCGACCTCATCGAGCTCTGCCTGCTCGCGGATATCAAGCAGATTCATAAGCACGGTCGTGCCGGGGTAGCAGAGTGGATCGAACTCGGCAGCGTAGACCAACGGCCTATTTCTTTTTGCGGATTTCTTCTTTGATCAGCGAGCGCCGCTCGTCACCGGACAACCCTTGCCGCACACTATGGTTGAGTATTTTCGCCATGCGGGACGACAACTTCATACCTTCGACAGCGCTGATTTTCTCGCCATGCGCTCTCGTCAGCACGAAATGACCCGTCTTGGCTGAGCGGCCGGTTCTTGAATTAAGATACTTCATTCGCAAATCATATCATGGACCCGCAGGAGAGGCCAAAACGATTTCCGAGCAAGCCGGACCAGGCCGCGGCCTTACTCCTCCGGGTCGAACAAGGCGCCAGCGAGTTCATGCGGCGCCGAACAAATCCCTGGCCTGTTCAGCCGTATAATAACCAAGCCTGACGTCCTGAGCCACCAGTTCCGGATCGCGCTCACGCGGATCGCCGTAGCCGCCACCACCCGGCGTACCGACGCGGACGCGGTCACCGGCCTTGAGCGCGATGTCCTGCTCCTTGGAGAGGTGCGGCGGCACATGTTCCTTCCCGTCGCGGATGACGGCCACCGTGTTGGGCTCGCCATCCCGGCCGCCGAGCGCGCCTTGCGGGCCGAAGCGGCCATGGTCCATGACAAAGGAGGCGCGGGCTTCTCCACGCAGGATCTCGACCTCGTAGGCAAGGCCAAAGCCGCCGCGATGTTTGCCGGCGCCGCCCGAGCCCTCGCGCAACGCATAGTGACGGTAAAGCACCGGAAAGGCCTGCTCCATGATCTCGACCGGCGGCGACTTGGAGATGCCGATGGTCGAGCAGCCATTGGTCAGCCCGTCATGGCCGGCATTGCCGCCATAGCCGCCACCAGAGATCTGGTACATGACATAGTCGCGGCCGCGCGCCGGATCGTTGCCGCCGAGCGCGAAATTGCCGCTGGAGCCGGCGGGCGCCGCCGTTACCTTGTCGGGCAGCGCCTGCACCATGGCCGCGAACACCGCCTCGGCGATGCGCTGCGACACTTCCGCGGCGCAGCCCGAGACCGGGCGGGGATATCTGGCATCCAGGAAGGTACCCTCCGGCCGCTTGACCTCGAGCGGCTCGAAGGCGCCGGCGCTGATCGGCACATCGGGGAAGATATGGCGCATGGCGAGATAAACCGAGGACAAGGTGGTCGCCAGCACGCTGTTCATCGGCCCCGCGCAGGGCTTTGACGAGCCGGCGAAATCGAAAATCAGGGTGTCGCCCTTCTTCTCGACGGCGAGCGCGATGGTCAGCGGCTCGTTGACCACGCCGTCGGAATCGACGAAGGCCTTCGAGCGGTAGGTCCCGTCGGGAATGGCCGCTATGTTGGCGCGCATCTGCTCGGCGGCGCGGCGGCGCAGTTCTGCGATCGCCTCGACAACAGTTTCGTCTCCGTAACGATCCAGAATTCCATTGAGCCGATCCTGGCCGATCAGCAGTGCGGCAGCCTGCGCCCTGATGTCGCCGATGCGCTGGTCGGCGACGCGGATGTTCGAACAGATGATGGCGTAGATCTCCGGGTCGAGTACGCCTTTCTTGAACAGTTTGACCGGCGGCAGCCGCAAGCCTTCCTGCTCGACCGCCGTCGCCGAAGCCGAGAAGCCGCCGGGCACCGAGCCGCCAATGTCGGGCCAATGGCCGGTGTTGGAAAGCCAGCAGAAAATCTTGCCGTCCCGGTAGACCGGCATGACGAAGCGTACGTCCATCAGATGCGTGCCGCCGAGATAGGGGTCGTTGACGATGTAGATATCGCCCGGCTCCGGAGCCAGGCAGCGGCCGTCGGCAATCATCTCGATCACCGTCCTGGTCGAATATTGCATGACGCCGACGAATACCGGCAGGCCCTGGCTGCCTTGCGCGATCAGCGAGCCGTCGACGGCCGAATAGATGCCGTCGGAGCGGTCATTGGCCTCGGCGATGACAGGTGAGAAGGCGGCGCGGGAAAAGGTCAGGTCCATCTCATCGCAGACCTGCTGCAGGGCTGCCTGGAGAACCGAGAGCGTGATGGCGTCGAGCTTTTGCATCTCAGGCCTCGCCAATGTCGATGATGATGTTGCCGTCGGCGTCCGAGCGGGCACGGTCGCCGGGTTCGAGCACCGTGGTAGCGTCCATCTGTTCGAGGATCGCCGGCCCTTCGATGATCACATCGAGCGGCAGTTCTTCGCGTGCGTATACGGGCGTGTCATGCCAGCGCCCGCTGTACCAGACCGGCCGGATCTCGCGCCGGGCCTCGTCGAGCGTCTTTGCCCGCCCGGCGGGGTCGATCAGCCGCGACAGATCGATCGCCGGCCTGACACCCGTCACCGAGGTGTTCAAGTTGACCAGATTGGCGCGGATTTCCGGCAGCTCGACCTTGAAGCGCGCGAAATAGGCCTTTTCGAACAGCGCCTGCAGCTCCTGCCGGGTCACCGACGAGGACGGCAGCGGCACGTTGATGATGTGGGTCTGGCCGACGAACTGCATGTCGGCGGAATGGGTGACGCGGATGGTCTGCGGTTTCACCGCCTCCTTGGCGATCAGCTCCTCGCCTTCGTTTCGATGCCGTTCCAAAACCCGATGGAGCTGGCTTTCATCAAGAACGCCTACCGGCCGGTTGATGGTGTTGACGAAATCGTGGCGCAGATCGGCGACGACGCAGCCCAGCGCGTTGGTGATGCCGGGCCGAGCCGGCACCAGCACCCGGGGCAGTCCGAGTTCGCGCGCCAGGGCGGTGGCGTGCAGCGGGCCGGCGCCGCCGAAGGCGAACAGCGCGAAATCGCGCGGATCGTGACCGCGCGACACCGACACCATGCGGATGGCGCCGGCCATCTTCATATTGCCGAGCCTGAGCACCGCGCCGGCTGCTTCGACGCCGGACAAGCCCGTCGCCTTGCCGATCCTGTCGGCGAAAATGCCGGTGACACGCTCTGATGTGACCGGATTGTCAACGGCAAGCAGCTTCTTCGACGCCAGCCGGCCGAGCACCAGATTGGCGTCGGTGATGGTCGGCTCCAGGCCGCCGCGGCCGTAGCAGATCGGGCCTGGATTGGCGCCGGCACTTTCCGGGCCGATCTGGATCAGGCCTGCCGCGTCGACGCGCGCGATCGAGCCGCCGCCGGCCCCGACCGTGTGCACCGCCACCATCGGCACATGGATAGGCATGGCGTATTCGATCTCGATCTCGTTCGAAACCGCCGGTTCGGCGTTGCGGATCAGCGCCACGTCGGTCGAGGTGCCGCCCATGTCGTAGGTGACGAGATTTTCGAAGCCGGCGCGCTTGCCCGTGTAGGCGGCGGCGATGACGCCCGAGGCCGGGCCGGACATCACGGTCTTGGCCGATTCACGTGTGACGAAGCGGGCCGAGATCATACCGCCATTGCCGTTCATGATCAGGAAGTCGCGGGCGTAGCCTTTGTCGGCGAGTTCCTTGCGCAGCCGCTCGACATAGCGCTCGAGGATCGGCTGCACCGAAGCGTTGACCGAGGCGGTGACGCCGCGCTCGAATTCGCGCGCTTCCGACAGCAGCGCATGACCCGCGGTGATGTAGTCGTTCGGCCAGAGTTCGGCGGCGATCTCGGCGGCGCGCCGCTCGTGCGAAGGGTTAGCGTAGGAATGCAGGAAGTGGATGACCAGAGATTCGCAGCCGGCATCGATCAGCGCCTTCACCGCCTCGCGCATTTCGGCTTCGTCAAGTGGCATGCGTACCGCTCCCGACGCCTCGACGCGCTCCGACACTTCGAGCCGCAGGTTGCGCGGGATGACCGGAACAAAGGTGCCCGTCATGCCATAGGGCTGCGGCCGCGTGCGCCGGCCGAGCTCGATCACGTCGCGAAAGCCGCGCGTGGTGATCATGCCGGTCTTCGCCAGCCGGCGTTCGAGCACCGCGTTGGTGGTTGTCGTCGTGCCATGCACGATAAGATCGATGCCGTCGATCGGAAAGCCGGTGGTATCGAGCGCCGAAACGACGCCGAAGGCCTGGTTGTCGACGGTCGTGGGCGTCTTGGCGATATGTACCCGCCCGCCATCCCTGCCATCAATCAGAAGCAGGTCGGTGAAGGTTCCGCCGACGTCGATGCCGGCGACGACACTGCCCAGGGAATCCGGCTGCTGCACCGAAAAATTCTCTTTCATTGTCGAAACCCGAAATGCTGGGACTACGGATATGTCACAGTTTGGAAAGGTGTTTTACGGCGGCATCTTGACGCAAATATCGTTTGTATACTAATAAATTCCGGACACAAGAGCTTACCGCTTTGGAGTGTGCGAGCAGCACGCCGGAACCTGAACGGTCCGGGCGCGCAGGAATAAGGTTTGGCGCCCGCGTCCGTGAGTTGGGCCAAAAGGTTGGATTTGATGAACACCACATCCGCGTTCAACACCGCCGGCGCCCGCCCGCTGCAATTTCCGATTCCGGCCAATGTCTATGCCGAAACCGTGGTCTCGGTGAAGCACTACACCGACCGGCTGTTCTCGTTCCGCATCACCCGTCCGCAGTCGCTGCGCTTCCGTTCCGGCGAATTCGTCATGATCGGCCTGCCCAATGCCGAGAAGCCGGTGTTCCGCGCCTATTCGGTGGCCAGCCCGGCCTGGGATGAAGAGCTGGAATTCTTTTCCATCAAGGTACCGGACGGCCCCCTGACCTCGGAGTTGCAGAAGATCCAGGTCGGCGACACCGTCATCATGCGCCAGAAGTCGACCGGCACGCTGGTGGTCGACGCGCTGACGCCGGCCAAGCGGCTGTTCATGATCTCCACCGGCACCGGCATCGCGCCCTTCGCCAGCCTGCTGCGTGACCCTGACACTTATGAAAAATTCGAGCAGCTGATCCTGACCCACACCTGCCGTGACAATGCCGAGCTGACCTATGGCCAGGAACTGGTGGCGGCGCTCGAAAGCGACCCGCTGATCGGCGAACTGACCGGCGGCCGTGTCACGCTTTACAACTCCACGACCCGCGAGGAGTCGGCGCGCATGGGTCGCATCACCGCGCTGATCGGCTCCGGCAAATTCTACGCCGACCTCGGCATAGAGAAGCTCAATCCCGAGACCGACCGCATCATGATCTGCGGCTCGATGCATATGCTGAAGGACGTCAAGGAAATGGCCGAGAGCCTCGGTTTCCAGGAAGGCTCGCTCAGCCATCCCTCGACTTTTGTCGTCGAGCGCGCCTTCGTCGGCTGAGGCCTGCTCTTCCCGGCGATCGACCTTTTGACCTTCTGGTCAAAAATTAGCTGCTTTCGCGGCCTTTTTCAGCTACCCTCGCTTGAGGACTCGTGAAGCGCGGCTTCGCGGGCTATCTTCGTGCGTGTCGCCCAAAAGTGCCGAGCGGTTTGGGAAGACGATACACACCAAGACATAGGCGCAGTCGCTGAGTGAAAGGGCAGGAGATGAGCAGCACAATCCGCGAGGCCGAGGCCAAGGTGATGCCGCTGCCGGCGCGCGCCGCCGCCAACACCGCCCTCCCGCTGGATCATCGCATCGCGCGCAATCCCGGCATGAAGCTCGACCTCGGCTTTCTGGAGTCGGTGCGCAGCGTCAACCGCTCGGCGCTGGAACGGCGCGTCGCCAGCCTGACCAAGCGGCGCTCGATCAAGGCCGACAACCAGGCGGCCTGGCTGCTGCGGGCGATAGCCTGCATGGACCTGACGACGCTCAACTCGAACGACACGGAAGAGCGCGTGCGCCGGCTTTGCGCCAAAGCGATCAATCCGCTGCGCCGCGACATCGCTGAGGGCCTGGGCATTGCGGGCGAACCCATCCGCCCGGCCGCCGTCTGCGTCTATCATCCGTTCGTCGCCACCGCGGTCGACGCCGTGCGCGGCACCGGCATCCATGTCGCCGCCGTCTCCACCGCCTTCCCGCATGGTCTTGCGCCACTGTCGACCCGCCTCCAGGAGATCGAGGCCTCGGTGCGCGACGGCGCCGACGAGATCGACGTCGTCATCCCGCGCGGCCTGGTGTTCGGGGCCAAATGGCGCGAGCTCTACAACGAGATCGTCTCGATGCGCGCTGCCTGCGGCGATGCGCATCTGAAGGTCATTCTCGGCACCGGCGACCTCGCCACGCTGCGGAATGTGATGCTGGCCTCTATGGTGGCAATGATGGCGGGCGCCGATTTCATCAAGACCTCGACCGGCAAGGAAAGCGTCAACGCCACGCTGCCCGTCGGCCTTGCCATGGTGCGCGCCATCAGGGCCTATTTCGAGGAAACCGGCTATCTCATCGGCTTCAAGCCGGCCGGCGGCATTTCTACCGCCAAGGTGTCGCTCGACTGGCTGGTGCTGATGAAGGAAGAACTCGGCCGGCCGTGGCTGGAACCGGATCTGTTCCGCTTCGGCGCCTCGAGCCTGCTGACAGACATCGAGCGGCAACTCGAACATCACCTGACCGGGCACTATTCGGCCAATCACCGCCACGCGATGGCTTGAGTCAGGGCTCGAACGTGGAGCCCTACGGCGCCCCCCTCTGTCCTACCGGACATCTCCCCCACACGGGGGGAGATCACGCGCTTCCTTGTTTTCGTCCATTTTCAACGTCGCAAGGGCAGCGACACGCTGAAACTGCCAATCTCCCCCCTTGTGGGGGAGATGTCCGGCAGGACAGAGGGGGGCGCGACAGAGCGCTTGCCGAGGCAATTATCTGGAGGGCCCCATGAACATTCTCGAACGCTATCACGCCATGGAATACGGTCCGGCGCCGGAAGCCCGCAACGAGGCCGACGCCTGGCTTGCCGCGCGCGATTTTTCCAAGGCATTGTTCATCGACGGCACCTGGAAGGCGGCTGGCAGCGGCAAGACCTTCGAGACCAGCGAGCCTTCTTCCGGCAAGCTGCTGGCCAAGGTCTCGGATGCCGGAGCCGCCGACATCGACGCGGCGGTCGCGGCGGCCGCGAAAGCGCTGCCGAAATGGTCGGCATCCTCGGGCTATACCAGGGCCAAAGTGCTCTATGCCATCGGCCGCGCCATGCAGCGCCACCAACGCCTGTTCGCGGTGCTTGAGACGATCGACAATGGCAAGCCGATCCGCGAGAGCCGCGACATCGACGTGCCGCTGGCGATCCGCCACTTCATCCATCATGCCGGCTGGGCGCAGGCGCTGGACAGGGATTTCCCCGGCCAGAAGGGCGTCGGCGTCGTCGGCCAGATCATCCCGTGGAACTTTCCGCTCTTGATGCTGGCCTGGAAGATCGCGCCGGCACTTGCCGCCGGCTGCACGGTGGTGCTGAAGCCGGCCGAATTCACGCCGCTGACAGCCATCCTGTTCGCCGAAATCTGCGAACGCGCCGGCGTGCCGAAAGGCGTCGTCAACATCGTGCAGGGCGGCCCGGAAGCGGGTGCGGCCATCGTCAACCATCCCGGCATCCAGAAGATCGCCTTCACCGGGTCTTCCGAAGTCGGCAAGATCATCCGCAAGGCTACCGCCGGCTCGGGCAAGAAGCTGTCGCTGGAGCTTGGCGGCAAGTCGGCCTTCATCGTGTTCGAGGACGCTGATCTCGACAGCGCCGTCGAAGGTCTGGTCGACGGCATCTGGTTCAACCAGGGACAGGTCTGCTGCGCCGGTTCGCGGCTGCTGGTGCAGGAAGGCATCGCCGAAGCGCTGATTGCCAAGGTCAAGATGCGAATGAGCCGGCTGCGCGTCGGCAGCCCGCTCGACAAGAACACCGATATCGGCCCGCTGGTCGATCTGACGCAGCTCGATCGCGTCAAGGGCCTGGTCGCCGAGGGCGCAAAACAGGGGGCGGTCTGCTGGCAGCCGGATGCGGCGCTGCCCTCATCCGGCTATTACCATCTGCCGACCCTCGCTACCGGCGTTTCGCCGGCTAATGTTCTCGCCCAGGAAGAAGTGTTCGGCCCCGTTCTGGCGGCCATGACGTTCCGCAACACCGAGGAAGCAATCGAGCTCGCCAACAACACCCGCTATGGCCTTGCCGCTTCGGTGTGGAGCGAAAACGTCAACCTCGCTTTGCACGTCGCACCGCAATTGAAGGCCGGCGTGATCTGGGTCAACGGCACCAATATGTTCGACGCCGCCTGCGGCTTCGGCGGCTATCGCGAGAGCGGTTTCGGCCGCGAGGGCGGGCGCGAAGGCATGTTCGAATATCTCACGGCAAAGCTGCCGCTCGGCCTGGTCATCAAGCCGGCGACAGTCTCGGCACAACCCGTTGAACAGGCCGATGGCGCAGCAATCGACCGGACGGCAAAACTGTTCATCGGCGGCAAACAGGTTCGGCCCGATGGCAACTACTCGCTGGCGGTTGTCACCGCCAAGGGCAAGCTTGCCGGCGAAGTCGGCTTGGGCAACCGCAAGGATATACGCGATGCCGTCTCCGCGGCGCGGGCCTGCAAGAGCTGGCCGGAGGCGACCGCCTACAACCGCTCACAGGTGCTCTACTATCTGGCGGAAAACCTCTCCGGCCGGGCGGAGGAGTTCGCCGCCCGTCTCGTCCAGCTCACGGGCGCGACCGCCAAGGCGGCACGCGACGAGGTCGACCAGTCGATCGAGCGGTTGTTTCTCTATGCCGGACTTGCCGACAAGTTCGAGGGGCGCGTGCACCAGCCGCCGGCACGGGCGGTGACGCTGGCCTTGCATGAGCCGGTTGGCGTCGTCGGCATCGTCGCGCCCGACAGTCAGCCGCTACTCGGGTTTATCTCGCTGGTCGCGCCGGCGCTGGCGATGGGCAACACGGTGGTCGCGGTGCCTTCGGAGCGCCATCCGCTGCTCGCCACCGACTTGTATCAGGTCATCGAATATTCCGACGTGCCTGCCGGCGCCATCAACATCGTCACCGGCCGCACGGCCGAACTTGCCGGCGTGCTGGCCAAGCATGACGATGTCGATGGGCTCTGGCTGTTCGCCGATGCCGACACCTGCGCCAAGGCGGAGGTCGAGTCCGTCGGCAACCTCAAACGTATCTGGAGCGGCAATGGCCGTAGCCTCGACTGGGCCTCGGAAGAAGCCGCTGGCGATGCTTTGCTGCGCCGCGCCGTCGAGATGAAGAACGTCTGGGTGCCCTACGGCGACTGACGTTCCATGCTGTCACAATGGAGATCGGGTTCGGGCTTGACGCTCGGGCTTATGTTCTTTAACGAGAAAAAACATCTTTATCTGTGAACTGACAGAGCAGGCCACATCATGGCCTGTGACTGGCACATGACGCCTTCGCAGGCCGCCGATAAAGGCAGTTAACCCAGGAGGAGAACAGCATGGCGGATCTGGCAGGCAAGGTCGTCGTCATCACGGCAGCGGCGCAAGGCATCGGCAAGGCAAGCGCGCTCGCCTTCGCCAAGGCAGGAGCTACCGTCCATGCCACCGACATCAACGAAACGCTGCTGGCGGAACTCGCCAAGACTGCCGGGATCAAGACACGCAAGGTCGACGTGCTCAATGACGAGGCGGTCAACACCGCCTTCGCCGGGATCGGCCGCGTCGACGTGCTGTTCAACTGCGCCGGTTTCGTCCACTCCGGCTCGATCCTGGAGATGAAGGACAGCGATCTCGATTTCGCTCTCAACCTCAACGTCCGCGCCATGATCCGCACCATCCGCGCCGTGCTGCCCGGCATGCTGGAGCGCGCAGACGGGTCGATCATCAACATGGCCTCGCTGGCGAGTTCGCAGAAGGGCGTGCCGAACCGTTTCGCCTATGGTGTCACCAAGGCTGCGGTGATCGGCCTGACCAAGGCAGTCGCGGCCGACTATGTCGGCAAGGGCATACGCTGCAACGCCATCTGCCCCGGTACGGTCGAGAGCCCGTCGCTGCAGGATCGCATGCACGCGCAGGGCGATTATGAAGCCGCGCGCGCCGCCTTCATCGCGCGCCAGCCGATGGGCCGGCTCGGCACGCCGGAGGAAATCGCCGATCTGGCCGTCTATCTGGCCGGCGCCACCTACACATCCGGGCAGGCCTACAATATCGATGGTGGCTGGTCGATCTGACCGGATCGAGGAGTCTGAAAATCCCGCTCACCGGCGATCACTATATGGTGTCCGCGCTTGCCCTGGATCAGGCCGGTGGTACGGTCCGCCGGCTTGCCCCAACGGGAGCCATTCGTTTCGGTGAAGAGTTTGCAAAAGGCCGCGAGGCCGCAACCAGGAGAAGGGTCTAAATGAAACTGCTGCGCTATGGCGAGGTGGGGAGCGAACGCCCCGGCCTGCTCGATGCGGATGGGACGATCCGCGACCTCTCCGCCCATGTCGCCGACATTGCCGGCACCACGCTTCACCCGGCCTCGCTGGAGATGCTGTCCAAGCTCGACGCAAAGTCGCTGCCGGCGGTTTCCGGCAAGCCGCGGCTCGGTGCCTGCGTTGCCGGCACCGGCAAGTTCATCTGCATCGGCCTCAACTATTCCGACCACGCCGCCGAGACCGGCGCCACCGTGCCGCCGGAGCCGATCATCTTCATGAAGGCCAGCTCGGCCATCGTCGGACCGGACGATGACGTGCTGATCCCGCGCGGCTCGGAAAAGACCGACTGGGAGGTCGAGCTCGGCGTGGTCATCGGCAAAACGGCAAAATATGTCAGCCAGGCCGATGCGCTCGATTATGTCGCCGGCTACTGCGTTGCGCACGATGTCTCCGAGCGCGCCTTCCAGGCCGAGCGCCAGGGCCAATGGACCAAGGGCAAGAGCTGCGACACGTTCGGCCCGACCGGCCCATGGCTGGTGACCAAGGACGAGGTCTCGGATCCGCAGAACCTGAAGATGTGGCTGACCGTCAACGGCAAGACCATGCAGAACGGCTCGACGAAGACCATGGTCTACGGCGTCGCCTATCTTGTGTCCTATCTCAGCCAGTTCATGTCGCTGCATCCTGGCGACATCATTTCGACAGGCACGCCGCCCGGTGTCGGCCTGGGCATGAAGCCGCCGGTGTTCTTGAAGGCCGGCGACGTGGTGGAGCTGGGCATCGAAGGGTTGGGCCAGCAGAAGCAGACGTTCAGGGCTGACGCATAACTTTCACAAGTCGCGCCGCCCCTCATCTGGCTGCCGCCATCTTCTCCCCGTAAAACGGGGAGAAGGACGCTGTCGTTGCTGCTTTCGCCAATCGCCGGCGCTGGAGCTATCTTCCTTCTCCCCGTCACTATACGGGGAGAAGGTGCCGGCAGGCGAATGAGGGGCAGCGCCAACTATGTTGCGATACTACTTCAGCACCTTCCCATCCGCGCCAAACCGATAGGTCTTCGCCGGATCCGGCGTTGCATAAAGTGTCGCCCCCGGCTCGGCGTCATAAACACCGAAAATGCGCACGGTGATCAGCCCGGCCTTCTCGCAGTCGAGATAGAGATTGGTGTCGGCGCCGAGGTGCTCGGCATGCACGACCGTGCCTTTCCAGGCGCCGGATTTCGGGTCGACAGTCAGATGCTCCGGCCGCACGCCGATGCTCTTGGCGGTTTCCCCAAGCCTGGCGCCGTCGATGAAGTTCATCTTCGGCGAGCCGATGAAGCCCGCGACAAATTCGTTCGCCGGCGAATTGTAGAGTTCCATCGGTCCGCCGATCTGCTCGATTTTCCCGGCATTGAGCACCACGATCTTGTCTGCCAGCGTCATCGCCTCGACCTGGTCGTGGGTGACGTAGATCATCGTCGCCTTGAGGCGGCGATGCAGCTGCGCGATTTCCAACCGCGTGTTGACGCGCAGTGCCGCGTCGAGATTGGACAAAGGCTCGTCGAACAGGAACAGCTTTGGCTCGCGCACCACGGCGCGGCCGATGGCGACGCGCTGGCGCTGGCCGCCGGAGAGTTCCGCGGGACGCCTTTCCAGATAGGGCTCAAGCGACAGCATGGACGAGGCGATGCCGATGCGGCGCTCGATCTCGGGCGCCGGCGTGCCGGCCTGCTTGAGGCCAAGGCCCATATTGTTCTTCACCGTCAGGTGCGGATAGAGCGCATAGGTCTGGAACACCATGGCGATGCCGCGCTTGGCCGGCGGCGTGGCCGAGACATCCGCGCCATCGATGACCACCCGGCCCGAGGTCGAATCCTCCAGCCCGGCGATCACCCTCAGCAAAGTCGACTTGCCGCAGCCCGAGGGGCCGACGAAGACTACGAATTCGCCATCCGTCACCTCGAGGTCGATGCCCTTCAGCACCTCGACCGGGCCGAAGGCCTTCTTCACATTCTCGATCTTCAGCGAGCCCACGGCAGTCCTCCAAATTGATGAGTGGGCGCCAGGGCACCCCCCTCTGTCCTGCCGGACATCTCCCCCTCAAGGGGGGAGATTGGCAGCTTTGACGCTGAAACACTCTTGTTGACGTTTGTGATTGGCGAAGGCCATGCCGACAGCTGATCTCCCTCCTTGAGGGGGAGATGGCCGGCAGGCCAGAGGGGGGCGCCGTAGGCCGCAACCCCTACCGCTAGCCTCGTTTTCACAATCGCACCGCCTTCCCGCTGCGCACGCTCTCGTCGGCGGCAAGGCAGACGGCGAGCGATTTCACGGCGTCGTCCATATGGCGGGTGAGATCGATATCCTCGCGGATCGCCTTGAGGACAAAAGCCTGTTCGAGATCGCAGAGATCCTGGTGGCCGGGTTCGCCCTCCATCGACAGCATCTCGTCTGGCTTGGCGAACTTGCCGTCCGCGCCGGTTTTCGCACTGTGCAGGCGGATGGTCGACGTCTTGGTGTGAGTGTCGATGTCGTCTGACTTAACGCCTTCCTTCATGACAATCGACACGCAGCCCGTCGGCGAGATGACATCTTTGACAAAGAACGCGGTCTCCGAAATCATCGGTCCCCAGCCGGCCTCGTACCAGCCGACCGAGCCGTCATCGAACAGCACCTGGAGGTGGCCGTAGTTGTACATCGTGGGCGCCACCTCCTCGGTCAGCCGCACGCCCATGCCGCGCACCTCGACCGGCCTGGCGTCGGTGATCTGCAGCATGACGTCGAGATAATGCACGCCGCAGTCGACGATCGGCGAGGTCGTGCGCATCAATTGCTTGTGCGTCTCCCAGGTATGGCCAGAGGACTGCTGGTTGAGGTTCATGCGGAAGACATAAGGGCCGCCGAGCTTGCGCGCCTCGGCGATCAGCCTGATCCAGGACGGGTGGTGGCGCAGTATGTAGCCGATCACCAGTTTCCTGCCATTGGCCTTGGCGGCCGCGACGACGCGCCTGGCGTCGGCCACCGTCGTCGCCAGGGGCTTTTCGACGAAGACATGGCAGCCGGCCTCGAACGCCCTCACCGCATAGTCGGCGTGGCTGTCGGAATAAGTGGCTATGCAGGCGACATCGGGCTTTTCGTCGCGCAGCGCATCGTCGAAGGAGCGCCTGATGCCGTAGCCCGACAGCCCATTCGGCAGCGGCACGTCGGAGCGGTTGATCAACGCGGCGATCTCGAAGCCCGGATTGGTGTGATAGGCGAGCGCATGGCTGCGGCCCATATTGCCGAGGCCGGCGACGACGACGCGAAGGGGCGTTTCAGAGTTCACCGAGCTGCTCCAGATATCCTGATTTCTCTTGAGAGGGTGTCACCCCACCCGGCGCTACGCGCCGACCTCCCCATCGAGGGGAGGTAGGACGTCGGCGTGACCCCCGCCACGCTCAAAGAGGCTTCTCCGAAACGTGTCCCTTGGCCGTCGTGAATGAAGCCGTGACCTTCGACCTCCCCATGATGGGGAGGTCGGCGCGAAGCGCCGGGTGGGGTGAAGGCTCCAACAGAGATTTGTCCGCTCACTTGACGGCTCCTGACGTGATGCCGCGGATCAGCTGCCGCGAGAAGATGACGTAGAGGATCAGCACCGGCATGATCGCCAGCGAGAGCGCGGCCAGGATGGCGTTCCAGTTGGTGACGAACTGGCCGAGAAAGAGCTGCGCGCCGAGCGTCACCGTCTTGGTCTCTTCCGACGGCGCCAGGATCAGCGGGAACCACAGATCGTTCCAGATCGGGATCATGGTGAAGACGGCGACTGTCGCCATCGATGGCCGCACCAGCGGCAGCACCAGCCGGAAGAAGATGGTGTATTCCGACAGGCCGTCGATGCGGCCGGCGTTCTTCAGATCGTCCGACACCTGCCTCATGAATTCCGACAGAATGAAGACGGCCAGCGGCAGGCCTTGCGCGGTGTAGACCAGGATCAGCGCCGTCAGCGTGTTGACCAGCCCGCTCGCCACCATCAATTGCAGGATGGCGACGGTGGCCAGCCGGATCGGGATCATGATGCCCAGCGCCAGATAGAGGCCCATCAGCGTATTGCCGCGAAAACGGTATTCCGACAGGGCGAATGCCGCCATGGCGCCGAACAGCAGCACGAAGAACAGCGAGGCGACGGTGACGACGAGGCTGTTCTGGAAATAGTGGATGAAATCGCCCTGGCCGATCACCGTGGTATAGCCGATCAGGTCGAAGGTCTTTGGCGTCGGCGGTGTCAGCGGCGCGCCGAATATGCCGGCGCGGGATTTGAACGAATTCATGATGACCAGGATCACCGGGAACAGCGCGATCGCCGTGTAGGTCAGCAGGATCGCATGAGCGCCGATCGTGCGGGGCAGCGAACGGGTGGCGGTGCTCATTGGATGGTCTCCTGAGGAGCTACTTTGCCGAGGAACAGCACCCAGCCACCCCCCTCTGGCCTGCCGGCCATCTCCCCCGCAAGGGGGGAGATTGGCAGCTTTGGCGCCGACACATCTCCTGCATCGCTGGTGGCTGGCGAAGGCCGTGACAACAGCTGATCTCCCCCCTTGCGGGGGAGATGTCCGGCAGGACAGAGGGGGGTGCTCGAGCTCGACATATCGCCCCCTAAAACTGATATCGACGCAGGCGCGTCTGGATGAGGAAGAGGTAGACGCAGACACCGCCGAGGATGATCAGGAACATGATCGTGGCGATGGTCGCGCCCATGTTGGGGTCGCCGACCTGCAGCTGGAAGCCGAAGAATGCGCGGTAGAGGAAGGTGCCGAGAATGTCGGTCGAATAATTCGGCCCGGCGAGCGCGCCCTGCGCGGTGTAGATCAGGTCGAAGGCGTTGAAATTGCCGACGAAGGTCAGGATCGAGATGATGCCGATCGAGGGCAGGATCAGCGGCAGCTTGATCTTCCAGAACTGCGACAGGCCGGTGATGCCATCGCATTCCGCCGCCTCTATGACCTCATTGGGGATCGACAGCAGCGCGGCGTAGATCAGCATCATGGGGATGCCGACGAACTGCCACACCGAGACCAGGCTAAGCGCGGTCAGCGCATACTGCTCCTTGCCGAGCCATGGCGTGAACAGGCTTTTAAGGCCGACCAGGTCCATCATGTGCGGTGCCACGCCCCATAGCGGCGACAGGATGAGCTTCCAGGCGAAGCCGACGATGACGAAGGACAGGATGGTCGGCACGAAGATCGCCGTGCGGTAGAAGGCCGAAAAGCGCAGCCTGGGGCTGGACAGAAGTGCGGCCAGCAGTACGCCGATCGGGTTCTGCACCAGCATGTGGATGATGAAGAACCAGACATTGTTGCGCAGCGCGTTCCAGAAATTCACCGACCAGTTTGGATCGCCGAACAGGGTGCGGAAGTTTGCCAGCCCGACGAAGACCTGGGATTGCTCGATGTTGCGGAACAGCGACAGCTGCAAAGTGCCGGCGAGCGGCAGGATCATGATCGCCGTATAGACGAGCACCGCCGGCGCCAGGAAGACGGCGATATGCCAGCGGATCGGTCTTTTCGGTCGTGCTTGTGCGGCCATGAGTTCGGTCCCCACCGATCAGGTCTGGGAAAATGCTTTCGACAACAGCGGTGCCCCTCATCCTTACCCTCTCCCGGTGAAGAACGGAGAGAGGAGGTCGCCAGCGTTGCGGCAACTCCCTTTCTCACCGTCACTGTACGGGGAGAAGGTGCCGGCAGGCGGATAAGGGGCGGCGCCGTCCTTCGCAGTCGATGCTATCGAAAAACGCTGGGCCGTCCACTTGGAACGGCCCAGCTCATTGCCCGAGCCTTACTTGGCGGGCTTGTACCAACTGTCGAGGCCGTCCTGCAGCTTCTTGGCAGCGGCTTCCGGCGTATCGGTGCCGTTGATGACATTGGCCGATTCGACCCAGGTCTCGTTCTCGAGGTTCGGCGTGCCGCGCGACAGGATCTGGTAGGTCGAGCGGATCGTCGACTTGCACTTGCCGCGCCAGGAGACGAATTCCTGCGCCAGCGGGTCTTCCATCTTCACCGGCGAGGAGTTCAGGCTGAAGAAGCCCGGCAGCGCGTTGGCGTAGATGGTGGCGAAATCCGGCGAGGCCACCCAGGACAAGAAGGTCTTGGCCGCATCCGCATGCTTGGAGCCCGCATTCAGGCCCATGCCGATATCGGTATGGTCGGAGATGTAGCAGGTATCGCCGGCCTTCTCGACCGGCGGCGGGAAGGCACCCATCTTGAACTGGGCCTGAGTGTTGAACAGGCCGATTTCCCACGAGCCGGCCGGGTAGATGGCGGCGCGGCCGAGCGTGAACAGGTTCTGGCTGTCCGGATAGGTCTGCGCCTCGAAGCCGTCGCCGAGATAGGGCTTCCACTTGGCCAGTTCCTCATAGGGCGCGACCCAGTCCTTGTCGGTCAGCTTCTGCTCGCCCTTGATGAGGGCCGCGCGGCCTTCCTCGCCCTTCCAGTAGTTGGGGCCGATGTTCTGGTAGCCCATGGTCGCGGCTTCCCAGAGATCCTTGGTGCCCATCGCCATCGGGATGTAAGTGCCGTCGGCCTTGATCTTGTCGAGCGCGGCGAAGAACTCGTCACGGGTCTCCGGCACCTTGATGCCGAGCTTGTCGAAGGCGTCCTTGTTGTAGATGAAGCCATGGATGACCGACGCCATCGGCACGCAGAAGGTCGCCTTGCCGTCGTCGGTCTGCCAGGCGGACTTGGCCACCGGCGAGAAGTTGTCCATGCCCGGCAGCGAGGAGAGGTCCGCGAGATTGCCCTTCTTGAACAGCTCGAGCGACTTGTCGAACGGGCGGCAGGTGATCAGGTCGCCCGCCGAACCGGCGGCGAGCTTGGCGCCGAGAGCCGCGTCATATTCGGTCGGCGCCGAGGGCGCGAACACCACCTTGATGCCGGGGTTCTTGGCTTCGAAAGCCGGGATCAGCTTGTCCTTCCAGATGGCAAGGTCGTCGCCGCGCCAGCTTTCGATGTTGAGCGTTACGTCCTCGGCGTAAGCCACCCCGGCGGAGCCGAGAATGCTGGTGCCCAGAAGCAGTGCCGTCAGTAGTTTCGTTGTCATGCTCAGTCTCCCTGTTGACCTTTTTCAGGTTCGGTTTTGATGAGAACAGAGGCGTTGCGCCCCTTGCTCCCCTCGCAAGCCTGTTTCACCCCGATGGACACCGGGATGAAACAGGCTCTATTTCTTTGTTCGAGCATGATCTTTTCCGAAAAGCGGTCTCCACTTTTCGGGATCATGCCTCAGCGCGGAAAGGGCCGGCCGCAGCTTCTGGCCGGCCTCTTCCAGTATCTTCTGCGCCGTGTCGGCGCTGTCGGCGCCGGCGGCAAGCAGAATGGCGGTCTTGACCGCACCGCCGCTCTTTTCGAGCAGGCGGGCCGCGTCGTCGCGGCTGCCGCCGCTGATGGCCGCGACGATCCGCGCCGCGCGGTCGCGCAGCTTGCTGTTGTCGGCCATGAGATTGACCATGTAGCCGTCATGGACATGGCCGAGATGGATGGCGGCGAGCGTCGACAGCATATTGAGGGCGATCTTCTGGGCCGTGCCGGCGCCCATGCGCGTCGAGCCGGCGATCACTTCCGGCGGCGTTTCGAGCAGGATGGCGGTTCCAGACAGACGCAGCAGAGCCGAGTCCCGGTTGTTGGCGATGCCGATGGTAGCCGCACCGCGACGGGCGGCTTCCTCGATCGCCCGCAGTGCATAGGGCGTCGTACCACTGGCCGAGATTGCGATCAGGCAGTCGCCCTTGCCAATGCCGGCGTTGGCGACCGCTGTCGCGGCCTCCTCGGTGTCGTCTTCGGGGCCGCCGGCCAGCGTTCTGAAGGCCTCATCGCCGCCGGCGATCAGGATGGCGATGCGGTCGCGCCGAATGCCGAAGGTGCCAGGCAGTTCCAGCGCATCGGCAAGCGCCATCAGGCCGGAGCTGCCGGCCGCAGCATAGGCGAGCTTGCCGCCGCCCTTCAGGCTACCGGTGATGATCTCGGCCGCTTTGGCGATGGAGGGAATGGCGTTGCGCACAATCTTCGCCGCCTCGACCTGCGCATCGGCCAGCGAAGCAAGGATGGCTTCGGGAGCCTGGATATCCAGCCCCTCGGCGTTCCTGTGCAGCGCTTCGGTGCGCGTTTCGGCCATCCCAATTCCTCCAATTCGGAAAACAATACCAAAAAAATACCACTTGTCCACACGCATTAACGAATTCGCCGCACCGAAATCGCTGGCGCAGGTAAATGGCCAAGTTTTTCAGTGAAATACGCTCTAATCTTTTTTGCAGCGGAAATTAACCCTTGGCTATTGGTATTTTATTGGTATTATCGGCCTGGAGGAGAAATCACGTGAAATTCGTGCTTGGCATCGATGGCGGCGGCACCAGCTGCAGGGCGGCCCTGGCAATGGCGGACGGCACGGTGCTCGGCCGCGCCAAAAGCGGCGCCGCCAACATCCGCACCGACCTGACCGGCGCCCGGTCGAACATCGTCGAGGCGGCGCGGCAAGCCTTTGTCGCGGCTGGCCAGGATCCGGACCTGATCCCGCAAACACCGGCCATTCTCGGCCTCGCCGGCGCCAATGTCGGCACCTACCGGCAGCAGCTCGAGGCGATCCTGCCGTTCAGCACCAGCCGCGTCGAAACCGATGCCGAAATCGCGCTGGAAGGCGCGGTCGGTTCCGGCGACGGCGCCATGGCGATCCTCGGCACCGGCACCGCCTATATGGCGCGCAAGAACGGCAAGTCGCGTGCCATCGGCGGCTGGGGCTTCCAGGTCGGCGACCAGGGCAGCGGCGCCCGCATCGGCCGCGACCTGCTCGAACAGACCCTGCTTGCCCATGATGGCGTGCGCGCGCGCACGCCGCTGACCGATAGCATGATGGCCGTGTTCCGCGACAATCCGGAGGATGTGGTCGAATTCACCACCAATGCCAAGCCCGGCGATTTCGGCGGCTTCGCCCCCAAAGTGTTCGAACATGCCGAAAAAGGCGACGCGGTCGCCAACTGGATCCTCGACAAGGCAGTCGCCGATGTCGAGGCCTCGCTCGGCGCGCTGGAGTTGGCGGACGACGCGCCGCTCTGCCTGCTCGGCGGGCTGGCGCCGCTCTACGCGCCGCGCCTGTCTGCACGCTACCGGGCGCTGCTTCGGGAGCCGCTCGACGATGCGCTCGGCGGCGCCGTGCAGATGGCGGTCCGCCTGTTCGCGCCGAGGGGAGCGGCTCGATGAGCGACGCCGCCGACCAGATCTTCGCCGCGCTGAAACAGTCCTCGCAAAGCGGTGCGCCGCTCTACCTACAACTGCGCAAAAGCATTGAGGATGCCGTCAATCGCGGCCTGATCGGGCCCGGCGACGCGCTGCCTTCCGAGCGCGACATCGCCATCAAGGCCGATATTTCGCGCGTCACCGTGCGTAAGGCGGTGCAGGACCTCGTCAAGGGCGGCATCCTGGTCCAGCGCCACGGCTCCGGCACCTTCGTGGCGCCGCGCATGGAGCGGGTCGAGCAGTCGCTGTCGCGGCTGACCTCCTTCACCGAGGACATGGCGCGGCGTGGCATGGTTGTGCGCTCGGCCTGGCTCGACCGCGGCCTTTACGCGCCCTCGCCCGACGAGATGATGGTGCTCGGCCTTTCGTCGAACGAACTGGTGGCGCGCGTGGCGCGCCTGCGCATCGCCAACGACACGCCGCTGGCGATCGAGCGCGCCTCGCTGTCGGCCAGCGTGCTGCCGGACCCCGCTGGAATTGGCTCCTCGCTCTACGCAGCCCTGGAATTGACCGGCAACAGGCCGGTGCGCGCGGTGCAGCGCATCTCGGCCGCCAATCTCGGCGACGGCGACGCGCGCCTGCTCGAAGTGCCGCCGGGCATTGCCGGCCTGCACATCGAGCGTATTTCCTATCTGGCGAGCGGCAAGGTGATCGAGTTCACCCGCTCCATCTACAGGGGCGACGCTTATGATTTCGTCGCCGAACTGCGGCTGACAGGGCCGAGCGAAGAGGGCCGACCATGACGACCGAGCCGAACAAATCGACGGAGCCGACCCATATGCGGCGCGAGATCGAGGAGATCCCGCAAGCCGTCGCCCGCCTGCTCGACGGTTCCGGTGCCGTACTTTCCGAAGCCGGCCGCGGCATTCGCGAGCGCGACCCGCATTTCGTCGTCACCGTGGCGCGCGGCTCGTCCGACCATGCCGCTACTTTCATGAAATACGCGGTCGAACTCACCGCCGGTCTTGCGGTGGCTTCGGTCGGCCCTTCCATCGCTTCGATCTATGGCCGCAAGCTCAGGCTCGGCGGCTCCGCGTGCCTGGCCATCTCGCAGTCGGGCAAGAGCCCCGACATCGTCGCCATGGCCGAAACCGCACGGGCAGGTGGCGCGCTGACCATCGCCGTCACCAACACCGCCGATTCACCGCTGGCGCGCGCCTCGGACCATGCGATCGACATCCTGGCCGGGCCCGAGCGCAGCGTCGCGGCGACCAAGACCTTCGTCAATTCCGCCGTCGCCGGCCTTGCTCTGATGGCGCATTCCACCGGCGACGAAGCGCTTCTCAAGGCGCTTGCCCGCTTGCCCGAGCATTTCGGCAAGGCGATCGCTTGCGACTGGATGAGCGTGCTCGTCGAAACGATCGAAAAGCAGAAGTCGCTGTTCATCCTCGGCCGCGGCCCATCCGCGGCGATGGCTAACGAAGCGGCGCTGAAATTCAAGGAAACCTGCGGCATGCATGCCGAGGCCTACAGTGCTGCCGAAGTCATGCATGGCCCGCTGGCGCTGATCGGCCCCGATTTTCCGGTGCTGGCCCTGGCCGCGCGCGACGCATCCGAACCGTCCGTGGCCGAAGCCGCCGACAGCCTGGCGGCCAAGGGGGCGCCGGTCTTCGTCACCTCGATGCTGGCGAACAAGGCCACACGCCTGCCGCATGTCGCCACCGGCCATCCACTGACCGATCCGCTGACGCTGATCGTGTCCTTCTACGTGTTCGTCGAGGCCCTTGCGCGCCACCGCGGCCTCGACCCGGATACGCCGCGCAACCTTCGCAAGGTGACGGAGACCGTATGAGCGACCGTTTCGCCCTGACTGGCGCCCGTATCTTCGACGGCGACGACTGGCATGACGGTCATGCCCTCGTCGTGCGCGACAGCCTGGTCGAGGCCATCCTGCCCACCGGCGCGCTTGCCGCGGATATGCGCCGCGTCGACACCGGCGGCGGCATGCTGACGCCGGGCTTCGTCGACATCCAGGTCAATGGCGGCGGCGGCGTCATGCTCAACGATCACCCCGATGTCGCCTCGATCGAGACCATCTGCCGGGCGCATGCGCCGTTCGGCACCACGGCGCTGCTGCCGACGCTGATCACCGATACGGCTGATATCACCGCCGCGGCGATTGCCGCCGGCGAGGCGTCGGCACTGCGGAAAGTGCCGGGGTTCCTCGGACTGCATCTGGAAGGTCCGCATCTGTCGATCGCCCGCAAGGGCGCGCATGACCCGGCGCTGATCCGGCCGATGACGGACAAGGACGAGGCGATGCTGATCGCGGCGCGAGGCAAGCTCCCGGTGCTGCTCACCACGATCGCACCCGAATCCGTCGAGGCGGCCCGCGTGACGGCCTTGGCCAAGGCCGGCATCATCGTCAGCCTCGGCCATTCCGACACCGGCTACGCCACGGCCAAAGCCTTCGCCGAGGCCGGCGCCAGCGTGGTCACGCATCTGTTCAATGCCATGAGCCAGATCGGCAACCGGGAGCCGGGACTGGCGGGCGCCGCCATCGACATCGGCGGCCTGTCCGCGGGACTGATCGCCGACGGCATCCATGTCGATCCCGCCACCATCGCAATAGCGCTGCGGGCCAAAGAGGGGCCGGGCAGGATCGTGCTGGTCACCGACGCCATGGCGACGATCGGCACCGACATGACCTCCTTCACGCTCAACGGCCGCACCATCTACCGCAAGGACGGCAGCCTGCGGCTTGCCGATGGAACGCTGGCCGGCGCGGATCTCGACATGATCTCGGCTGTGCGTTTCACCCATCGCAGCGTGGGCGTGGAGCTTTCCGAGGCCTTGCGCATGGCCTCTCTCTATCCGGCGCAGGCGATCGGCCAGTCGCACCGGCTCGGCCGCTTCGCCAAGGGCACCGCCGCCGACATCGTTGCGCTTTCAGACGATCTCGACATCAAAAGGGTCTGGATCGGCGGCGACAAGGTTTTTTCGACCAGCGCCGGCGGGCAACGGTGAAAGCCGGCAATGCCTGACGTCGATTGCGTCGTCGCCGGAGCCGGCGTCGTCGGGCTCGCCATCGCCAGGGCGCTCGCCCTGTCGGGCCGCGAAGTGCTGGTGGTCGAAAAGGCCGCTTCGATCGGCACCGTCACCAGTTCGCGCAATTCGGAAGTCGTTCATGCCGGGCTCTATTACGCGCCCGGAAGCCTGAAGGCGCGTTTCTGCGTCGAAGGACGCGAACGGCTCTATACCTATTGCCGCGAGCGCGGCATCGGCCATCGACGCACCGGCAAGCTGATCGTCGCCGTCGGACCAGGCCAACTGCCTCGGCTCAATGCAATCCGGGCCAATGCGGAACAATGCGGCGTCGACGACCTCGATTTGCTGACCGCCGCGCAAGCAGAAAGCCTCGAACCGGCGCTGAGCTGCGCCGGGGCGCTGCTGTCGCCGTCGACGGGCATCGTCGACAGCCGGGGGCTGATGCTGTCGCTGCGCGGCGACGCGGAGGCGGCCGGTGCGTCGTTCGCCTTCCTGACCGCCGTCGCAGCGGCGACGGTCGAGGCCGACGGGATTCGTATCACCACGCGCGATGGCGACGGCGAGACGTTCGCGTTGAAAGCCGGCGCTTTCGTAAATGCCGCAGGGCTCGACGCGCAGGCGCTGGCCGGTAGCATCGAAGGGTTCCCGCCAGAGCTCGTGCCGCCGCTCTGGCTGGCGCGCGGCAACTACTTTTCGCTTTCGGACCGCTCGCCATTCTCGCGGCTGATCTATCCAGTGCCGGTCAATGGCGGCCTGGGCGTGCACCTGACCCTCGACCTCGGCGGCAGCGCCCGCTTCGGCCCTGACGTCGAATGGATCGGCCAGGCGGACTATACGGTCGATCCCGGCCGCAGCACGGTCTTCTATGACGAGATCCGGCGCTATTGGCCGGATCTGAGGGACGGCGCCCTGCTGCCGGCCTATGCCGGGATCAGGCCGAAACTGTCGGGCCCGAACCAGCCGGCGGCCGACTTCATGGTGCAGGGGCCGGCCGACCACGGCGCGGGCCGGATCGTCAACCTGTTCGGCATAGAGAGCCCGGGCCTGACGGCAAGCCTGGCGCTGGCCGAGCATGTCGTCGGTCTCTTGTTCCCCCGATAGTGCCCAGGCGACCGCACGAAACTGTCGCGATGCCTCCCGTCCAAACAAGCGGGATGAGGTATCCTTGCCTGGATCGACTTAGCTGGCGGGACTGCTTATGGAAAAAAGGTCCTTGTAGGTATCGCGCAGCAGATTCTTCTGCACCTTGCCCATGGTGTTGCGCGGCAATTCGTCGACGAAGACCACGCGCTTGGGATGCTTGTATTTCGCTACGCGCGCGGCAATGGCATTGAGTATCTCAGCAGCGGTGACGGTCGAAGCCGGCAAGCGAACCACGACGGCCGTTACGCCTTCGCCGAAATCGGGATGGGCAACGCCGATGACGGCACTTTCCAGGACGCCGTCAAGCGCGTCGATCTCGCTCTCGAGCTCCTTGGGATAGATGTTGTAGCCGCCCGAGATGATCAGGTCCTTGCCGCGGCCGACGATGTGGACATAACCGTCGGGGTCGATCATGCCGAGATCGCCCGTGATGAAGAAGCCGTCGGCGCGGAATTCCGCTTTGGTCTTTTCCGGCATGCGCCAGTAGCCGGAGAAGACATTCGGCCCCTTGACCTCGATCATGCCGACCTCGCTTTGGGCAAGCGGCCTGCCAGTGTCGGGGTCGGCGATGCGCAACGACACGCCGGGCAAGGGAAAGCCGACGGTGCCGGCGCGGCGCTCGCCATCATAGGGGTTCGAGGTGTTCATGTTGGTCTCGGTCATGCCGTAGCGCTCGAGAATGGCGTGGCCTGTGCGCTCGCGCCAGGCCCTGTGCGTCTCGGCCAGCAGCGGCGCCGAGCCGGAAACGAACAGGCGGATGTTTCTTGCCGCCTCGCGGGTCAGCCCGTCCTGCTGCAAGAGCCGGACATAGAAGGTCGGCACGCCCATCAGCGCCGTGGCGTCCGGCAAGAGCGCGACGACGCGCCCTGCGTCGAATTTCTGCTCGAACAGCATCGAGGCGCCGGCCATCAGGATGACGTTGGTGGCGACGAACAGCCCATGGGTGTGGAAGATGGGCAGTGCGTGGATCAGCACATCGTCCGATGTGAAGCGCCAATAGCCGACCAGCACGCGCGCATTCGAGGCGAGGTTCTCGTGGCTGAGCATGGCCCCTTTCGAGCGGCCGGTCGTTCCCGACGTGTAGAGGATCGCCGCAAGATCGTCGGGACCGCGCGCCACGTCGTGGAAGTCGGGCGATTGCCGCGACGCCTGGTCCGCCAGCGATCCTTCGCCCTTGCCGTCGAGGGTGGCGGCAAGGGCTCCGCATTTTTGCGCCAGGGCTTCGATGTCGGCTGCCCGTGCCGGATCGCAGACGACCAGCCGGGGCTCGGCGTCGCCGAAGAAATAGGCGAGTTCGGCCAGCGTATAGGCGGTGTTGAGCGGCAGGAAGACGGCGCCGGCACGCAGGCAGGCGAGGTACAGCAGCATAGCTTCCGGGCTCTTCTCGACCTGCACCGCGACCCGGTCGCCGGGCTCGACGCCAAGTTGCAAAAGCGCGTGCGCCAGTTGCGCCGAGCGCGCCAGCATGTCGCCATAGGTCAGCACGCGGCCGTCATCCGTTCGCATCAACAGGCGTCCGGGCTTCGGCATCCGGGACCGGAAAATGTCGAACAGATGATTGCTCATGAGGTCTTCCTGCGTCTGGCGGCCAAAGGCATGCATCCGACGGAGCCGGGCCTGTCTTCCGGTTCGGCCGCTTGCACGGCGCCAGACTGTTGGTGGTTCTTGCCGACCCGTCAAGCCCGCAAGGGCGGCTCCACGCGGCCGCCATGATCATGTCGCCGGCGAAAAGCGGAAGGCCTCGGCGGTGGGGGGCAAAGGCTTGGGGCGCGATGCGGCGCTACCGTGGGGTGCGCTCGGCCCTGGCGCTGGCCGGCTCTGATGCTTCGACCTGCTTGAAGCGCTCCATGCACATGGCTGCCGTCAGGCGATAGTGATTGAGCAGGGCTTCGACCGCGGCGTCGGCATTACCGTCCAGCGCATTTTCCGCGATCAGGCGGTGCTCCGCAAAATCGTCGCGCTGGATGCCTTCGCCGTTACTGGCCATTCGGCGGTAGCGGTAGGCGTGATCGGAAAGCTGGTCGCAAAACCCCACCAGCCATCGCGACCGGCAGGCCGAGATCAGCGCACGGTGGAAAGTGCGGTGCAGTCTCTCCCAGTCCGGATTGAGCGACGACAGATCCGTTGGCATGAGACGTGAGGTGCGCCCCAACCGATGCAACGCCAGAACCAGCTGTTCTTCCCATTCGGCGGTGCGGTGGGCGATGGATTCGCGAAGCGCCCGTTCCTCGAGCCAGCAACGGGTACGCGTCAATTCCTCGAGCTCTGCCGCGCTGACCGGCATGATGAAGAAGCCTCGCTGGTCATGCCGACCGAGAAGCCCTTCCGAGGCCAGGCGATTGAGAGCCTCACGAACCGGGGAAGCGCCGGCGCCATATTTGGAAACAACCCACTCAACCCGCAGCTTGCTCTCGGTTTCAAAGGCGCCCCGCAGAAGATCGGCACGGAGTTGATGATAGACGGTGCTGGCGAGCGTACTCTTCGAGCCTGTGCCGTCGTCATTCAGATTGGCAGCTGCGTATGTCAAAATCGGCTCCTTGTCCCCAAATCTTGTCCTGGGCAATTCGAGTCCGAGAAACAGTTCCCTTTCCGTACACGTACCCTACCGCGCGCGCCTCGACGCGCTCAAGCGGGAGATCGCGTCATTGTACTTTAGAACAAAGAAATATGCACGATCCTATATCTGGTCGAACGAAATCGTGTTCGGCTACAACCGGCGGAAATTTAACGTGTTTATATGCAGGATCACCTGTTCTTCCGTGCCTCCGCGCGAACCTCTTTTCCGTCGCGCGCAAAAGACACCGAACAGTGGGACCGAATCAGGCCTTTTATCCTGCCCATGGCTTTTGTCGCGGGGCCAGCCGCAGCGAAGCGCGCAGTGCAGGCCCCCGGGGTTGACCACGTGGGGAGATCCTGGCCTCCATCGGTTCCTTGTGCGGTGCTTTTAGCCGGCTGCCTTGTCGGCCGCCGTCCTGATCGCCCCGATATTTGCCCGGTACGCTTCCACGCTGCCGCCCTTGAAGATGGCGGCGCCGGCCACCAGCACATCGGCGCCGGCGGCGGTCACCAGCGGCGCGGTTTCGGGCGACACGCCGCCGTCGATCTCGATGCGGATCGGCCGGCCGCCGATCAGCGCCTTGACCCGCCTCACCTTGTCGACGATTGCCGGAATGAAGGCCTGGCCCCCGAAACCCGGGTTGACGGTCATGATCAGGATCAGGTCGAGCCTGTCGAGCACGTATTCGATCGCACTTTCCGGCGTTGCCGGATTGAGCGAAACGCCGGCCTTCTTGCCGAGATTCCTGATCGTCTGCAACGAGCGGTCGAGATGCGGCCCGGCCTCAGCATGCACCGTCATGCCGTCGCAACCGGCCTCGGCGAAGGCGGCCAGATAGGGATCGGCCGGCGCAATCATCAAATGGCAGTCGAAGAAAGCCTTGGTGCGATCGCGGATCGCCTTGATCACCGGCGGGCCGAAGGTGATGTTGGGGACGAAATGGCCGTCCATCACATCGAGATGGATCCAGTCGGCGCCGGCTGCCGTAACGGCTTCGACCTCGTCGCCCAGCTTCGAAAAGTCCGAAGCCAGCACCGAAGGTGCGATCAAGGTTTTTTTCGTCATGATGACGGGGCCTTTCCGAGCGCCTTTTTCATCTGATCACTGCCTAAAGCGCAGCCGCTGACTTGTCGAGGGTGCGAGCTTGGCGGTTCCACAGCTGGGGTAGTGCGGCGTCCTCTTCGTGTTGCAGCTTCAGCCTGCCCGGCCACGAAGAACCCCGCCGGATTGCTCCGGCGGGGCTTCCGATGTGCCTTCAGGCGATGGTTACTGCTGCTGGAGATTCAGGATTCTGTTTGGAGCCGTATCCTGCTGCTGTTCGGACTGCGGCCTGCGCCGTGGCAGAACCTGCTGCAGCAGCATGCCCGGGTTGAGTTCCAGCGAGGGCTGCCCGCGCACCGGCCTGCAGTTTGGATAACGGCCGATCATGCCTTCCGGGCAACGCCGCCTGAAGATCGGCTGGCACTGGCCGTTGACCATTTGCGAGCCCGGCGCGCATTCGCTCTCTTGCCTGGACCGGCGGCATGCGCCGTCGATCACCCGGGTTCCACGCGGACAGACACACTCGCCGCGCTTGTTGTGGATCTGGCCGCGAATGTCGCACTGCTCCACATCGGGCTGCTTGCGCCGGCACACTCCATTGCGCAGCTCGGTCCCCCTCGGGCAGACGCAGTCGCCGTCCGCGCCGTGGACCTGGCCACGGATGGTGCACTGCTCGGGCTTCGGCCTGTCGCGTACGCAGGCGTTGGCATCCCGATCGAGATGCGTGCCCTTGGGGCAGGTGCAGCCATCGCCGTTCGATGTCGGCACCGATCCCGGTATCGCGCAGCCCGGCCTGGATGTCTTGACGCAGGCGCCATTCTCCAGCTCGGTCCCGCGCGGACAGACGCAGCGTCCATCCTCTGTGCGGACCTGGCCCTCGAGCAGCACGCAACGCTTTGGCTCCTTCGGCGGGATGATGACGCCGCCGGACGAGCACTGGCCGTTGCGATAGGTGGTGCCTTGCGGGCAGACGCACCGGCCGGCGTCGTTCATGACGAAGCCTGCCGAGCATTCCTTCTTCGTCTCATGGCTGATGGCGAAGGGATGGCAGGCATAGGCCTTGCCGCGATCGGCTTGGGTGTTGGCCTGGTCGCGGGAAAGCACATCGCCCCCGCCCTGCACCCGCGTATGGGGAGAAAGCACGCCGACGCAGTTCTGGCCGTTGACGCTGCCTTGCAGATTGGCCAGGCGGCTGTCGTCGGGGATGACCACGGTAACCTTGTGGACACGGCTTTCGCCGGCGCCAAGCGTCAGGTCGGCGATGCAGGATGCAGGCAAGGCCGCCGGTTCCGGCGAGCAGCCGAAGGGCGGCTCGATCGAGGTGATCGCGACGCCTTCCAGCCGGCCGAGGCCTTCGACGCCGATCGCATCGCCGATGCGGACCGGGCCGGAAAATTCCGCCGGGCCGTCGTTGGTGATGGTGATCTCGAACGAGCAGGGTTCTCCGGGCCGGCACTCGCGGTCGCCGGTCTTCTCGACGCGGATGGACGAGACCCCGCCGCCCTTGGCGCAGGCCCGGCCGACCGGATGGACGACGTCCTCGCCCTGCGCCGGGCCGTAGGAGCCTCGCGCGCAATTCTCGAACTCGCCGTTGGCCGAAACCGTCACGTCGAAGTGCCTGCTGGTTCCGGGTGTCATGACGGCGCCTGGAATCTGGCACGCCAGCGTGTCGGCCGGAACCGGCCCGCATGCCCATTCCGCGCCGTCTGATGTGACGGTCTGGATCTGGACGGGCGCGCCGCCCGACACCAAAGTGGCGGCATCGTTGACCCGCACCGGACCGGTGGGGGCAGCCGTGCCGGCATTGCTGACGGTGATGCGGCAGGAGACGAAAGCGGCACCCGCCAGCGAACCGCCGCATGTCTTGGTGATACGCAGGACAGGCTGGCCGCCATTGGGACGAGGAATGCGTTGCTTGGCGCAGGCCCGGTTGTTGGTGAGGTCGGTTTCGCCGGGGATCGGTTTCACCTCGGCGCAATTCTCGACCGTGTCCGACCGGTAGCCGGCCGGCACCACCGCCTTGACGACGATCGCCGTCAAAGCGCCCGGCGGCAGCGAGATGCCGGCATTGTCGCAACGGAACTGGCCGGGCCCGTTCGGACCGCATGTCCAGGGTGGGCTCGGGCCAAAGGTCGAGGAGGCCGGCGCGCCGCTGGGATAGGTGTCGACCACGGTCAGCGGCCCGTTATAGGTCGAGGTGCCGTTGTTGATGATGTCGATGACGAAGCTGCACACGCCATCGGCGGTGCAGGCTTCCGCGCGGGTACGCTTTTTCAGGATCAGGTCGGCCTTCTTCTCGACCGGCGGCCGGCAGTCGCGATCGCGATCGCCACGCCGGCAGATCGGGATCGAGGCGCAGCCACGGTCGTTGGCCTGGCTGCCGAACAGCGGCTTGCCGCTGGCGGCATAGTTATAGGCGGCACAGTTGCGCAAGCTGCTGCCTTGCCAGCCGCCAGCCGGCTTGAAGCCGAACTCCAGGTCGATGAAAGCCCCCGGATTGAGCGTGGTCACCGGATGGGTGCACGTCATCGGGGTGGCGCCGGGCACACAGATCCAGGGCGGATTGGGTCCCGAATCGAGCGTCGAGCCCGCCGGCAGCGTCACCTCGTCGAGCACGATCTTGCCGTTATAGGGCGCGTCGCCGACATTGGTGACCCGGATGCTGAAGTCGCAGCCGCCGCCCATGGTGCAGCGCGTGACATCGGCGCGTTTCTCGACCTTCAGGTCCGGTTCCCTGTCCTTGGGCGGACATCTCTGGTCGCGCGGGATGACGATGTCGATGGTCTGCGTGCAGCAGAGCCCCCAACCCTCTTTCGGCCCGGCATAGATCTCGATGCCGGTGACGACGAGGTGGATGACGTCGCCGGGCGAGGCGCCGACGATCTTCCAGTTCAGCACACCGCCGCCGGCCGGCACCTTCTGTGTGTCGGGGACGATGGTGATGCCTGGCGTGGCGGTCGAAAGCTGCACCCACTTGCCGCCCATCTCGGGACCGACAGGCATATGGTAGATGAACGCGCCGCCGCCGGGCACGCAGTCGACCGTGCCGCGCTCCACCTTGAAGCATTCCTTGCCCGGAGGCGGCGGTGGCGGCGGATTGCACTTGGTCAGGTCGATCCGCATCGAGGTCTTTTCGCCGGTGAGAAAATTGCCGTCGTCCGGCTTGCCCGGATCCTGTGAGGGAATGATGGTTCCCGTGCCGGTGCCGACGGTGACTTTGACCAGGCCCTGATTGTCGACCGTCGCCGGCGCGGGGAACGCCGCGTGGTCGATCCTGGCGGTGATACGGAAAGTGATGACGCGTTCGCCCGGTGCGCCCGAGCCGTCGAGATCGGAAGCGGAAATCCGGAAATCCGAAACCGTTGCCGTGTCGTTGGGGCCGGCCGAATTGCTGATGACGGCGCCAGGCAGAGGTCCGCCCGACGCATCGGTGCCGTCACCGGAGACCTGCATGTCGACGATTTGCAAGCCATGCGGGAGCTGGTCCTTGAAGTCGAGCCGGGCCCTCTGCAGCGAAGCCGACAGCCCCGGACTGGAGAAGGCTTGCGGGGCGCCGCGCAGGCCGAAGCTCAACGTGTAGAAGACATAGTCGCAGCTTCGCTGGCCGCCGGTCTTGGTGAAGAACGGCACGGCTCGTCCGGGCTCCGGATTGATGATGCGCAGATTGTCGAGCTTGAATTCCTTATCCGGGCTGGCGGCCTGGACGGTCTTGGCCGGAGCCGTGTCTTCGGCAAGTGCCGGCAGCGCCGGCAGCATGGCGACCGCGATACCGGCCGCCACCAGCCAGCGCGCAGCGCGCCTGGCAAAAGACAGGCGCCTCGTGTTCTTGACCGTTGCCTTGTCGGCGACGCCAAGCAGGGAGAGTGCGAGATTGTTCATCGTCCCCTCCTCAACGGTCGCAGCTGACGGCTGGCGTTCTGAGCGGCAAGGTCATCTTGCAGCAAGGGTAGTAGCCGCCCTTGTCCTTGTCGGACTTCCTGTAGAAGCAGAGTCCGACATCGACCGTGTCGCCCGGATCGTGGCCGGTGATGCCGATCGTGTATGGCTTGCCAGGCACATGCGACATGGGCGAGGTCACCCCGACGCCTGGCGTCCTGGATTGGGCTTTGATCGAATCGCCCCCGAGGCCGGCATGGTCATGGAGATAAAGGTCCGCCTCGAGCCCGCGCGGTGTGCAGAAATACCTGACATCGTCGACATCGAGACAAGGGGGCAGGTTGCCGGGCGGTTGGAAGTCCGGCGGATAGAACGGTGGCAGATAGCCGCCCGGGATTTCCTCATAATAGCCGGCGCGGCCCTCGCAGGGATGCCAGACGGCGACGTCGCCGACATGGCCTTCCACTTCCGGGTCCTCGAAATAGCCGTCGAAGTCGACGAACCGGGAGCCGAAAGGCGGCACATTGGCCGGCTTGACCAGCTCCCTGGGCGTGATCTGCACGCCATGCACGGCGAGCGGCCCGCCAGCGGCGAGCCGCTCGGCAAGAGCCGGATTGTCGCGCAATTTATCGCCGGTGTTGACCAGCGTCCGGGTGCAGGCCGACGTGTCGAGATCGCCCTCGGCGTCGTAGCCATATTGCAGGTCCAGCCCGCCGGCCGACTGCCTGAAACCTTGCGGGAAGCCGACGGCATATTCCTGCGGCGCTTCCACCCAGACCGACTCCGTTGCCGGATCGTCCGGGTTTTCGCTGAAGTAGCGGATGACCTCGCCCTTGCCGGAATCGGCGAGCTGGCTGTAGTCGTAGCGGTTCTCGACCGGGCCGCGCTGGGCCAGGTACATGAAGCCGCTATCGTCGAAGGCGATGTCGGTGACGGCGTAGTCCTTGTCGGCCTTGACCGTCAGCTCCCAACGGGGATCGCCGGCGAAGCGGCCATCGCGGGCAATGCCCACCGACCAGATCTCGGCCTTCTCGCCGACGGAATAATAGAGCCGGCCGCCATGATAGGCGACGGCCCAGACACGGCGCTCGTCCTGGGTGTAGCCCCAGGTCTCGGGGTCTTCCGTGTCGAAGGCCGCGCCCTGTATGTCCATGACGGCGCCATCGTCGGCGACCGGAGCCAGGCCATGCGCCGGGCGCCCGGCGACGCCATGGTCGAACGTGTCGACCAGCGCGCCATTGGGGTCGATGCGATGGATCAGACCGGTATCGAGGTCGGAGGCGAAGACCTGGTGGTGGATGGGGTCGAAGGTGAGATTTCCGATGCCGGGCCCGCTGTTGGTGTCGATGTCGGCGAATTTGGCGACCTGGCCGGTGATGCCGTCGACCTTCCAGATGGTGCCCGGCCCGCCGCCGTTCTCGGTGCCGAACTGGCCCTCCATGAAGGCAGCGCCTGCCATGCCGCGGCGCTGCCGCTCCGGACGCCCGTCATCGTCGGCGTCAGGCGTGACGATGCGGATGCCGTGCAGCGAGGTGGCGCCGGCATAGAGATTGGGAATGCCTGACGGGACGCCACCGCGCATGCCGTCATCATAGGTGAGGCCGAACACCTGGCCGATCTGGCCTGATGTCACCTCGAAAGGCGGCGGCGTGTAGACGAGCTGGCCGGAGGCCGGCCCGCCCAGGCTTGAAACGTCGAAAACGCGCAAGGTGGCGCGCGCCGTGTCGATGAAGGTCTCGTCAATCGGATCGACGCCGGGCGGCAGGCCCCCCTTTTCGGAATCTGAAGAGTCGAAATCGGGAATGACGGTGCCGGAAAATCCGGTGACCGCCATCGAGCCGGGATAGATGATCCGGGTTTCCTGCGCCCGCGCGGGGCCGCCAAGCCACAGGCCGGCGATCAGCGCCAGGACAAGAAAGGCGCTGGCGGCCTTCGCCACGCCGCCCAAACGGCCGGCACGAGAGGGCGCGAACCGGCGGTGATCGCGAGACATGGAACTCCCCCCGAAGTCTAACGGAGAACCAACCGATCCTGCCGCGCAAACCAGCGCAAGGCGCGGCGTTCCAGCACGTTCGTCCCCGATCGAATTGTCTGCTTTCCTCATAATTACGATACGCCTGCTCCTGTGCAGGGTCAACGGAACCAGCGGAAAGCCAAGCGCATCGACCCTGTCGCGAAGACGATGGTCGCGCCGAGCTCCTGTTGGTCGGGGAGGCCATGGCGTCCCTGGGGTGCTGGTCATGGTGGCTCCCTTTCCCGTGGCCGCATCATGCGGCGCCTGAGCGTCAGTCGCACGCGGAGGCGGAAAGGTTCACTGTGGGGCCCGGCTATTCTTTCAGACGCCGCGAAGCGGGCGGACGCGATGCCTCGGGCGCAGGCGTAATCGGGCCGTTTCGCCATCCGCTGTCGAGGATGGTGGAAGCCTTGCGCAGAATGCTTGCGCCCGATGCCGCCTGTTCTTATATACGCGCCAAGCCGTCCAGCGCCGCAACAGCGGTTGCCGAACGGGATTTCTTGTGAACAGGGGCTTTCGTCGGAACGCCTTACGGGTCCTGAGAGCCTGCTTAGCGGAGAGACTAGAAAAATGGCAAAAGTAATCGGTATCGATCTCGGCACCACCAACTCCTGCATCGCCATCATGGACGGCAAGGAGCCGAAGGTGATCGAGAATGCGGAAGGCGCGCGCACGACGCCTTCCATCGTCGCCATCTCGGGCGACGGCGAACGTCTCGTCGGCCAGCCGGCCAAGCGCCAGGCGGTCACCAATCCTGAAAACACCATCTTCGCGGTCAAGCGCCTGATCGGCCGCCGCTATGACGATCCGGTGACGGAAAAGGACAAGAAGCTTGTCCCCTACAAGATCGTCAAGGGCGACAATGGCGATGCCTGGGTCGAGGCCGGCGGCAAGAAGCAGTCGCCCAGCCAGATCTCGGCCATGATCCTGCAGAAGATGAAGGAAACGGCGGAAGCCTATCTCGGCGAGAAGGTCGAGAAGGCGGTCATCACCGTTCCCGCCTATTTCAATGACGCCCAGCGCCAGGCGACCAAGGACGCCGGCAAGATCGCCGGCCTCGAAGTGCTGCGCATCATCAACGAGCCGACCGCGGCTGCCCTCGCCTACGGCCTCGACAAGAAGGACGGCAAGACCATCGCCGTCTATGACCTTGGCGGCGGCACGTTCGACATTTCGGTGCTCGAGATCGGTGACGGCGTGTTCGAGGTGAAGTCGACCAATGGCGACACCTTCCTCGGCGGCGAGGATTTCGACATGCGCCTGGTCGAATATCTGGCGGCCGAGTTCAAGAAGGAACAGGGCATCGACCTGAAGAACGACAAGCTTGCCTTGCAGCGCCTCAAGGAGGCTGCCGAGAAGGCCAAGATCGAGCTGTCGTCGACGACGCAGACCGAGATCAACCTGCCCTTCATCACCGCCGACGCCACCGGGCCCAAGCACCTGACGCTGAAGCTGACGCGCGCCAAGTTCGAAAGCCTGGTCGAAGACCTCGTCCAGCGCACCATCGATCCGTGCAAGGCGGCGCTCAAGGATGCCGGCCTGAAGGCTGGCGAGATCGACGAAGTGGTGCTGGTCGGCGGCATGACCCGCATGCCCAAGATCCAGGAGATCGTGAAGCAGTTCTTCGGCAAGGAGCCGCACAAGGGCGTCAACCCCGATGAGGTCGTCGCACTCGGCGCCGCCATCCAGGCCGGCGTGCTGCAGGGCGATGTCAAGGACGTGCTGCTGCTCGACGTGACCCCGCTGTCGCTCGGCATCGAGACGCTGGGCGGCGTGTTCACCCGGCTGATCGAGCGCAACACGACGATCCCGACGAAGAAGAGCCAGGTGTTCTCGACGGCTGAGGATTCGCAGTCGGCCGTGACCATCCGGGTCTTCCAGGGCGAGCGCGAAATGGCCGCCGACAACAAGGCGCTCGGCCAGTTCGACCTGGTCGGCATTCCGCCGGCCCCGCGCGGCGTGCCGCAGATCGAGGTCACCTTCGACATCGACGCCAACGGCATCGTCAATGTTTCGGCCAAGGACAAGGGCACCGGCAAGGAGCACCAGATCCGCATCCAGGCCTCGGGTGGCCTTTCGGACGCCGACATCGAGAAGATGGTGAAGGATGCCGAAGCCAATGCCGACGCCGACAAGAAGCGGCGCGCGCTGGTCGAGGCCCGCAACCAGGCCGAGGCGCTGGTGCATTCCTCGGAGAAGTCGCTGAAGGAATATGGCGACAAGGTCTCGGAAGCCGACCGCACGGCGATATCGGACGCGATCGCGGCGCTGAAGACCGCTACCGAGGGTGACGACGCAGCGGAAATCGAAGCCAAGAGCCAAGCGCTCGCGGAGGCTTCGATGAAGCTCGGCCAGGCCATGTACGAGGCCTCGCAGAAGGAAGCGGCGGAAGCCGATGCCAAGGCGGACGCCGCCAAGGACTCGGATGTGGTCGATGCCGATTTCGAGGAAATCGACGAGGACGACGACAAGAAGAAGTCGGCCTGAACCGGCTGACGGCAAGATAAAGCGGAAAGCCCGGCGCAAAGCCGGGCTTTTTTGCAACCCTGGCAGAAAAAGTGCGGAAAAAATCGTCGAAAAGCACGAACAGCTCCGCACCGGCCCTAGCATCCGGGCTGCGCCGATCCTAAATCGTGGCAACGTGCCGGCAAACGACGCAACACTGCATGAAGACGTTGAGCATCCGGACAGCGGGAAAAAATGAAAGCTGATTTCTACGAAACGCTGGGCGTGCACAAGGGTGCCGACGACAAGGAACTGAAGAGCGCTTTCCGCAAGCTCGCCATGCAGTTCCACCCCGACCGCAATCCGGGCGACCATGCCTGCGAGCACAAGTTCAAGGAAATCAACGAAGCCTACGAGACGCTGAAGGATCCGCAGAAGCGCGCGGCCTATGACCGTTTCGGTCACGCGGCCTTCGAGCAGGGCGGCATGAACGGCGGCGCACACGGCTTCGGCGCCGGCGGCTTCGCCGACATTTTCGAGGACATTTTCGGCGACATGATGGGTGGCCGCCAGCGCCGCTCTTCCGGCGGCCGCGAGCGCGGCGCCGACCTGCGCTACAACATGGAAATCTCACTGGAAGAGGCGTTTGCCGGCAAGACCGCGCAGATCCGCGTGCCGGCCTCGATCTCCTGTTCGGAATGTTCGGGAACCGGCGCCAAGCCCGGAACCCAGCCGGTCACGTGCTCGATGTGCAACGGCCACGGCAAGGTGCGCGCCACGCAAGGCTTCTTCTCCATCGAGCGCACCTGCCCGCAATGCCAGGGCCGCGGCCAGACGATCAAAGATCCGTGCCCGAAATGCGCCGGCCAGGGCCGCGTCACCGAGGAGCGGTCGCTGTCGGTCAACATCCCAGCCGGCATCGAGGACGGCACCCGCATCCGGCTTGCCAATGAGGGCGAAGCCGGCTTGCGCGGCGGGCCGTCGGGCGACCTCTACATCTTCCTCGCAGTCAAGCCGCACGAATTCTTCCAGCGCGACGGCGCCGACCTCTACTGCAAGGTGCCGATCTCGATGACGACTGCCGCCCTTGGCGGCTCGTTCGAGGTGACGACGCTGGACGGAACGCAGACCAAGGTGAAGGTGCCGGAGGGCACCCAGAACGGCCGCCAGTTCCGCCTCAAGGGCAAGGGCATGCCGGTGCTGCGCCAGCCCAATGTCGGCGACCTCTACATCCAGACGGCGGTCGAGACGCCGCAGAACCTGTCGCGCCGCCAACGCGAGCTGCTGGAGGAATTCGAACAGCTCTCCTCACAGGACAATTCCCCCCAGTCGAGCGGCTTTTTCGCCCGCATGAAGGACTTTTTCGAGTCGTTCGGCGAGCGTTGATCGACGGCCTGTGCGCGTGTGGCTTGCCTTGCCGGTGTCGGCGCTGCGCCTCACCTGCCGGGCGGCCGACACGCGCCGTGAAAACCGCAGTAGGCGCGCATTTTTAGACGCGACGAAAACTATCTTATCCACGACATAGGCATGACCCTGCCTTGCCTTGGGCGGCTTAGGTGTTAAGTAGCTCTCAGGGGAGCGCTGAGGAGAGCTTGCATGACACGTGGTCCGGGACTGCGGAAGGCGCTTGCCGAAAAGTTCGATGACGAGCTGAAGTTCTTCAAGGGCTGGATCGACAAGCCGAAGACGGTCGGCTCGATCGTGCCGACCAGCTCCATCACCGCCCGCAAGATGGCTTCGATCGTCGACCCGAAGTCCGGTCTGCCGGTGCTCGAGGTCGGGCCCGGCACCGGCGTCATCACCCGCGCCATCCTGGCCCAGGGCGTGAGGCCTGAAAACCTTTACGCGGTCGAATATTCCACCGACTTCGTGCGCCATCTGCGCCGGCTCTACCCCGGCGTCAACGTCATTGAGGGCGACGCCTTCAATCTCAACGCCACGCTTGGCGACAAGAGCGGGATGATGTTCGATTCGGTGGTCTCGGGCGTGCCGCTGCTCAACTTCCCGGTCGCCCAGCGCATCGCCTATATCGAAAGCCTGCTCGACCGCATTCCGGCCGGCCGCCCGATCGTGCAGCTGACCTACGGCCCGATGTCGCCGATCCCGCCCGGCCGCGGCGACTACACGGTCAAGCATTTCGACTTCATCATCCGCAACATCCCGCCGACGCAGCTGTGGATCTACCGGCGCGAGGCGCATTAGGGATTGCGAAGCCGACCGCGAATGTCTTCGAAAGTCGTCATCCTGCGGCTTGTCCCGAGGATCTGCCGCATAGCGGTATCAGATGCGGTGGGCATTGGGACGAAAATGTCTGACTTGGATGCGTTGGCAGATCCTCGGGGCAAGCCCGAGGATGACGCTTTGTCTGATCTGCATTGATTTGAGCGGGCTCTGGCTGTACCTGTCCGGGAACAAGGTTGGCCAATGGCAGTGATCCCAAAAATCCTCGTCTTTGCCGGCTCGGTCCGGGCCGGGGCCTTCAGTGGCAGGACCGCCGACGTGGCGCAGAAGGAACTTGCGGTGCAAGGCGCCGAGGTCACTCGCATCTCGCTTGGCGACTATCCCTTGCCGATCATGGATGAGGATCTGGAGAAGGAAAAAGGCGTTCCCGAAAACGCCCTGAAACTTGCCCGGATGATCATTGCCCATGACGGGCTGCTGATCGCCACGCCCGAGTATAACGGCTCCATTCCGCCGCTGCTCAAGAACACGATCGACTGGGTGAGCCGGGTGCGCAGGGATGGCGGCCGTGCGGTGAGGCCGTTTGCCGGCAAGGTCGCCGGCCTTAGTTCGTCTTCCAGCGGACACTTCGCCGGGATACGCTGCATCAATCATCTGCGCGCCGTGCTGGTGCGTTGCCAGATGGAGGTGGTGACGCCGGAATGCTCGGTGCCGGAAGGCGGCAACGCCTTCGACGAGGACGGGCGTTTCAAGGACGAACGACTGCACCGAACCATGGAGCACCTATGCCGCACGCTGATCGAAACCTCGCGCATGCTGTCGACCCGGGTCGAGCCGTGATCGCCAACGCCATGCAGACCGACACAATGCGCGAAAGGCTGATCGTCGGCCTCGACGTGCCGAGCTTGAAAGAGGCCGAGAAGGCGGTACGCGAACTCGATGGCGTCGTCTCCTTCTACAAGATCGGCTACCAGCTCGCCTTCGCCGGCGGGCTCGATTTCGCCAGGGAGCTCGCCAGCGCGGGCAAGAAGATCTTTCTCGACATGAAGCTGCTCGACATCGACAACACTGTGGCCAAGGGGGTCGAGAACATCGTCAAGATGGGCATGACCATGCTGACGCTGCATGCCTACCCGAAGACCATGCGGGCGGCGGTCGAGGCGGCGAGAGGCAGCGAGCTTTGCCTGCTTGCCGTCACCGTGCTGACCTCGATGGACGAACAGGACGTGATCGACGCGGGCTACGAATACGACCCGCACACGCTGGTGCTGCGGCGCGCGGAACAGGCGCTGCATGCCGGCATGGGCGGCATCGTCTGCTCGGCCGCGGAAACAGAGGCGGTGCGCCGCATCGTCGGGCCCGACATGGCGGTGGTAACGCCAGGCATACGCCCCGCCGGCAGCGACCATGGCGACCAGAAGCGCGTGATGACGCCGGCGGATGCCATCCGCAGCGGCTCCAGCCATCTGGTCGTCGGGCGCCCGATCGTCGCCGCGGCGGACAGACGCGCGGCGGCTGAAGCCATCCTCGACGAAATGCGCTCGGCATAATTTCCAACGAACGGCTTCGGAGAAGAAGGATGCCCAAGGGATACTGGATCGCCCGCGTCGATGTGCGCGACGCGGAAGGCTACAAGGATTATGTCGCCGCCGCCAAGCCGGCCTTCGAGCGCTTCGGCGCGAAATTCCTGGCGCGCGGCGGCGAGCATGAGAAGGCAGAAGGGGCCGGCCGCGCGCGCAACGTCGTCATCGAGTTCGAGACGCTTGCCGCCGCGCATGACTGCTACCATTCACCTGAATACCAGCGCGCCGCCGCCATTCGCCAGAAGGTCGCCGACGGCGAGATCGTGCTGGTCGAGGGCGTCTGAGGCTATCCCGGCCGGCATCAGTGCCGGCCGCGGCCTTTGCACGAGTCCTGAGGTTCACATCCCGCAGCCTGGCCCAGCAGGCGGCGCCCCGACCGGTTGTCTTTGAGCGACAACCGGCACAGTCGTTCGACAACGGCCACGACATGGCTGACGCATAATCCCTTTAGCAATCGCGTCCGAACAGCCCTTACACGGGGGTAATTTTGATGCCGGCCGATCGCGGGTTGACATGCAGGTATTTACCTGCATATTATGGCTTCACATCAGAGTGAACCCGATGGACGCGGACAAGGTTTTCAAGGCGCTGGGCGACCCGACACGCAGAAGGCTGCTTGATCTTCTGTGCGAGAAGAACGGGCAGACGCTGGGCCAGCTTTGCGAACATCTCGATATGGCCAGGCAATCCGCCACCCAACACATCGACCTGCTGGAGGCGGCCAATCTGGTGAGCACGGTCAAACGCGGCCGCGAGAAGCTGCATTTCATCAATCCCGTGCCGCTGCACGAGGTCTACGAGCGCTGGGTGCGCAAATTCGAACGCCAGCGGCTCAGCCTGCTGCATGACCTGAAACAGGAACTCGAAGGAGAAGACAAATGACCGCAGAGACGACCAGCTTTGTCTACGTGACCTACATCCGCTCGACGCCGCAAAAAGTGTTCGAGGCCATAACCAGGCCCGACATCGCACGGCGTTACTGGGGCCATGAGAACGTCTCGGACTGGAAGGCGGGATCGAAATGGGAACATATCCGCGCCAATGACGAGCGCACCGTCGAACTGGTCGGCAAGGTCGTCGAGATCTCGCCGCCGACCCGTCTCGTGATGACCTGGGCAAACGCTTCGCAGGCCGACGATGCGTCGAAACACAGCCGGGTGACGTTCGCCATCGAGGAATACGACACGATGGTGCGGCTGACCGTCAGCCATGACGAACTCGAAGCCGGCAGCGGCATGGCGAAGGGCGTCAGCCAGGGATGGCCGGCGGTGCTGTCCAGCATGAAATCCTTCCTGGAGACCGGCAGCGGCATCGATATTTTCGCCAAGCCGAAATCGGCTTGACCAGCAAATCCGACTGCGGGAAAACGACAATGACCAAACACTATAGCGGCGGATGCGCATGCGGTGCGATCCGCTATGAAACGAGCAGCGAGCCCATCTTCGAAAACCACTGCCAATGCCACGAATGCCAGAAGCGAAGCGGCACGGGCCACAGCTCCTACCTGACTTTCCCCCGGCGAGCCGATGTGATCATCACGGGCGAAGCGAGCACCTGGCGGGTGGCGGGCGACAGCGGCAACGAGAAGATCCATGCCTTCTGCCCGACCTGTGGAACACCGGTCTACCTGACGCAGGTCGCAATGCCGGAATTAATAGCGGTCCACGCGACCAGCCTTGACGATCCCGGCCAGTTCAATCCGCAGGTGGTCACATATGCCATCCGCGGCCGTGCCTGGGACAGGATAGATCCTTCCTTGCAGACATTCGAGCGAATGCCGCAGGGATAGCGTACGGCAGGCAATCTTGCCGCGCTTTAACGGGTCATCCGGTTCGCGGCGGTTTCGGCCATGGCGTCGGCAAGCCCCAAGCCCCATTGAGACCGGCAATAGGCGCGGAAATCGAAGCAAGGCAGGCCGGGGCAGACCTCGAACTCGATGAGGTGAACCGTGTCGTCGGGCTCGATCCGGAGATCGATGGAAAACACGTCGCGCAGGCCGATCCCGCTCATCAGCCGCTCGGCGATGGCGCGGACTTTTGCATCGGCGACCGGCTGGCTTTCGGCGACCGGAAGCAGAAGCGGCTCGGCGTAGTTGCCCGCCGCCTTCGCCGCCTCGCCGGTCTCGCCGTAAAGCGCCAGGCTGTCTTCCATGGTCTGGAAATCGCCGCCGGACTCGACGAAGGCGACGCCGAGCGCTTCGACGCCGGCGTCCGGCCTCAGGCCCAGGAAACTGGCGCGCGCGTTGCGGCCGCCGACATAGGGCTGGACGACGACGTCGTCGCGATAGGCGGTGAAAACACGCCGGCTAAGCTCCAGCGCGTGGTCGAGATCGCCGCAGCGCGAATCCGGCCAGATGCCGATCTTGGCGCCGAGCCGGTTCGGCTTGACGAACCAGCCGGCGGCGGAAACCGGCGGCTCGGCCAGCCATTGTCCGTTGCGCGCCAGGCCGGCCCGCGGCACAGGCAGGCCGAGCGCGCCGAGCACGGCGCCGGAGCGGAACTTGTCCTGGCAGAGCGCGAACAGCGAGTCCTCGGCGCCGATCGCCTTCAGGCCGTTCAGCCTGGCAAGCGCAGGCGCCGCGCCGCCCCGGAAATAGGCGATGCCGTCGGTCAGCGTCCAGACCAGCGTGGCGGCCGGATCGGCCTTGGCGAGCATATCGGCGGCATCGTCCAGCTCCACCGCCGCGAAGCCGAGATCGCGCCGTTTGAAGGCAGAAGCGAGCGCGTCGAACTCATGCGCGAGATCGGTCGATTGCGCCAGGTAAGAAGCGATTTCGGCGGCACGCTCCGGCGCGTGGCCATCGGCGAGGAGCCGCTCGAGGCAGGCCTTTTCCGGCTCATGGACGAGGATCAGCCTGGGGCTGGACATGATATGATTCCCAGTGATGCAATTCCACACCATCGCATGGCGAAGACGCCAGGCTTTCGCGAAACCGACGCGGGCCGGACGCCTGCGTGACAGCCGGCCGAATGATCCCGTCAGACGCGGTGCATCGGGGTACCGAGTCTCGCGTCAGGCCGAGCCGAAAAGGCCGGCATCACCTGAATATAGAGATGCCCTAGGCGATCAGCACGCGGGGCTCGAAGCGGCCATTGACCTCGATGTCGAGGAGGAAGGTCATGCCGGCCTGCGGGTCGAGATGGCGCTGCTTGTCGTCCTTGCCGTGCCATGCCGAGGTAACCGCCAGCCGGCTGGCGTTCTTGCCGACAAAGGCCGGGCAGGAAGGCTGCGTCACCGGCATGGCGATCGTGCGCACCAGCTTGCCGTCCGGGGCGTAGCCCTTAACCACCTTGCCGCCCCAGACGGCATTCCACAGGATGCCGTCGCGGTCGAGCACGGAGCCGTCGACGAAGCCCTTGGCCGACCGGTGATCAACGAACACTTTCGGCTCGCCCGCCGGCAGGCCGGTCGCCGGATCGCAAGCGACACGCATCAACAGGCCGGTCGAGGTGTCGGTGTAATAAGCGAGCGCGCCGTCCGCGGAAAAACAGATCGAGTTCGACACGGTGATGTCGGAGAACAGCTTGCGCAATTCGCCCTTGAAGAACCAGTAGATCGCGCCGGCGTCCTTCTCCTCGCTTTTGCCCATCGTGCCGGTCCAAAGGGCGCCGCAGGGATGGACGCGGGAATCGTTGGAACGGGTGACCGGATTGTCGGCCTCGACAGGCGTGTGCAGCGTCATCCTGCCGGTGGCGACGTCGCGGACAAAAAGCCCGGTTTCGGTGGCGATCAGCTGGCGTTTGTCGTCGATGATGGCGATAGCGCTGGCCATCCGGCCAAGCTCGTGCACCTGGGTCGCGCCGCCGGACAGGCGCTTTTCCAGGAGATGGCCCTTGACGATGTCGAACCAATAGAGCGTGTCGGTGGCGGGGTCGTAGCTCGGCCCCTCGCCGAGCTGGCAGACATGGTCGGAAAAAACCGAAACGATTGCTTCGCTCATCCTGCGTCTCCGCCGAACACCGCGTCCCAGGCCGTCACCGCCGCCTGGGCCCGCGCGGCCACGTCGTCGACGCTCATGCCCGGCTTGAACAGGCTGGAGCCGAGGCCGAAGACCGTCACGCCCACTGCCTTGTAGCCGGCAAAGTCCTTCTCCGAGACGCCGCCGACCGCGCCGATCAATGTCGAAGCCGGCAGCACCGCGCGGATGGCGGAAATGCCCGACGCGCCGAGCACGCTGGCCGGGAAGAATTTCAGCGCCGAGGCGCCGAGCCGGATCGCCAGGAAGGCCTCGGTGGGCGTGAACACGCCGGGCATGGTGACCATGCCGTATTGCAGCGCGCGTTCCATCACCTCGGCATCGATGTTGGGACTGACCAGCAGCCGGCCGCCGGCTTCGTGCAAGCCATCGACATCGGCCGGCGTCAGCACCGTGCCGGCGCCGACCAGCGCGGCCGGCGGCAGCGCCTTGAGGATGGCGGCGATGGACGCGAACGGATCGGGTGAATTGAGCGGCACCTCGATCGCCTCGATGCCGGCATCGAAGACCGCCTGGCCGATCGCCACCGCCTCGGCAGGCTTGAGGCCGCGCAGGATGGCGACCAGCCCGCGCTTGAGCTTCGGGAACGCAGCGGTCTGGTTCATCAGGCAACTCCGGTTCTGGCGATCATGCCGTTTTCGCGCGCCGCCTCGACCAGGCCGGCACGCACCGCCTCATCCGCGTCGACGGTCCGCACGCCAAGCCCGGCAAGGCCGAGCGCCTGCCGATAAAGCGCCGCAAGCGCGCCGGAGGCAATCAGCACCACCGATGTGGCGCCCGCGGCCTGGCGGCGCCTCGCCGAGGCGATCTCGCCGCCGATCAGCAGGCCCGACAGGCAGGCCGCGGCATCGTCGGCCTTCATGTCCTGGAGCAGACCGGCGGCGCGGATCGAGAACAGTTTTGCGGTGACGTCGCCACCTTCAGTCAACGCCGCACCACACCAGCGGCGGAAGAAAGGGTTCTGCGGGTCGACCGGCTTGGGATGCTCGCCGAGCGAATGGCGCAGGATCGAATGCGCGGCCAGCACCGAGAACAGCTCGCCGGTCGGCCAGGTGCCGAAACCGGCAACGGCGCCGTCCTCGACCAGAACCCATTTCGAATGGGTGCCCGGCATGCAGACGATTTCACGCCCCTTTGCCGGCAAACCGGCGCCGGCAAGCTGCGTCTCCTCGCCGCGCATGACGTCGGGCGCATCGGCCAGGCGTTGGGCAAGGCCCGGCACGATGCGAATGTCGCGGCTCTCCCCCGGGATGCGGGCCGCGCCGGCCAGGATGGCGCCGATCGGCGCCGGCACGGTGACATAGGGCGCTTCGAGCCAGCCCTGGCGCGAGCCTGCCATGCCGCAGATGATGACGGGCAGCGTTTCCGGCGCGCCCATGGCGGCGAGATGACCCTCGAGAACCCGGGAAAAGCCCTTCTCGCGCGCGGTGATCAGTCCGTCGTCGCCGCGACGCTCGGCAAGCACCTTGCCGCCGCCGTCGATCAGCCAGGCACGAAGCCGGGTCGTGCCCCAATCGAGCGCCGCGACCGCCGGCACATTGCCGACAAATCGGGGGCCGGCAACCCCGGGGCTGGCAACCCCGGGGCTGGCAACTCCGGGGCTCACAGGAAACCTCCGTCGACGATCAGCATTTGCGCGGTCAGCATGCGCGAGGCGTCCGAGGCCAGGAACAGCACGGTGCCGACCAAATCGTCCGGCCGCATGACGTCCTTGATGCACTGCTTGGCGACATGAGAGGCAAGCGCCTGCTCCGTCACCCAGCGTTCCTGCTGCCGTTCCGTGATGACCCAGCCGGGCGCGACGGCGTTGACGCGGATACGGTCGGGCCCGAGCTTGCCGGCCAAACCCTTGGTGAGGCCGAGTATGCCCGCCTTGGCGGCGGTGTAGGCCGGCATGTCGGGGTGGTTGATCAGGTAGGAGGTCGAGGTGAAATTGATGATCGAGCCGCCGCCGGCCCGCTTCATGCCCGGCGCCACCGCCTGCGCGGTGAAGAAATGCGGTCTGAGGTTGATCGCCTGGTTGTTGTCCCAAAACTCCACCGTCACGTCTTCGACGGCGTGGCGTTCGTCCCAGGCGGCATTGTTGACCAGCACGGTGACGTCGCCATGCGCTTCGGCCGCCTTCGCGGCAGACGCCCGGAGCGCTTCGATGTCGCGCAGATCGGACTTGAGGTAGAGCGGCCGGCGGCCGAGCTCTTTCTCGATGCGGTCGGCAAGCGCGGTGCTGGGCTTGTCGGCGATGTCGATGAAGGCGACCTTGGCGCCCTGGCGCATGAAACCCTCGGTCAATGCCGCGCCAATGCCGGAGCCGCCGCCGGTGATCAGCACCGAAGCGCCTTCGAGGTCGGCAAAACGTGCCGATGGCATCATGGTTTTCGTCTCCCGGGTTGACCGGCGCGCATCCTAGCCAGACCGATCCGGCGGGCAAGGGCGAAAAGACGGATTTTGAGGCTTATGTCTGACAAAAAGCCTGGAGACCACGCACAGGCACGGCCGGTCCTCGATCGAGGACCGGTCAATCGCCCGGTCAGATTGCCTTGGCGCGCAAGGCGCCGCGGAAGGAATCGCGGAGATAGCCGAGCGTGGCGTCGGCATCGGCCGGCTTGCCGAACAGATAGCCCTGCCCACCGGCGCAGCCGAACTGGACGAGGCGGTCGGCCTGCGCCTCTTCCTCGATGCCTTCGGCGACGACATCCATGCCGAGCCCTTCGCACATTGCGAGAATGGCGCGGATGATGTGCTCCGACGGGCGGTCATCGAGAATGGAGGAGACGAAGGCGCGGTCGATCTTCAACTTGTCGAAATGGAATTCGCGCAGCCGCCCGAGCGAGGACTGGCCGGTGCCGAAATCGTCGAGCGAGACGCGGATGCCGACGCGGCGCAGGTCCTCGACGATCTGCGCGGCCGAGGCCGGATCGTTCATCAGGCCGGTCTCGGTAATCTCGATCTCCAGCCGGCGCGGATCGAAGCCCGTACGGTCGAGGATCGCCAATATGTGCAGGCCGGTGTTCTGGTCGACGAGTTGCGAGGGCGACAGGTTGAAGGACAGGAACAGGTCCTTCGGCCAACTCCTCGCCGCCTCGGTCGCCTTGCGCAGCACTAGCTGCGACAGCGGGCCGATGATGCCGCGCTCCTCGGCGATCGGAATGAAGACGGTCGGCGGCACCGAGCCGAGATCGCGGTCGGTCCAGCGCGCCAGCGTCTCGAAGCCGATGGTGCGGCGCGTGGTGAGGTCGACGATCGGCTGGAAATGCGGCTCCACCTCGCCGGCCGAGACGGCGCGGCGCAGCGCCTGCTCGATGCGGGTGACGCGCTTGGCCGCCTCTTCCATTTCGCGGGTATAGACGACGACCCGGCCGCGGCCGGATCGCTTGGCATGGTAAAGCGCCGTTTCGGCCTTGTTGATGAGGATCTCGGTGGTCTCGTCGCCGGAATAGAACAGCGAACAGCCGACGGAGGCCGACAGCCTCGCCGTGCGTTCGCCGACATCATACGGGGCCGACAGGATTTCGATCAGCATGCGCGACTTTTCGGCGGCCGCCTCCTCGCTGAACACCAGCGGATAGAGGAAGGCGAATTCGTCGGCGCCGATGCGGCAGACGGTGGAATGGCCGTCCATCGAGGCGCGCAGGCGCATCGCCACCTGGATCAGGATGTCGTCGCCGGCCTTGTGGCCGAACAGATCGTTGATCGGCTTGAATCCATCAAGGTCGAGAATGCCGACGGTGAAGGGCGCGGGATCGTCGGCACGGTCGCTGATTAGGCGATCGACCTTGTCGAAGAAGCGGCGATGGTTGCCAAGCCCGGTCAACGGATCGGTGAATGCCAGATCCGTGCTCTCCCTGTTTGCCTGACCGGTGCCAAACGAAGTTTGCATCGGTGTCCCTGTTTCTCGAAGTCGGAATTTATTTCCGAGACTGGCAGCAAACCCTTTAGGAAACGTATCGGGAAAATCGATTTTTCGCCGCTAGAGCGCGTTGCCCTCCGCAAAGCCGCCCGGGCTCAAGGGCGCCGTCGCTCAGGCGGATTCTCAACCGGCGGTGCGAACGCGATAGAGCTCCAGCGGCGCGCCCTGGGTCTCCGCCACCGGTTCCAGCCAATCCGGCACGCTGCCATGCATCAGCCCGGCCAGAAAGCCGTCAGGCGCCTTGGTTGCGAGAAGCCTGGTTTCGGGATTGCCGCGGCAGAGCGCGACAATCCCGACGCGATGGTTTGCCACGACGGCTTTCGCGTCAGTGGCCGAGCCCAGCAAGGCATCGAATACGAGCAGGTTTCCGGCGACGTTGCGGTGGTAGGGCCCAGCGAGCGCGCGATGACCGGTAAAGGCCAGGATCGGCGAGCCGAGATTGGAGATGGCCAGCACCGTGGTGTCAGGCATGCGGGCGAGCGCGGCGAACGAGGCCTTGCTGTTGCAAGGTGCATCGATGCCGGCATTGGTGACGGCCGCACCGGTCTGGAAGGCGCTCGATGCCGCCTCGGCAGCGCTGGACCAAACCGCATTGACCGAGATCAGCCAGGCTGCGGCCATACGGAGCACGGAGCCACCGGACGGACTGTTTTCGGCGCGCTGCCGCCATTTGGCGATCCAGGCGCAAAGCGGGATCACCGCGAAGGCGATGGAGAAGGTCGAGCCGCGGACCTCCCAGGCGCTGACCAGGAAAGCCACCACCAGCAGCGCGCCGACGAGACTGTCCTGCCGCCGCCAGCCGCCCTTGCCGAGACGCAGCGCCATCAGGACGATCGCCACCAGCGGCGTCGCGAAGCGCGCCACCGCTCTGGCCGGATCGGCCGCGACGAGCTGGAATATCGACTGCGCTTCGTCGATATGACCGAGCCACATCTGCTGGAGGCGCGGGTCGAGGCCGGCATAGGGGGCAGCCAGGCATTGCGGGAACAGAAACATCACGACAAGGATAAGCACGAACGCCAGCAGGCCGAGCGAGACCAGGCGACGGCCGTACGTCGCATTGGCGGCGCCCCATGAGGCGATGACCGCAAGGCCGGCGCCGGCAAGCGCGGCAACCACGAAGTGCACGGTCGAGAAGGTGTCGCACTGCGTCTGCCCCCATGCCGACGCCGGTATGGTAGTGATGAAAACAAGGGCCGAGACGGCGGTGACGCCCAAGCCAAAATCCCTGGCGATCAGCCTTTCGCCGCCACCGCTGACGAGGAACAGCAGGGCGACGATGGCGCCCAGGGTTCCAGCATAGGGGGCGCTTTCCATGCCGATCGCCAATGCCAGGGTGGCGCACGCGCCGGCAAACAGGGCGGCGGTCCGGTGGCGAGGGGCTTCAAGCAGCAAAGCCAGGCCGGCCAAGGTCAGCATCAGCTGGACATTGTGGTGATCGAGCGCGCCGGGCGAGAAGATTCCGAGATAATACAAGGCCGCTCCGCCGACCACCGCGGCGGGCAGGACCGCGTGCTCGCCGGCGAAAGCGCGCGCGGCGCGCATGATGGAGAACAGCGCGAGCCAGAATTGCAGGAGAGGCCAAAGCACCTGCACGACCTGCTCGCCCAAAGCGGCACTGCCCGTCAGGGCCGACAGGGCAAGCATGCCGAGCGCCAGCGGGGCGTCGAGCAGCCGCGACCAGTGCATGACGAAGCCACCCTCCAGCCCCATCCTGTACTGGTGCAGGTCGAACCAGCCCTGGCCGGCCAGGAGGTCGCGAACCTCCACCAGTTGCAGCAGGCTGTCATTGTCGCCGGCCGGGTTGGCCAGTTGCGGGAATCCGGCATAGAGATCGAGCGCCAGCAGCAGCAAGGCGGCAAGCAACGCAAACGCTATGTCGGACTTCCAGGTGGAAGCGCCGTTGCTGGCTGTGCTCATCCCATCGCCCCTGGCAGGAATGCCGGGCTTTTTCGGCCAATCGACACTCGTAAAGTCGGCCTTAAACCTAGCCTTAACGGCTTCAATAAATAGTAAAACCGCCTGAACGCGCCTGACTTTCGGCGCGAACCGCGCGTGGCGGCGAGGCACCCGGAGAGGAAAATGCCGCAAGAGCTTCGCTACGAACCCGCCATCGCCGTGCTGCTGCCTTGCTACAACGAGGAATTGACGATCGCCGAGGTGGTGCGGCGCTTCCGCGAGACGCTGCCTTTGGCGACGGTCTATGTCTACGACAACAATTCGCGCGACCTGACCGCGCTCAGGGCCCGCGCCGCCGGCGCCATCGTGGTGCGCGAACCGCGCCAGGGCAAGGGCAATGTGGTGCGGCGCATGTTCGCCGACATCGACGCCGACATTTACCTGATGGCCGACGGCGACGGCACCTATGCGCCGGAAGACGCGCCGCAATTGATCAACACGCTTCTGACCGAGCGCTCCGACATGGCGGTGGGCACCCGGCGCGGCGTCACCGACGATGCCGGCAGGACCGGCCATGCCTTCGGCAACCGCGTCTTCAACAGCCTCTATAAAGGGCTGTTCGGCAGCGATTTCACCGACATCTTCTCGGGCTACCGCGTCTTCACCCGGCGCTTCGTCAAGAGCTTCCCGGCCGTCTCCGGCGGCTTCGAGATCGAGACCGAAATGTCGGTTCATGCTTCGCAGCTCAAATTGCCCGTCAGCGAGATCGCGCTCGATTACGGCAAGCGGCCGGACGGCTCGTCATCGAAGCTTTCGACCTTTCGCGACGGCGCCAGGATCCTGTGGATGTTCGCCATGCTGATGAAGGAAACGCAACCGCTACGTTTCTTCGGCGCCTTCGCCCTGGTCTTCCTGGTGTCGAGCCTGTTCCTGATGGCGCCTGTGCTGGTCGAATTCGCCGAGACCGGGCTGGTGCCGCGCATGCCGACATGGGTGCTGTCGGTCGGCCTGCTCTTGCTCTCGATGCTGGCTGGTGTGACTGGGGTGATCCTCGACTCGGTGTCGCGCGGCCGCGCCGAACAGAAGCGCATCTTCTACCTGTCGATGCCTTCGGGCCGCATAGAGCGGCGCGAGCGCGCCAACGAGCCGACTGCCGCGAAGGCCGGCCCAGGCAAGACGCCTCGCGCCGCATGAAGCGGTGAGCCGTCTCGTCCGCTTCGTCTTTGCCGGCGGCATCGGCTTCGTCGCCGACGCGGCCGCCCTCTGGTTGCTGCTTGCGGTCACGCCGCTCGGCCCTTTCAGCGCCCGCATGCTGTCCATCGGCTTTGCACTCTGTGTCACCTGGCAGACAAACCGGCATCTGACCTTCTCGCCGTCGAGCCGCGGCTTGGTGCGGGAAGGCGCGCGCTATGGCAGCGTCGGCATCGCCACCAGCATCGCCAACTATCTGGTCTACTGCGCCATCCTTGTCGTCCTGCCGACAACCCCGCCATTGGCCGCCCTTGCTTTCGCTTCGCTGGCCGCCATGGGGCTGTCCTTTCTCGGCTATTCCAGGCTGGTCTTCGACCGCTAGCGGCGTGGCCCGATTGGCAGAAGGCGCCGGGACCCCTATATCGCTCTCTCATCGACCGTGCTGGGGACCTGCCATGAAGCTGAAAATCGCCGTCCAGATGGACCACATCTCCACCGTGTCGATCGCCGGAGACACTTCGTTCGCGCTGTCGCTGGAGGCGCAGCGGCGCGGCCATCAGCTCTACCACTACACGCCCGACCGGCTGTCGCTGCGCGACGGCAAGGTGTTCGCCCGCATCGAGGAGATGCAGGTACGCGACGAGAAGGGCAGCCACTATTCGCTGGGGGAGAAGGTGCGCACCGACCTGTCGGAGATGGACGTGATCCTGCTGAGACAGGATCCGCCCTTCGACATGAACTACATCACCACCACGCACATACTGGAGCGCATCCACCCCAGGACGCTGGTGGTCAACGACCCGGCCTGGGTGCGCAACAGCCCGGAAAAGATCTTCGTCACCGAGTTTTCCGACCTGATGCCGGAAACGCTGATCACCAAGGATCCCCAGGAGGTCGCCGCCTTCCGCAAGGAATTCGGCGACATCATCGTCAAGCCGCTCTACGGCAATGGCGGCGCGGGTATCTTCCATCTGCTGGAGGCCGACCGCAACCTCGCCTCGCTGCTCGAAATGTTCGGCCAGTTGTTCCGTGAGCCCTACATCGTGCAGCGCTACCTGAAGGACGTGCGCAAGGGCGACAAGCGCATCATCCTGATCGACGGCGAACCGGTCGGGGCCATCAACCGGGTGCCGGCCGAGCACGATTCCCGCTCCAACATGCATGTCGGCGGCCGCGCCGAGAAGACCGAGCTGACCGAGCGCGAGCGCGAGATCTGCGCCCGCATCGGGCCGGCGTTGAGGGAACGCGGCTTCATCCTCGTCGGCATCGACGTCATCGGCGACTACATGACCGAGATCAACGTGACCTCGCCGACCGGCGTGCGCGAAGTCAAACGCTTCGGCGGCACCGACATCGCCAGCCTGTTCTGGGACGCGGTGGAGGCCAAGCGGAAATAGCCGTTTTCACTTTGTATTAACCATGTTCCGTTTTTGCAACCGGAGACAATCGCGCTGCAACTTCAGCGATTGCGCGTTCCTGTAATGTTCTTGATTTAGCCGAGGAATTGTGATTGTCTCCGGGCCAGGCCCTTCGCGGCCTGATTGCAAAAGGCTTGGGGCAAGCCCAGATCCGGGGGCAAAACATGGTGGCGCGGGTTCGCACGGTTGCTTTCCAGGGCATCGAGGCCGTTCCGGTCGACGTGCAGGTTATGATAGCGCCCGGCAAGGTCAACATGCACATCGTCGGCCTGGCCGACAAGGCGGTGGCCGAAAGCCGCGAACGGGTGCAGGCGGCACTCCATGCTTCCGGCCTGTCGATGCCGTCCAAGAAGGTCACTGTCAACCTAGCGCCCGCCGACCTGCCCAAGGAGGGCAGCCACTACGATTTGCCGATCGCGCTCGGCCTGATGGCGGCGCTTGGCGCCATTCCGGGCGACATGCTGGCCGGCTATGTCGTGCTTGGCGAACTATCGCTCGACGGCACTATCGCCGCCGTCGCCGGCGCCTTGCCGGCCGCGATTGGGGCCAATTCTGAAGGCAAGGGCCTGATCTGCCCCTTCGCCTGCGGCCCGGAAGCCGCCTGGGCCGGCAAGGACTTTGACATACTCGCGCCGCGCAGCCTGATTGCCATCGCCAATCATTTCCGCGGCACGCAGGTGCTGTCCCGGCCGGAGGCCGGCATCCATGCCGCGGCGCGCGACCTGCCCGATCTTGCCGATATCAAGGGCCAGGAAACCGCCAAACGAGCGCTGGAGGTGGCGGCGGCCGGTGGGCACAACCTGCTGATGGTCGGCCCGCCCGGATCGGGAAAATCGATGCTGGCGCAGCGGCTGCCGTCGATCCTACCGCCGCTGGCGCCGAAGGAATTGCTCGAAGTGTCGATGATCGCCTCCGTCGCCGGCGAGCTCGGCGAAGGCAAGCTGACCGACCGGCGGCCGTTCCGCGCGCCGCACCATTCGGCCTCGATGGCGGCGATGGTCGGCGGCGGCATCCGGGCGCGGCCGGGCGAAGTGTCGCTTGCGCACCACGGCGTGCTGTTCCTCGACGAATTTCCCGAATTCACGCCGCAGACGCTCGACGCGTTGCGCCAGCCATTGGAGACCGGCGACTGCATGATCGCGCGGGCCAATCACCGCGTCACCTATCCGGCGCGCATCCAGCTTGTGGCGGCGATGAACCCGTGCCGCTGCGGCATGGCCGGCGAGCCCGGCTATCGCTGCCTGCGCGGCGAACGCTGCCGCACCGATTACCAGGCGCGCATCTCGGGACCGCTGCTCGACCGCATCGATCTCAGGATCGAGGTGCCGGCGGTCTCGGCCAGCGACCTGATCCGGCCCGACCGGGCGGAGAAGAGCGCCGACGTGGCGCTGCGCGTGGCGCGTGCCCGCACCCTCCAGCGCGAGCGCTTCGAACGGCTCGGCGTCACCAGCGCCACCACAAACGCGCATTGCGCGCCGGCGGTCATCGAGGAGATCGCCATGCCCGACGCATCGGGCCTGTCGCTGCTCAAGGACGCCAGCGAAAAGCTCGGCTTCTCGGCGCGGGCCTATCACCGCGTGCTGAAGGTCGCGAGAACACTGGCCGACCTCGACGCCAGCGAGACCGTCGGCCGCATTCACTTGGCCGAAGCGATCTCCTACCGGATGAGTTCGGAGCGGGTGGCACAGGCGGCGTAGCGCGCTCTCGCTCGAGAGGAGGGGAACGGAACGCCGGCGGCTCCAAATCTCCGGTTCAGGCCGCTCCCTTCGCCTTCAGTTCCAGCCTCCGCGCGTGCAGCACCGGCTCGGTGTAGCCGTTGGGCTGGATGCGGCCCTTGAAGACGAGGTCGCAGGCGGCCTGGAAGGCGACGGAGGCGTCGAAATCGGCGCCCATCGGCCGGTAGAGCGGGTCGCCTTGGTTCTGCTGGTCGACGATATCAGCCATGCGCTTCATCGTTTCCATCACCTGGTCGGCCGTGCAGACGCCATGATGCAGCCAGTTGGCGATGTGTTGCGAGGAGATGCGCAGCGTGGCGCGGTCCTCCATCAGGCCGACATCGTTGATATCTGGCACTTTCGAGCAGCCGACGCCCTGGTCGATCCAGCGCACGACATAGCCCAGAATGCCTTGCGCATTGTTGTCGAGCTCCGCCTGGATGTCGGCCGGCGACCAGTTGGGCCGCACCGCGACCGGCACCGACAGGATGTCGTCGAGCTTGGCCTTCGGCCGGCTCTTCAGCGCCGCCTGGACGGCGTGGACATCGACCTTGTGATAATGGGTGGCGTGCAGCGTCGCCGCGGTCGGCGAAGGCACCCATGCGGTGTTGGCGCCGGCCTTGGGGTGGGCGATCTTCTCGGTGAGCATCGCCGCCATCAAATCGGGCATCGCCCACATGCCCTTGCCGATCTGGGCATGGCCGGCAAGCCCGCATTCTAGCCCAATGTCGACATTCCAAGCCTCGTAGGCGGAAATCCAGGCGGCCTGCTTCATGTCGCCCTTGCGGATCATCGGGCCGGCTTCCATCGAGGTGTGGATCTCGTCGCCGGTGCGGTCGAGGAAGCCTGTGTTGATGAACACGACGCGCTCCCTGGCGGCGCGGATCGCCTCCTTGAGGTTGACGGTGGTGCGCCGCTCCTCGTCCATGATGCCCATCTTGATGGTATTCTGGTCCATACCGAGCACGGCCTCGACGCGATCGAAAATCTCGACGGCGAAGGCGACTTCCTCGGGCCCATGCATCTTGGGTTTCACGACATACATCGAGCCGGCGCGGGAATTGGCGCGGCGGCCGTTCGGCCCGACATCGTGCAGCGCGATCAGCGCGGTCATCGCCGTGTCCATGATGCCTTCCGGCACCTCGTTGCCGTCGCGGTCCGTTATCGCCGGATTGGTCATGAGGTGGCCGACATTCCTGACCAGCATCAGCGAGCGGCCGGGCAGCGTCACCGTGCCACCATTGGGCGAGGTATAGGACCGATCGGGGTTGAGCTTGCGGACAAAGGTCCGGCCGCCCTTGGTGATCTCTTCGGCCAGGTCGCCCTTCATCAGGCCGAGCCAGTTGCGGTACACGACGACCTTGTCCTGCGCATCCACCGCCGCGACCGAATCCTCGCAGTCCTGGATGGTGGTCAGCGCCGATTCCAGGATGATGTCGGCGATGCCGGCCGGATCGGTGCGGCCGATCTGGTTGTCGCGGTCGATCAATATCTCGATATGCAGACCGTTGCTGACCAGCAGCACGGCTTGCGGGTTGGCGGCATCGCCGCGATAAGCGACGAACTGCCTGACATCGGCAAGCGTGGTCGAGCCGGCGCCGGCGCTGAGCCGCAGCGCGCCATTGGCCAGCGAAAGGCCGTTGACGCCGGCCCATTTGCCCGATGTGAGCGGCACCGACTGGTCGAGAAAGTCCTTGGCCCAGGCGACGACTTTCGCACCGCGCGCGGGGTTGAAGCCCTTGCCCTTCCCGGCGCCGTCCGTCTCGGGAATCGCGTCGGTGCCGTAAAGCGCATCATAGAGCGAGCCCCAGCGGGCATTGGCGGCGTTGAGCGCATAGCGCGCATTCATCACCGGCACCACAAGCTGCGGCCCGGCGACGACGGCGATCTCGGGATCGACCTTTTCGGTCGTCACCGAGAAGGACGGGCCTTCGGGGACGAGATAGCCGATCTCCTTCAGGAAGGTTTTGTAGGCTTCCATGTCGACCGGCGCGCCATTGGCGCGATACCAGTCATCGAGCTTTTCCTGGATAGCGTCGCGCTTTGCCAGCAGTGCCCGGTTCTTCGGCGCGAGGTCGTGGACGATGGCCGAAAAGCCGTTCCAGAATTTGTCCGGATCGATGCCGGTGCCCGGAGCGGCCTCGTTGACAACGAAGTCATGAAGTTCGCGGGCGATCCGCAATCCGGCGATTTCGACGCGATCGGTCATCAGGCTGCTCCAGATGAAAAGCTTTCGCGGGCCTTTGGCATGTTGGGAGTGCAGGGTCAATTCAGCTTAGGGTGAGGCAAGGCAGGTAGGCGCGGTTTTTAGGCTTGGTGCCAGCGGCGACGCTGCCAATCTCCCCCCAAGTGGGGGAGATGCCCGGCAGGGCAGAGGGGGGCGCGAAGGAATGCCGACCTCGGCAAGTTTCGGTATTTCGTGCAGTCGGTCGACGTCGAGTATGAGCGGGCGCTGCTCCGAGACGCTGGCGGGACAGCGCCCCCCTCTGGCCTGCCGGCCATCTCCCCCACAAGGGGGGAGATTACACCCTCCATCACACCGCGATCCGTGGCCTGCCCGAAGCCACCGCCACCACATGTGCCTCGATGAACATACGCTGGGCTTCGACGGTGGAGACGCGGAATTCGGTCGCGACATCGATCTCGGCGCTGTCAGTGCCGGCATCCCTGGCGCGCTGCGCAGCGATGCTGCGCACATCGGCCTCGGCGGCCGCGATCGCCGCCGCCTCGTCGAGGAAATCGCGCACGGTTTCGCCCGAGGCAAGACGGAACAGACCTTCCTTGGGCTGGCTGACGCGCGCCTCCGCCGATACCCGAACCTGGCCGACAACGGCGCCGAGCGCGTTGGCGACGTCGGTGTCATCAGGCACCACGCAGTCATTGCCGACCAATGGCGGGAGTCCGGCATAGTGCAGCGGCGCGGAGGCACCGAGGCCGACCACCGGCCGGTCGAGCGCGACGCTCAGGCGCGCAATGCCGGGATGCGCGTCGACGGCGCGCTGCACCAGCGCATGCGCCACGGTGGACGCACCGTCGAGCCCGTCCTCGGCGAAGGCGGTTTGAAGGATATATTCGGCCGACCAGCGCGTCAGCGCGGCCAGCACGCGCTCCGAAATCGCCTCGGGAGAGGCCGCGATCGCCTGGCCGCGGCCGTCGCGCTTGCGGGCAAACAGCTCTGCGCCGAGGCGGGCGGCCGCGGCATCCCAGTTCGCCTGCTTGCCAAGCACATGCGCCGCATCCGACGGGGTGAAACCTGAAATGTGCACCAGCCCGCGCGACACCAGGCGGTTCAGGGTAGCGTTCTGGGCATTCGAGGTCAAAAGCCTGTCGAGGGGCAAGGGCATTGCGCCGATCGCTTCATAGAGCCTTGCTTCCGGAGCAGTCAGCCCGGCGGCAAGACGGTCGGGCACGCCGGTGCGCACCGCGAAACGGCCGTCCATGCGGCCGGTGTTCGGCGCGCGCAGCTGGCGCTCGAGTTCCGCCAGAACGGCCTCGCGATGCACCATGCCGGCCAGCGCCAGTGGCACCAGCCGGCGCGGTCCAAGCAGGAGCCTGGGGTTGAGAGCGCCGTCTTCCAACGCCACTTCGGAATCGCCGCCGAGGCCGAAGGTGCGCATGGCGACGGCCTCGACCATGGTGCGAAAGCCGCCGACGGTGGCGCCTTCCGGATCGAGCCGCGGCCGTCCCTTGTCGAGCACGGCAACATCGGTGGTGGTGCCGCCGATGTCGGAAACCACCGCGTTTTCCAATCCGGTCATGTGGTGCGCGCCGACCAGGCTGGCGGCCGGGCCGGAGAGAATGGTCTCGATCGGCCGCTGGCGGGCGAACGCCGCCGACACCAGCGCACCGTCGCCGCGCACCACCATCAGGGGCGCCGCGATGCCGCGCGCCTCGAGAAAGCCTTCGGTCGCCGCCACCAGCCGGTCGATCATCGAGATCAGCCGGGCGTTGAGCAGCGTCGTCAGCGCCCGGCGCGGACCGCCTAGCTTGGCCGACAATTCATGGCTCGCGGTGACCGGCAGGCCGGTTTTCTCCCGGATCAGCTCGCGGGCGGCGATCTCGTGCGCCGGGTTGCGGGTGGCGAAATAGGCGCAGACGGCAAAGCCCGAGACCGAGCCGCCGAGTTCGGACAGCGCCGCCTCAAGGCCGGACAGGTCGAGCTTGGCGGTATTGCCGTGCACATCGTGGCCGCCGGGGCAGAACACGACCGGATCGGTGCCCAATGCCGCCTTCAGCCCATCGCGGGCAAGGTCCGCCTCGGAAAAGCCGATCATGATCAGCGCGACGCGGCCACCCTGGCCCTCGACCAGCGCGTTGGTGGCAAGCGTCGTCGACATGGAGACAAGCTTGATGGCGGCCGGATCGGTGACCGCTTTTTCCAGAACCGCGTCGACGGCGCCGGAAATGCCAACGGCGAGATCGTGCCTGGTGGTCAGAGCCTTGGCCTTGGCCAGCACCTTTCCCTTGTTCGGCCCGCTCTGCGGGCCTTCGGTTTCAGACCACAGCACGGCATCGGTGTAGGTGCCGCCGGTGTCGATGCCGAGGAAAAGAGGTTTTGGCTTGGTCTTGGTCATGTCTGATGATGGCCCGAGCAGATAGGAAAATGCTTCTCGCCCTTAACCTATAGCGGCCGGACGATAAAGCTGAGAGCGCTGGGCCACGGGAGGAGTTCGATCTCCCCCACGAGGGGGGAGATTGGCAGCTTCAATGGCAGGGTCAACCTACCCCACGAACCCAACCTTTTTATGCGACCCATCGCAATACGGCTTGTTCGCCGAATGGCCGCAGCGGCACAGGAAGGCGCGTTGCGTGCGGTCGACCGTGTGGCCGGTGCCGGTGACGATTTCGACATTGCCTTCGAGCTTGAGCGGCCCGTCTTTCGTCGGCGTAACCTTGAGTGGCCCGTCGCGCGCGTCCAGCGCCGGCGTGTCCTTCAGCGCCGGCTCGCCGGTGGCGGCAAAACCTGATTTGTTGTGGCTGCCGTCGCAGAACGGCTTGTTCTGCGACGCGCCGCAGCGGCAGAGCGTGGCGCGGTGTAACGTCTCGCCGTCGAGCATAATCTCGGCGTGGACGGCCAGCGGGCCATTTTCCCTGATGCGCACGGTGTTGACCACCGGCGGCCTTTCCTGCGGCCCGCCATCCTTCCTGACATAGGTAATGGCGCCTGACGGGCAGCTTTCGGCAATGGCGACGATCTTCTCGACGGTGGCCGCGTCGGGATGGATCCACTCTCCCGGCGCGTTCGGCACGAAGACATGCGGATCGCCCAGCACGCAATTGCGCGAATGGATGCAGCGCCGGCCGGCAAAGCCGACGTCTATCTTCTCGCCCTCGACCGGACCTGCCATCGCCTTGCTCCTGTTGCCTGACGCACGCCGCCTGGATGCGGCGTGCTTTGGGTGCTGTTCTTGCAGGCTATGCCCCAGGCAGGAAAAGCGTCAAGCTGGCAAGCCGGTCAGGGAACCAGTTCGATCTCCTCGGTCTCGCCGCCGCTGCAGGTATAGCAGCAATCGTCGCATTTTTCCTTGTCGCCGGGGCCGACGCCCCAATAGGTGCCTTCGTCGCCGTCGACCCAGGCGCCGTAGCAGATCGATTCGCCCTCGTCGCAAGAGACCGGCAGTTGCCTGGTCTCGCCGTCATCGAGGTAGAAATCCTTGCCGTTGCCCGGCCACACATAGTCGCGGTCCTGGCTGTAGAGCTCGAGGCGCATGGCATTGGGATGGCTGTTCTTGATGGCGAAGGTGACGTCGCCGGCATGGGCCGACGGCACCAGCAGCATGGCAAGAGACAGCGCGGCCAGCGAGCGGCGCGCATAGGCGTAGAACATGGTATCCCCCAAAAATAAACGGCCCACCCGGCCGCCCCGCGGGCATTGCACGGCGCGAGTGATCGCTAAAGGGGTCGACCGCGACAATCCCGGACTAATTTTGGGGAGATTGGCGCTACTCGACCAGGTCGACGGTCTCGGTCGAATGGTGCACGCAGATGAAACAGCAATCGTCGCAGGGCCGGTCGTTGTCCGGCCCGACGCCGGCCGAGACGGCGTCGTTGCCGTTGACCCACGCGCCGTAGCAGATGCGTTCGCCCTCATTGCACGAAATCGGCACCGATTTGCGTGAGCCGGGATCGATCAGGAACACCTTGTCGTCGCCCGGCCAGACCGTTTCGCGGTCGCGGCTGAACAGTTCGACCGCAACGGCCTGCCCGCGCTGGTTCTTGACGAAGAAAGCCATGTCGGCAGCCCCAGCCGAGGTGGTGAAGACCAATGCCGCGAGTGTGGCCGTGCAAAAGAGCGTCACGATTGGACCTTTCGAATCATGCCGGCAGACTCGCATGGCCGCCGCGAACTAGGAAGCCGGCTCCGCCGCGATCTGGCGTCCCAGCCGCAGCGTTTCCCGCACCAGCAGGTGAAGATCGTCGCGCCGGGTCCGGTGGTTGGTGATCGCCACGCGCAGGCAATGCTGGCCTTGCACCGTCGTGTCCGACAGTGCCGCAATGCCTTGTTCCTGCAAACGCAGCATGATCTCAGTGTTGAACCGCTTAAGCTCCTCGCCGGACGCCCCGGCAAGCCGATGCCGGAAGCAGACGATGTTGATCGTGGTCGGCGCCATCAGCACCAGCGACGGCTCGTCCTCGATCAGTCCGGCGAGATAGGCCGCTTGCGCGATGTTCTGGTCGATCAGGCGGCCGAATTTGTCGATGCCATGCTCCTTCAGCGCCATCCATACTTTGAGCGCGCGAAAGCCGCGCGACGTCTGCAAACCATAGTCGTGCAGCCATTCGCCGGAGGCGAGACCACGCGGCGTCGATTCCAGATATTCGGGCGTCACGGCGAAGGTACGGCGATGCGCGAGGGCGTCCCTGACCAGGGCGCAGCCGGCCTCGAACGGCGCGTGCAGCCATTTGTGCGGATCGAGCGCGATCGAATCGGCCCATTCGATGCCGGCGACGCGATGGGCGTTCTGCGGAGCGATGGCGACCAGGGCGCCGATGCAGCCATCGACATGGAACCAGAGCTCTTCCTCATGCGCCAGCTTGGCAAGCGCCCGCAGGTCGTCGATCGCTCCGGTGTTGACCGTGCCGGCATTGCCGATGACGCAGGCCGGTTTGAAGCCCGCCTGACGATCCTCGGCAATTGCCGCCCGCAAGGCGGCGATGTCGATGCGCAGCCCGGAATCGGTCGGTATTCGCCGCAAGGCCCGGTTGCCGAGGCCGAGCGCCTCCATGGCTTTGCGGTGACAGGAATGGAGCTGGTCCGAGCCATAATAGCGCAGGGGCTTCTCGATGGCGGCAACGCCGTGCTCGCGCACGTCGATGCCGGCCTTGACGTTGCGCGCCACCGTCAGCCCGATCATGTTGGCCATCGAACCGCCGCTGACCAGCGTGCCGCTGGCCGAGACGGGAAACCCCAGCATTTGCTTGCACCAGTTGACGACCTGGCAGTCCATCAGCCCGGCGGCATGGTTGCCGCCGCCGAGGTTGGAACCCTGGATCGCCGCCAGGAAATCGCCGAGCGCGCCGGTGAAGTTGCTCGAGCCCATGTACCAGGCCCAGAAGCGAGGATGGATGTTGCCCATCGGGTATGACATCACGGTGCGGGAGACCTCGCCATAGACGGCGGCCAGCCGCGCCGGCGTTCGCGGCAGGGGTGCGGCGAAGACCTCCCTCACGTCAGCCGGCACCTCCCGCCAGACCGGGCGGTCGCGCACGGCGCGCAGATAGTCGACGGCATCGTCGATGACCCGGTGCGACAGGGCCTGCACATCGGCCCAGTCCAGGGGGTCAAGCGTCTCCTCGGCCACAGTGCCAAGGGTTTCCTGCGCGACGTCCATGACAGCCTCCCGTCAAGTCGCCGGGAACTGGCAGCCGGGCGTCGAGCGCGACAGCGCCGTCTCGTCGGCGTCCATCTCGGCATCGATGCCGTCGAACAGCGGCGTCGTCATGTAGCGTTCGCCGGTGTCGGGCAGCATGCACAGGACCACCGATCCGGCCGGCGCCTTCTCGGCGACCTGCCGCGCCACGGCGAAGGTGGCGCCGCCGGAAATGCCGGTGAAGATGCCTTCCTTCCGCGCCAGCGCCTTGGCCCATTTGATGCCTTCGGGCCCGGCGATCGGCATCACCTCGTCATAGAGGCCGGCATCGACCGCTTCCTGCAGCACGTTGGGGATGAAATCAGGCGTCCAGCCCTGGATCGGATGCGGCTCGAAGGCCGGGTGGCTGGCGGCGGGCGCCCCGTCGGCACCGCGCTGCTGCGCCTTGCCGCTGCCGATGAGCTGGGCGTTGGCCGGCTCGGACAGGATGATACGGACATCCGGCCGCTCACGGCGCAGCACGCGCGCCACGCCGACGACGGTGCCGCCAGTGCCGTAGCCGGTGACGAAGCAATCGAGCCGCGAGCCGGCGAAATCATTGATGATCTCGCGCGCCGTCGTCGTCTCGTGGATGGCGGCGTTGGCCCTGGTTTCGAACTGTCGCGCCAGGAACCAGCCATTGGCCTCGGCCAGCTCCACGGCCTTCTTGTACATGCCGAACCCCTTTTCGGCGCGCGGCGTCAGCACCACCTTGGCACCCAGCATGCGCATCAGCTTGCGGCGCTCGACGGAAAAACTGTCGGCCATGGTGACGACCAGCGGATAGGCTTTCTGCGCGCAGACCATGGCGAGCCCGATGCCGGTGTTGCCGCTGGTGGCCTCGACGATGGTCTGGCCCGGCTTCAACGCGCCGCTGCGCTCGCCCTCCTCGATGATGTTGAGCGCCAGCCGGTCCTTCACCGAGGCAGCCGGGTTGAAGAACTCGGCCTTGACGTAGATCGTCGCGTGGGCCGGGCCAAGATTGTTGATGCGGATGACCGGCGTGTCGCCGACCGTGTCCAAAATGCTGTCGAACAGGCGGCCGCGGCCGGCCGTGGTTCTGATTCTTGCTTGCTGCAACATATCTGTCTCCTCGTCTGTGTTGGTACCTTACGGTCACGGGCCGGTTACAAACCGGCGGCTTGGGCGGCGAGGTTTCGAGACCTTGCCGCGCTAGGGTCGCTCGACGTGCCGGCAATGCGGCTGCCCGCATCCCGGCGCGCAACTCGCAACCGGGTGCGTTCATGCCGTGTTCGGTGATAAACGAGGGCCGACCGGCCAACGTGGGAGGAAGCGTGGGAGCAAGCGTGGAAATGCACGTGGAATCCGCTCGACCGAGCCTGGATCGCGGCAAGCCCGCTCTTGCCGTGCGCCTGCTCGGGCCGTTTGCGGTCGTGCGCGATGGCGTGCGGGCCGAATTGCCGGCATCGCGCAAGCTGCGCGCGCTGCTTGCCTATCTGGCGCTGGCGCCGCATCCGGTGGGACGCGCTCGGCTGTGCGAGCTCTTGTGGGATGTTCCGAACGATCCCAGGGGCGAGTTGCGTTGGTGCCTCAGCAAGCTTCGCGCCGTCCTCGACGAGCCGGGGCACCGTCGAGTCGAGACACAGGACGACACGGTCGAATTGCGCCTCGATGGCTGTTTCGTCGACGCGCTGGAGGTTAGCGCCGCCGCCGCGCAAGGGATCGCCTCGCTCGACGCCGAGCGCCTGCGATCGCTGTCGGAGCTGTTCGCCGGCGACTTTCTCGACGGTTTGGAGCTAGACCGCAGCCCGTTTTTCGAGAGCTGGCTGATCGCGCAGCGCCGCCGCTTCCAGTCGTGTCACGCCGCCCTGCTGGAGCACCTTGTCGCGGCGGCTCCGCCCGGTTCGGAGGCGGCAGCAGCCGGTCTTGACCGGTGGGTGGAGCTGGCGCCGTTCGACGGCCGCGCGCATCTGGCGCTGCTCACGCATCTGGCCGGGCGCGGCGCCATCGGCGCGGCCGAGCAGCACCTGACGGCGACGGCGCAATTGTTCCAATCGGAAGGGTTGGACTTCGGACCGGTGCGCGCGGCCTGGCAGGCGCTGCGCGACAAGCCGGCGGAAGATCGGCCAGCGGAAGATCGGCCGTCGATAGATCGGCCGGCGGTAGATCGGCTTGCGGCGCAGCCCGCCGGCATCGCGGCATCGCCGCCGTCGCCCGCTCCGGCGGGCGTGGAGCCCAGCCACGCCTCGCTGGCGGTGATGCCGTTCGTCGAGACTGCCGGCCCTTGCGGCACGCGCGGCGGGATCGCCGACGGCCTGACCCATGACATCATCACGCGTCTGGCCAAGCTCAGGGATTTCTTCGTCATCGCGCGCGGCTCGGTCTTCGCGCTCGCCGAGAAAAACATCGCGCCGCAGGAAGCGGGGCGGCAGCTGAATGTGGACTATGTCGCCACCGGCACGGTGGGCACCGTGGCCGGCCGCGTCATCATCGCCGTCGAGCTCATCGAGGTTCGCACGGCCAGGATCGTCTGGGCCGAGAGCTTCGAGCGCCGGGCCGACGACCTCTTCGGCGTGCTCGACGATATCGGCAACGCGATCGTCTCGTCTATCTCGGCCGAGATCGAGACGGTCGAGCGCAACCGCGCCATGCTGAAGGCGCCCAACTCGCTCAACGCCTGGGAGGCCTATCACCGCGGCCTCTGGCACATGTATCGCTTCACCCAGCCGGAAAACGAGTTGGCGCAGCATTTCTTCGGCGTGGCGACGGCGCTCGACCCGACCTTCGCCCGCGCCCATGCCGGCCTGTCCTTCACCCATTGGCAAAGCGCTTTCCAGCGCTGGGGCGACCGCGACCACGAAAGCGCGCTAGCCTACGAGACAGCGGGGCACAGTCTCCTGGTTGACGAACAGAACCCTGCCGCGCACTGGGCGATGGGCCGGGCGCTGTGGCTGCGCGGCGAACAGGACGGATCGCTCTTCGAATTGGAACGGGCAGTGGAGCTCAGCCCCAATTTCGCGCTCGGCCACTATGCGCTGTCCTTCGTCCACTCGCAGTCAGGCGATCCGCAGTCGGCGATCGGCTCCTCCGACCATTCGCGCCATCTCAGCCCTTTCGACCCGCTGCTGTTCGGCATGCTGGGCGCGCGCGCCATGTCGCATGTGCGGCTCGGCCAGTTCGAGGAAGCCGCGGAATGGGCGCTGAAGGCGGCGGCGCGGCCCAATGCCCACGCCATCATCCTGGCGATAGCAGCACACTGCCTGGCGCTGGCCGGGCGGCTCGACGAGGCACGCAATTTCGCCGCCGCCCTCCGCAAGGCGCTGCCGGACTACCGCGCCGACGATTTCATCGGCACGTTCCGTTTCGAGGCGGACGCGGAGGCATTGTTCCGGCAAGGCGCAAAGCGGATCGGATTGAACTGAACCCGCGCAATTCCCGCCGATTAACGATTTCGGAAGGGGTTGTTTAACCGTTCGTCGCTATGTCAGCGCCCGGGAGGGGCATGACAGAGAGTGTATGATGAGCGACAGCCCTGACAAGCGCAATGAATGGCGCGCCATTCTTTACGTGCAAGCCCGCGTGGCGGTCCTGTTCGTCCCGGTCGTCGCCAGCCTGCTGATCATCGCCGCACTTGCCGGCAACGACCGCAAATCCGTTCCCGCCGTCGACCGGACGGTGACAGGCTCCGTGCGATAAGGGCTCGGTCATCGACAGCGCACGTTTCCCGGCAGGCGTGCGCATGATGTCGGGCAAATCCCTGCGGCTTTCTGTTGGCGGGAATGACGATGCGATCGGTCGCACAGGCAACAAAAAAGCCCGGACGAGCCGGGCTTTTTCTGCGAGTCTCTGAACCGTCGAACGATTCAGAGACGGGAATTTGGTGCCCAGAAGAGGACTCGAACCTCCACTCCTTGCGGAACACGGACCTGAACCGTGCGCGTCTACCAATTCCGCCATCTGGGCTGGTGCGGGCTCAATAAGCGGGCAAGCGGTGCGTGTCAACGCGGTTTTTGGACCATGATCCCGAAAGGTGGAACCGGCTTTCGCAAAAGGCCATGCCCGGCAAGAGCCGCAGCCTCCGACTGCCGGCTCCGGAGCGGTCAGCCCTCCAACACTTCCTTCGACGCCACGGTGGAATCGGCGTTGAGCGTGTAGATGACCGGCACGCCGGTGCCGAGCTCCAGCTTGACGATCTCCTCGCCCGACTTGCCGTCCAGCGCCATGATCAGCGCACGCAGCGAATTTCCGTGGGCGGCGACCAGGACCGTGCCGCCGCGCAACACATGCGGCTGGAGGTCGTGCAGGTAATAAGGCCAGACGCGGGCGCCGGTGTCCTTCAGGCTTTCGCCACCGGGGGGCGGCACGTCGTAGGAGCGGCGCCAGACATGCACCTGCTCCTCGCCCCATTTCTTGCGCGCGTCGTCCTTGTTGAGGCCGGAGAGGTCGCCATAGTCGCGCTCGTTCAGCGCCTGGTCGCGGACGGTTTTCAGGTCGCTCTGGCCGACGGCGTCAAGAATGTGCTGGCAGGTTTTTTGCGCCCGGACCAGCGCCGAGGTGAAGGCGATGTCGAACTTCAGGCCGCGTGCCTTGAGCTTCTGCCCGGCTGCCTTGGCCTCGGCGTGGCCCTGTTCGGTCAGGTCGACGTCACGCCAGCCGGTGAACAGATTCTTCAAATTCCATTCGCTCTGGCCATGGCGCACGAGCACGAGGGTTCTCGACATTTTTGCTCCTCTGGGATCTGAGCAATTCCAGCAGAAGTGGGAAGCGGTTTTCTGTCCGGAATTGCATGGGGATGAAAACGGTCCAGGATCGTTTCAGGCAAGCCCGAGCACGTCCCGCATCGAGTAAAGGCCGGGCTTCCTGCCATGCGCCCACAGGGCTGCCTTGACGGCGCCGCGGGCGAAGATGGTGCGGTCCTCGGCATGATGGGCGAGCGTGATGCGTTCGCCGGTGCCGGCCAGGATGACGCTGTGGTCGCCGACCACCGAGCCGCCGCGCAGGGTTGCGAAGCCGATCGAGCCCGGCTTGCGCACGCCGGTGTGGCCGTCGCGGACGCGCACATCGTTGCCGGCAAGCGGCACGCCACGCCCCGCGGCGGCGGCTTCGCCCAGCAGCAGAGCGGTGCCGGACGGCGCGTCGACCTTGTGCCTGTGATGCATTTCGAGGATCTCGATGTCGAAATCCCCGGCGTCGAGGGCGCGCGCGGCCTGTTCGACCAGCACCGCCAGGAGATTGACGCCGAGGCTCATATTGCCCGACTTGACGATCGTCGCATGGCGCGCCGCGGCGGCGATTCTGGCATCGTCGTCGGCCGAGCAGCCGGTCGTGCCGATGACATGGACGATGCGCGCCTGCGCCGCATAGCCGGCGAATTCGACGGTTGCAGCCGGCGCGGTGAAATCGAGCACGCCGTCCGCCCCGGCGAAGGCCGGCAGCGGATCGTCCGATATCGGCACATTGATGATGCCGATGCCGGCAAGCTCGCCTGCATCCTTGCCGAGATAGGGCGATCCCTGCCGCTCGATCGCGCCGGCGACGCGTGCGCCCGGCATTGTGTGGATGGCGCGGATCAGCGTCTGGCCCATGCGGCCGGCGGCGCCCACCACCACCAGGCCCATATCGCCCGCGGGTCTGTCGGCTGTCGGCGTTTCACTCATCTCGCGCTCCCGGCGATGCCCTGCGTCTCGATAGGTTGCGTCGGCCCTGGCGCCGGAGTTTGGGGTGGCGCGCCGTCATCGACAAGCCCCAGGCCCTTCCTGCCCTGCACCCGGTGGAAGCGGGAATAGACGCTGTGCGGGTCGGCCATCAGCGAGGCATGGGTGCCCTGTTCGACCAGATGACCCTGTTCCAGCACGATGATGTGGTCGGCATTGACCACCGTCGACAGCCGGTGGGCGATGACGATGGTGGTGCGCCCCTCCATGACGTGGGTCAGCGCTTCCTGGACCTTGGCTTCCGCCTCATTGTCGAGCGCCGAGGTCGCCTCGTCGAGCAGCAGAATCGGCGCCTGGCGGACGATGGCGCGGGCGATCGACACACGCTGGCGCTGGCCACCCGACAGCGACGCGCCGTTTTCGCCGACGGGCGTGTCGTAGCCCAGCGGCTGCTGGCGGATGAAGCCGTCGGCCTGGGCCAGCCGCGCGGCCTGCTCGATCTCGGCGTCTGTGGCGGAGAGCCGGCCATAGCGGATGTTGTCGCGTATGGTGCCTTCGAACAGATAGGGCTGCTGCGAAACATAGGCGATGGAGCTGCGCAGCGACTGCTTGGTGATCTTCGAAATGTCCTGGCCGTCGATCTCGATCGTACCCGACTCGACGTCGTAGAAGCGCTGCAGCAGCGCCACCAGCGTCGTCTTGCCGGCGCCGGAGGCGCCGACGATGGCGGTCATCTTGCCGGCGGCGGCGACGAAGCTGAGGTCCTGCAGGACCGGTGCCTCCTCGACATAGCGGAAGCTCACATTGTTGAACCGCACTTCGCCCGTGGTGAAATTGGCCTCGGCGGCTCCCGGCGCATCGCCCTGCTGCGGCTCGAGATCGAGGATTTCGTAGATCATGCGCGCATTGACCAACGCGCGCTCCATGCCGACCTGCATGCGCGCCAGCCGCCTTGCCGGGTCGTAGGCCAGCATCAGCGCGGTGATGAAGGAGAAGACGGCGCCCGGCGGCTGCCCGAGGACGAGCGCACGATAGCCGGAGTAGGCGATGACGCCGGTGACGGCGAGACCGGCCAGCATGTCGGAAATCGGCGACAGCCGTTCCGAAACCCGGGCGATCTTGTTGCCGCGGTGCTCGGCGCTGTTGGCGAGCTGGCCGATGCGCCGCGACAGCTCGTCCTCCATGGTGAAGGCCTTGACGATGGCGATGCCTTGCGTGGCTTCCTGCATGGCGCCGATCAGCCGCGAGTTGATCTGCACCGATTCGCGGGTAATGCGGCGTACCCGGCGCATCAGATAGACAACGGTGTAGATGAGCGGCGGCCCGATCACCAGCGAGCTGAGCGACAGGACCGGATCCTGGTAGATCATGACGCCGAGCAGCCCGAACAGCGTCACCCCGTCGCGCGCGATCGACGTCAGCGTCATCGACAGCAGGTCGCGAATGCCGTTGACGTTCTCGTTGACCTGCGCCGCCAGCCGGCCGGATCTCGTGTCGTTGAAGAAACCGACGCCGAGCTTCATCAGGTGATCGAAGATGCGGCGCTGGTAGCGCGCAACCAGATTGTTGCCGACGGTCGCCAACGTCACCGCCTGGCCGTAGCCGGCGAAACCGCGCACGAGAAAGGCGCCCATGACGCCGGCGCAAATCCACACGATCAGATCGCCGCGCCGCTCGTAGAAGATCTGGTTGACGACAGGGCTCATGATCCAGGCGGTGAAAGCGGTCGTGGCGGATACCGCCAGCAGGCAGGCGCCGGCAAAGATGTAGGACCAAAGGTAGTCGCGGCCGTTCTCGGCGATGATACGGCGCAGCACCGCCCAGACCTCGCCGGGAGTGGCTTTCTGCTTATGTGGAGCTTGGAGTGTCAAATCGGCAGCGCTTCGTGGTTTCCGCTTGGCAAGACCGGGCTGCACACAGCATCCCTTCTGGCGCCCCTCTTAGCGCCAAGCGGCCGGCTTGCCTATGCCTGCGGCTGATTAACTTCGTCGCGGGGACCGGACGGACGCCTGGTCCGTCATGCGGCCCAGCCTAGGCCTGCCAGCGGCGGCCCGCGGTCTGCACGCCGAACAGCGAAGGGTTCCTGGCGTAGGCGGCGAGGCCCAGAAGTGCCGCCAGCGGATGGGTGATGACATAGACGGGCATGGTGCGCATCAGTTCGCTGTGCGGGGCCTTGTCCTCGAAGGCGGCGCGGAAATTGCCCTGTTTCAGCGCCGGCACGATCTTCTGCGCGATGCCGCCGGTGAGAAAGACGCCGCCGCGGCTCATGAACACCAAGGCGAGATCGCCGGCGGTGCGCCCAAGACAGGTGACGAATATCTCCAGCGCTTCCTGCGCGACCGGATCGGTCCTGGCAAGTGCCGCTGCGGTGATCTCGGCCGGCGTGGTGAAGGGCGACGGCTTGCCGTCCGCCTTGGCCACCGCCCGGTAGACGTTGACCAGACCGCGTCCGCACAGGATCTGTTCGCCCGAAATGCGGCCGTCGATCTTCTCGATATGCGGGAAAACCTCGAAATCCCTGCTAGAACGCGGGCCGATGTCCATATGGCCGCCCTCGCCGGGCACCGGGATCCAGTGGCGCAGCGCGTGCACCAGCCCGGCGACGCCGAGCCCGGTTCCGGGACCGAGCACCACGCGGCCGGCATTGGGCTCCGGCGCGCCGCCGCCGATCTTTTCCATGTGCTCTTCGCCGAGCGCCACGACGGCCAGCGCCTGCGCCTCGAAATCGTTGAGCACGACGATGTCGCTGAGGCCGAGGCTGGCGAACATCTGCCGGGGCTTGACGATCCACGGGCAATTGGTGAGCTCGATCTCGTCGCCGTCGACCGGGCCGGCCACCGCCAGCACCGCTGAATTGGGGCGGACCGAGGAGCGGTCGAGCACCGCCGCCTGGATCGCCTCGTCGATGGTGTTGTAGCTGGCGGTCTGGACGATCGCCGGCTCGCCGGCTTCCGAATTGGCGTCGAGCACGACCGAGAAGCGCGCATTGGTGCCGCCGATGTCGCCGATCAGGATCGGAAACCGCAGCGCCGTGTCGTCGTCGCCTGTGTTTGGCATGCTTTCTCGTCCGTCCCCGGCGCCCGACGGCCCATTGCCGTTCTCCCGTTGACTAGCGCATGAGTTTGAAAAGGGAAACGGTTTTCGAAACCGATGGTGCGCACGACCGATTTATGAGGTCGAACGGCCGCGACTAGGCTGCCGCCTTGTGCTCCTCGCGGGCAGCGGACCAGACCTCGCGGGCCGCATCGGCGTTCATGGCGGCAATTCCCAGGCCGACAATCAGGTCGGGCCACGCAGAATGCCAGATCACGGCGGTGAGAAGGCCCGCGGCGATTATAGCGACGTTGGCAAAGGCGTCGTTCCGCGCGGAGAGGAACGCGGCCTTTGTCAGGCTGCCGCTGTGATGGCGGAAGCGCGCCAGCATGAACGCGCAAGACAGGTTCACGGCCAAAGCCCCGGCGCCCGCAAGCGACAGTGGCAGCGGCGACGGCGCGACCGGCAGGTTGAACTTGACCCAAGCCGTCCAGAGCGTTGCCAAGGCAGGCACCAGAAGAATCGCCGCCAGAGCCATGCCGACCCTTGCGCGGCTGCGTGCGCCCCAGCCAAGGGCAACGAGAATAAGCAAATTGACCGAGGCATCTTCCAGGAAATCAACACTGTCCGCGAACAGCGACACGGAGCCGATCGCGGATGCCACGGCGAACTCGACGATGAAGTAGCCCAGGTTCAGAAGGGCCACCCACCGGACGACGCGGCGAAGGCCTATATCCTGCGTTTGCAATGCCGGCCCTCCTGCTCACGGGGTGACGAATGAACGGCGGCGAAGCGCCGGGGCGTCAACTGACGCGGTCAGTTTCCCGGCCGTGGCCGCGGCACCGGCACGCCGATCTCGGGCGTCGCGGTGAAGGCGTTCACCATGCCTGGCAGGCCGGCCGCGCCGCTGGCCGCGGTGGCGGGCAGCGACGGCGCCTCGGGTTCGGGCGCGGCGACCGCGACCGGCACGGCGCCGCCATGGTAGGTGGCTGCCTCGACCGAGGCCGGCCCGGGCGCGTCGAGCACGGCGCGGCATTCTCTCGGCAGGTTCGCCATCGTCATCAGATCGCGCGCCTTGGGCGCGTCCGGATTCTTGTTGGGCCGCCACGGTTCCTGCGTGAACCACCAGGCCAGCGGCTTGCCGCAGCCGTCGTCGGCCGGGGTCGCTTCCTGCGCCTTGCAGTTGGGCGAGCCCGGCTGGCAGCCGATGCGCATGTGGAAGTGATAGTCGTGGCCCCAGAACGGCCTGATCTTGCGCAGCCAGGAGCGGTCGCCCCTGACGGTGTCGCAGAGCTTCTTCTTGATGCCGGGATTGACCAGGATGCGCTCGACCTCGGGATAGCTGGCCGCGCGCTTCAAAAGCCGCGTATGCGCCGGCGTCCACAGCGCGTCCTTCACCAGATGCGTCTTTTCGTCGACCATCAAGGTGGCGCTCATGGTCTCGCGCCGCGCCATCGACAGCGGACGGCGGGGCATCGGCGTCAGCCAGATGTCGGCATCGAGCCCGATCTGGTGCGAGGCATGGCCGGTCAGCATCGGGCCGCCGCGCGGCTGCGCGATGTCGCCGATCAAAAGGCCCGGCCAGCCATCGGCGACGGCATCGCGCGACAGTTTCTCGACCAGCGCGATCATCGCCGGATGGCCCCAGCGGCGATTGCGCGACGGCCGCATCACCTGCCAGGTCGGGCCGTCCATGGGGATGGCGACGCCGCCGGCAAAGCAGCCCTTGGAGTAGAAGCCGAAGGATTGCGGGGCGGTCGCAGCCGGCAGTTTCATCGCGCCGAACAGGTCCTTTGCCCGTTCCTCGGCCATTGCCGGCCGCACGGCGAGACTTGTGAGGGCGAGCAGGCCAAAAGCCGCCGCCAGCTGTGAACGCTTGCCGAGCCGCATCGCTGTCTCCATGAACCCCCGCCGCAAACCCAAGCCCGAATCATAGCACGCAATGGACGTTGCTTCGATCGCCGGAGCGGTTCCGTTTTTCACAAACCGGTCAACCGCCCTGTTTTCTTTTCCGAGGCATTCCGACCGAACCGTGTCACGTGCTTCCCGGCATGCGTCAGCGCTTCATCGGGCTGCGCGGCGCGCCGTCGCGCCAGTCGCCGCTTGCCCACATATGGTCGAAGGCGGCGCGGTAATCCGGGAAGCGGAACCGGTAGCCCGCCGCCTTGAGCGCCGCGTTGGCGACGCGCTTGTTCTCGCCATAGAAGGACCGCGCCATGGGCGAAAGTTGGGCGGCCTCGAAGGGAATTTCGGGCGGCGGCGTGATGCCCATCAGCGCGGCGGCATAGGCCACCACGTCCTGCGGCGGCGCGGGCTCATCGTCGGTGACGTTGAAGATGCCGCCCGTATCATCCCCGATGAGATGCCACAGCGCGCCAGCTATATCGTCGCAGTGGATGCGGTTGAACACCTGACCGGGCTTGACCAGCCGCCGCGCGGTGCCGTTTTCCAGGTTGACCAGGGCGTTGCGGCCGGGGCCGTAGATGCCGGAGAGCCGCAGCACCGCCACCGGCCGGCCGATCTCGCGGCCAAGCCGCAGCCAATCCTGCTCGGCCGCCACCCGCATCGCCGAGCGTTTCGACACCGGCCGGCATTGCGCCGTCTCGTCGACCCAGGCGCCGCCATGGTCGCCATAGACGCCGACGGTGGAGAGATAGCCGATCCATTCGAGCGCAGGCATCCGCACGATCGCCTCGCGCGCGGCATTCAGCACGGGATCGCCGGCCTCCTCGGGCGCGATCGAGATCACCAGATGGGTTGTTGTCGCCAGCGCGTTGGTGAGTTCGCCGGTCAGCGCGCCATCGAACAGCAGCGGCGCGATGCCGGCCTGGCGGAGCGCCTCGAATTTTTCCACGGAGCGCGTCGTGCCGCCGACCGTCGTGGCGGCCTCCCTGTTGGCGCGCGCAAAAGCCTTGCCCGAATAGCCGGCGCCGAAGATGAATATCCGCTTTTCACTCATGCAGGCGCCCTGGCTGGAACCGGCCGCGCCCATTCCTCGCGCACGGCCGCGTCGCTCTCGGTTTTCAGGCCGGTCGCGGCGCGTTCGGCATATTCGGCCTCCGGCACCAGCCGCGCCAGCGCCCATATTGCCGCGCCCCGCACCAGCGGCGAGGCGTCGGCCAGCAAGGCACGCACCGCGCCGGCAAGCGCTGCATCGCGGGAATTGCCGGCGGCGATCAGCACGTTGCGGACAAAGCGGTCGCGGCCGATGCGCTTGACCGGCGAGCCGGAAAAGAAGGCGCGAAACGCCGTGTCGTCCAGCCGCAGGAGATCGGCCAGCGCCGGCTCGCGTAGATCGTCGCGCGCGGCGAGCTTGGCCTCGGACGCCACCTTGGCGAACTTGTTCCATGGGCAGGCGGCGAGACAGTCGTCGCAGCCATAGATGCGGTTGCCGATCGCCTCGCGGAATTCATGCGGGATCGGCTCCTTGTTCTCGATGGTGAGATAGGAGATGCAGCGCCGCGCATCGAGCCGGTAGGGCGCCGGGAAGGCATCGGTCGGGCAGGCGTCGAGGCAGGCGCGGCAGGAGCCGCAATGGTCCTCCTCCGGCAGGTCTGGAACCAGTTCGGCCGTCGTGAAGATGGTGCCGAGGAACAGCCAGGAACCATGCTGCCGGCTGACCAGATTGGTGTGCTTGCCTTGCCAGCCGAGCCCGGCGGCCTCGGCCAGCGGCTTTTCCATGACGGGCGCCGTATCGACGAAGACTTTGACGTCGCCTCCCGCCCGCGCCACGATCTTGCCGGCGATTTCCTTCAGCCGGCCCTTCATAACCTCGTGATAGTCGCGGTTTTGCGCATAGACCGAGATCGCGCCCCGGTCGCGCCTGGCCAACAGGTCGCGGGGATCGTGGTCCGGCCCGTAATTCATCGCCAGCACGACGATCGAACGCACCTGCGGCCACAGGCTTGATGGCTCGCTGCGGCGTTGCAGCGTCTCGGCGATCCAGCCCATGGAGCCGTGGAACCCGTCCGCGACGAAGGCGGCGAGCCGGGCCGGCGCCAGCGGGATCGCATCGGGGGTGGTGACGGCGACCGCCTCGAAACCGGCGCGCCGCGCCTGCGCGTCGATCAGCGCGCGCAGTTTTGCGGCGTCAGAAGTCGAGGTCCGCATAATGCGACACCGGCGACAGGCCGCGCACCCGGTCGGTCAACAGCGGCCGGAACGAAGGCCGCGACTTGACCCGCGTGTACCATTCGCGCGCGGCGGTGTGCTCGCGCCAGTCGATCTCGCCGAGATAGTCGAGCACCGAAAGGGTGGCGGCGGCGGCGAGGTCGGCATAGGTGACCCTCGAGCCGGCCAGCCAGTGGCGGGTGCCGGCCAGCCAGTTGGTGTATTTCATGTGCTGGCGGATGTTGGCCCGCGCCGCGCGGATGGCGGCCGAATCGGGCGAGCCGCCGCCGGCGGTTTCCGGCATGACCGGCTTCAGCACGCGCTCGCGCACCAGATGCCGGGTGACCTCGCTCTCGGCCTTGTGGAGATACCAGTCGGTGAGCCGGCGGATCTCGGCGCGCTGCATCGGGTCCTCGGCGAACAGGCGCTTGTCGCGCTTCAGGACGCCGCGCGTCTCGTCGAGATATTCCGAGATGACCGTGGCGCCGACGATCGGCACGTCGCCCTCGGCCAAAAGGATCGGCAGCGTGCCGGCCGGGTTCAGCGCCAGGAACTCCTTGCGCCGCGTCCACGGCTTCTCCTCGATCAGCGCCAGTTCCTCGCCATACTCGCCGAAAGCGAGGCGCACGAACCGGCAGGAGGCGAACATGGGATGATGGAAAAGCGTCAGCATGGTTCCGCGATGATAAAGCGCACTGGTGGTTTGGATTTGAAGTTCCTGTCCCTCAACGGCATCCGCGTTCAGGAACTTCAAATCCAAACCACACCAGAACTAAAGTTGGCAGTGTGGCTCAGAATCCGGAATTCGCGCATCGCGCTCCTCCCGGGTGTGGCGAATTCCGGATTGCCACACTGGCGAATCGCCGGGCGCACCGGTAAGTCTTGGCCGCCCGGTAAGCGGGCCGTCAGGGTGTTGCGACCTATAGGGGGAGTTCGGCGCCATGACAAGCAAGCCCTGTCAGCCCATCCAGCGAATGCCGAGGTAGCCAATGGAAAGCCAGACAATCGTCGAAGCCCTGCTGCTCGGTCTCTTGGAGGGATTGACCGAGTTCATTCCGGTGTCCTCGACCGGCCATATCCTGCTCGCCGGCCATTTTCTCGGCTTCCACTCGACCGGCAAGGCCTTCGAGATCCTGATCCAGCTCGGCGCCATCCTGGCCATTCTGAGCGTCTATTTCCGGCGCTTGTGGCAGATGCTGCTCGACCTGCCGCATGACCGGCTGACGCGGCATTTCGTCATCGGCATCCTCATCGCCTTCCTGCCGGCGGCCGTCATCGGCGCGCTGGCGCATGATTTCATCAAGACCATCCTGTTCGAATCGCCGCGGCTGATCTGCATCATGCTGATCATCGGCGGCGTGGTGCTGCTCGTCGTCGACCGCATGAAGCTGAAGCCGATGTACCGCGACGTCGAACGCTTCCCGACGCGGCTCTATTTGCAGATCGGGCTGTTCCAGTGCCTGTCGCTGATCCCCGGCACTTCACGCTCGGGCTCGACCATCGTCGGCGCCCTGCTGCTTGGCGTCGACAAGCGGGCGGCGGCGGAATTTTCCTTCTTCCTCGCCATCCCCACCATGGTCGGCGCCTTCGCCTTCGACCTGTTCAAGAACCGCAACGTGCTGACGTCGGCCGACCTGCCGATCATCGCCGTCGGCTTCGTCGCCGCCTTCGTCACCGCGCTGCTGGTGGTGCGCCTGCTGCTCGATTACGTTTCGCGCAAGGGCTATGCGCTGTTCGGCTGGTGGCGGCTGGTGGTCGGCATCGTCGGGCTCGCCGCGCTGATGATCTGGGGGTGACCTCGTCATCCACGGGCGAAGCAAGGAGCGCAGCGACGCCGCGCAGACCCGTGGATGACGAAGGTGAAGGCCTTCGCGCGCCCCCTTCATGCGAACCTCCTGCGGAGCAACGCACAAGTCCTGCGGATTCCAGAACACTCCGCTGCGTAAGCTCGCCCTATCATCCCTCAGGCAATGGCGTCCGGCGAGCCGCATCCGCCCCCGCGCACGCGGTCGGCCGGGCGCCCAACAAGAGGGAACGACGATGAAATTCATGCTGACCGGCAGGAAATTGCACCCGAAAGCCAAACCCGTCGCCGAGGATTTCAGGAGCGGCGCCATCAACCGGCGCGAATATTTTGCGCTGATGGCCGGGCTCGGCGTCAGCGCCGCCGGCGCTTTTGCCCTGGGCGGGCTGGCGCCCACGCCTGCCCGCGCGGCGGAGCCCAAGAAGGGCGGCGTGCTGCGCGTCGCCATGAACGTCAAGGGGTTCAAGGACCCGCGCACCTTCGACGGCGTCGAAATGTCCAACGTCGCCCGCCACTGCAACGAATATCTGGTGCGCTGGAACACCGACTTCTCGTTCGAGCCCTGGCTGCTCGAAAAATGGGAGATGAGCGACGACGCCAAGACGCTCACGCTGCATGTGCGCAAGGGCATCACCTGGTCGAACGGCGACGCCTTCAACGCCGAGGATGTCGTCCACAACCTCACCCGCTGGTGCGAAGCCGGTGTTGCCGGCAATTCGGTCGCCGCGCGCATGGGCGCGCTGGTCAATGCCGACACCAAGAAGGTGGTCGATGGCGGCATCGAGAAGGTCGACGACCACACCATCAAGCTCAACCTGCCCAAGCCCGACATTTCGCTGATCGCCGGCATGGCCGACTATCCCGCTTTGATCATGCACCGCTCCTATGATGGCGACGGCGATCCGCTGAAGGCACTTTCGATCACCACCGGCCCTTGCGAGCTGGTGAAGTGGGATGCCGAGACGGGAGCCGAGGTGAAGCGCAAGGACAAGCCCTGGTGGAAGGGCGAATTCCACCTGGATGGGATCCAGTGGATCGACTACGGCTCCGACCCCAACGCCATGCTGTCGGCGTTCGAATCCGGCGAGATCGACACCGACCACGAGACCGCGTCCGATGCCGTCTCGCAGACCGAGCAGATGGGCCTGAAGAATTCCGAGATCGCCACCGGCTCCACCATCGTCGCCCGCTTCAATGTCGCCAACGCGCCCTATGACGACGTGAAGGTGCGCCGCGCCGCCCAGCTCGCCGTCGACAACTCGGCCGTGCTGGCGCTCGGCCTCGGCGGCCGCGGCAAGCCCGCCGACAACCACCATGTCGGCCCCATGCACCCCGAATATGCCGATATCGGCCCGGCCACGCGCGACGTGGACGCCTCGAAGAAGCTGCTGGCCGAGTCCGGCAAGGCCGACCATGAATACGACCTCATCTCGGTTGACGTCGAATGGCAAAAAAGCACCGGCGACGCCATAGCGGCGCAGATGCGCGAGGCCGGCCTCAAGATCAAGCGCACCGTGCTGCCCGCCGCCACTTTCTGGAACGACTGGAGCAAATATCCCTTCTCCTGCACCGAATGGCTGGGCCGCCCGCTCGGCGTCCAGGTGCTGGCGCTGGCCTACAAATCCGGCGCCGCCTGGAACGAAAGCGCCTATGCCTCGAAGGAGTTCGACGAGCTGCTCGACAAGGCGCTCGCCACCCCCGACGCCGCCCAGCGCAAGGAGATCATGGCCGGCATCGAAAAGAATTTGCGGGACTCCGGCATAATCATCCAACCCTACTGGCGCTCGGTCTACCGGACCTATCGCAAGGGCGTCGAAGGCTGCGAGCAGCACCAGGCGCTGGAGCAGCACTTTGAGAAGGTTTGGATTGAGGGGTGAGAGGCGGTCCGCGTCAGCGGACGAAAAGCCAATTGCTTGGCTTTTCGAGCCTCGAACGCCCTGAGCCTGCGAAGGGCTGGGGACGCCGACGCTGGTCTTCCCTTCTCCCCTTGTGGGAGAAGGTGGCCTCGCGAAGCGAGGTCGGATGAGGGGTGCTCCAGCTTGGCGCCACGTCAACAGCGAACCGAACCAGAAAATCCCAACGCCTCACTCCGCTGGAACACCCCTCAACCGTCTCGGCGCTGCGCGCCGATCCACCTTCTCCCACAAGGGGAGAAGGTCAGCGGCGTCAGCGCCCCGCCCCCATGCAGCAACGAGTGCGGTGAGCCGCATCCATAAAGTGAAGGTTTTCTGCGCGCTGATCATGACCAGCCCCGCCGCCCAAAGCGTGATGCCGCCGGCATAGGAGGGCACGCTGGCCTCCAGCCCCGCCGCGCTGCCGGCCGTCAGCCGCGTCTCGCCGGTCAGGAAGGTCAGGAAGCCCGCGGCTACGCAATCATTGCCCAGCCGTTGGTACTTCATGGTCAGCAGTGCGGCGGCCACTACTAGCGCCGCGCCGTCCATCGTCCAGAGTGTTTCGCGCAGCGGAGCGCTGGCGACGAAGGTGCCGGCAGGCCGAAGGCACCGCCGATGGCGAGACCGAGAGAGGCTACTGTGTCTGAAGTGGTGCGCATGTGGTGTCTCCCCCAAGGCGGGAGGATACGCCAGGGTAGCAAGGTCTTGAAAGCGGAAGGTTGCGTGTCGACTGCCATCCTCATTATGACGGTGACGACACGTTAATGGGATACCTCTCCACTGGAGATTGTATAAGAGAGTCTCTGGAAAAATTCGGATAAGTCGGAGCCGGATGCGCCGTAAACTAGTTCGTCTATGTGCGTGGTAAACTCGATTCCTAGTAGCGGATTTAATATTGTTACGGCCTTATATACCTGCTTACCTTCGTAATATCGCAACGCGGAGTAGGTGATCACCTGACGCAAATCATGGCTGCGAAAGTGCCTATCGACGTACTTCATCTCTACTAATGTATCAGAAAACTCAAAGTCACCCTTGCAACTTTGGATGATGCCGTGTCCCTTGTAGGATGGCACACTTACCTGGTCTAGCGTGACACCCTGTCCTCTAAAGTAGTGACGGAGCCACTGAGCCAATCTATCAACTTCCTCAGCCTCCGGCGCGCTCAATTCATCTTTTTCTGTCGTAAACTCCACGATGTTGGCTCTAAGAAAATCCAACGCGCTTGCAACTGCTGCTAATCGCAAAACCTCTACCGATTCTTTCGGCCGTTGGATGGACTCAAAGAAAAGAAAATAGCCCGCTTCGCTGATTAAATCTCGCCGCGAAGGACTGCTCGTAGGATGAGCCGGCCCACTTACCCGATTGTAGGCCAGATTCACTGACCGTGTGACAGCTTCCAAGTTCGGAAGCGCTACGCCAGAAGTTCGAGTACTGTGAAGCAAACAACCTTTCGCTTATCATATCGCTAACGCTGCGTTTGGCTTCTCTGATCTCCATTCTCGAACAATCATTTCAAAGGCGTCAAATCTACTTTTCGTATGGTCTCGCCAGTGAGACCCCTCATCGACCATCGAATACGATGCCAATATGAGAGCTCTGCGTTGCCAACCTGACACTGCTCCAAAATTTGCCTTGAACATGGACAACCATGAGAAATTGCCCCAGTTCGAGAAAATCATGATTATGTCACGCCGTATTAACTCAGATACCTCTCTATCGAAGCATCTATGGAGGTAATTTCGGGTTTGAATGGAGTTATGCTTACCTACAACCCGGTTTGCGTAGGCGACGTGCATGTCTAAGGCCATAACTTCGTGACCGCTATCATAAAGATTTATTATTTTGTCGCAAATGCCGGCCTTTTCTCGCTCGCCAAGATCCTCGAAGATCTGATACACAGTTTGAAATACCGTTGGCGCGATAGGATAAAGAGCATCCATATTATCGAGCATTGACAGCACCGCTCCATACTTTGCGCCAGTGCCAACCATTTTCAACGCTTCGACAATTTTTCGTGTGGTGGGAATGTGCACTCGGGTTTGCGACAGCTGCTCATTCAGGAGCGCAACGACATCAATCTCTTCCAGCTCATCTTTGAGCTCGTCGTATTGCTTAGCCGCGTTGGGTGCGTATGGATCGAATCTTAGTGTTAGAGACATAAGCCGCTGTATCGGCGATCGGGTTTCCCTATCATCACCCCCTCGTATCTGCGACAAAACGTGCTTGAATTCAGACGAAGTCAGTATCCGTGTCTTTGATTTTTGAAGGGATAGCCCCTCATTATCAAGCGCCTTGTATATCTCGACAATAATTTCATGAGCTTCCTTTACTAGCACAGAAAACGTGATAGTCGTCTTCATAGCGGAGGAAGTGAACGCCAGAACTGAAAAGATATTGATCGGAGTTTGCGAGAGCCAGTTCTGCCAGAATTCGCGCAGCCGGACCACCGATTGGCAGACCAGCTGATCTTGTTCCCGTAAAATGCTTCAGATATTCGAGGATCGTCTTTCGAACATCCGAAAACACCCCGAGCATTCGAAGTGCGTTGTCGAGCTTGTGATGGCTTATCCTAGAATAACAATCAGCTATATCGCATATTACGACATGGCTTTTGTGTTCGCATTCAGAGATGGACCTATCGATAAAGTCCTTCCAGGAGATATCACGCCGAAAAAGATCTCCCGAGAGGTAATTGTCTTTGTTCAATCTGTAAGAGAAAACCCGATCCGGCCCAAGTCTGGCCGCCTCTATGGTTTCGGCGATTGAAAGAACATTTCCAAGCAGAAAGACGTTCCACAATGGGTCTAATTGAGACGCCCATCTAAACCCGGAATGATTTACGGCCACCAGAGAACGGATGTCATCCGGCGGTTCTTGCACAAACATTTTATCAAACTCAGAATATCGTTTTACCAATAAGCTGGCAACATCATCCCTCTTGTCGCTCATTATTCTATTTTCGATCGGAAATGGAAATATGTCAGTGTCACCGTGCTTATAGATATTATCTATAGCCGCGTAGAAAAATTTCTTCATAGAGCGCCGCCAACCCCGTGTCCCCTAGAAGTTGCAGAGTATCTAGGAATGCCGCGGGATCAAGCTGGCTGGAGCAGTATTCTCAATCGCCCATCTTCAGCGCCTGGATAAACGCCTCCTGCGGAATGTCCACCTTGCCGAACTGCCGCATCCGCTTCTTGCCCTCTTTCTGCTTGTCCAAGAGCTTGCGTTTGCGGCTCACGTCGCCGCCGTAGCACTTCGCGGTGACGTCCTTGCGCAGCGCCGAGATGGTTTCGCGGGCGATGACCTTGCCGCCGATCGCGGCCTGGATCGGGATCTTGAACAGATGGTGCGGGATCAGCTCCTTCAGCTTCTCGCACATCTGGCGGCCGCGCTTTTCCGCCGCGGTGCGGTGGACGAGCATGGAGAGCGCGTCGACCGGCTCCTCATTGACCAGGATCGACATCTTCACCAGGTCGCCCTCGCGATAGTCGGTGAGGTGATAGTCGAACGAGGCGTAGCCCTTGGAGATCGACTTCAGCCGGTCGTAGAAATCGAAGACGACTTCGTTGAGCGGCAGATCGTAGGTCAGCATGGCGCGCTTGCCGACATAGGAGAGGTCGGCCTGGATGCCGCGCCGGTCCTGGCAGAGTTTCAATATGCCGCCGAGATAGTCGTCAGGGGTGAGGATGGTGGCGCGGATCCACGGCTCCTCGATGGCCGAGATCTTGACCACGTCGGGCATGTCGGCCGGGTTGTGCAGTTCCTTCACCGAGCCGTCATTGAGCAGCAGCCGGTAGACGACCGATGGCGCGGTGGCGATCAGGTCGAGGTTGAACTCGCGCTCCAGCCGCTCCTGGATGATTTCCAGATGCAGCAAGCCGAGGAAGCCGCAGCGATAGCCGAAGCCGAGCGCCGCGCTGGTTTCCATTTCATAGGAGAAGGAGGCGTCGTTGAGGCGCAGCTTGCCGACGGCGGCGCGCAGATCCTCGAAATCGGCGGCGTCGACCGGGAACAGGCCGCAGAACACCACAGGCTGCGCCGGCTTGAAGCCGGGCAAAGCGTGCGCGGTCTGGCGCTTGTCCTCGGTGATGGTGTCGCCGACGCGGGTGTCGGCCACTTCCTTGATCGAGCCGGTGAAGAAGCCGAACTCGCCGGGGCCGAGTTCGTCGACATTGATGCGGGCGGGCGTGAACACGCCGGTGCGCTCGACCAGGTATTTGGCGCCGGTGCCCATCATGCGGATGGTCTGGCCCTTTTTCAGCACGCCGTCGATGACGCGCACCAGAACGATGACGCCGAGATAGGCGTCGTACCAGCTGTCGACCAGCATCGCCTTCAAGGGCGCGGTCGCGTCGCCCTCGCGCGGCGGCGGCAATTGGTGGACGATGGCTTCGAGCACATCGGGAATGCCAAGGCCGGTCTTGGCCGAGATCAGCACGGCGTTGGAAGCGTCGATGCCGATCACCTCCTCGACCTGCTCGCGGATGCGCTCGGGCTCGGCGGCCGGCAGGTCGACCTTGTTCAGCACCACGACGATCTCATGGTTGTTGTCGATGGCCTGGTAGACGTTGGCCAGCGTCTGGGCTTCGACGCCCTGAGAGGCGTCGACCACCAGCAGCGAGCCTTCGCAGGCGGCCAGCGAGCGCGACACTTCATAGGCGAAGTCGACATGGCCGGGCGTATCGATGAGGTTGAGGATATAGTCCTCGCCATTGTTGGCGCGGTACTTCAGCCGCACCGTCTGCGCCTTGATGGTGATGCCGCGCTCGCGCTCGATGTCCATCGAGTCCAGCACCTGCTCCTTCATGTCGCGCAGCTCCAGCCCGCCGGTGAGCTGGATCAGGCGGTCGGCAAGGGTGGATTTGCCATGGTCGATATGGGCGACGATGGAGAAATTCCTGATGTGGTCGAGGGGCGTGCTCATGCCGCGCGCTTTAGCAGGGGCGGCTTGCTGCGGCAAGGCTTGCGGCGCAAGGGGCGCCTTGGCCATCACAAAGCGGTGAGCCGGGCGGAAAAGCCCGAAACAGCGGGCGGGTGCGGCCGGATGCTTAAACTTTGAACGATCCTCTTAGACCCCGGTTTGCCGGCGCATGTTAGTTCCCCCGCAGGTAAACCGTTTTTTGGGGTAAGAAAAAATGCCGGGGCTTGCAGGAAGGTTCGCCCGCTCTCGCGGCGGCTCGATGATGCCGCTGTTCTTCATCAGCCTGGTGCCGCTGGTCACCGTGGTCGGCTTCTCGGTCGATTATACGTCGGCGGTCCAGACCCGGTCCAATATGCAGCAGGCGCTCGACGCGGCGACGCTGGCCATCACCACGCTGCCGAAGACGACGGCGCTGGCGGCCCGCCAGCAGATGCTACAGGACACCTTTGCCGCCAATGGCGGGCAAGGCACCGCCACGCTGGTGAGCTTCACCATCGCGGCCAACGGCACCGCCACGGCGCAGGCCTCGGCGAGCTTCGCCATGCCGACCGACTTCATGCAGATCGCCAGGATCAACACCGTGCCGGTCGGCGTCACCTCGGCGGTCAACAAGGCGGCGGCCCTGGTGCAGACCACCTTCAAGATCGAGAAGGCGTCGGGCTGGTGGGACAAGACGATGTATCTCTACGGCACGCGATTCGGCTCGACCACGAAGCAGAAGCTGATGCAGATCAGCTATGTCTACAACAAGGGCGGCGACCCCAAGGGCTATGGCACCACCACCGTCTCCACCGTGAGCGGCACCACGCTTACCCAGGTGCAGCAGCAGGTGTGCAACACCACGGCGGTCGCCAATTTCAACAACACGCCCTCCGGCGCCATCACCAGCACCGACGGCAACGGCGTCATGCGGCAGACCGTCTGCACCACCACGCCGGCCAACAGCACCGGCGCGGTCATCGACGTCAGCCAGATGGACCAGCTCTATCTCGAGATGGACGTGCCTTCCGCCGCGACGGCCAAACCGGCCCAGCCGACCACGCTCAGGTCGAACGACCCGAACACCTCGAACCGGCTCTATATCGGCACCAGCCCGACCGACATGCCCGAAATCGCCACGGGCCAGACCGTCGATATCTTCACCGCCGTGCCGTGCGGCCAGACAGGCTACCAGGCCTGGGAAGACGGCGGCTCCGCCGTGCCGGCGCCTGTCGTCAACGCCGACTTCTTCTACACCGTGATGGGCAAATGCGACTTCAACCAGCGCCCCTCGCAAACGGTGCTGACGCAGTGACACTGCGGCTTCTTCCTTCTCCCCTTGTGGGAGAAGGTGGCCTCGCGAAGCGAGGTCGGATGAGGGGTGTTCCAGGCAACGCCAACGCCTCACTCCGCTGGAACAGCCCTTTTGCGTCTCGGCCTCGTCCCGTCCGCCGGGGCTATAGACGGATCGCAGCGTTCGACTAGTCTGGCGCCATGCCGCATCAACCCGTCACCCCCGCCAAGCGCAACTTTGCTCGCTCACTCCGCCGTGACATGACGGAGGCGGAAGACAGGCTTTGGCAGGAACTGCGAGACCGCAGGCTGGACCGGATCAAATTCAGGCGCCAGGTTCCTTTCGGAAAATACATTGCCGATTTCGTTTGCCTCGAAGCCGGGCTGATTATCGAGATCGACGGCAGCCAACACGCGGACTCGGATGCTGACCGGATCCGCAAGGCCGAGCTGGAGGCGAGGGGTTTTCGCGTTCTGCGCTTCTGGAACGACGATGTCCTGAAAGAGATGAATGCCGTTTGCGACACGATCATCGCCTATGTGCGGGACAGAAGTCTGCAGCCCTGGAGATAGTGGCGCCGTCTTCCCTTCTCCCCTTGTGGGGTCCGAAGGACGGGGCGGGACGCGTGGCTCGCCCCCGGGCGGTGGCCTCGCGAAGCGAGGTCGGATGAGGGGTGTTCCAGGAAACGCCAACGTCTCACTCCGCTGGAACACCCCTCAACCGTCTCGGCGCTGCGCGCCGATCCACCTTCTCCCACAGGGGGAGAAGGAAGAACCCGCGCTGGCGCTCAATCACAAACCGGTGAGCGCTGTAACGAAGCGATAATTGGCGGCGAAGTGGGGACATGAGCGGCGCGTCGCGGCGCCGTCGCCCACGGAGCAATTCCATGTCGCAAGCCAAACGCAGCAGGTTCCTCGCAGTGTCCAGCCTGGGCGCGCTTGCGCTCGCGGCGTCGCTCGGTGCGGCCGCGGCGCAGCCGCTTACCGTTATCGAGCTGTTCACCAGCCAGGGCTGTTCGTCCTGCCCGCCGGCCAATGCCAATCTGATCAAGGTCAAGGACCAGCCCGGCGTGCTGGCGCTGTCCTTCAATGTCACCTACTGGGACTATCTCGGCTGGAAGGACATTTTCGGCCGGCAGGAGTTCACGCAACGTCAGGTGAGCTACGAGCCGCCGCTCGGCCGTGACGGGCCGTTCACGCCGCAGGTGGTGGTCAACGGCCGTGCCGATGCGGTCGGCGCCGCGCCCGGCGAGATCGAACGGCTGATTGCGGCGAGCGGACGCATCAAGGGACCGTCGCTGTCGCTCGATGGCGGCAAGGCCAGTATCGGCGCGGGGAGCGTGCCGGGCGGCAAAGCCGACATCTGGCTGGTGCGCTATGCCAGGGGCGTCGTCGAGGTGCCCGTGGCGCGCGGCGAGAACACCGGCCGCACCTTGCCGCACGGCAATGTCGTGCATGCGCTGAAGAAGCTCGGCAGCTGGACCGGAGAGGCGACGACGCTCGACGTGCCGGCGGCCGCCGATGGCCTCAGCACCGCCGTGCTGGTGCAGTCGCCCGGCGGCGGGCCGATCCTGGCCGCCGCCGCCGATTAGCTTACCTCCGGGAACTTCCCGTTTGCGGGGAGAGACCATCAGAAATTGCGCAACGCCGCGCCTGCGGCGCCGCAACAGCCGGCCGCCGCGAGGGCGCGCCACCCAACCAAGGAGACCATCATGACCGTTCTTTCCCGCCTGACGCTGCCGGCGCTTGCGCTCGCTTTGTGCTCGACGGCATTGCTGGCCGGCGGCATCGCCCGTGCCGACGAGGCCACCAACGCCATGAAACCCGCCGCGGACGCGATGAAACCGGCAACCGATGCGATGAAGCCGGCCGACCCGATGGCCACAAATGCCATGAAGCCCGCCGCCGATGCGATGAAACCGGCGGACGCCATGAAACCGGCGACTGACGCGATGAAGCCGGCGACTGACGCGATGAAGCCGGCGACGGATGCGATGAAGCCTGCCAACTAGGTCAAGCCGCGGCGGAGAGTTACGCACCCGCTGGGGCCGCACGAGAATGTGAGCCTCCGCCGCAACTCGCGCATCGCACCGGCTCCGCTAATTCAATAGACTGGACCCTATGCAAGCCATGAGGAGTGCAACCATGACCGACATCAAGAACCGTTCGAGCGGCTTCGTCCGCGGCGCGCTCGCAGCTTTCGCGCTCGCCGTCGCGGGCGCCGCCTTCTGGCTCACCCCAGCGGTTTCGGCGGAAGACGCCGTGGTGATCCCGCCACCGGCGCTGGATGAAAAGGCCGCGGGCGGCAGCGAGACGGCAGTGTTCGCCGGCGGCTGCTTCTGGGGCGTGCAGGGCGTGTTCCAGCACGTCAAGGGCGTCACCAAGGCTGTCTCGGGCTACACCGGCGGCACCAAGGACGACGCCGTCTATGAGACCGTGGGCACCGGCCGCACCGGCCATGCCGAATCCGTCGAGATCACCTACGATCCCTCCAAAGTCACCTATGGCCAGCTGCTGCAGGTGTATTTCTCGGTCGCCCACAATCCGACCCAGCTCAACTACCAGGGTCCGGACCAGGGCACGCAGTACCGCTCGACGATCTTCGCCGAAAACGACACGCAGAAGAAGATCGCGCAGAGCTACATCGCCCAGCTCGACCAGGCCAAGCTGTTCGGCAAACCCATCGTCACCACGATCGAAACCGGCAAGACCTTCTATCCGGCCGAGGAGTACCACCAGGATTTCCTGACGCTCAACCCGACCTATCCCTACATCGTCTACAACGACCTGCCCAAGGTGGCGAATTTGAAGACGCTGTTCCCGAAGCTTTACAGCGACAAGCCGGTGCTGGTGCTGTCGGCCAGCAATTGAGGTTCAGAACGGGAGGCGCCGGCGGGAAGCGCCTCTCCTGCTGCCCTGCCGGCCAGAGGGGGCGCGAGGGATCGCGGCCTCTCCTGCGAAGAAGGCTACACCCTCTTCCGCCACGGCAGGCTCCACCGCGCCTTCTCCAGCGAGGCCTTGGCTTCGACCATGGCCGGGGCGGCCTGGGCTTCGCGGTACTGCACCGAGCCCGGCGGCGGATAGGGCAGGCTGTCGTTGAGCTCCAGCCTGTCGAGCTGGCTGAAATCGGGGAAAGGCAGTTTTTCCTCCTCACGCCAGGCGCTGACCCGCTTTTCCGCGGCGATGCGCTTTTCCTGGTCGAGCGGCAGGTCGGCGGCGCTGTATTCCAACTGCGCCGGGAAGGCGAACTGGGCGCCGGCCTCGTCCATCACCGCGATCATCGACAGCAATATGTCCTCGCGGATGGCGAGAAACTCCGAGCCATCCGCGGTCGTGATGTAGGTGAAGACCTCGATGTCGAGTGAATAGGGGCCGAAGCCGACGAAGCGCACGCGGCACGGGTCGTCGATGACGCGCGGATGAGCGATCAGGAGCTTGCGCAGCGCCGCCAGCGTGTAGCGCAGCTGGTCGGGCGTCGTCTCGTAGCGCAGCTGCAGCGTGGTGGCGAAGCGGGTGCGGTCGCGATGGGCGTAGTTCTCGATCTGCATGCCGGCGAAGTCGGAATTGGGCACCGAGATCACCGTGCGGTCGACCGAGCGGATGCGGGTCGAGCGCATGCCGATATGCTCGATGGTGCCGGACTGGTTGCCGAATTTGCAGAAGTCGCCGACGCTGACCGGCCGGTCGGCATAGAGCGTCAGGCCGGAAAGAAAATTCTGCAGCGTCGGCTGCGCCGCCAGCGCCACCGCCAGGCCGCCAATGCCGAGGCCAGCCAGCACGCCCTGATAGGGGATCGCCAGCACCTCGGCCAGGAGCAGGAAGGCGACCACCAGGGCGGCGATGCGCGCCACGCCGGTCAGCAGCGAGATCAGCGTCTCGTGGTAGCCGGGCACGTTGAAGGTGGCGCGGTAGCGCTCGGCGATCTTGCCGATCAGGTGCCAGACGACGGGAACCGCGCCGATCAGGATCAGGCTCCAGGCCGCCGCCTTGGCGGATGCCGCGATCACCTGCGGCAAGCCGAGCGGCCGCAGCGCAAACAGCAGGAACAGACCGAGGAAGATCGAGCGCACCGCCCATTCGACGACGCGGAAGAAGCCGGCCCGCCCCGAACTCCTGCCGCGGCGGGCGAAGAACACGATGACGGCGTTGGCAAGGAAGCCGAAGGCGATGCCGGCAAGCACGGCAATGCCGAGCCCCAGCCATTGCCAGCGTTCGATCGGCCCGGCGCGGGTCAAAAGGGCAGGGCTGATCTCACGGGCAAGGCCCCTCGTGGCGAAGAAGGGATCGTTGCTGGCGAAGGCGGTGAATTCCGGCGCCACCGGCGCATCCTCGATATCGGCATAGAGCGTGCGGATGTTGGCCAGCGTTTCCGGCGTGAATTTCCACAGCTTGCCGCCTTTCTCAGTCCCCACCGGAGCGACGACGATGTTGCCGGCCGGGTGCTCGAAATACACATAGGGCGTGTTGCTTTGGGGATCGTCGGGAATTTCCTGCCAGTAGACGTAGCCGATGCGGTCGATGACTTTCTTGAGATAGCTCTCGAGCAGAACCGCCTCGTCGGACCGCACCGCCGGATTGTAACCGCGCATGTCGAGCGCCGTTTGCGTCGAACCGCCATTCTGGTCGGCGATGCCGCCGAGCAGCATCTTGAACGTGTCGCGCGGCGAGGCGAGCTTGGCCGGATCGTCGACCATGTCGGGGGCTTCGCCACGCGCCGCCTGGAACTCGGCGAGCTTGGCCTGCAGCACGGCGAGCTGCGGCCCGACGATGAACCATTCGCCGGCCTTGCGGCGGAAGGTGACGTCGAAGAAAACCTTGCTGCCATATTGCTGCAGCCTGGCTGTCACCTCGTCGCCGGGGATCGCATCATGCGGCAGGTTCCACAGGCGCAAGGTGGCGTTGTCGATCACCGAAAACAGGAGCTTGGTGTAATCGGGCATGTTGAGGCCGCCGCGATCGGCCTCCGTGACGTCGACGAGGCCGGCCGCCAGCGCGGCAAGGCCCATGCCGCCGCCGGTGGCGCGCGGCACATTGTCGGCGCCGCTCTCGTTCATGGTCTGCAGGAATGAGCGCATCGTCGTCATCGGGCTGGTCTGGTCGACCTTGAGGGTCTCGGCGGCGTCGACGCGCACGCCCGTCCACCATTCGGCGGTGGCGGATTCGAAACGGCCCATGAAGCTGGCGCCGTCCGGCGCCATGACGAAGCTGAACTCGCCCTGGCGACTGCCCTCGAACCAGCGGCCGAACAGCTTTTCGCCTTCGGTCTTGGCTTCGATGCGGCCGCCATACAGGGGATAGACGCCCTTCACCTCGGCGCCGTCCTGCTCGAAGGTGATCTGGGCGCCGCCGCCGCGCCATTTGGTGTCCCAGACACCGGCCCAGTTGGCCGTCTGCTGGGCATGAGCGGGCTGAATGACAGGCAGCAGGCCGGCCAGCGCAAGCGCGGCGATCAGCGTGACCAGGCGGATCAGGACCAGAGCAATTCCAGGAAAGCGGCGTAGCGATTTTCCCGGGAAAACTGCGTAGCGCTGCCGCGCCTGCGGATCGTGTTCTATCGAGGCAACCGGGACACCGCGCATTGCATTGCCCTTCTTCTCGGACCGCTGCCATCAGGCCGCAGCATGTCGCGGAAGGTTATTCCGCGTGAAGATGAATATTGTCTTTCCGGCAGGCGACAGGCGGCAGGCGGAGGCGATGATTTCGCGCCGTCGCCTGACCCCTCAGTCGTAGGTCAGGTCCCTCGCCTTGCCGCCGAACACGCGGTAGGCATAGAAGGAATAGAAGATGATGATCGGCAGCACGACCACGGTGCCGGCCAGGATAATGGCCAGGCTTTCGGGTGCGGAAGCCGCCTGCCAGATGGTCAGCCTGTCGGGCACCACGAACGGATAGAACGACCAGGCGAGCCCGGCAAAGCCCAGCGCGAAGATGGCGGCCAGCGTCAGGAACGGCGTCAGCGAATGGCGGTCGTCGGGCCTGGGCAGATGAGAGGTCTGCCGCCACAGCCACAGGAACAGCAGCGCCGACAGGATCGGCAGCGGCGACAGATAGAGCATTTCGGGCAGGACGAACCATTTGGCGAAGATGCGCGGGCTGGCGAAGGGCGTGGCCAGCGACACGGCAGCCATGCCGAGCGCGGTCAGCACCAATGTGGTGCGCAGCCAGCGCACCGCCTTCTTCTGCAAGTCGCCTTCGGCCTTGTAGATGACCCAGGCCGCCCCCATCGCGGCGTAGGCCGCCGCCAGGCAGAACGCCACCAGCACGCCGAACGCCATGCCGCCCAGGCCGAAGTCGAGGCCAAGCACATAGACGCCCAGCATATAGCCTTGCGCCAGCGAGGCGATGAGCGAGCCGAGGAAGAAGATGCGGTTCCAGCGATGCTTGCGCTCCGTCGCCACCTTGGCGCGGAAGTCGAAGGCGACACCGCGCAGGATGAGGCCGACCAGAAGCACGAACACCGGGATATAGAGCGCGCTGAGGATGACGCCATGCGCCATCGGAAAGGCGACCAGCAGAAGGCCGACGGCCAGCACCAGCCAGGTCTCGTTGGCATCCCAGAACGGGCCGATGGCGGCGATCATGGTGTCCTGCTCGGCGTCCTCGGCCGCCGCGAACAGGATGCCGATGCCGAGATCGAAGCCGTCGAGAATGACGTAGATCAGGATGGCGAGGCCCATCAGGCCGGCGAAGATGAGGGGGAGCAGGGTCGGCCAGTCATAGGTCATTTCTCTCTCTCCTACTCGCCAGCCGCGGGCTGCGACATCGGCTTGTTGAGCACGCCCGGCAGCGGCGAGGTGTCGCCGTCCTTGGCCGCCTTCAGCGCCAGGTGGACCAGAACGCCGAGATAGGCGATCAGCAACAGCACGTAGAGAGCGAGATAGACGGCCAGCGTCAGCGCCACATGGCTGCCGGCCACCGGGCCGACGGCGTCGGCGGTCCTCAGCACGCCCGTCACCAGCCAGGGCTGGCGGCCGATCTCCGTCGTATACCAGCCGGCGAGCGTCGCCACCCAACCGGAGATGGTCATCGGCACCATGAGCAGCGCCAGCGGCCTCGGCAAGCCATGACGGCGCTTGAGGAAGAAGGCGGCCGACCAGGAGACGGCGAGCATCAACAGGCCCGTGCCGACCATGACGCGAAAACCCCAGAACACCGGGAAGACGGGCGGATGGTTGCCGGGATAGTCGTTGAGCCCCGGCACCACACCGCCGGCGCTGTGCCGCAGGATCCAGCTCGCCCCGTCGGGAATGGTCACCTCGAACCTGTTTTCCCTGGCCGCTTCATCCGGAATGGCAAACAGCACCAGCGGCACGTTGGGGCCGGTGTTCCAGTTGGCCTCCATGGCGGCGATCTTCTGCGGCTGGTGCTCGAGCGTGTTCAGGCCGTGCTGGTCGCCGGCAAGGATCTGGATGGGGATGAGGATGGCGGCGGTGAAGACGCCGGTGCGCAGCGCCTTCCACATCGATTCCGAGCGGTCGCCCTTGAGGTAACGCAGCGCCGACAGGCCGGCGATGAGAAACGATACCGTAAGCCCGGAGGCGAGCAGCATATGGACGAGACGGTAGGGCATGGAGGGGTTGAAGAGGATCGCCCACCAGTCGACGGCGTGGGCGACGCCGTCGCGCATCTCGAAGCCGACCGGCGTCTGCATCCACGAGTTCAGCGCGATGATCCAGAAGGCCGACACGGTGGTGCCGCCGGCGACCAGCACGGTCGCCAGCGTGTGGATGCGGTTGGAAACGCGGCGGAAGCCAAACAGCATGATGCCGAGGAAGGCTGCCTCGAGGAAAAAGGCGGTGAGGATTTCGTAGGCCAGCAGCGGCCCGGCGATGTTGCCGACCGTTTCCATGTAGCCCGGCCAGTTGGTGCCGAACTGAAAGCTCATGGTGACGCCGGAAACCACGCCCATGGCGAAGGACAATGCGAACACCTTCACCCAGGTGAAATAGGCGCGCATCCAGGCCGAATCATTGGTCGCGTTGTAGCGGAGCTTGAAGAAAAGCAGCACCCAGCCGAGTGCGATGGTGATGGCTGGAAACAGAATATGAAACGAAATATTCGCACCGAACTGAATGCGCGAAAGGATGAGCGGGTCCATGGCGGGCTCCGGCTGCTTCTAATAAGCGGAGAATAGGCTTGTAGGGCCAGCCGGTCAAAGCGGCGTCCCGCCGCGAGGCGGAACGCCGCAGCGCCATGCGGCGGCAATGTCGAGAACTGTCAGCAACGGCATTGACTTGCGGTTGCATGCGGCGACATTCGTCCTATATCTGGGGTCCTCTTTCAAGCAGCCGTTTTCAGCCATGCAGCCTGTCATCTCCATTTCCGGGGTCACCAAGACCTACGCCACCGGCTTCAAGGCGCTGAAGGAAATCAATCTCGACATCGAGCGCGGCGAGATTTTCGCGCTGCTTGGCCCCAACGGCGCCGGCAAGACGACGCTGATCTCCATCGTCTGCGGCATCGTCAACCGTTCGTCTGGCAGCGTCACGGTGGATGGCCACGACATCACCAGAGACTATCGCGCCGCGCGCGGCCTGATCGGGCTGGTGCCGCAGGAACTGACCATCGATGCCTTCGAGAGCGTCTGGGCGACGGTCAACTACAGCCGCGGCCTGTTCGGCAAGCCGGCGAACCATGCCTTTGTCGAGAAGGTGCTGCGCGACCTGTCGCTGTGGGACAAGAAGGACGCCAAGGCGATCACGCTTTCGGGCGGCATGAAGCGGCGGCTGATGATCGCCAAGGCGCTGTCGCACGAACCGCGCGTGCTGTTCCTCGACGAGCCGACGGCCGGCGTCGACGTCGAACTGCGCCAGGACATGTGGGCGATGGTGCGGCGGCTGCGCGAGGACGGCGTCACCATCATTCTCACCACCCATTATATCGAGGAAGCCGAGGCGATGGCCGACCGCGTCGGCGTCATCAACCGCGGCGAGATCATCCTGGTCGAGGGCAAGGCCGAACTGATGCGCAAGCTCGGCCGCAAGCGCCTGGTGATGGAACTGCGCAGCCCGCTCGGCGCCATTCCGGACGCCTTCTCGCACTACGCCCTGGACTTGTCGCCGGATGGCGGGCAGATCACCTACACCTATGACAACCAGAGCGACCGGCCGGGCGTGGCGTCGCTGATCCGCGATCTCGAGGCCGCCGACATCCAGTTCCGCGACCTGGACACGCAGAACAGTTCGCTGGAGGAGATCTTCGTCAATCTTCTGAGGCAAGAGCCATGAACCTGCGCGCGGTATGGGCGATCTACCGGGTGGAGATGGCGCGCGCGCTGCGCACCGTCTTGCAGAGCATCGTCTCGCCCGTGCTGTCGACGTCGCTCTATTTCGTCGTCTTCGGCTCGGCCATCGGCTCGCGCATCACCGAGATCGACGGCATCAGCTACGGCGCCTTCATCGTGCCCGGGCTGATCATGCTGTCGCTTTTGACGCAGTCGATCTCCAACGCCTCCTTCGCCATCTACTTCCCGAAATTCGTCGGCTCGATCTACGAGCTGTTGTCGGCTCCGGTCTCCTATCTCGAGATCGTCCTCGCCTATGTCGGGGGTGCCGCCACAAAGTCGATCATCCTCGGCCTGATCATTCTGGCGACGGCCTCGCTGTTCGTGCCGCTCTCCATCCAGCATCCGTTCTGGATGCTGGCCTTCCTGGTGCTGACGGCGGTGACCTTCAGCCTGTTCGGCTTCATCATCGGAATCTGGGCCAGGAGCTTCGAGCAGTTGCAACTGGTGCCGCTGCTGATCATCACGCCGCTGACCTTCCTCGGTGGCAGCTTCTATTCCATCAACATGCTGCCGGGCGCCTGGCGCACGGTGACGCTGTTCAATCCGGTCGTCTACCTGATCAGCGGCTTCCGCTGGAGCTTTTTCGGAACATCGGACGTTTCGGTCGGCATCAGCCTCGGCATGACCGTGGTGTTTCTGCTGATCTGCGTGGCGATCGTCGCCTGGATATTCAAGACCGGCTACCGGCTGAGGAATTGAGGGGCGAAGCCACGCTGAGCCGCGGTCAGAGCTAGATCGCCTTCACCAGCCGCAGCAGGCCCAGCATCTCTACATAGGTTCCCTCGCGGAAGGCGACGTAGACCGGCTCCTCGATGCCGTGGAAACGGCGCTTGAACGCCGCCTGCCCCTGCAGGTTGAAGCGGCGGCGGTTGACCCAGGGCGAATCATAGGCGCGCTGGAAGGCGTTGCGCCAGAAATCGCTTTCGGCGAATCCGCTGGGGCCGACGTCGACCAGCGGCGACAGCCCGAGCGTGACGACCGAAATGCCTTCCTCGCGAAAGCGGTCGACGGCGAATTTGGTCAGGCCGACCTCGGCATGCGGCGAGGCGTCGATGTGCTTGCGCTTGAAGGCTGTGGTGTAGCCGATGACCTTGCCGCCGCGAAACAGCGGATCGAAGTCGAGCAGGGCGACCAGTTCGCCATCGGGGCCGTGCAGCACGAAGCGGCGCATGTCGACGCCCACATGATCGGCGAAGTGCCGGTTGAGGAAGCCCATTTCCCAACGCTTGACGATGCGGTCGCCGCGCCAGTTCGCCGAAAGTCGGGAGATCTCGTCGAGAAAGATCGTCCGCTTGTCCTCGGCGAACGAAAAGCCCTTCTTCAACAGCCAGCGCTCGGAGTAGCGCACGGTTTCGTTGCGCTTGCCGGAAAAATCGTGTTCGGGCAGCGGCAGACGGGTGTCGATGCCCAGCCGGTTGACCTTGTAGCCGAGCCCGGCCAGCACCCGCGCCGACTGTTCGCCGATCTGCACGAACCAGGGGCTGCCGGCGGTCTCGACGAAGCGCCTGATGTAGTCGGCCCGATGGGCCGGATCGGCGACCGGGTCACCGAGCGCGAAATGATGCTTCATCTTGGTGCCGAAAGCGATGTAGCCGTCGGCGTCGCCGAAATAGGAGAGCCTGCCTTGCACGGCGGAGGAGTAGGCGAGTGAGAAGTCGCCGTGGCGGCGCACCAGCGCCAGCCGTTCGGCATGGGTGAACGCCTGGCGCTCGACCTTTGGCGAGGCACGCTCGAGGATTTTGTCGAGATAGATCCGCAAGGAGGGCATGGGTCGAGATTCCGCGTGCATCTGCGGCGCGCACCCGGGTACGCTATACGCCGTGGCGCCTTGATTTTGCACAGGAAGCCGAAAAAAGCGTTTCGAGGACTTCGGATTCCTGTACCGGTAACAGAGATCCGCCAGCCCCCGGATCTCGAATCAATCACATTGCCGCGACCTGATTATCGCCGATCTCGCGTATATGCCATATAGGACGCAACCGCGGTGCGGCGCATGGCCTCGAAATCCGGGGCCGATCTGCTGTATGGATCATGCGCGGGAGGGCGTTCTGCCGGTGTCGGCGGAAGCGCCACAAGGGTGGAATGGGGTTCGTGAGCGAATGGCAGATACGACAATCAGACCGGCAGCGCACCAGACGGTAACCATCGAACCGGCGATCGTCATCGGCGCCGGCGCCGCCGGTCTCGCGGCAGCGCAGGCGCTGGTCAAGGCCGGCGTGGCGACGGCGATCCTGGAAAAGGAGAGCCGGTTGGCCGAGCCATGGCATCGGCGTCACCAGCAGCTGCGCCTCAATACTCACCGCGACCTTTCGGCACTTCCCGGCCTTGCCTATCCGAAGGGCACGCTCGCCTTCCCCCACAGAACCGCCGTCATCCGCTATCTGAACGATTTCAGCGAGGCGAACCGGCTGCCGGTGGAGCTCGGCGTCGCCGTCGAGGCGGTCCTGTTCAGGGGCGACCACTGGGCGATAGAGACCAGCGCCGGGATGCGCCTAGCGCGCCACGTCGTGATCGCCACCGGCCGCGACAGACAGCCGTTCATCCCCGACTGGAAAGGAATGCGGGATTTCGCCGGCCGCATCATCCATTCGGCGGATTTCGGCGACGCGAAGGACTATGCCGGCAAGAAGGTGCTGGTCGTCGGCGCCGGCAACTCGGGTATAGACGCGCTCAACCACCTGGCGCAGGCAGGCACCGCCTCGCTGTGGCTGTCGGCCCGCAACGGTCCGTCGGTCCTGCCCAAGCGCATCGGCAAGATTGCCGTGCACCGGCTGTCGCCGCTGATGGCGCGGTTGCCTTTGCGGGTCGCCGATGCGGTGATCGCCTTGACGCAGCGGCTGGTTTTCGGCGACCTGTCGAAATTCGGCGTGCCGCCGGCACCGGTGGGCGGCGCCAGCCGCCTGACCACCGACTACACAGCGATCGCCGCCGACGAGGGCGCGATCGACGCCATCCGCTCGGGCAGGATCACCGTCGTGCCGGGGGTGCGGGAATTCACCCGCGACGGCGTCATCCTGGCCAATGGCAGCCTGATCGATCCCGACATCGTCATTGCCGCGACGGGCTACCGCACCGGGCTTGAGCAGATGGTCGGCAATCTCGGCGTGCTCGACGGCAAGGGCGTTCCGCTCTTCAACGGCGGCAATGCGGATCCGAAACTGCCTGGCCTCTGGTTCACCGGCATGCGGCCGAGCATCCGCGGCTGCTTCGCCAATGCCGCCATCCAGGCCAAGGCGATCGCCGAGCGGATTGCCCGGCGGATCGCCAATTCCGGCCCCTGAACCGGGCTGGAGGTTCGTTTTACGCGTCGGACGGAACCCCACTTTCCTGGAATTGCCCTCTAAATCGCGATCTTGCCGCCGCCTTGCCTGGTAATGGCGACGACCGCCGGCCGCACCGGCATGTCCGGCTTGAAATCGGGCCAGCGCGTCGACGGATCCTCATAATAGGACGGGCGGCCGAACGCCTCCCAATCCTCGCCGCCGTCGCCTGGATGCTGGACGGCGACGAAGGCGGTCTGATCGTCGGGCGCAAACAGCGGCCCGCACATTTCAGCGCCGATCGGCACGCGGAAAAACAGTTTTGACGTCGCGCGCGCCGGCCCTTCGGTGTCGACCGCCCACAGGCCGTCGGTGCGGCCGGTGGTCTTCGGGCCCTGGCCGTCGGTGGCGACCCACAGGCGCCCGGCCGAATCGACCGCGCAATTGTCGGGCATGCCGAACCAGCCATTGGCCGTGGTGGCGGTGGAGAAGGTGGCGCCGACATCGGCAACCGCTGGATCGCCGCATTTCAGGAGCACCTCCCATTTGCCCCTGGTGCCGGCGAAATCGCCGCCATCCTCCGATATCTCGATGATATGGCCGAAGGCGTTATCGGCGCGCGGGTTGGCGGCGTCGACCTGGTCGGCTTTGCGCTTGGAATTGTTGGTCAGCATGACATAGACCTTGCCGTTGACACGATTGGGCTGGATGTCCTCGGGACGGTCCATCTTGGTGGCGCCGAGCAGGTCGGCGGCACGCCGCGTCTCGATCAACACGTCGGCCTGGCCGGCAAAGCCGTTCTCGGCCGTCAGCGGGCCCTGGCCGAAGACGATCGGCAGCCAGTCCACCGTACCGTCCGCAGCGAATTTGGCGACATGCAGCGTGCCGTCGTCGAGCAGGTTCATGTTGGCGGCGCGGTCGTCCGGATCGAAACGGCCCGCGGTGACGAATTTGTAGACGTACTCGAAGCGCTCGTCGTCGCCGAGATAGAAGACGACGCGGCCATCCTTGGCGACGATCGATTCGGCGCCTTCATGCTTGAAGCGGCCCATTGCGGTGCGCTTCCTCGGCGTGGATGTCGGATCGTTGACGTCGACCTCGACGATCCAGCCGAAACGGTTGGGCTCGTTCGGCTCCTTGGCGAGGTCGAAACGATCGTAATGCGCGCCCCATTCATAGGCGCCTTCCGGAATGCCGAGGCGCTTGTAATTGGCGGCTTCCTTATGGCCTTCCGGCAGTTCACCGGAGAAATAGCCGTGGATGTTCTCCTCGGCCATGACATAGGTGCCCCAAGGCGTGACGCCGCCGGCGCAGTTGTTGAATGTGCCGATGACCTTGGTGCCGGATGGGTCGGCATTGGTCTTGACGCGGTCATGACCGGCGACCGGGCCCGACAGCGCCATTTCGGTGTTGGAGGTGATGCGGCGGTTCAACTTGCCGTCGCGCACCACCTGCCACTTGCCGCCTTCCTTGCGGATCTCGACGATGGTGCCGCCATGTGCCGCCATCTCGACATCGACCTGCTCCTTCGAGAGCGGCGCGAGTTCGGCCGCCTTCTTGCCGTCCTTCTCGACGATCCTGACGATGCCCGGGAACATCAGATGCGGATTGGTGTATTCGTGGTTGACGACCAGCAGGCCGTGCTCGGCGGAGCCACCGATCCCGATATAGCCGACATAGTCATTGTTGTAGCCGAATTGTCTTGCCTGGGCCTCAGCCGACTGCCTGGCCGGGTCGAACTCCGGCGAATCGGCAAACAGCGGATCGCCCCAGCGCAACAGCACGTCGGCATCGTAGCCCGGCGCGACATGGTGCTTGTCGTCGATACCGGCTTCGAGTTCCTCGAACGAGAAGGCGGAGCCCTCGGCGGCACGCGCATCGTCGGCGGCCACGAGCGCCAGCGGGCTGACGGTGGCGGCGATGGCCGAGACGGCCAGCGAGCCCTTGAGGAAGGCGCGGCGGGAGAACCGCTCGGCAATGATTTCGCCCATGGTGCGGTTTTCGGTGGGGTTGGTCGCCGGACCGTCGTTTTCCTCAAGCAGGCTGGTGCGGAATCGGGCGTCGGGCGAGCGATGGTCGGTCATGGTCTGCCTCTGGCTGGATGGCTGGAGCGTGTCACGCGTTTCGACCCCTTATAGACGATCGGTCACACTTTCGTGACATTCGTGCACCCGCCAGCTTGACCGCGAACCTCGCGCCACATCCGGTTTGAAACTCGGACCAAGGTCCTAAACCGATCGGGGCGAAGGTCCGGATTGCCGCGGCATCGGTCGTGGGCCACTTACACGAACACGCCATGTCGCCGATGGTCGCGTACCTGCACGAGATGGCCTCTGAATTTTGCCGGTCCGATCAAGTGAGGGACTGATGCGCAGCTCGATCATGGCTCATTGTTGCTGGCTGGCCCTGAGAGCAGTGCCGGCACTGGCGCTGACCATAGCCCCCTATCACCTCGATTTTCACGGTTCCGCCGCAGGCATTGTCGCGTCCAGCGCCCAAGCCAAGCCTGGCGGGAACAGCGGCAATGGCGGTGGTGGCGGTAACGGCAATGGCGGCAATGGCGGCAATGGAAATAACGGCGGCGGCAACAATGGCAACGCTGGCGGCAACGGGAACAATGGCGGCGGCAACAACGGCAAGGGGAAGGGTGCCAACAGCTCCGGCAAGCATGTGAACGCAACAACCGGCGATCGTGTCGAAATAGACGACAACAAGATCGTGGTGCAGCACCCTAACGGCTTCGGGGAAGAGATCGAGAAGGGTCGCTTCAAAATGACCGACGCTCTGGGCCGCACGATCGTCGAGCGCCCTGCGACGGCGGCGGATATAAGCCGCCTCAAGGGGTTGTAGAGCGGGCAATAGGCATCGCCCGCTTTACGTGTCACCTCCGCCGCCCCCCGGCGGAGGTGACCTTGTCGCTCCGGCCCCGTATAGGGGCCGTCTTTTTTGCCCTGGAGCGTTCCGCTGCTGCACCGCGCTTCAGGTTTTCATTTATGCGTGTCGTTATCCCAAACCGGGGATCCCTTGCGGCCGACCAGGATTAGCTGCCGGCCCGATCCCGCGCTTCGCGCATCAGCAGCGCCGCCTCGGTGCGATTGCGGACGTTGAGCTTGGACAGCACACCGGTCATGTGATGCTTGACCGTTTTTTCCTGCAGTGCCAGCCGCAGCGCCACTTCCTTGTTGCTCAGCCCTTCCGCCACCAGCTGCAGGATCTCGGCCTCGCGTCCGGTGAGCTGACGCAGACGATCCGTCCTGCCGTTGGCCGGCTGCAGCGATTGCAGGTCCGAAAGCAGGCGGGCCGACAGGGTCGGCGACACATAGGTCTCGCCGGCCGCTACACCATTCAGGATTTCGGCCAGCATGCGCGAGCCGACCCCCTTCAGCACATAGCCGCGCACACCGGCGTTCAGCGCCCGCGCCACGTCGGCATTGGCCTCCGAGACCGTCAGCATGACGATCTTCTGTCCGGGATTGGCACCCAGTATGCCGGCCACCGACGCAAGGCCGTCACCCGGCATGCTGATGTCGAGCAGCAATATGTCGGGCTGCAAAGTCGAGGCGATGCGTTCGGCATCCTGCGCAGTGGCGCCCTGGGCCACCATTTCGAAGCCGCCGATCTCCGACAGGCTGCGGGTAACGCCTTCGCGAAACAGCGGGTGGTCGTCGACAATGGCGACACGGATGGTACCGATCATGGTTGATCCTCGACGGCTAGCGTAATCATCAATCGTGTTCCCTGTGGCCCGGTCGTGGTCTCGAACTGGCCACCAATGCTTTCGATACGTTCCCTGATGCCGGCGAGCCCCAGGCCCTCGGCTCGCCTTGGGTCGAATCCGGGCCCGCCATCCGACACTTCAACGAAGAACTTGCCGCCTGTCATCCCGGCCTTCACCTCCTGATCCTTGCCCTGCCCATGACGATAAGCGTTGTTCAGCCCCTCCTGGACGAAGCGATAGATGCTGATCTTCTCCGAAGCGCCCAGTTCGGGCAACTGCCTGGATAGGGTCAGCGCCACGGAACTGCGGGTCCTGCGTTGATGCTCGTCGACGGCAAGACGCAGAATGTCGCCGGTCGCGGCCGTTTCTATCTGCGGCAGGACGAGGCCGTTGCAGATGCCGCGGATTTCACGCATCGCGTCGTCCAGCGCCATGCGGATCATGGCGATCTCGGCGTTGCGGCTGTCGCTGGAGGCACCCTCGCCGGAAATGGCGGGGCTGTCCACACGCAGCGCCGCCAGCGCGACGAGCTGAGCCGGCCCGTCGTGAAGGTCGGCGCCGATGCGACGCAAGTATCGTTCATTGAGCGCCGTGGCACGGCGCGACGCCTGCTGGACGCGCAGGCGCAGCGCCCGGTTTTGCGAAACCAGCGCCTGCAGCTCGGAGACCTGGCCCTGCAGAACGCCGCGCTGCTTGTCGATGGTGCGGCTGCCACGTATGACGATCCCCGACAACAGCAGCAGCGCCGCCAGCGTGGCGCCGGCCACGATCAGCCAGCTCGACAGCAAGGCGGAAGCCAGAGCCGCCTGGAAATCGTCGGCGATCTCGTAGAATTCGGTGACGGCGACCACCTCGCCCGACCAGGGTTCGCGGACTGGATTGTAGATTTCCAGCAGCGGCACGCCCGCGGCCCTCTCCTCCTTGTCGTCCTCGTCGCCTAGCTCGTTGAACTCGGCGACGACATTACCGGCGAAGGCGGCACGCAGGTTGGCGCTCGGGCCGAACTGCCGGCCGATCAAGGCCGTGTCCTTCGAATACAGCACCGTGCCGTCCCGACGCCACAACTTGAAGGAAAACAGCCGTTTGCCGAGCGCGCCTTGGCCGAGGGTCTCGTCAAGCGCCCGTTTGACGGCGTCATCGAGCTGATGGTTCGTGCGCAGATCGGGGAGCAGCGGAGCGATCACGCTGTCGACATACAGGGCAGTCGTGGCCGCCGAATTGTGGAGCACGCTTTCGCGGATTTGCGCGGTGACCCAGAAGCCGACCACCAGCATCACCGCAAGCAGCCCGAAGCCGCCGGCAATGATGAACTGCAGCGCCAGCGTAAGCCCGTTCCAGCGCCGCGACAAGGTTTCGAGAAATCGCACGCCACGCTCCTCGCCCCCACCCGCAGGGGCAGGGTAGTGGCCGCGACTTTGGCGCTTCGGTCCTGCCGACACAAGAGCCTGGTCCCACGGCAGCTGCTTGACGTCCCGACGCGCTTGCGAAACAAGGCACGGACGACCGGCATCAATATCGAGGGCAGGGTGAGTTTTTCGGGGTTACTTCAGCTCGGTCTTTCGACCGTGATCTTTCTGCTGGCGGCGGCGGCCGCCAAGCAATGGGGGATGGCGCCCAGCCTGGGCAAGATCGTGCTGACGCTTGCGCTCTATTCGCTGGGCAACCTGATCATGCTGCGGCTGATTCGCGAGTTCGGCATGTCGGTGTCGTTCAGCCTGTCGGCCGTCATCCAGCTGGTATCGGTCAATCTGGTGGCGCTGATATTCTTCGGCGAGCGCATCAATACGCTGCAAGCGGCCGGCATCGTGCTGGCGATTGCCGCCGTGGCGCTGATCACGCTCGGGCCCTATGTGCAAGGGCGATGAACGGCAAACCATGGTTGCGAAACGAGGTTCGATGAAGACTGCGGCAAAGGCTCTGCTGAGCCGGGTCGAATTCCCGGTGCTGCTGGCCGGCCTTGTCGTCGCCGCCGGCCTGTGGGGCTTCGTGGAGTTGATGGAGGTGGCACGGGCCACCACGCCGCACGCCTTCGACGCTGAAATCATGCTTGCCTTCCGCCAGGCCGGCCAACCCGGTATCCCGATCGGCCCGCCATGGATGGAAGGGGCGATGCGCGACATCACGAGCCTCGGCAGCACCAGCGTGCTGGTGCTGATCACGGCGGCGACGATCATCTATCTGCTGTTGATCCGCAGGCCCGGGACCGCGCTTCTCATCTTCGTCGCCGTGGCGGGCGGCCAGATGCTGTCGAGCCTGCTGAAGCTCGGCGTCGACCGGCCGCGGCCCGAACTCGTCTCGCATCTGGTCAACGAGACCTCGCTTTCCTTCCCGAGCGGCCACGCGATGCTTTCGGCGGTGACCTATCTCACATTGGGCTCGCTTGCGGCGCGCTTCCTGCAGGGCCGGACGACGAAGATTTATGTTCTGGCGCTCGCCGTGCTGACGACGGTGCTGGTCGGCATCAGCCGCATCTATCTCGGCGTCCACTGGCCGTCGGACGTGCTGGCCGGCTGGTGCGCGGGCTTTGCCTGGGCCATGCTGTGCTGGTTGGCGGCAAGGGTCCTGCAACGGCGCAGGGTGGTGCGTAACGACGTCTGACGACGCTCGACCGGGAAGCGGTCAGATCAGCCGGTTGATCAAGTGTCCGCAGCCCGTTAGCAGAAGGACCACCGATACCAGGCATGCCGATGTCGTCAATGTCTTGAAAATGGTCAACCACGTTATCCCCTGCCCCAGATGGAACACCATAGCTCTCAATGCTCGGGAAGTATCCGAAAAATGCTCGATAGCGATGATGATCAAGGCTCAAGCGTACATCCTGATGCTTGAAACATCATAATGATCGTATTATACATCATATCCGCAGACTCAGACGGGGATCCCGGCCGATGATCACTGCCGCGCAGATGCGCGCCGCGAGGGCGCTGGCCGGCATCGATCAGAAGACGCTCGCCGAGCGCGCCGGCGTTTCGCTTCCCACCATCCAGCGCATGGAAGCGAGCGACGGCGTGGTCAGGGGTGTGGTCGATACGCTGATGAAGGTCATCCAGGCCCTCGACGAGGCCGGGGTGGAGCTGATCGGCGAGAATCAGCCCAGTGAGCGCGGCGGCCGGGGCGTGCGCCTCAAGCCTGCCGTGCCGCCCAACCCGAAAGCTGAGCCGGCATAAGTCGCGACGGCGACCGCCGACAGTCCTGCCGACGATCCCGCCGCCTTTCAGGTGCGGAAGGCAGTCCATGGACGAGATCGGGCAGACACTCAACGAAAGCGCGCGCAAACCGACCCATGGGCCGGCAAAGCCGACTTTTTCCGAACTGTTCACACCGAAACTGGTGACGGTCTGGCGCGAAGGCTACAGGCTCGAACATCTCAGGGCCGATGCCATTGCCGGGCTGACCGTCGCCATCGTCGCCTTGCCGCTGTCGATGGCAATCGCCATCGCATCAGGGGTGACGCCGGAGCGCGGGCTCTACACATCGATCATCGGCGGCTTCATCATCTCGGCGTTCGGCGGCAGCCGTTTCCAGATCGGCGGCCCCGCGGGCGCCTTCATCGTGCTGGTGGCGGCGACGGTCGCGCGGGTCGGCGTGGACGGGCTGTTGCTGGCGACGATGATGGCCGGCATCTTCCTCATCGCCATCGGCTATCTGCGGCTCGGCACCTACATAAAGTTCATTCCCTATCCGGTGACGGTCGGCTTTACCGCCGGTATCGCCGTCATCATCTTCTCGGGCCAGATCGTCGAACTGTTCGGGCTGAAGCTCGCCGGCAAGGAGCCAGGCCCGCTGGTGCCGAAGCTGACGGCGATCGGCGAGGCGGCCGGCACGATCAATCTCGCGGCGACCTTCGTGGCGGTGCTGACAATCGCAACCATCGCTTTCCTGAAGCGCTGGCGGCCGAAATGGCCGGCGATGTTGATCGCCATCGGTCTGGCGTCGCTCGCGGTGGCGCTGTTTGCGCTGCCGGCCGAGACGATCGGCACGCGCTTTGGCGGGATCCCGCGCAGCCTGCAATGGCCGGCGCTTCCCCCCGTCAGCCTCGACAGGATGATCGACGTGCTGCCGGACGCCATCGCCTTCGCGTTGCTGGGCGCCATCGAATCCTTGCTGTCGGCCGTCGTCGCCGACGGCATGACCGGCCGCCGGCACCGTTCCAACTGCGAACTGGTGGCGCAAGGCTTCGCCAACATCGCCTCGGCCCTGTTCGGCGGCATCTGCACCACCGGCACCATTGCCCGTACCGCCACCAATGTGCGGGCCGGCGCGCACGGGCCGGTTTCGGGCATGATCCACTCCATGATCCTGCTCGTCCTGATGCTGGCGGCAGCGCCGCTCGCCAGCTACATCCCGCTCTCCGCCCTCGCCGGCGTGCTGGCGGTGGTGTGCTGGAACATGTTCGAGAAGCAGGCTTTCGCCACGCTGCTGCGCGCCTCGCGCGGCGATGCGCTGGTGCTGATGGCCACCTTCCTGATCGTGGTCTTCCGTGACTTGACCGAAGGCATCGTTGTCGGCTTCGCGCTGGGCTCGATCCTGTTCATCGACCGCATGGCGAAATCCATCGCCGTCGAGGCCGACCAGACGCTGGTGCCTGAGGACGTCGCCGACCGCGAGAGCGTCTATGATTCCAGGGACGCGACCGACGCCGACACCGTCGTCTACCGCATCTCCGGCGCATTCTTCTTCGGCGCCGCTTCGACCGTCGGCGCGGTGCTCGACCGCATCGCCGACCAGCGCAAGAACTTCATCCTCGACTGCTCGGCGGTGCCGTTCTTCGATTCGACCGCGGCCAATGTCATCGAGGGTGCGGCGCACAAGGCCAGGCGCGCCGGCGTGCGCTTTGTCATATCTGGCGCTTCGCCGCAGACAAGACGCACGCTGATCAACCACGGCCTCAAGCGCCCGCTGGTGACCTACGCCGCCTCGATCCGGGCAGCGCAGGCGCAGTTGGAGGGAAAAAGGGCAGCGCAGTAGCTTGCATTCTTCTTCCTTTCAACGCGCCGGGAAGCAACTCTCATGGGTTGAGCGATCGTGAACCGCTGACAAACGGACTTCCCCGGACGTAAAATCGCAGCAGGCGGTCGGCATCCTTCGAAATGCCGATCCGAACGCCCTGCCCGATTTCGCCGGGGTCGCGGCCATCGCTTGCAAGCCATAGAGGGCCTTCCCGGCAAAGATCGAGCCCGTCGAGCGAACGGTCGATCCGCAACGCCATGGCGAGCCTTCCCGGTCCTCGCGCCAGGTCACGCAGGCGCTCGATGCCGCGATTGAGCTGCATGATCGGAATGCCGTCGAGCGGCTCCAGTGCCCTGATCAGGACGCCGGTTCCGATGCCGGGCATCTCGCTCGAGACATTCAGCATGTATGAGATGCCGTAGGCGAGATAGACATAGGCATGCCCGCGCTCGAGGAACAGCGAGCGATTGCGCGGGGTCATTCCCCTGAAGCCGTGCCCGGCAGCATCGCCGGCGACATACGCCTCGGTCTCGACGATGCAGCCGCTGGCAATGCCTTCGGGCAATTCCCGGACCACGATCTTGCCGATGAGATAGCGCGCGAGAGCGGCCGTATCGTGCGGCAGTTCCGAACGAGCGAGCGGGCGGCGGACGACCATCCTCATGGCGGCTGGTTTTAGATCCGCCCGCCCCATGTGGCAAAGGCTCTCGTGCGGCCGGCTCCGAAAATCTTCTCAATCCAGCTTCAGCGCCGCGACTTCGCCCTCGTTCATCAGCGGGATATAGAGGATCGACTTGCCGTCGGTACCGATGCCGGTGCGCGAATGAAGGGCCAGCCCCTCCCGGCGAGCCATACACGGCCAATGCCGGCATGACCGGCGATGAATGCCGTTGCGTCACCTCGCCGCCAATTCCTCCGCGGGCGGAGCGCCGGCAAGATCGTCGCGCGCCTTGCGGGCCAGCTTCTTCGTCGAGCGCCTGGGACTGTCGCCGAACAGTTCGGCCGCCTCGGCAAGGCAGGACTTCCTCAGGCTCTTTTCGGAATGCTTCAGGAGTTTGCCAAGGAGTTTCGTATCCCCGGGCGGCCCAAGCGGCTCGCCGCCGGCCTCCAGCATCGCGCGCATGACGAAGACGTCGTGCAGTTCGCCGAGTTGCTCTGCGAGCTTGTCGACCGCCTTGCGACGAGCCTTGATTGACGTCGGCCACAGGCGGCCGAGCAGCGACAGATGCATGCTGTGGGTCTTGGCCGCCTTGCGCAAGTCGTGGAAATCCTCGGCCCCGCCGCTCGAGGCCGCCTTGTCCAGCGCTTTGCGCGCGCGCCGCAATGTGGCGCGGGCGCCCTCCGCCAGAATGTCGGCGGCCTGCTCCGGCTGGTCCGGCAAGGACAGCCTGTCGACGCGTTCGAGGCCCTCCTGGCAGGCGGCGATGGCAGCTTTTATGGCCGCGTCGAGACCGGCGCCGGCATGAAGCGCGTGCTGGCGCATCACCAGGCGATCGCGGGCGGGGCCGAGGCCGTGACCGGCGCTTTGCCCCGGAAAGGTGTCGGCCAGGCGGTCGATCGTCTCGATCAAGGCGGTCGCCTCGCGCGGTCCGGCGAGCAATGCCGAGACCTGCCTGTAACATTCATTCTCCGTGCGGCAGAATGTTTCGTCACCGGAACGAACCAGACGCAACAAGGCACGCACGCTCTTCAGTCGTTTGCGGGATTTGTGCAGTCCCTGTTCCGGCCTGTCACGCGCCATGTCGAGATGAGCAAGCGCCTTGCCGATTTCCTCGGCCAGGATACGCCTGACCTCGCCGGTCAGCGGCAGGCGCGGATCGATGCGAAAGCTCATGCGGCGATCTCCGGAATCCCCCCGAGGGCGAGCGACGCGTTGTAGAATTTCTGTTCGCCAGTCACTTCGCGGCCGAGCCAGTCTGGCAGCATTTCATCCGGAACATCGTCCGGCGTTTCGAGTTCGGCCATCACAAGCCCCGCCAGCGCGCCGCCGAAGACATCGACTTCGTAGAGATAGCCGCCATGCCTAACATGATGACGTGTCTTCTCGATGACACGCCCGATGGCGAAGCCGAGCATCTCCACGGCGTCGGCCAGCGGAATGGGATATTCGAATTCGTCGCGCTCCCGCGCCGTGCTGCCGAATTTGAGCGTCAACCTGGCCGAGGCGCCGTTGCTGATGCGCACGCGCACCGTGCGTCCTGGCGCGGTGGCGAGATAGAACTGGAGGATGCGGATGTCCGCCTCGACCAGATCCCGCCATGCCGTGCCGGAGACCAGGAACTTGCGCTCGACTTCCTTGCCCATGGCCGCGCACTAAAGCCCGCGCGGGCCGGCATGGCAAGCCATGTCCGAACTCGGATTTGACTTTAATCAATCGATTGATTAAAGTATGCCACATGATCAAGCCGCCCGAAGCCCGAACTCCTCGCCGTGAGCCGCCCGCTGCGGAGATGACGCGTGAAGCGCTGGTCCGCGCGGCGCTCAAGCTGTTCGGACGACAAGGCTTCGACGGCACCTCCACGCGCGAGATCGCGGCGGAGGCCAAGGCCAATATCGGTTCCATCGCCTATCACTTCGGCAGCAAGGAGGGGCTGCGCCTCGCCGCCGCCGACCATATCGTGGACACCATACAATCGGTCGCCGGCCAGGCACTCGGCGAGGCGCGGGCGCCGGCAATCGCGAACCCCGAGGCGGCGCGCGCGCAGCTGTTCGCGGCGCTGGAGCGGATGGTGGCATTCGTCGTGGCGCAGCCGCAGGCCGGTGAGATCGTGCAGTTCGTGCTGCGCGAGCTCTCGCATCCGACCGCGGCGCTCGACCGCATCTATGACGGCGTGTTCGAGCCGACGCATCGGCGCCTCTGCCTGCTCTGGGAACAGGCGACCGGCGAGGCGGCCGAGAGCGAGGCGACCCGGCTCACCGTGTTCACGCTGATCGGACAGGTCATCTATTTCCGCATCGGCCGCGAGGCGGTCATGCGCCGCATGGGCTGGCGCGAGATCGGCGCCGCCGAGGCCGCCAAGGTGGCGGCCGTCACATCGGACAACCTCAGCGCCATACTGGCCGCCCGGAAGGGATCGAGACGATGAGCTTTCTTTGTTCGCTGCCGCTTGCCGCTCAACTCTTCGGCGCCTGCGCACCGGCTTCTCCGCTGGCCGTCGGCTATGTCGAAGGCGACTATGTGCTGCTGGCGCCGATCGAGGTGGCGCAGGTCGAGACCGTCGCGGTCAAGCGCGGCGATCGCGTCACATCGGGCACCACGATCGTGACGCTGGAAAACGCCGACGCGAAAATCGCGGTCGCACAGGCCACGGCAAGTCTCGCCCAGGCGCGGGCGCAGCTTGCCGATCTGCAGGTAGGCAAGCGGCCGGAAGAAATCGCGGCCCTCAAGGCCCAGGTCGACATGGCCAAGGCTCAGGCTGACGACGCCAGACGCAAATACGACCGCGCCGCCGACCTCTTCAAGCGCGGCACCGGCACGCAGGCCGACTACGACACCGCCTCGGCCACGCTGGAGACGGCCAACGCGCAGGTCGGACAGGCGCAGGCCAATCTCGCCGCCGGCGGCCTGCCGGCGCGTCCCGAGACGATCAAGGCCGCCGAAAGTCAGGTCAAGCAGGCACAGGCCGCGCTCGACCAAGCGGCGTGGCGGCTATCCAAGCGCACCCTGGCGGCCCCTTCTCCGGGCCGCGTCAGCGACGTCATTCGCAATCCGGGCGACACGGCAGGTCCGACCGCGCCCGTCATCTCCGTGCTGCCCGACGGCGCGGTGAAGCTCAGCGTCTATATACCGGAAGCCGCCTTCTCCTCGGTCAAGGTCGGCACTTTGCTCCGCGTCCATTGCGACGGCTGCGGCCCGGATGTGAAGGCGCGCGTCAGCTATGTCTCGCCCGATCCGGAATTCACCCCGCCGGTGATCTATTCGCTGGAGAACCGGCAGAAGCTGGTCTACCTCGTCGAGGCGCGGCCGGAGGGCAGCGCCGGCGCCTTGCAGCCGGGCCAGATCGTCGACGTCGAGCTGGCGGTTTCAGGGAAATGAACGTCATCGACGTGCACGGACTGGTCAAGCGCTTCGGCGACAAGACCGTCGTCGACAATGTCACGATGACGGTGGCGGAAGGCGAGATCGTCGGCTTCCTCGGCCCCAACGGCTCGGGCAAGACCACCACCATCCGCATCATGTGCGGCCTGCTGACCCCGGACGAGGGCGAAGGCACGGTGCTGGGTTTCGACATCCTCACCGACAGCCTGCGCATCAAGCGCGAGGTCGGCTACATGACGCAGAAATTCTCGTTCTACGAGGATCTGACGATCGGCGAGAACCTCGAATTCGTGGCGCGGCTCTACCGGTTGAAGCCGGTCGAGGAGCATGTCGCCAGGACCTTGGAGGAACTCGGTCTGACGACACGCCGCAACCAGCTCGCCGGGACGCTGTCGGGCGGCTGGAAGCAGCGGCTGGCGCTAGCCGCTTGCATCATGCACAAGCCCAAGCTGCTTCTGCTCGACGAGCCGACGGCCGGCGTCGACCCCAAGGCGCGGCGCGAGTTCTGGGACGAGATCCACCGGCTGGCGAGCGGCGGGCTGACCGTGCTGGTCTCCACCCACTACATGGACGAGGCCGAGCGCTGCCATCGCATCAGCTATATCTCCTACGGCAAGATGCTGGCGACGGGCACCGTCGCCGAGGTGGTCAGGAATGCCGGCCTGACCACTTTCGTCCTGCAGGGCCCGCGCCTCGACCAGGTGGCGCAAGCGCTCGAAGGCCGGCCGGGCGTCGACCAGGTGGCGCCGTTCGGCGCGACGCTGCATGTCGTGGGAGCCGACAGGAAGAAGCTGGAGACGGCGCTGGCCGATGTCGAGAAGGAACACAAGGGCGTGACGGTTGCGCCGGGCGAAACCAGCCTCGAGGACGTCTTCATTCAGTTCATGTCCGGCTCGAAGGACAACATGGCATGAACGCGGTCTTCTCCTTAGCCCGGCTCGGCGCGCTGCTGATCAAGGAGTTCATCCAGATGCGCCGCGACCGCATCACCTTCGCCATGATGCTGGGCGTGCCGCTGATCCAGCTGGTGCTGTTCGGCTACGCCATCAACAACGACCCGAAGAGCCTGCCGGCGGCACTCGTGGCGACGAGCAGCGATCCCTATACGCGCGCCATGGTCTCGGCGCTGCAGACCACCGGCTACTACCGTTTCGACCATGTGGCGCAAAGTGCCGAGGAGGCCGAATTCCTGATGGCGCGCGGCGACGTCGCCTTCGTCGTCACCATTCCGGCCGATTTCGCGCGGCGGGTGGAGCGCGGCGACAATCCGCAGATCCTGATCGAGGCCGACGCCACCGACCCGGCGGTTGCCAGCGGCGCCATCTCGACGCTCAGCACCGTCGCCGGCCAGGCGCTGCTCAGAGCGCAAGGCATGCAGGAGGCCGCCGCCGAGGCCGCCCGGGGCCAGCTCGATGTGGTCGTGCACCGGCGCTACAATCCGGAGGGCATCTCGCAATACAACATCGTCCCCGGCCTGCTCGGCGTCATCCTGCAGATGACGATGGTGATGATGACCTCGATCGCGCTGACGCGCGAGACAGAGCGCGGCACGATGGAGAACCTGCTCGCCATGCCGTCGAGCCCGCTCGAGATCATGCTGGGCAAGGTGCTGCCCTATCTGGCGGTCGGCGCGGTTCAGGTCGTGGTGGTGCTGGCGGCGTCGAAGCTTCTGTTCGCCATCCCCTTTACGGGGTCGATGACGCTGCTCTTGTCGGCGGTGCTGGTGTTCGTGCTGTCCCTGGTGCTGCTCGGCTACACGATCTCGACCGTCGCGCGCACGCAGATGCAGGCCTTGCAGCTCACCTTCTTCTTCTTCCTGCCGTCGATCATGCTTTCGGGTTTCATGTTTCCCTATCGCGGCATGCCGGGCTGGGCACAGATCTTTGGCGAGATCTTTCCACTCACGCATTTCCTGCGCATTACCCGTGCCGTCATGCTGAAGGGCGCGCAGCTGCCGGCGGTGGCCGTGGAGATCGGCTGGCTGGTGGTGTTCGTGGCGCTGTTTGCCGGCGTCGCCCTTGTCCGCTTCCGCCGCACGCTGGACTGAAAACAGCCGCTGGGGCGGTCCAGGGTTCCATCGAACCTGGACCCTCCCGTTGGAACCATGCTTCTGCCCCGGCGTTGTCGATCAGCCTCGCCGCTGCCACTTGCGGGCCAAGACGGCCCCCTCCGTGCAAGCGAAGCCTTTGGCATCTCGAGTCCGGCCGGATCATCTGGCGGGAGGCGGAATGCCATCAAAACAACGAGATAGAGCCGAGACTTGCAACTGTATTGCGCTCTATCGACCAGCAATGGAGGCAATGATGAGACTGTATCTTTCCGCCACCGCGGCCGGGCTTCTGCTTGCGGCCGGAATCGGTGCCGCCGCCGCTCAGGACGTGATCATCGAGCCGCAGCAGGAGACCGTCATCCGCGAATATGTGCACAAGAAGCCGATCGCCTCGGTCGACCTGCTGGGCGTCCAACTGGCCATCGGCTCGACCTTGCCGGACACTGTGGAGCTGCATGCGATCGATGTTCCTGATGTGCAGTACCGCTATGTCGTCGTCAACGGTCAGACCGTCCTCGTCGATCCCGGAACCCGTCGCATCGTGAAAGTCATCGACTGACGGCACCGTCATCAGCTGACGGGCACTGGGCAATTCCAGGAAAAGTGCGCAGCGGTTTCCATCCGGAATTGCGAAACAACAAAGGCTGCCCGCCCTGCCACGCGGGGCGGGCGTCAGGCGGCAGCAGCCATGATCTTGGCATAGGCGTCGAAATCGACATTGCCGCCAGAGAGCACCACGGCCACGCATTTGCCTGCCAAGTCGATCCTGCCCGACGAGAGCGCGGCGAGCCCGACGCAGCCGCCGGGCTCCACGACCAGCTTGAGATGGGCCATGGCGTCGCGCATGGCCTGCTTCGTCGCCTCCTCCGAGACGGCAATGCCGCCGGCCAGCGTCTTGCGATTGATCTCGAAGGTGAGCGCGCCCGGCTCGGCGACGAGAAGCGCGTCGCAGATCGAGGTGTGGCCGGGCTCGTTCGCTACCCTGGCGCCCTTGGCCAGCGACCGGCTGGTGTCGTCGAAAAATTCCGGCTCTGCCGCCCAGACGGCGGTGGCGGGCGAACCGTCCTTGACCGCCATCGAAATCCCGCTGCTCAGCCCGCCGCCGCCACAGGGAACGATGACGGCGTCGAGGCTCACGCCAAGCGCATTGGCCTGACGCAGCAGTTCGAGGCCGATCGTGCCCTGGCCGGCGATGATGGCGGGATCGTCATAGGGCGGCACCAGGACCATGCCCTTCTCCACGTAAGGCCGAACCACGGCCACGCGGTCTTCGCGGACGCGATCGAAGGCGACCACTTCGGCGCCCATCTTGCGGACATTGCCGATCTTCATGGCCGGTGCGTCCGACGGCATGGCGATGACCGCCCTGACGCCGAACATGGCGGCGGAAGCGGCAACGCCTTGCGCATGATTGCCCGAGGAAAAAGCGACCACGCCGCGGCCGCGCTCCTCGGCCGAGAGCGAGGACAGCTTGTTGTAGGCGCCGCGGAACTTGAACGAGCCGGTACGCTGCAGCGTTTCCGGCTTGAACAGGATGCGGCCGCCGAAGCGGCTGTTGAGCTCGGGCGATTCGATCAGCGGCGTCTCGACGATAAGGCCGGAGAGCCGGGCGGCGGCGGCGTGGATATCGGCGATGCCGGGAGGCGTGGTCATGGCGGGTCCTGTAAGATGTGGTCCGGCCATGGTGCACGCAAAGGGCCGCGCGAGGCCAACAAAAAAATGTAACCGTCACAAGGTTTGGGATCACGACGGCCGGCAGTGCTGGCAGTCACCTGCCTGCCGGTCCGTCCAGTTCAACCCTCACCCCAACAACGTCCGCTGCCGCTTGTTGCCGCCGGCCTTGCGCCAGGCGTTGAAGCGATGGGTGGCGGCGGCAAAGGAAATCTTCATCTGCTGGGAGACCGAATAGCGCGACTTGCCTTCGTCGAACATGCGGTAGCAGCACTCGACGCCTTCCTCGGTCAGCTTGCCGTCGAGGGTCTTGTTGTGCGGGTTGGCGGGATCGAACTTCTCGATCTGCTGCTCGACCAGACCTTTCAGGCGCTGCAGATCTGCCTCGATGCTGGCTATGAGGTCGAGGACGGGTTTCGGGTCGAAGTGATGGGCGTGCGGCTTTGCAGTCATCGGCGGCTTCCTCGGTTGTTGGCTTGGAGTTCCGTCATATAAGTGAACATTTGCCGATAATGAAGGGCCGGCGCCGAATGGCTGCTTCAACAAATCTTGACTGCCGCCCAGGCGCACGATTGACCGATGCGGCAGCAAACCTTAGTTTAGAACAATTCTAAACTAGGGTGATTTCCTCATGCTTTCCCGTGTTTTCGGCTTCGGCCGCCGCTCCTTCGATTCGCTCTCCGAACAGGAGATCCTGGCGCTTGCCATCTCGTCGGAAGAAGACGACGGTCGCATCTACCGCGCCTATGCGGATGGGCTGGCGGAGGATTTTCCGCAATCGGCCAAGATGTTCGAGGACATGGCCGAGGAGGAGGACGGTCATCGCGACGCGCTGATCGAGCTTTTCCGCCGGCGTTTCGGGGAGCGCATTCCGCTGATCCGGCGCGAGCATGTGAAGGGCTATTACGAGCGCAAGCCCGACTGGCTGGTCAAGCCGCTCGGCATCGAGCAGGTACGCCGCCAGGCCGAGGCGATGGAGCGGCAGGCCTATCTGTTCTATGTCGAGGCGGCCAGGCGCACCACCGATGCCTCGACCAGAAAGCTGCTCGACGAACTGGCGGCGGCGGAACAGAGCCATGAGAGCATGGCGCAGCGGCTGGAGCAGCAGCACGTGCCGGGCACCGTGAAGGTCGAGGAGGCGACGGCCGAGCAGCGCCAGTTCATCCTCACCTATGTGCAGCCGGGACTGGCCGGACTGATGGACGGCTCGGTATCGACGCTGGCGCCGATCTTCGCCGCCGCCTTTGCCACGCATGACACGTGGCAGACGCTTCTCGTCGGCCTCGCCGCCTCGATCGGCGCCGGCATCTCGATGGGCTTCACCGAGGTCGCCTCCGACGACGGCAAGCTGTCGGGTCGAGGTTCGCCGGTCAAGCGCGGCCTGACCGTGGGCATCATGACGACGCTCGGCGGCCTCGGCCATGCGCTGCCCTACCTGATCCCGCATTTCTGGACGGCGACAGCGGTTGCCGCCGTGGTGGTGTTCTTCGAACTCTGGGCCATCGCCTTCGTCCAGAACCGCTACATGCAGACACCCTTCCTGCGCGCGGCCTTCCAGGTGGTGCTCGGCGGCGCGCTGGTGTTCGCGGCGGGCGTGCTGATCGGGAACGCATAGGGTTCTTCCTTCTCCCCCTTTTGGGAGAAGGAAGGACCTGCCGATTACCCGTGCACCGCCCGGCTATCCACCGGCGCCTGTTGCCTTTCACTCAAGCCATAATCGCGCACGACGTGCGCGATGCGCAGGCGGTAGCCGGCAAAGATGCCGCCGCGCCCGGCCTGCTGCGCCTGCCGGTGTTCTTGCGTGTTGCGCCAGGCCTTCACCGCATCCTCGTCGCGCCAGAACGATAGTGACAGGATGCGGTCCGGATTGGCGAGGCTCTGGAAGCGCTCGACCGAGATGAAGCCATCGATGCCTTCAAGCAGCGGCCGCAACTGGGCGGCGATGCCCAGATAGGCGTCGCGCCTGCCCGCGGCCGGCTCGACCTCGAAGATGACGGCGATCACGGCAGCACCAGCTTCGCGTGCGGGCCGGACGCCAGTTTCAGGAACATGCGGTCCTCCTTGAGGATGAATTTTTCACGGCGGGCGAATTCGTAGTTTGCCTTGCCGGCCGGGTCGGCGGCAAGCCGGGCCCTATAGGCTTCATAGGCAGCCAGGCTTTCTATGTTGTAGGCCGCATAGGCGGTCGTGGCCGAGCCTTCATGCGGCGCGTAGTAGCCGATCAGGTCGGCGCCGCAGCGCGGAATGGCCTGGCCCCAGTTGCGGGCATATTCCTCGAACGCGGCCTTGCCGAACGGATCGATCTCGTAGCGGATGAAGCAGGTGATGGTCATTCCGGTCTCCCTGAGTTGACGCACAGATAATTCGATCTCTGTCGAAACGTCGCCTACGCCGGTGTGCTAAGCAGTTTCCTGTCAGGAGCATCGTCAGCGCTCCTTGAGCTCAGCGAAGGATAGTGATTATCTGGCGAGAATGCTTCGATAGGGATGAAACTATGCGCGAAGGACCCGACATTGCCCGCATCGCCGGCCTGATCGGCGACCCGGCCCGCGCCAACATGCTCAACGCATTGATGGGCGGCACGGCGCTGACGGCAAGCGAACTGGCGCTCGAGGCGGGCGTATCGATGCCGACCGCCTCCTCGCATCTGTCGAAACTGATGGGAGGCGGGCTGCTGACCGTGGCAAGCCAGGGCCGGCATCGCTATTACGGGCTCGCCGGGCCGCAGGTGGCTGAAATGATCGAAGCCATCGCCGGCGTCGCCGAAACCATCGGTCCCAGGCGCGTGCGGCCGGGCCCTCGCGACGGGGCGATGCGCGTGGCGCGCGTCTGCTACGATCATCTTGCCGGCGAGCAGGCGGTGGCGATGCTCGACCGCCTCATCGACCGGAGGCTGCTGCTGCGAGACCGCGGCGAAATCCGCTTGGCGCCTTCGGCCGCCTCGCATTTCGCGGCGATGGGCATCGATGTGGAGGCAAAGGCCCGGCGGCCGGTGTGCCGCGCCTGCCTCGACTGGAGCGTACGGCGCTCGCATCTCGCCGGCACGCTGGGCGCCGCCATCCTCGACAAGATCCTCACCGAGAAATGGGCGCGCCGGGAGAAGGACAGCCGCGCCGTGATTTTTTCGCCGCCCGGCAAACAGGCGTTCGAGAAGGTGTTTTTGGCTTGAGCTATCGGCGCTGTTGCCAGCATCGATTCGCCGGCGGGACAGGCGCGAAGGATCGCCGCGCTGCAAATGCGGGCAGGATTACCCCCGCTTCAACACCTTCCCCTTCTTGAAGAAATCCTTCCACGGATCGGCTTCCGCGAGTTGCTTCAGCGTCGTCTTGTCGCCGATGGGGAATGCGTTCGGCGGCAGGCCGGCTTCGATCTCGGCCCAGGTCACCGGCATCGACACCGTGGCACCCTTCTTGGCCCGCGACGAGTAGGGCGCCACCGTGGTCGCGCCGCTGCCATTGCGCAGATAGTCGACGAATATCTTGCCGGTGCGCGCCTTCTTGGACAGCGTCGCGGTGTAGCGGTCGGGCGCGCCCTGTTCCAGCGCGCGCGCGAAATCATGGGCGAAGCCTTTCACCTCCTCCCAGTTGGCCGACGGCTTCAGCGGCACGACGACATGAAAGCCCTTGCCACCCGACGTCTTGACGAAATTGGGCAGCGACAGCTCGTCAAGCTTGCCTCTTATGTCGAGTGCCGCCGCCCGCACCGCCTTCACGTCGACGCCTTCATCGGGGTCGAGATCGAAGACGATCTGGTCAGGTCGTTCGAGCTCGTCGATGGTGCAACCCCAGATGTGGATCTCGACCACGCCGAGCTGGACAAGTGCCGCGACGCCGTCGAAGTCACGGATAAACAGGATTTCCTCGCCATCCGTGGGATCCCTCGTTTTCTCGATCTTGTCATGCATGCCTGGCGAGGCATGCTTCTGGAAGAAGCGCTGGCCGCCGACCCCGTCGGGGGCCCTGACCAGGCTGAGCGGGCGGTTGACCACGAATTGTTTCATGCGCGGCCACACCAGCGCGTAATGATCGAGCAGCCCCTGCTTGGATATCTTTTCGTCGGGCCACAGCAGCTTTTCTGGGTGGGACAGCTTCACCGTGGTGGTTGCCGCCCTTGCCGGCGTTGCGCCGCTTGACGCCGGCTTGGCCCGGGCCGTGCTTTTGCCTGTCGGTGCCTTCGGCTTTTCCTGCACGACTTCCTCCGCCGGCTTGTCCTCGCGCAGCCCCTGGAACGAGGCGTGGCGTACTATACGGTCGGAGGTCCAACTGCGGAACTCCACTTCGCCGACAAGCTCCGGCTTCACCCAGACCAGGCCCTTGCCCCTCGGCACGGCCTTGTCGAAGGGCGACGACTTCGTTTGCAGCGCATCGAGCTTCTTCTTCAGGGCATTGGCGCCGCCGGTCGAGAAGCCGGTGCCGACGCGGCCGGCATAGTGCAGCTTGCCGGCCTCGAAATAGCCAAGCAGCAGCGAACGCAGCCCGCGCCCGGTCTTGTCTGACGGCAGGTAGCCGGCGATGACGAACTCCTGTCGCAGCGTGCATTTCGACTTCACCCAGGACGGCCCGCGCCCGCTTCGGTAGACCGCGTCGGCGCGCTTGGAGACGACGCCTTCCAGTCCCATGCGGCAGGCATGCTCGAGCATCACCTTGCCGGGCTCGGCGAAATGGTCGCTGAAGCGGACCGCCGAATCCTCCGGCTGGCTGGCCAGCAATTCCTGCAAGGCCTGCTTGCGCTCGACCAGCGGCTCGCGGCGCAGGTCCCGCCCATTCAGCCGCATCAGGTCGAAGACGTAGTAGATGAAGCGATCCGTGCGCTTCGCCGACAGGTCGGCCTGCAAAAGCGCGAAGGAAGAGACGCCGCTGTCGGCCAGCACGACGATCTCGCCGTCGATGATGGCGTCGCTGCATTTCAATCCGGCGAGCTCGGCGACGATCGCGTCGCCGAATTTCTTCGTCCAGTCGAGGCCGGTGCGGGTGAGCAGCCGCACGTCCGTGCCGGCGATCTGCGCCTGCATGCGATAGCCGTCGAACTTGACCTCATGCAGCCAGTCCTCGCCCGGCGGCGCTTCCCGCTCGAGCGTGGCCAGTTGCGGCTCGATGAAGTCGAGGCGCTTTGCGTGTCCGGCCTTCGCCTTTTCGGCGGCCGGTTTGTTGGAGTGCCAGACTTTCGCCTTCTCCCCTTTCGCGGCCTTGCCCGCCCCGACCTCCTCGATCGTCAGGCCCGACTTCACCGATTTCGGCGCTTCCTCCAGAATATCCTCGCCCGGCCGGGCCGCGCCATCGTCCGACTTGATCAGCAGCCAGTTGTCGCGCTTCTCGCCGGGGCGCGGTCTCAGCCGCACCAGGTGCCAGCGGCCGTGCAGCTTGTGGCCGTTGAGCTCGAAGTTGATATGGCCCTTCTTCATCGCCTTGGCCGGATCGCCCTCGGGCACCCATGTGCCCTCGTCCCAGACGATGACCGAGCCGGCGCCATATTCGCCCTTGGGAATGGTGCCCTCGAACGGCGCATAGTCGATCGGATGGTCCTCGACATGCACGGCGAGCCGTTTCTCGTGCGGATCGAGGCTGGGCCCGCGCGTCACCGCCCAGCTCCACAGCACACCGGCATGTTCGAGGCGCAGGTCGTAATGCAGCCTGGTCGCGGCGTGCTTGTGGATGACGAAGATGCCGCCGGCCTCGCTCTTCTTGCCGCGGGCGACCTTGCCGGGGGGTTCGGCGGTTTTCCTGAAATCGCGCTTGGCGTGATATTGTTCGAGGCTAGCCATCCCTTGATGTCCTCACGCCGATTTGCGCTTGGGCGCGGCTTCTTTCGGCTTGCCGCGTTTGGCCGCCGGTTTGGCTTTCGCGGAGGCCTTGCCGCGACGTTCGCCCGATCCGCCATCCGACGAAAGGCTCTTCTTCAGAGCGTCGAAAAGATTGACGACATTGGACGGCTTGGGCGCCGCCTTGGCCTTCGGCGCCTTGCGGCCCGCCTTCTTGGCGCGGATCAGTTCGAGCAGCGCATCCTCGTACTTGTCCTCGAATTTGGAGGGATCGAACTTCGCCTTCTTCTTGTCGATGATGAGCTCGGCCAGATCGGTCATCTCCTGATCCGTCTTCACCGATTCGATGTCGCCGAAGACGGTGTCCGGCTGGCGCACTGTGTTGTCGTATCGCAACGTCGTCAGCACCATGCCCTTGCCGAGCGGTTCGATGACCACGGGACGTTCGCGCCGATAGAGCACGATGCGCGCCAGGCCCGCCATCTTCTTGCCGGCCATCGCGTCGCGGATGACGGCGAAAGCGTCCTGCGAGACCTTGTCGGCCGGCGCGACGTAATAGGGCGTATCGAGATAGATCTGCTCGATGGAGGATTTGTCGACGAAGCCGTCGAGGCTCATCGTGTGCGAGGACTCGATCTGGATGGCCTCGATCTCGTCCTCTTCGATGTGGATGAACTTGCCATCGTCGTCCTCGTAGCCCTTTATCTCGTCGCCATCCTCAAGCGGCTTGCCGGTTTCGGCGTCGACATAGACCCGCTTCACCGTGTTGCCGGTCTCGCGGTTGAGGATGCGAAAAGAGACCTTCTCGGCATGAGTGACGACATTGGTCAGTTCGATGGCGCAGGTGACCAGCGAAAGCTTCAGATAGCCTCTCCAGGCGGGACGCGGCGCCATGATGATTTCCTGTAGAGAAAGACCTGGCTGGAACGGACGACGACCCCAACGGTTCCAATCCGGTCGAGCCAAGGCCGGCGCGATTGCCACCGGCCCCGGCTCTTTCAGCCCCTATTCGGCGGCCTGCAGGTTGATCTTGCTTTCCGCTATTTCGGTCAGCTTGCGATCCGTCGCCTGCTCTTCCTTGAGGTTCTTGGCCAGAACGTTGGCGCAGTCGCTGCGGCCAAGCTGCTTGGCCCAGGCGATCAAGGTGCCATAGCGGGTCATCTCATAGTGCTCGACCGCTTGCGCCGAGGCGATCAGCGCCGCGTCCAGCACCTCCTTGTCGTCGACGTCGCCGCTGACGTCGTCGGCTTCCTCGAGGATGCCGTCTATGGCCGGGCAGTTGACCTCCTTGGCCTTGACGCCGTGCAGTTCGAACACCTGCTCGACGCGCTCGACATGGCCCCTGGTCTGCTCGAGATGTTTCTCGAAGCCGGCCTTCAGCTGAGGATCCGTCGCCTTGTCGATCATCTTCGGCAATGCCTTCTCGATCTGCTTTTCGGCATAATAGATGTCGCGCAGCGTGTGCACGAAGAGGTCGTCCAGGGTTTTGATGTCCTTCGAAAAGAAGCCCATGATTGCGGCCCTTCCTTTGCTCTTGCGGTTGCGGGTTAGCGTGGGGCCGCAGGTCGGCGGCCCCATGGGCCGGCCATGCCGGCTCTAGGAATCAACGTCTCGTCCCGGGCCGGGTTCCGGACTTGCGGCGGCGAGCAAGGAAATTCTCCCGCCAGGGCGAAAGCTGAAACGCAACCGCACCCAGGCGACATTCAAACGAAACATATGTGATGCAAAAGTCACACACGCCGAAATGGCGACAAAAGGCGTGGAAAGACCCCGAATCAGCCGCATTCCGGCCATGAAGCGACGGGTTTTCGACCAGAAATTAACATCGCGTTCACCGACTATTCACGCCTCGACGCTATGATTTCCGCAATTCGGAAGGGACACCCGAAAGTCGGGACAGGGACAGGTAAAATGAACTTCCTTACGCACCTCATCGGCTATGCCGCAGCCATCCGCGAATTCGTCGCGCCGACCTATCGGCCCGAGCGCTATTACATGCGCGGACCAGGCCCGGCCTGCGCTCGTCGCGGCACCTCGCTGGGCGCGCACTGACCATGACTTTCGAGAGCCGACACAACAGCCGCATCTGCAGGCCTGACGCCGAGTCGCGCGCCACCACCTATCGCGCCGAGCGCCCGGCTTTCGCCGATCGGCGGCGTGCGACATCGCCGCGGCTTTGAGACCGCCTTCGCCGGCTTAATGTCTCAGGACACGAGCCGCCGAGGCCCGCGTAAGCGACCTTCTCCAGTCCAGTCGGCCCCAGTCCAGTCGGCCCCAGTCCAGTCGGGTCCAGTCCAAGCCGTCCTTCTGAATACCCTTCGATGCAACCCAGCCGCTGACCGTCTTCGACGGCGTCGGCTCCAGCCGGGATGATCGTGCGCTACCGGGGCCGGCTCGTGCCGTCCGGAGCACACGGCTCCAGCACAATCGTGCCGCCGGCCACCTTGCCGAGTTCTCGGCAACCCTGATCTGTGCACAGTGTCCAACCATCACCGGTCGCGCCGGAGGCGGCGAGCATAAGGCTTCGCTGCGGCCCGGCCTTCGGCGCATAGGCCCACCAGCCGTCTCGCAGCACCGCGCCCTCGGGTGGTTCCATGCCGGCGCCCGAGCCCTTTATGCGCGCCTCGGTGACTTGCAGGCCGGAAGGCATCACCTTCCAGTGTTCCTCCCAGCGCGTGCGCTCCACCGAGTGCGTCCAGGACAGGGTGAAGGCGGCGGCCGCGAGCGTCACCGTCTTGCCGGCGGCAAGGATACACAGGCTCATGCTTTGGCCGTCGCCCGCCGCGCGCGCCAGAAATGCCAGCCGATCCAGGCGAAAGACAGTGCCCAGCCCGTCTCGTCGGTGAGCGGGATCGCCGCGACCAGCAGCACGCCGGCACAGAAGGCGACGAGCCGTTCCCACCACGCCATGCGCCTGGCAAGGAAGCCGACGGCGGCGGCACCCCACAGCACGATGCCCATGCACGCCTTGACGACGATGTAGGCGACCTCGACGGGGTAGCCGAACTGGGCGGCGATCGGGCCTGGATCCTGCAGCATGAGCGCCGGCGTGTAGACCGCCATGAACGGCACGACGAAACCGGCAATGGCAAGCTTGGTCGCCTGGATGCCGATCTTGAGGCCGCTTTCCCTGGCCATCGGGGCGGCCGCGAAGGCGGCCAGCGCCACCGGTGGCGTAAGATCGGCCATGATGCCGAAGTAGAAGACGAACATATGGCTGACCACCAGCGGCACGCCGAGCGACAGCAGCGCCGGGCCGGCCAGCGAGGAGGTGATGATGTAGTTGGGAATGGTCGGGATGCCCATGCCAAGCACCAGGCAGGTGAGCATGGTCAGCACCAGGGACAGGAACAGATTGTCCTGGCCGATGGAGATGATCCAGCCGATGAAGGTCGAGGCGATGCCGGTGAGCGTCAGCGTGCCGATGACGATGCCGACGATGGCGCAGGCGATGCCGACCGGCAGCGCGTTCTTGGCCCCTTCGGCGAGTGAATCCACGCAGATCCGCAGCGTTTCGCGCCCGCCCTTGAAGGCGAAGCAGGCGACGACGAGCGCGGCGATGACGAGGCCGAGTATGTTGACGCCGAAGCGCATGAACGAGGCGGCGGCGAGCCCGAGCGCCAGCCAGAAGACGACGCGGAAGGCGAGCGGTCCGATCAGGGCCGCCAGCGGCGTGCCGAGGATGAGCACGATGGTCAGCGCCAGGCCCATCGTGCCGGCGAAGATCGGTGTGTAGCCGGCAAACAGAAGGTAGATGAGGGCCGCCAGCGGCAGCACCAGCGGCCAGTGCTGGCGCACGGCATCCCAGGGATTGGGCAGTTCGGCCTTGGCCATGCCGTGCAGGCCGGCCTTGCCGGCTTCCAGATGCACCTGCCAGAAACAGGCGCCGAAATAGAGCAGCGCCGGGATGATCGCCGCCTTGACCACTTCGGCATAGGGGATGTTCAGCGTCTCGGCCATGATGAAGGCGACCGCGCCCATCACCGGCGGCATGATCTGGCCGCCCATCGAGGAGGTCGCCTCGACGGCACCGGCGAAAGCCGAGCGGAAGCCGAAGCGCTTCATCAACGGGATGGTGAACTGGCCGCTGGCCACGACATTGGCAACGCCGGAGCCGGAGATGGTGCCCATCAGCGCCGAGGACAAAACGCAGACCTGCGCCGGGCCGCCGCGCCACGAGCCGACCAGGCCGAGCGCGAAATCGTTGAACAGCGCGATCATGCCGGCGCGTTCGAGGAAGGCGGCGAAGACCACGAAGATGAAAATATAGGCGGCCGAGACATAGACCGGCGTGCCGTATATGCCTTCGGTGCCATAGGCGAAAGTGTCGACGAGCTGGGCGAAATCGTAGCCGCGATGGATGAAGGGCGGCGGCAGATGGTTGCCGACGAAACAATAGGCGAGAAAGATGAAAGCGATGATCGCCAGCGGCAGTCCCATCAGCCGCCGGGCCGCCTCGAAGACCAGCACCACCAGCACCGCGCCGACGACAAGATCCGGCGTGGTGAGGAAACCGGAGCGGCGGATGAGGTCGGTGTAGAACACCCAATTGTAGAGACCGGTGCCGAAGCCGAGCACGCCGAACGCCCAGAACACGGCCTTGGCCGGCAGGCTTCGGGCGCGCAGGTTGGCGATCAGGCCAAAGCCGAGCAGCAGCAGGAAACCGACATGCATGGCCCGCACCACCTGGCTCGGGATGCTGCCATAGGCGGCGACGTAGATCTGGAACACGGAAAAGGCGACGGCGATGAGGAAGGCAGCCTTGCCGGCGATGCCGTCGCCAAAGCCCGGCGGCAAGCCTTCGACCTGCTCTTCGGCGACGGGGAGATGGAAGGTGGAGGATTTGCCGTCGGCTGTCGTTCCATGCGTTGTTTCGCTCATCCGATGCACTCCAAAATGAGCGAATGACAGTGCGAAGACATCTCAGAAAGTCCTCGCCCTATTTCAACAACCCCTTCTCCTTGTAGTACCGCTCAGCGCCCGGATGCAGCGGCACCGGCATGCCGTCGAGCGCCTTGGCAGGATCGATCGCCTTGGCGGCGGCGTGGGCGGCGGCTAGCTGGTCGAGATGCTCGAACATCAGCTTGGTCATCTGGTAGGCCGTCTCGTCGGAAACGTCGGCGCGGGTGATGAGGAAATTGCCGACGGCCGCGGTCGCGACGTCCTCGGCCTGGCCCTCATAGGTGCCCTTGGGGATAACCACCGACAGATAGGGGGCGCCGATCTTGGCGACATCCTCGGCCGGCACGGCGACGACGTTGATCGGCACCGAGGTGGCGAGATCGCGGATCGAGGCGACCCCGAGGCCGGCCGACTGCAGCGTGGCATCGAGCTGGCGGTTCTTGATCAGCTCGACCGATTCGGCGAAGGGCAGGTATTCGACCCGGCCGAGATCCTCGTATTTCAGCCCGGCGGCGGCAAAGATGGCACGCGCATTGAGCTCGGTACCGGAGGCCGGCGCGCCGACCGACAGGCTCTTGCCCTTGAGGTCGGCCAGCGTCTTGATGCCGGATTCCTGGCTGGCGACGATCTGGATGTAGTTGGGATAGATGGCGGCGATGCCGCGCAATTTGTCGAGCTTGCCGGGGAAGCCGGCCTCGGCATTGCCTTCGGCGGCCATCTTGACGGAATCGCCGAGCGCGAAGGCGATCTCGCCCTTGCCCTGCTGCAGCAGATTGAGGTTCTCGACCGAAGCCTTGGTGGCCTGCACCTGGGTGCGGGCGCCTGCGATGCCCTTGCTGTAGATTTCCGACAGCGCCACGCCGAGCGGGTAGTAGACGCCCGACGTGCCGCCGGTCAGCACGTTGATGAATTCCTGTGCCCTGGCCGAGGCAATGCCAAGCCCAAGCGATAGCGCCATTGCGCCGGCTGCAACGAACTTCGTTCTGAAATGGAACATCCGGTTTCCTCCCTGAAATATTGGCTGCCGCACCACCTCCTCGATGCGAACCGGCCGAGTTTAGACGGCGGGCCGCAAATGCCAACCCGCAATTGCATTCATTAGACGAACGGTTGAATGGATGCGGAAACAGCTCCCGGCTTGCGCGGGACGCGACCGTGGCCGAAAGATTTTTTCCGGCACCTGTCGAAATCGGCCCTTGTCGCGCGACATATGTCCGGCTCGCAAGGACGCGGCCTATGAAACCACGGGAGAAGACCCATGCGATACATGCTTTTGATCAACAACGACGAAGCCGCACTGGCGAACACGCCGATCGAGAAGGCCCAACAGATGAGCGCGGCCTATGGCGCCTATACCGAAGCGTTGAAGAAATCCGGCGCGTGGCTGGCCGGAGAAAGGCTGCGCCCGACTCAGGCAACCACCTCGGTGCGGATCACCGACGGCAAGACCAACGTGATCGACGGCCCCTATGCAGACACCAAGGAGCAGCTTGCCGGCTTCTACATGATCGAAGCGGCCGACATCGATACCGCCATCGAATGGGCGGCGCGCTGCCCGGCGGCCAGCACAGGCACGGTCGAGTTGCGGCCGATTTGGGAAATGGCCGAATACATGCCCAAGAAATGACGATGTGATGGACAGCAGCTCGCAGATTGCCCGGGCAGCCGCCGAGGCCGCCGCCCGGCAAAGCTACGGCAAGCTGGTCGCCTGGCTCGCGGCGCCCACGCGCGACGTGGCCGCCGCCGAGGACGCGCTGGCCGACGCCTTTGCCGCGGCGCTCGAACGCTGGCCACGAACCGGCGTGCCCGAAAAGCCGGAGGCCTGGCTGCTTGCCGTGGCAAGGCGGCGGCGTGTCGACGCGGTGCGGCGGCGGCTCACCAGCGAAGCCGGCCGCGACCATCTCAAGCTGATTGCCGAGGAGGCGGAGGCGTGCATGACCGACCAGGACCTGCCCGACGAGCGGCTGCGGCTGATGTTCGCCTGCGCGCATCCGGCGATCGAACCTGGCGTGCGCGCGCCATTGATCCTGCAGGCCGTGCTTGGCTTCGACGCCGCGACGATCGCCTCCGCCTTCCTGGTCCCGCCGGCGACAATGGGCCAGCGCCTGGTGCGGGCCAAGGCCCGCATCCGTGAAGCCGGCATTCCGTTCCGCGTACCGGAGCGAGCCGAACTCGGCGAGCGCCTGGATACCGTGCTGGAGGCCATATACGCGACCTTCGCCGAGGGCTGGTCCGACCCGGCGGGCAGCGAGACGCGGCGCCGGAACCTGGCCACCGAAGGGATCTGGCTCGGCAGGCTGGTGGCCTCGCTGCTGCCGGACGAACCGGAGGCGCTGGGCCTGCTTGCGCTGATGCTGTTCGCCGAAGCGCGCCGCACCGCGCGCCGCAATGGGTCCGGAGATTATGTGCCGCTCGCCGAGCAGGATCATGCGCTTTGGGATCATGCCCTGATCGACGAGGCGGAAACCCTGCTCGGCCGCGCCGCCTCCATGGGCGCCATCGGCCGCTACCAGCTCGAAGCGGCCGTGCAGTCCGTTCACGCGGCGCGGCGGCTGAGCGGCGAGACCGACTGGGTGGCGATCCGCGAATTCTACGACGCGTTGCTTTCGATCGCACGATCGCCCGTGGTGGCGATCAACCGCGCGGTGGCGATCGCCGAAGCCGAGGGCGCCGTGGCGGGGCTGGCGGCGCTGTACGTGCTTGGCGACGACAAGCGGCTCAATGATTACCAGCCCTATTGGGCCGCCCGCGCCGGCCTTCTGGCCAGGTTCGGCCAGGTGCCGCAGGCGGTCGAGGCCTATGACCGCGCGATCGGCCTCGAAAGCGATCCGGCGGTACGCCGCTTCCTGCAGGTAAAACGCGCGACGCTCAGGCATTGAAATGCCCGACGGCGGTGCTTTGCCGGCGACCCGTTCAGCCCGGCCACATTTCGTGCGAGGCGTTGAGCGTCTTCATCAGCGGGTGCTCGCGAAGCCTGGCCCACAGGCGTTCGATGTCGGGCCAGGCGGTGCGTGCCTTGCCGCTGTCGGGATGCCAGGCCACCAGCATGGCCAGATAGATATCGGCCACCGACATCGCCTCGCCTGCCAGCCAGTCGCGGCCGCGCAAGGCGGCGTCGATGACGGCAAAGCCGCGGTCCATCTCGGCCACGGCCGCCTGCTTGACGGCCTTGGCGCCGTCGGCGTCGGCCGTGTAGCGCGGCGCGTAGTAGAAACGCAGCACCGCCGGATAGAGGGCGGACGACATGAACGCCATCCAGCGCAGGAAGTCGGCGCGGGCCGGTTCATCGGCCGCCGGCGCCAGTCCGGCCCGCGGATGGCGTTCGGCGAGCAGGATGCAGATGGCCGCCGATTCGGTCAGCGAGCGGCCGTCCGGCAAGGTCAGCACCGGCACCTGGTTCAGCGGGCTAATGTGGAGGAAAGCGGGATCGGGCCGGTCGGATTTCGGTACGTCGATCTGCTCGAACGGCGCCTTGGCCAGCGCCAGGGCCGCCTCGACAACGAAGCCGCCGCTGCCGGGACGGGTGTAGAGCTTGTACATGAGGTCCTCCGCCGGCCCTGCGGGGGCCGGGGGCGATATGAACCGGAAGCAGGGCGCTGCTCAAGCCCGTGGCAGCCGCCACCGCGGGTTTTTTCAGCGGGCCAGGCTAAGCGCCTTTTGTGTTAAGCGCCCGGCAGGGCAGAAGAGAGCGTGTCGAACTCGACAGGCGACGCGCCGTATCGCTTCGCCCAACGAAGACCCTACGCCCCCAAGCCCTCGAACAGGATGGTCGACAAGTAGCGTTCGGCGAAGGACGGGATGATCACCACCAGGTTCTTGCCCTTGTTCTCCGGCCGCGAGCCGACGACGATCGCCGCCTGCAAAGCGGCGCCCGAGGAGATGCCGACCGGCACGCCTTCCAGCCGGGCGACGAGGCGGGCATTGGCGACCGAATCCTCGTTCGAGACCGTGACGATTTCGTCATAGATGGTGGTGTCGAGGATTTTTGGCGCGAAGCCGGCGCCGATGCCCTGGATCTTGTGCGGACCGGGCTGGCCGCCCGACAGCACCGGCGAGGTTTCCGGTTCGACCGCGACGACATGCAGCGAAGGCTTGCGCTTCTTCAGCACCTGGCCGACGCCGGTGATGGTGCCGCCGGTGCCGATGCCGGAGACGATGATGTCGACCTCGCCATGGGTGTCGTTCCAGATCTCCTCGGCAGTCGTCGTGCGATGGATCTCGGGATTGGCCGGGTTCTCGAACTGCTGCGGGATGATGGCGTTGGGGATGGTGGCCGCCAGTTCGTCGGCCTTGGCGATGGCGCCCTTCATGCCTTTCGGCCCTTCGGTCAGCACCAGTTCGGCGCCGAGCAGCGCCAGCATCTTGCGGCGCTCGACCGACATGGTTTCGGGCATGGTGAGGATCAGCTTGTAGCCCTTGGCGGCGGCGGCGAAGGCAAGCGCGATGCCGGTATTGCCCGAAGTCGGCTCGATCAGCGTCGTCTTGCCGGGAGCGATCTTGCCCGATGCCTCGAGCGCCTCGATCATCGCCACGCCAATACGGTCCTTGACCGAGGCGATCGGGTTGAAGAATTCGAGCTTGGCAAGGAGATGGGCAACGATGCCCTTCTCCTTGGCGAATTTGTCGAGCCGCACCAGTGGCGTGTCGCCGATCGTATCGGTGATGGAATTGTAGATGCGGCCACGGCCGGGAACACGAGCGGAGGCGGCGGACTTGTTCATTGGTTTGGCTCCCAGAATGTCAGGCGGATGAACTGATCTCAGACGGATGGCCGCCAAGATAGGCCTTCCACGGACGCAAGATAGACCGTCGCCCGAAAATATCCGAGTGGGGCCCGTGTCTAAAACGCCTCGGCCTCGGAAAAGCGTTCCCGCAAAAGCCGGCCCGGCGGAATGCCTTGGCAAAAATGGCCCTATTGGCGGGCGGCGATCGCCGCCGCCGCGCCGACCATGAAACCGGCCGCGGTGCGGTTCAGCGCCTTCAGGGCGCGCGGCGAGCGCAGGAACCAGCGCGCCTTGGCCGCCAGCGCCAGATAAGGCACCAGCACCACGAACAGGACGAGGACGGTGAGTGCGGCGAGGACGCCGTAATCGGCCAGCGTGATGGTCTTGAGGTCGACGATGGTCGGCGTGATGGCGAGATAGAAGATCATCGTCTTCGGATTGCCGAGCGTCACCGTCAGGCCGGCGAGGAAGCTCGACGCCAGCCCGCCCTTGCCTTTCCTGGCCTCGACCGTCTCGGGCGTGATGCCGGCGGTCCAGAAGCGCCAGCCGAGGAAGGCGAGATAGGCGACGCCGGCCCATTTGACGGCGAGGAACACCAGGCCGAAGGTCTGCGCGACAAAGGCAAGCCCAAGCACCACGGCGGTGAGATAAAGAAGGTCGCCGAGCATCAGGCCGAAGGACATGGCCAGCGACGAGCGGAAGCCGGAGCCGAGCGCGCGCGCCACAAGCGCGGTGACGCCGGGGCCGGGAATGGCCGCGGCCAAGCCGAGGGCGGCGCTGTAGGCGAGGAAGCCGGTGAGGGTCATGGATTGAGCCTTGCGTCCGCGAAACTGCTGGGACGGCGCCTTGTCGCACAGAGTTTCGCGGGCGGGAATTGCCTGGAGCCGGATTTGGTTGCACCAGGCATGCCCCGTGCTCGAGGCCTCCCAGCGGATCAGGACCGGCCGTCGCCGTAGGTCACGCGCCAGATGGTGCCGTTGCCGTCCTCGGTGACGATCAGCGCGCCGTCGCTCGCCACCGCCACGCCGACCGGCCGGCCCCAGACCTCGCCGCCGGAGGTGACGAAGCCGGTCATGAAATCCTCATATTCGCCGGTCGGCTTGCCGTCCTTGAACTTGAGCCGCACCACCTTGTAGCCAGTCCTGTTGCCGCGATTCCACGAACCGTGCAGGGCGACGAAGGCGTCGCCCCTGTATTCGGCCGGAAAACCGGATCCTGCGCGGACATTCCTGCCGTCGTAGAAGGCGATGTTGAGCGGCGCCGAATGCGCCTGCATCAGAATGTCGGGGACGGTGACCTTGCCGGCAAGGTCGGGACGCGCGCCCTTGTGGCGCGGATCCTCATTGTCGCCGATATAGTACCAGGGCCAGCCGTAGAAGGCGCCTTCCTTCACTTCGGTCGCATATTCGAACGGCACGTTGTCGCCGAGCGCGTCGCGCTCGTTGACCACGCACCACAGCGCGCCCGCCGCCGGCTGGATGGCCATGCCCGAACAGTTGCGCAGGCCGGTGGCGACGATGCGCCCATTCCTACCGTCCGGGTCGAAAGCCCTGACGTCGGCGCGGCCTTCCTCCGCGCCCCAGGTGGCGCCGAGCGGCTTCGACCTGGCCCAGGCGTCGAGCCCGCCCCGCGGTTTCCTTGCCATGTCCTGGGCGGCGTTCGAGCCGGAGCCGACCGAGAGATACAGCGTCTTGCCGTCCGGCGAGAAGGCGATGTCGCGGGTCCAGTGATGAGTGGCCGGAATATCGCGGACGATGGTTTCCGGCTCGCCGGAGGCCTCCAGGTCGCCATCGCGGTAGGGAAAGCGCACGATGCTGTCGCTGTTGGCGACATAGACCCATTGCGGGTTGTCCCCTGGCGGGTAGAAGGCGATGCCGTAGGGCTGGTTGAGATTGCGGGCGAAGATGCCGTCCCTGACAGGTTTCGCGCTGCCCTCGCCGAGACGGTAGACGCGGATCTGGTTGGCCTCGCTGTCGGCGACGAACAGGTCGCCATTGGGCGCGACGCGCACGACGCGCGGATTGTCGATGCCCGAAGCGATCAGTTCCGCCGAAAAGCCCGCCGGCAGCCGCGGCTCGGCGCCTTGCGGCCTTTGCACCGGACCGGCGCCGTTCGAGGCGGATCTGGTGACATAGGGCCTGGGCTGGTCTTGCGGGCTGATCAACCGGCGCACGCCCGGCGCATCGGCCCGCCAGTCACCGAATGCGGCCGCGCCCTTCAGCACCGGCTCTTCCTGCTGGGCCAATGCCGTCGCGGCGAAGAGCAAGGCAGCAGCGATTACCACGGCGCCGGCAAGTCGGATCATCCCAGTCTCCAGCTTCTCGCTTCTTCATGCATGTCGTTGTCCCAAGACCGAAGTCACATGCATCAAGGGAACGGGCGGGCTCGGCAGTCGTTCCGGACGACACGGGGAGTTGAAGGAATTCGGGTCAGCTATCCGCGTCGAGATCGAGATCGGCGTCGAGGTTCTTTTCCAGTTCGACGAGATCGGCCGGCAGCGGCATGCCCATGGCGCGGATTTCGCGCAGCTTCTCGCGCAATTGCTCCTGCACTTCGCGCACATCCTCAGGCTGGTTGACCATCTCCTCCAGCAGCAGGCTGATCTGGGCCTTGAACGATTCCAGCGCCATCTTTTCTCTCCTCGGCCGTCTGGATCGATCCCAGCTCTCAGCGCAGCATGCGCGATATCAGCTGCGCCGTATAGTCGACCATCGGGACAATGCGGGCATAGTTGAGCCGGGTCGGGCCGATGACTCCGAGCGCGCCGACGACGCGGGCGTCCTTGTCGCGGTAAGGCGCCACGACCAGCGACGAGCCGGAGAGCGAGAAAAGCTTATTTTCCGAGCCGATGAAGATGCGCACGCCCGGTCCCGCCTCGGCGAGGTCGAGCAGCTGGATCAGCCCGTCCTGCGTCTCCATGTCCTCGAACAGGTGGCGCAGGAGTTCGATGTCGGCCTGGGCGGTGACGTTTTCGAGCAGATTGGCGCGGCCGCGCACGATCAGGCGCGCCGGCAGGCCGCTTTCCGCGCCGGCCCACACCGCCAGCCCTTTCTCCACCAGGTCCTGCGACAGCGTGTCGAGCGCTGCCCTTGTCTCTTCCTTGATACGCTCGACCTCCGCCCGCGCCTCGGCCAGCGTACGGCCGCGAATATGGGCGTTGAGAAAATTCGAGGCCTCGTGCAATTGCGAGACGGTGATGCCGGCCGGCAGATCGATGACCCGGTTCTCGACGTCGCCGTTCTGCGACACCATCACGGTCAGCGCCTTGGTGGGCTCGAGCTGGATGAACTCGATGTGCTTGAGCGCCACCTCGTTCTTGGCGGCCAGCACCAGGCCGGCGCCGCGCGACATGCCCGACAGCATCTGGCTGGCCTCGGTCAGCATGTGTTCCAGCGTGGCGCCCGAGCCGGAGGCGCGCACCTGCGCCTCGATGCTGCGCCGCTCCTCGTCGGAGAGGTCGCCCAATTCCATGAAGGCGTCGACGAAGAAGCGCAGGCCGGCCTGCGTCGGCAGGCGGCCGGCCGAGATGTGCGGCGCGTAGATCAGGCCGAGATGTTCGAGGTCGCTCATCACGTTGCGGATGGTGGCGGGCGACAGCGAGGACGGCAGGATGCGCGACAGGCTGCGCGATCCCACGGGCTCGCCGTCCCTCAGATAGGAATCGACGATACGCCGGAAGATGTCGCGCGAACGCATGTCGAGCGCCTGAAGTGCCGGCGCGTGAAGAGCGAGCGACTGCGAAGCGGGATCGACTGCCTTGGTCATTTCGGCCATAACCTCCGGTTCAAGGATATAGACTTCGCGGCGCTGCGCGCAACCCGGTGTCGCACTTGCGATCACCCGGTGTCGCGTTGCGCGATCAGCCGGTGTCGCACTTGCGATCACCCGGTGTCGCCGTTTGCGATCACCCGGTGTCGCGTTGCGCGATCGCCCCGGTGCCGCCGCGTTTGCGGCCGCCGGTCCATTTTCCTTTACGCCGTGCCCCGCATGCGTCTAAAAGCCGGCCAAGATTCAAAAAAGCTGACAAGAAAGCAGGCCGAATGCGCCCCTCCAAACGCCAGTTCGACGAAATGCGCGCCATCTCCTTCGAGCGCGGCGTCTCCAAACATGCCGAAGGCTCGTGCCTGGTGAAGTTCGGCGACACGCATGTCTTGTGCACGGCAAGCCTGGAAGAAAAGGTGCCGGGCTGGATGCGCAATTCCGGGAAGGGCTGGGTGACGGCCGAATACGGCATGCTGCCGCGCTCGACAGGCGAGCGCATGCGCCGCGAGGCCTCCGCCGGCAAGCAGGGCGGGCGCACGCTGGAGATCCAGCGGCTGATCGGCCGCTCGCTGCGCGCCGTGGTCGACCTGCAGGCGCTGGGCGAGCAGCAGATCACCGTCGACTGCGACGTCATCCAGGCCGATGGCGGCACCCGCACCGCCTCCATCACCGGCGGCTGGGTGGCGCTCTACGATTGCCTGCGCTGGATGGAAGCGCGGCAGATGGTGAGCCTCGCCAAGGTGCTGAAGGACCATGTCGCGGCGATTTCCTGCGGCATCCATGACGGCCAGCCGGTCATCGACCTCGACTATCTCGAGGATTCCTCCGCCGGCACCGACGCCAATTTCGTCATGACCGGCAAGGGCGGCATCGTCGAGATCCAGGGCACGGCCGAGGGCGAGCCCTTTTCGGAAGGGCAGTTCGCCGAGCTGATGGGCCTGGCCAAGAAAGGTATACAGCGACTGGTGAGTTTGCAGCAGATGGCGGTGGTTTAGGCTTTCAATGTCGAGCCCAGGCGCCCCCCTCTGGCCTGCCGGCCATCTCCCCCTCAAGGGGGGAGATCGGTTGTCACCTCTGCCTTCGCCAATCTCCGGCATTGCAGGACGAGCGCTTTCGGCAACGCCGCCAATCTCCCCCCTTGCGGGGGAGATGGCCGGCAGGCCAGAGGGGGGTGCCTCGTGATCCCCTCTGCAATTCTTGAATCCGCTCTTTACGTCACCGACCTCGCCGCTGCCGAAGCCTTCTACACCGACATCCTCG
>NZ_JAIUIF010000004.1:0-464912 GCF_020165475.1 Mesorhizobium sp. BR1-1-15 | reverse complement strand
ATCGCCATCGCCACCACGCTGGCGCTGGCCACGCCATCGGCCGGACGCTTCGGCCTGATCGTGCTCGGCCTTGCCATCGGCGGCGGCGTCGGCGCCGTCACGGCCAGGCGCATCGCCATGACCTCGATGCCGCAACTGGTCGCCGCCTTCCACTCGCTCGTCGGCCTTGCCGCCGTGATGGTGGCGGCCGCCGCCATCTATGCGCCGGAAAGCTTCGGCATCGGCACGGCGGGCGACATCCACGCCCAGGCGCTGGTCGAAATGAGCCTGGGTGTGGCCATCGGCGCCATCACCTTCACCGGCTCGGTCATCGCCTTCCTGAAGCTTGACGGGCGCATGTCCGGCAAGCCGATCATGATCGGCGGCCGCCATTTCATCAACATCGCGCTTGGCATCGCCTTGGTCGTGCTGATCGTGCTTTTGGTCACCACCGAATCGAAGCTCGTCTTCTGGCTCATCGTTGCCGCATCGCTGGTGCTGGGCGTGCTGCTCATCATCCCCATCGGCGGCGCCGACATGCCGGTCGTGGTGTCGATGCTCAACTCCTATTCGGGTTGGGCGGCCGCGGCTCTGGGCTTCACGCTCGGCAATCTGGCGCTGATCATCACCGGCGCCCTGGTCGGCTCGTCGGGCGCCATCCTGTCCTACATCATGTGCAAGGGCATGAACCGCTCCTTCATCTCCGTCATCCTCGGCGGCTTCGGTGGTGAGACTGCGGCCGCGGGCGGTGATGATGGGATCGAGCGCACGGTCAAGCAGGGCTCGGCCGATGATGCCGCCTATCTGATGATGAACGCGCAGAAGGTCATCATCGTGCCGGGCTACGGCATGGCCGTCGCCCAGGCGCAGCACGCACTGCGCGAGATGGCCGACAAGCTCAAGGCCAATGGCGTCGACGTCAAATACGCCATCCACCCCGTGGCCGGCCGCATGCCGGGCCACATGAACGTGCTCTTGGCCGAAGCCAACGTGCCTTACGACGAAGTGTTCGAGCTCGAGGACATCAATTCCGAATTCGCGCAGGCCGACGTCGCCTATGTCATCGGCGCCAACGACGTCACCAACCCGTCCGCGCGGGATGACAAGTCCTCACCTATTTACGGTATGCCGATCCTCGACGTCGACAAGGCGCGCACCTGCCTGTTCGTCAAGCGCTCGCTCGGCTCCGGCTATGCCGGCATCGACAACACGCTGTTCTACAAGGACGGCACCATGATGCTGCTCGGCGACGCCAAGAAGATGACCGAGGAAATCGTCAAGGCCATGGATCACTGACCCGGTCACATCGTCCGCATGAAGAAGCCCGGCTCGCCGGGCTTCTTCATGCGGATTTCAGACGATGTTCAACGGCTGGTCAGGAACACAGCCTCCTCGTCGTCGCGCTGCCTGCCGCCGAGGGCGGCCGCGGCGCTGGCGATGAAGGCGCCGATGACCAGCGACAGGGCGCCGAGGAGCGCAAATGTGGCGCTCGCCTTCCTGGCGGTATCGGCCGCCTGCTGGGCCTTGGCCTTGGCGTCCTGCGCCTTTGCCAGCAGCGTATCGACACGCGTCTTGGCGTCTGCTTCCGACAGGCCGGTGCGTGCCGCGACCAGCTGCGACAGGTATGTCTTGTCCTCGGGCGAAACCTCGCCAGCCGCAGCGCTGGCGACCAGGATGCGCGATGCCTGCGCCGCCGCCGCCGCGTCGTTTTGCGGATTGGCTGCCGCCAGTCTCGCCGCGTCCGCCGGCCTGAACAACGAGTCCACCAGATAGGATGTGGCATTGTCCGTCGATGCCCCGCCTGCATTGGCCGATGCACCGGCCGAAGCGCCCTGGGCGGCGCCGGCGGCCACGCTGGATACAGCCTGGACGCCGGAACCCACAGCCGCCGACAGCGCCGAGCCGAGCACGCCGAGGACCAGCAGCGTCGCCAGCGCCCATGCCAGGAAGCCATGAGCCGTATCCCGGAAATAAACCTCGTCGGTATGCACGCCCACCCATTTGGTGCGCAGCCGGCCGGCAAGATAGCCACCGAGGCCGGATGACAGCCATTGCACGACGATCAGCCAGACCGCGGTCGAAACCGCGAAGCTGGTGATAGAGGCGCTTGAGCCCGACCATGGCGAGACCATGCTCAACCCCAGGCCGGAGCCGAGCAGCATCAGGATGAAGGTCAATGTCGAGGCGGCGAAGGCACCGGCGATGATCGGACCCCAGCTGATAGCGGTGGCGGACGATTCCACCGCGCCGGGATCATCCGTGATCGACAGGGTGGACTGCATGACAGCCCCCTATCGCGCGAAAAGCATGATGAGAAGGATGATCGGGATTGGAACCCCGAGTAACCAGAGCAAGATGCCGCGTCCCATGGGAGCCTCCTTCGCCAGGAATTGTGATCGATACTGTCACAATGCTGGAAAGAAGCTTCCGTTCCGGCGGTTCGAATGAATCTCGCAAGGGAAACACTGGCGCGACCGACGCGCGCCAATGGTCCCGGGATGACTCCGGATTAAATGTCCAGATTGGCCACCGACAGCGCGTTGTCCTGGATGAACTCGCGCCGCGGCTCGACCTCGTCGCCCATCAGCCGCGAGAACAGGCTGTCGGCGTCGGTGGCGTCGTTTACCTTGACCTGCAGCAGCGAACGCACGTTCGGATCGAGCGTGGTTTCCCAAAGCTGCTCGGCGTTCATCTCGCCCAGGCCCTTGTAGCGCTGCATGGTCAGGCCCTTGCGGCCGGTCGCGAACACCGCGTTGAGCAGTGCCAACGGTCCCGAGATGGGTTCCGAAACATCCTTGCGGCGCAGCACGGGCGGCGCTCCATAGACGTCGCTGAGCCGCTGCGCGTAGCGGTCGAGCTGTCGCGCATCGGCTGAATTGATCAGCGCCATATCGAGATGGGCGTATTCCTTGACGCTGCGCACCGTGCGTTCGAAGACATAGCCGCCGATACCCTCATTCGAAGTCGACATCCGGCCGGTCCAGCCGCGCTCGGTGTCCTCGGCAATGATGTCGAGACGTTGCGCGATCCGCTCCGCCATCGCATTGGCGCGGCCAAGATCGGCGACGACGTCGGCATTGAGCCCGCCGGCGATCGCCGCCTGCTCCACGACGCCTCTGTTGTAGCGCGTGTGCAGGCCGTTGATCAGCTGGCGCACCGCGAGCGCATCGTCGATCGCCGCCCGCAGGTCCTGTCCGGCGCGAACCTCGCCGGAGCCGAGCGTGAGCGAGGCTTCTTCCAGTCCCGAGCCGATCAGGAATTCCTCGAACGCGCTTTCGTTCTTGATGTATTGCGAGCTCTTGCCGCGCGTCACCTTATAAAGCGGCGGCTGGGCGATATAGAGATGGCCGCGTTCGATCAATTCCGGCATTTGCCGGAAGAAGAAGGTGAGCAGCAACGTCCTGATATGCGCGCCGTCGACATCGGCGTCGGTCATCAGGATGATCTTGTGGTAGCGCAGCTTGTCGGCGTTGAATTCGTCCTTGCCGATCGAGGTGCCGAGCGCGGTGATCAGCGTGCCGATCATGTCGGAACTGAGCATGCGGTCGAAGCGGGCGCGCTCGACATTGAGGATCTTGCCGCGCAGCGGCAGGATGGCCTGGTTCTGGCGCGAGCGGCCGCCCTTGGCGGAGCCACCGGCCGAGTCGCCCTCGACGATGAAGATCTCGGACTTCGCCGGATCGCGTTCCTGACAGTCGGCAAGCTTGCCGGGCAGCGAGGTGACGCCCAGCGAGGTCTTGCGGGTGATGTCGCGCGCCTTGCGCGCGGCCTCGCGCGCCGCCGCGGCCTGGATCACCTTCTCGACCACGACCTTGCCTTCGCTCGGATGTTCTTCGAGCCAGGTGCCGAGCGCCTCGTTGACCAGCCCTTCGACCACGGGCCGGACTTCCGAGGAGACCAGCTTGTCCTTGGTCTGCGAGGAGAATTTCGGGTCGGGAACCTTGACCGACAGCACTGCCGTCAGCCCCTCGCGGCAATCGTCGCCGATCAGCGAGACCTTTTCCTTCTTGGTCAGGCCCGAGGAATCGCCATATCCGGTGATCTGACGCGTCAGGGCGCCGCGAAAACCGGCGAGATGGGTGCCGCCGTCGCGCTGCGGGATGTTGTTGGTGAAGGCCAGCACATTCTCGTGGTAGCTGTCGTTCCACCACATGGCCACTTCGACGGTGATGCCGTCGCGCTCGGCCCTGATGGCGATCGGTTTGTCGATCAGCGGTTTCTTGACCCGGTCGAGATATTTGACGAATTCCTCCAGGCCGCCATCATAGTGCAGCTCATGCCGCACGACGTCGGCGTGGCGGGCGTCGGTCAGCACGATGCGCACGCCCGAATTCAGGAACGCAAGCTCGCGCAGCCGATGCTCCAGCGTGCCGAAATCGAATTCGACCATCGTGAAGGTCTCGGACGACGGAAAGAAGGTGATCTCGCTGCCGCTGCGGCCTTCATAGGTGCCGGGCTGCTTGTCCTGTTCATAGCTGCCTGTGACGCTCAGCGGCGCGTCGGCATTGCCGTGTGTGAAGCTCATCTCGAAAATCTTGCCATTGCGGCGGATCTTGAGCTTCAGCCAGGCCGACAGGGCGTTGACCACAGAGACGCCGACGCCGTGCAGGCCGCCGGACACTTTGTAGGAGTTCTGGTCGAATTTGCCGCCGGCATGCAGCTGCGTCATGATCACTTCGGCTGCCGAAATGCCTTCGCTGGGATGGATATCGGTGGGAATGCCGCGCCCATTGTCGATGACGGTGACCGAACCGTCGGGATTGAGCGTCACCGTGACGAGATCGGCATGACCGGCCAGTGCCTCGTCGATGGCGTTGTCGACGACCTCATAGACCATGTGATGCAGGCCCGAACCGTCATCGGTGTCGCCGATATACATGCCGGGCCGTTTGCGGACGGCATCCAAGCCCTTCAAAACCTTGATGGAATCTGCGCCGTATTCGGCTTCGGCGCCGTTGGCGTTCTCAGTCTGGTCGCTCATGAAAACCTGTTGTCTAGAGGCGGCTGGTGGAGCGCGAAAAATCGCCCCCGAATCGCGCTTTCAATATTGCCTAGATATAGGCGTTAAAGGTGGTTTTTCCAAGGTTTGCAGGCATTTCCGGGCGGAAAAGCGCACCGTCGGCCAGCTATTGGCGAGAGGCTTTGACCTTAGCCAGCCGGTCGCGCAGGAATTTTGATCGTGAACTTCTATCTTGGCGCCGGCTGCCGCGATGGCGGCCATCAAAAGCATCAGCAGCAAAGCGCATGGCAAACGCAGGCCGAACCGCCCACGGTTCGGTCGTTTGCCGACATTCCGCCTGTCTACGGCGCGGGCGAGCCGGCTTGCATCAGCCGGCGCGCATCGGCTTCAGCGCCTCGCTCCAGCGCAGCAACTCCTCCAGCATGGTTCTTGCCCCGCCCTGCACCTGCTCGCTCGCTTCGAAGGAGCCGTCGGTCCCCAGCAGCTTCTGGTACAGCGGCAGCGCGATGCCTTCCGGAACCGGCATGACGCCGACGGAGGTCAGCAGCGGCTTGAGCGCCTGTGCCGCGCGCAGGCCACCGGAAACGCCGCCATAGCTGAAGATGGCGGCGGGCTTGTATTTCCATTCGCGCGAGAGATAGTCGATCGCGTTCACGATGGCCGGTGCGACGAAGTAATTATATTCCGGTGCCACGAAGACGAAAGCGTCGGCGGCATCGACGGCCTTCGACCAGGCCTTGGTATGATCGTTCAGGTAGCTGCCGAGCCTGGGATGGTGCGGCTCGTCCAGCACCGGCAGATCGAAGGCGGCGATGTCGGTCAGCACCGGTTCGAACTTGCCGTGCTCGCGCGCGAACCGCTCCAGCCAGTGCGCGAAAACCGGCCCGGCCCGGCCCGGCCGGGTGCTGCCGATGATGATGTTCAACTGGTGCTTCAAGGCGGGCTCCTTCGATTGACGGTATCTGTTGGTGACTGTGACCTACGGCAGAGCGCCGTCATGGACAAGACGGCGCCGTTTGGCGAGCGGTCACAATCAGATGATGGGAGCATCGCTCCGTCCCGTCGGGGCACGGGCTTTTACCGTCAGGCCACATGGACGCGCCGTGCGTCAGTCACTACATCGAACGGAGGCAAGGACTAGCGCGACGCGCTTGCCAGCGGAGCAGCCATGGACACTCAGCCCGCCCCCTTCGTTCCACCGGCGCCGAGGCCGCGCACATCGCCGCCCTCGACGCTGGAGATGATGCGCATCGTCTACCGCAACCCGCTCGAACTGTGGGGAGAGCCGACCTACAACGAGCCCTGGATCTCGGTGAACGGCGTCGGCGGACCGCTGGTCATCGCCAACGACCCGGGCCTCATTCGCCATGTCCTGGTCGACAATGCCAGGAACTACAAGATGGCGACGGTGCGCCAGCTCATCCTGCGGCCGATCCTGCGCGACGGCTTGCTGACGGCCGAAGGCGAGGTCTGGAAGCGTTCGCGCAAGGCGATGGCGCCGGTGTTCACGCCGCGTCACATCTTTGGTTTCGCGGGGCCGATGCTCAAGCGCACGCTTGAATTCGCCTCCCGTTACGAGGATGGCGGCACCTCCGACATTGCCCACGACATGACGCTGCTGACCTACGACATCCTGGCCGAGACGCTGTTCTCCGGGGAAATCGCGGGGGAGCCGGGCAGTTTCGCCAAGGAGATCGACCGGCTGTTCGAGACCATGGGCCGCGTCGATCCGCTAGACCTGCTGCGCGCGCCCGAATGGCTGCCACGGCTTACCCGCATCCGCGGCCGCAAGACCATGGCCTATTTCCGCAAGATCGTCAGCAATACGGTCAAGATACGCGAACAGAAACTCAGGCGCGATGCCGATGCCGTGCCGCAGGATTTCCTGACCCTCCTGCTCAAGGCCGAGGGGCCGGACGGGCTGACACGCTCGGAAGTCGAGGACAACATCATCACCTTCATCGGTGCCGGCCATGAGACCACGGCGCGAGCCTTGGGCTGGACGCTCTATTGCCTGGCCGAGGCGCCATGGGAGCGGGAAAAGATCGAGCGCGAGATCGATGCCGTGCTGGCGCGCGAGCCCGATCCGACCAGATGGCTGGACGCCATGCCGCTCACCCGCGCCGCCTTCGACGAGGCGCTCAGGCTCTATCCGCCGGCGCCGTCGATCAACCGCGAGCCGATCGAGCCGGAGAACTGGAGGGATCTCCACATCCCGGGGCGCGCGGCCGTGCTGGTCATGCCTTGGGTCGTCCACCGTCACAGGAAGCTGTGGGACAGGCCGGACGCGTTCATGCCGGAGCGGTTCCATCCGGGCAACCGCGAAAAGATCGACCGCTTTCAGTATCTGCCGTTCGGCGCCGGGCCGCGCGTCTGCATCGGCGCCAGCTTCGCCATGCAGGAAGCGATCATCGCGCTCGCCGTCCTGCTGTCGCGTTTCCGCTTCGATTCCATCGCGCAAACCAGGCCGTGGCCGGTCCAGAAGCTGACCACCCAGCCGCAAGGCGGGCTGCCCATGCGGATCACTTCGCGCCTGTAATCGCCCGCCGTCGGCCTATGTTCAGACCGCCGGTTTGCGCTGGAACTGGCCGGCCGCGCGAAAACGCCAGAGATAGCTTGGCAGGATCGTGCCGAGCGCCTGCGGCTGGATGCCGAGGCCGGCAAGCGTGCGGTTGGCCCTGGCGGCCTCCTCCGACACGACATTATGCTCGCGCAATTGCAGCACCTGGTCCTTGGTCAGCAGCGGGTTGGGCAAGAGGCCCAGGATCGACGCCTGCAGGTTCGCCACCCACCACGGCACCGGAACCAGCAGGCGCTTGCGCTCGATCACCGCGAGCATTTCCTGCATGCTTTCCTTGAAAGTAAGCACCTGCGGGCCGCCAAGCTCGTAGATATGACCGCCCTTGACCTTGCCATCGACCGAGCGCGCCACCGCTTCGGCGACGTCGCCGACATAGACCAGCTGGAACTTGGTATGGCCGCCGCCGATCAGCGGCAGTGCCGGCGAATAACGCGCCATGTTGGCGAAGCGGTTGAAGAAACTATCTTCCGGTCCGAAATTGATCGACGGCCGCAGGATCACGGCGTCCTTGATCGTCTCCAGAACGGCCTTTTCACCAAGCGCCTTGGTGCGTGCATAGTTGGATGCGGCTTCCAGGTCGGCGCCCAGGGCCGAAATATGGGTCAGGCCGGCGCCCGCTGCGCGTGCCGCTTCGGCCACCGCGCGAGCGCCGAATTCGTGCACGGCCGTGAATTTCTGTCGGCCGCTCTCATGCAGCACGGCAACCAGGTTGACGACATGATCGGCGCCCTGCACGGCGCGGTCGACCGACCAGCGCACGCGCACATTGGCCTGCACGGGCTGGATCTGGCCGACATTGCCGAGCGGCTGCAAATGGCCGGCGAGATCGGGCCGGCGGCAGGCGACCCTGATGCGATAGCCGCGCTTGGCCAAGGCCCGCACCACGTGGCGGCCGACAAAGCCCGACCCGCCGAAAATGACGACGAGCTTGGGGGTCTGCAGGATTTCGGTCATGGCTGGCTCCGGCGCTCGAAAGCTTGGCTGAAGCCGTTTCATAATCCGTTTCGCGTCAAACGCAAAGGGTGACGCGTCGTCGCTGCCGCCCTGGTTCTCAGAGCAATTCCAGGAAAAGTGTGAAGCGGCTTTCCCAGGAAAAGAGCTTGGGAATTGCGTCGGGACAAAAGCGCTTCAGAACGCCTTGGATGACGCAGAAAACCCCGCCGAGGCGGGGTTTTCCGGATGACATCCATGCGAAGCCAGGGGCCAACGGAGCGGCCTGACCTGAGACGGTATCAGGAGGGCGTGAAGCAAGTACGCCCACCCCAGCCCTGGACATCCGACATGGTGCCACCGACCTTCTTGCAGGCCGCGATGAAATCGGCGCTGCAACTGGCGAATTTCGCGTGACCGTTCTTGCAATAGTGGTCCTCGGTAGCGCCGCCGCCCGGCGCGGCAATGACGCCTGGACTGGACGGCTTGACCGGCGCGGCCTTCAGGTTGGCCGCCTGGGTCGCGCCCATGAACGAGCCGAGGAGAAGGACTGCGGTCAGAATGGTTGTCTTGGTGCTGGTCATGGTGGTATCCTTTCATTGAGGTTGGGCTTTCCGGGACGCGAAGGGCATGCCTTGGCGTGGAGCAGGTTTCGATGTGACTTGCTGTTCCCCCGGTCTGAATCGGGCAAGCTCATCCTGCCCTGGACAGGCATTGGTCGCCCCGACGCTCGAAAAGGTTCAGACCGCGCGCGAAAAAAACACGCATGGCCATGCCGCGGGCAGGCGCCGGCGGCTGATGAGCTGAAAAGAAGAATTTATTTCAGGCCGAATAGCGCTCGGCGAATTCGGAAATGCGCTGCACCACGGCCTTGGAGACCTTGATGCCCCGTGCCGCGGCCTTCTCCGCCGCCTCGGCCCGGGAGCGGCCCGGTATGTGCACGCCGTAGCGCCGGCGCAGCCGGTCGAGCTGATCCTTCATCCGCTGCTCGAAATCCGGATCGAGCAGCTTGGGCTCGACGGCCAGCACGAACAGGCCGGTGCCGGGATTGTCCGGGCCGCCGGTGAACCAGGGCGCATCGAGCGACCAGTTTGCCCCCGACAGACCCGCCGCCAGCACCTCGACCATCAGCGCGATGTTGGCGCCGCGCTGGCCACCGAAGGCGAGCATGGCCCCCTTCATGGCTGCGGCCGGATCTGTAGTGGGATTGCCGCTGGCATCGAGCGCCCAGCCTTCGGGGATCTTCTTGCCGTCCTCGGCCGCCTTGCGGATATTGACGAAGGCGGTGGCGCTCGACGACTGGTCGATGACCAGCGGCGGACCGTCGGCGGCGGGTGCGGCGAAGGACATCGGGTTGGTGCAATAGACCGGCTTGACCGAGCCCGAACCGGCAAGCACGGCGGGACCGTTGGTGGCGGCGAAGGAGACTAGCCCCTGCGCTGCCAGCCTTCCGGTAAAGTAGCCGAGGGCGCCGCATGTATAGGCATTCTTCTGCGAAAAGATGGCGACGCCGAACAGTCTTGCCGCCTTGGCGAGCTCGTCGAGCGTGCGGTCGAAGCCGGTATGCGCCAGCCCGCCTTGCGCATCGGAAAGATAGACTGCTAGCGCCGGCCGGGTGATCACCGGCTCGGCATTGCCGTCGATGCGGCCGGCCTCCAGCGCTTCGAGATAGTCGATGAAATGCGACAGCCCGACGGTCGAGAGTCCTTCCGCCTCGGCCGATATGATCGAGGCGGTGAGCGATTGCGCCGCTTCCTCGTTGGCGCCCGCACCCAGCGCCGCCATGCGGCACAGCCCGGTTGCCTGTTCGAGACTGAGTTGCATGGCGACTGCCTTTAGTGAGTGGTGAGTAGTGAGTAGTCAGCAATGGGTAGTGGCGACTAGCCACTTCCTACTCACTAACCCCTACTCACTAGGTCCCTAGCCGATCTTGTTCGGAATCCGCGCCTCGATCCTGCCGAAGGCGAAGACCAGAATGCCGGTGATCGCCATATAGATCAAGGCAAGCAGCAGCAAGGGCTCATAGGTGAGGTAAGTGTCCTGTCTGACCTTCGACGAAACGGCGAAGATGTCGATGACGCTGATGGTAGCCACCAGCGGCGTCGATTTCAACTGCAGCACGGTTTCCCCCGTCAGCGTCGGCAGCGCCCGGTAGAAGGCCTGCGGCAGCCAGATACGCCGGAAGATCTTCCAGCGGCTCATGCCGAACGCACGTGCGGCTTCGAGCTGCCCCTTCGGCACGCCGGCAAAGGCGCCGCGCATCACTTCGCCCTCGTAACCCGCGAACGAGAGCGTCAGCGCCAGGACGGCGTAAGGCCATGCCTGCCTGAGATAGGGCCACATCCAGGATTCCCGGATCCACGGATATTGCGGAAACAACGAACCCAGCCCGTAGTAAAGCAGCCACAGCTGTAACAGCAGCGGCGTTCCCCTGATGATGGTGCAGAAGACCTTCGCCGGCGCCGCGAACCAGATCGGGCCGCCAGCCTGTGCCAATCCGACCGGCACGGCGATCAGGAAGCCCAACAGACAGGTGACGGCCAGGATCCACAGCGCGCGCCAGATGCCGAGCAGGGCCAGGCCGTAATATTGCGGCAGCCAGTCCCAGCGCATGAAGAACGCAGCGGACAGCACCAGCCCCAGCGCAATCAGGATCAGCACGATGCGATGCGGTTGCAGCCAGAGCGAGGCGCGAGCCGCGCTGTTGATGATGGCCGCTTCGCTCGCCATCAGTGTGCTTCCTTGATCGAAGGCATGCCGCGCCGCGCCCATTTCTCGACGCGACCAAGAATGAGGTTCGAAAACAGCGTCACGGCCAGATAGAGCATGCCGGCCGCGAGATAGAATATCAGATAGGCCTTGGTGACGCCCGCCGCCTGCCGCGTCGCCAACGTCAATTCGAAGAAGCCGACCACGGCCAGCAGCGCCGTATCCTTGGTGGCGATCAGCCACAGATTGGCGAGACCTGGAATGGCGAAGGGCAGCATTGCCGGCAACGTGATGCGCCGCAAGAGAAGGCCGGGAGACATGCCGTAAGCGCGGGCGGCCTCGATCTGGCCTTGTGGGACGGCAAGGATTGCGCCGCGTATGACCTCGGTCGAGTAGGCACCCTGGACGAAACCGAGCACCGCGATGCCGGCCACCAGCCCGCTGATGTCGACGCGCTGATAGCCCATGGCGGTCAGCATCTGGTTTATCAGGTCGGTACCGGCGTAGTAGAGGAGCAGGATCAGCACCAGTTCCGGTACCGCGCGCACGATGGTCGTGTAGACCGCCAGCAGGTCGCGCACCACGGGGCCGCCATAAAGCTTGCCATAGGCGCCGCCGGTTCCGATCAACAGTCCGACGATCGTGGCGCCGACGGCGATCTCAAGCGAATGCAGCAGCCCAAGCATGAGCGTCCCGCCCCAGCCGACGGGCGCGGGCGACAGGAGTTCGATGATGCCGGCCGCAGAGGCCGGAAGAAATGAATCGATCAGCTTCGCCCCCGGATTGCTGGCTCAATCCGCCGGCGCAAGCCGCCGGCGGCAAGGGTGCGTGGGAAAGGTCGGGTTGGAGGACTTGGCGTCAGCGCCTTGTCTTCCAGCCCATGCGATGGTCGTCAGTCCGACTGCGTGGCACCGCCACGTCAGTCCGGCTGCGTGGCATCGCCACGTCAGTTCGACTGGGGGCCGCTGCCGCCATATATGTCGAAATCGAAGTATTTCTTCGAGATCTCGTCATACTTGCCATTGGCGCGGATCGCCTTGATGCCGGCGTTGATCTTTTCCTTCAGCTCGGTGTCTTCCTTGCGCACGCCGGCGCCGACGCCCGGTCCGAGCACTTCGTCATCCGGAGCCACCATGCCCTTCAGGTCGCAGCAGGCCTTGCCCTGGTCGGTCTTGAGGAACTCGCCAAGCGCGATGGAATCGGCCTGCACCGCATCGAGGCGGCCGGCGGCAAGGTCGTTGTTGGCCTCGTCCTGCGTCTGGTACTCCTTGATCTCGGATGCCGTGGCGCCGAAATGCTTCTTGGCGTAGACGGCATGCACGGTCGATACCTGGACGCCCAGGATCTTGCCCTTGAGATCGTCCGGCGCGGAGCCGAATTTCTGGTCCTTCGGTCCGATGATCGCCGTCGGCGTGTTGTAGTACTTATCCGAGAAGTCGATCGTCTTCTTGCGTTCGTCGGTGATCGACATCGAAGAGACGATAAGGTCGATCTTCTTGGTGGTCAGCGCCGGGATGATGCCGTCCCAGGCGACGGGCGTGATGACGCAGTCGAGCTTCTCCTCGGCGCAGACGGCGTCGATGAACTCGATCTCCCAGCCGACCCATTTGCCCGAAGCATCCGGCGAGGTGAACGGCGGATACGGCTCGGCGGCGATGCCGATCTTGACCGGATCGGCCTTGGCTACGCCCATGGCGGCGACGCCGAGCAGCAGCGCTGCGGCGAACGTCTTCAGAACAGTCTTCATTTCACGACTCCCAGTTTGTTGTTGGTTCCCGGTTTTCTTCCGCCCTCGGTTTGCTAGCCGATGTTGCGAATGAATTGCTTGAGCCTTTCGGATCTGGGCGCGCCGAAGATCTGCTCCGGCGGGCCTTCCTCCTCGACCAGTCCATTGTAGAGATAGACGACATGCGTCGCGACCTCGCGCGCGAACTTCATCTCGTGGGTGACCAGCACCATGGTGCGGCCTTCGCGCGCCAGATCGCCGATCACTCTAAGCACCTCGCCGACCAGTTCGGGGTCGAGCGCCGAGGTCGGTTCGTCGAACAGCATGACGCGCGGATTGATCGCCAATGCGCGAGCGATCGCGGCGCGCTGCTGCTGGCCGCCCGACAGGTAGGCCGGATAGACATCCCGCTTTTCGGCGAGGCCGACGCGGACGAGCAGTTTTTCGGCCTGGGCGATCGCCGCGTCGCGCTTGACGCCCAGCACATGCACGGGAACCTCGATGACGTTCTCGATCAGCGTCATGTGGCTCCACAGATTGAAATTCTGGAACACCATGCCGAGCTTGGAGCGGATGCGTTCGATCTGCCTGCGGTCGGCCGGCACGGTATGGCCGTGGCTGTCCGCCTTCAGCTTGATCTCCTCGCCATTGACGCGAATGATGCCGCTGGTCGGATTCTCCAGGCAGTTGATGCAGCGCAACAGCGTCGATTTGCCTGAGCCCGAACCGCCGATGATGGCGATGACCTCGCCGTCGCGCGCCGACAGCGAGACGCCCTTCAGCACGTGCAGCTCACCGAATTTCTTGTGCAGGTTCTCGACGTGGATGGCTTCGGCGGCGCCATTTTGCGCCTCACCGGATGGGGCTGCGGCAACTCCCGCCGTGCTCAACAGGTGACCTCCGTGTAGTCATTGGCAGCTCGTCGAACGTCTACCCGGCTAATCAACATACGCTGTACTGCCCCGCTCCAGACTTCAGCATGGACCCAACTGCGCGAGCCCGTCAATCCCGCTCATTACGGCACTTGCGGCCTTGTTGTGCAAGTGTATAAATAGCCTGTCATGAAATTTTCTCGATTTTTTTCAGCTAAAAAGGGCACCGATGAGCGCTTTCGGATCACAGTCCATGGCGGCGACGCTGCGGCGCGTGCTGATGCGGTCGGCGGCCAACGCCATGCGCGACGCCGACAGATCTGCCTGGCACTATGGCCCGGGGTTCAATCCGGCGAAAGCTGCCTCGCAGCACGCGGCCCTTGCTGAGTTGGTAGCGGCTTCCGGCGCTGAAATCGAATGGGTCGAAGACAAGGCCGACGGACTTTCGGATTCGGTGTTCACGCACGACCCATCGCTGATGACCGGTCGCGGCGCGCTGATCCTGTCCATGGGTAAGCCACTACGCGCCAGGGAGCCCTCGCTGCATGAGGAAACCTACACAAGGCTGGGCATTCCGATCCTCGGCCGCGTCGAGGCTCCTGGTCAGGTCGAAGGCGGTGATTGTGTCTGGGTGGACGCCCGCACGCTGGCGATCGGGCGCGGTGTCCGCTCCAACCAGGAAGGCATCCAGCAGGTTTCCAACCTGCTGACGCCGCTGGGCGTTTCCGTCTACGGCTTTGATCTGCCGCTGTGGCAGGGCGAAGAGGCGTGCCTGCACCTGATGTCGGTGATCAGCCCGTTGGCCGACGACCTCGCGCTGGTTTATTCGCCGCTTTTGCCGGCCCCGTTCTATCAAATGCTGAAGGCACGCGGCATCCGGCTGGTCGAAGGCGATGCCGAGGAGTTCGCTGCTTCCAACGGCCTCAGCCTTAACGTACTGCCGACTAGCCCGCTCAAGGTCATTGCCGTTGCAGGCTTTCCCAAGACCAAGGCCGCGATGGAGGCCGCGGGCTGCATGGTTGAAGTCTTCGAGGCGGATGCGCTCTGCATCGCCTGCGAAGGTGGGCCGACATGCCTGACGCGGCCGATCCTGCGCCAATGAATGCGCCATCCCGCCGCAAGTTTCGTCGCGAGGGCGAGGAGCGGCGGCGGCAGGATCTGATCGAGGCGACTCTGGACAGCGTGGCCGAACATGGGCTGCAGGGCGCCACCTTGCGCACCATCGCATTGCGTGCCGGCGTCACCGCGGGGCTGATCCGGCACTATTTCCCCGGCAAGGAAGAACTGCTGCAGGAGGCCTATACGGCACTGGTCGGCCGCATGACCGAGCAGGCGAAAGCAGCATTGGTCATGGAAGATGCCTCGCCGCGGCAACGCCTTGCGGCTTTCGTCACCGCCAACCTCAACGCGCCGATCATCGACGCGCGGGTTTTTTCGCTCTGGGCAACCTTCATCGGCCGCGCCGGTGCGGATCCGACCCTGGCCCGTGCCCACCGCGAAGGCTATCTCGGCTTTCGCAACGAGGTGGAGGCGGTTGTGGCCGAAGTGCTCGCCGCCGAACAGTGCAAGCCGGACGCAAGCCAGTTGCGCCACCATGCCATCGCGATCAACGCGATCATCGACGGACTCTGGATCGAAGGCTGCCTGGCCGGCGAGATGTTCTCGCCCGGCGAATTGGCGGCGATTGGGATCAAGGCTGTCGAAGCCGAGCTCGGCCTCGAGCCGGAAAGGGGAGAACACTAATGACCACCATTGGCGAAGCGTTGATTTCACTGCTCGAGGCGCATGGCGTCGACACCGTGTTCGGTATTCCCGGCGTCCACACGGTCGAGCTTTATCGCGGGTTGGCGCGTTCGAGGATCCGCCATGTCACGCCGCGCCACGAGCAGGGCGCGGGCTTCATGGCCGACGGCTATGCGCGCGCCGGCGGCCGGCCGGGGGTCGCCTTCGTCATCACCGGCCCGGGGCTGACCAACACCATCACCGCCATGGGGCAGGCGCGCGCCGATTCGGTGCCGATGCTGGTGATCTCGGGCGTCAACGCCACGCCGACGCTAGGCAAGGGCCTGGGCTTCCTGCACGAACTGCCGGACCAGCGCGGCATGATGGAAAAGGTGGTGCTGTTTTCGCAACGCATCACCGAGGCCAGCGAACTGCCGGGCGCGCTCGCCCGTGCCTTCGCGCTGTTTTCCTCATCGCGACCGGGCCCGGTGCATATCGAGATTCCGACCGACGTCATGGTCAAGCCTGCCGATGGGATCGCGGCGGTGCTGAGCAACGCCGCGCCACCGGCTGCCGGGGCGACGGCCATCGCCGCGGCGGCCAACCTTTGTGCGGCGGCTAGGCTCCCGCTCATCCTGGCCGGCGGCGGCGCCAAGCGTGCCGAGGATGCGCTGCGGCGCCTGGCCGAAAGGCTGGACGCGCCGGTCGTCGAGACGACCAATGCGCGCGGCCTGCTCCACCGCCATCCGCTCTGCGTACCGGCCAGTCCCAGCCTGAAAGCCGTCCGCGCGCTGATGGGCGAGGCCGATCTGGTCATTGCCGCCGGCACCGAGTTCGGCCCGACCGATTATGACGGCTATGGCGATGGCGGATTTGTCCTGCCGGCCAATCTGATCCGCATCGACATCGGCGCCGATCAGCTGGCGCGCCGTACGGCGACGGTGGCCATCCAGGCCGACTGCGCCGAGGCGATCGAAGCCTTGCTTGCCGCGCTCGGCTCGGTCGACGCGGGCAGGCAGGACGGGAAGAACCGCGCCGCGGCGGCGCGAAAGGCGGCTCGCGCCGAACTGACCCCCGTCCATACGGCGCAGGTCCATGCGGTGGAAGCCATCCGCGACGCCCTGCCGGGCGCGATCATCGTCGGCGACTCCACCCAGCCCGTCTACGCCGCCAACCTCTATTACGATCACGACCGGCCGGGCGGCTGGTTCAACGCCGCCACCGGCTTCGGCGCGCTGGGCTACGGCCCGCCGGCGGCGGTGGGCGCGGCGCTCGCCATGCCCGACGCGCCCGTCGTTTGCCTCACCGGCGACGGTGGCTTCCAGTTCACCTTACCCGAGCTTGGCGCGGCGCTTGATGCCGCGGCACCCGTTATCTTCGTCGTCTGGAATAACAGGGGCTATCGCGAGATCGAGACTTCGATGCTCGACGTCGGCGTGGAACCCGTCGGCGTGTCCCCGGCACCGCCGGATTTCTGCAAACTGGCCGAGGCCTATGGCATCGGCGCCGAACGGATCGCCGATACCGGCGCCTTGCCACTCGCGCTGAAGCGCGCCCGGGCAACGGGGTTGCCGCGCGTCATCGAAATCACGGTCGATTGAAGCTTCACGCCGGCGTCGATTTTCCTACCTGCATCGTGGTCATTCGCCGGCTTGGCTTTTGCGCGGCAACAGTCGCCGCTGCCCGACACATGCAAAGACGCGACGGCTGCCATGTCGAGATATCAATTGAGTGATCGCACGAAAGGCGCGACGCTTCGCGTCGGCGCGGCGAAACAAGCGACATAATCAAAAAAAGACAGGAGCGGTCCAGGATGACGGAAACACTTCAGGGCAGGCACATCGTTGTGACCGGTGGGACCGGTGCGCTCGGCGGCGCGGTCGTCGGCAAGCTGCTGGGCGAGGGCGCGGTCTGCCATGTGCCGAACGCCCATGCCGCGGCACCTTCGCATTTCCCTTTCACCACGCACGAGAACGTCAGGCTGGCGCACAATGTCGACCTCTCCGACTCCGCCAAGGTCGAAGCCTTCTATGCCCAGGTTCCCGCCTTGTGGGGATCGATCCATCTGGCAGGCGGCTTTGCCATGGCGCCGGTGGAGAAGATCGAATCCGCCTCCTTTGCCGAGATGATGGACACCAATGCCCGCACCGCGTTCCTGTGCAGCCGTGCGGCGGTGCGCTCGATGCTGGCGGCGGGCACCGCCGGCCGCGTCGTCAATGTCACGGCACGCGCCGGGCTCGATCCGCGCCGCGGCTCGGGCATGGTCGCCTATGCCGCCTCCAAAGCAGCGGTCGCGGCGATGACGGTGGCGATGGCGGAAGAGCTGAAGCACCAGGGCATCCTGGTCAATGCGGTGGCCCCCTCGACGCTCGACACGCCGGCCAACCGTGCCGACATGCCGGATGCCGATTTCAGCAAATGGGTCAGCCTCGAAGCGGCGGCCGAGGCCATCGCCTACCTGGCCTCGCCCGCCAACCAGGCGATGAGCGGCACGCTGGTGCCGCTCTACGGTCGCGCATAACGCGCATAGTTGACTTCGACGATCCTCGGGCTGCGTCCGAGTTTCCGACAAAGAAAAACCCCGCCGGATCGCTCCGGCGGGGGTTTGTTTCGGGCCTGTGCGAAAGGGCGCTTAGCTGCCCTGCTTCTTCAGCGCGGCGCCCAGGATGTCGCCCAGCGAAGCGCCGGAGTCGGTCGAGCCGTACTGGGCGACCGCTTCCTTCTCCTCGGCGATTTCCAGCGCCTTGATCGAGACCTGCAGCTTGCGGGTCTTCTTGTCGAAGGCGATGACGCGGGCGTCGACCTTCTGGCCGACGGTGAAGCGCTCGGGGCGCTGCTCGTCGCGGTCACGGGAAAGGTCGGAGCGCTTGATGAAGGTCTCGATGCCGCTTTCCACCAGCCGCACTTCCAGACCGCCATCCTTGACGCCGATGACCTCACAGGTGACGACGGCGTTCTTGCGCAGCTCGCCTGAAGTCGCCGCTTCGCCAACCGTGTCGCGGGCCAGCTGCTTGATGCCGAGCGAGATGCGCTCCTTCTCGATGTCGACGTCGAGCACCTGCGCCTTGACCATGTCGCCGCGATTGTACTCCTCGATCACCTGCTCGCCCGGACGGGTCCAGTCGAGGTCGGAAAGGTGCACCATGCCGTCCACGTCGCCTTCCAGGCCGATGAACAGGCCGAACTCGGTCTTGTTCTTGACCTCGCCCTCGACCTGGCTGCCGACCGGATGGCTGCGAGCGAAAGCCTCCCACGGGTTCTCCAGCGTCTGCTTGAGACCGAGCGAGATGCGGCGCTTGGCCGGATCGACTTCGAGCACCACGACATCGACTTCTTGCGTCGTCGACAGGATCTTGCCGGGATGCACGTTCTTCTTGGTCCACGACATTTCCGAAACGTGGATAAGGCCTTCGATGCCCGGCTCCAGCTCGACGAACGCGCCGTAGTCGGTGATGTTGGTGACGGTGCCTTTGATCTTCTTGCCGATCGGGAACTTGGTGCCGATCTCCGACCACGGATCGCTCTCGAGCTGCTTCATGCCGAGCGAGATACGGTGCGTTTCCTGGTTGATGCGGATGATCTGCACCTTGACCGTCTGGCCGATGTTGAGGATCTCGGTCGGATGGTTGACGCGGCGCCATGCCATGTCGGTGACATGCAGCAGGCCGTCGATGCCGCCGAGGTCGACGAACGCACCGTAATCGGTGATGTTCTTGACCACGCCTTCGACCACCTGGCCTTCTTCGAGGTTCTGCACGATTTCCGAACGCTGTTCGGCGCGGCTCTCCTCGAGCACGGTGCGGCGCGACACCACGATGTTGCCGCGGCGGCGATCCATCTTGAGGATCTCGAAAGGCTGCGGGTTGTGCATCAGCGGCGACACGTCGCGGATCGGGCGGATGTCGACCTGGCTGCGCGGCAGGAACGCCACGGCGCCGTCGAGGTCGACGGTGAAGCCGCCCTTGACCTGGTTGAAGATGACGCCTTCGACGCGCTCACCCTTGGTGAACTTCTCTTCGAGACGCACCCAGCTCTCTTCGCGGCGAGCCTTCTCGCGCGACAGCATGGCTTCGCCAAGCGCGTTCTCGATGCGCTCGACATAGACTTCGACCGTGTCGCCGACCTTGAGGGTGGATTCCTTGCCCTTGGCGCCGAATTCCTTCAGCGGCACGCGGCCTTCGACCTTGAGGCCGACGTCGATGATGGCCATGTCCTTTTCGATCGCGGTGATCGTGCCCCGGACAACCTGGCCCTCGCCGGAATGGCCGGCGGTGAATGATTCTTCGAGCATGCTCGCGAAATCGTCGCGAGAGGGATTTGCTACAGACATTGTTTCTCCTGGAATACCCCGCATCTTTAGCGGGGCGTGCGCCGTGGGTTAGCGTTGCGTTGGCCTGCCGGCGTTCCGGGCAAAGAGCCCTTGGCCGCTTAAGGCGGCAAGTCCGGCGCATGAAGAATGCTGGCAGGCTGGTTCGTGCCCGATATGGGTATTTCCTTTGCCTCCAGCAACGGAAACTCGAGGGAAAACCCGGATCAGGCCTTGTTTCCCTTGGACAGCACGTCGTCGATGACAGTTCTGGCCGCGAGAAACGCGGCTTCTATAGCCATTTCGCTGGTATCAAGCAAGTGCGCGTCGGGGGCAGGCTTCAAGGGCGAGTCGGCGCGGCCCATGTCACGCTCGTCGCGGCGCCGGATATCGGCGAGGATTTCGGTGAAATCAGCCGTGCCGCCGATGCTCTCGATCTCCGCCAGCCGGCGCCTTGCCCGCACCTCGGCGCTCGCGGTCACATAGAGTTTGATGTCGGCATCGGGGCACACCACGGTGCCGATGTCGCGACCGTCGAGCACGGCACCCGGAGGGGATTTGGCAAACTCGCGCTGTTTCTCCACCAGGATGCGCCGCACCGTTGGAAACACCGCGACCTTCGAGGCCGCTTCGCCAACCGCATGCGCCGACAAGACGGCCCGGTCGAGCTTCGCCAGGTCGACTTGGCGCGCGGCCGTCTCGGCCGCCGAGACATTGTCGAGCGGCAAGCCAAGCCGCAGCAAGGCATGGGCGACGGCACGGTAGGTGAGGCCGGTGTCGAGCAGGTTCAGTCGGTAGTGATCGGCCAGACGCCGGGCGAGGGTGCCCTTGCCGGCTCCGGCCGGACCGTCGATGGCGATGGTGAAGACGTGTGTCATTGGCAGGCCAGCATACCTGAAACCGAACAGCGTAGCGGTCCGGAGAGAGCTTGCGATCCGTCGCGCCCCCCTCTGTCCTGCCGGCATTTCAGTTTGGCCCCAACCCATCAACTCTCACCCGATCTCCGCCCCAAGCCCCGTCATCAGGCTCATGAACTCCGGGAAACTTGTCGCGATCATGTTGGCGTCGTCGATGGTCACCGGCCTCTCGGTCGCCAGCCCCATGATCAGGAAGCTCATGGCGATGCGGTGGTCGAGATGGGTCTGCACGGTCGTGTCCGGGCCATTGGGGTGGCCGCCGAGCCCCTTGCCGCCGGGCTTTCCGCGCACCGCGAGCGATGCCTCACCCTCTGTGCAGTCGACGCCGTTGAGCTTGAGCCCATTGGCTACCGCCGACAGCCGGTCGGATTCCTTTACCCTGAGTTCCTCCAGCCCCTGCATCAGCGTCTCGCCCTCGGCGAAGCTGGCGGCAACCGCCAGCACCGGATATTCGTCGATCATCGACGGCGCCCGTTCGGCCGGCACGGTGACGCCCTTGAGTTCGGAGTAACGCACGCGCAGGTCCGCGACATCCTCACCGCCGGCGTTACGCGGGTTCAAGATCTCGATCTGCCCGCCCATCTCCTGCAAAGTCAAAAGCAACCCGGTGCGGGTCGGGTTCATCAGCACGTTTTCGATCACGATCTCGGAACCCGGCACGATCAGCGCGGCCACCAGCGGGAAGCCGGCCGAGGATGGGTCGCCCGGCACAGCGATCGTCTGGCCGGTGAGCTTGCCCTGGCCCTCGATGAAGATATGGCGCACGCCGCGCTCGTCGGTCTCGACCGACAAATTGGCGCCAAAGCCTTTCAGCATCTTTTCGGTGTGGTCGCGCGTCATGACAGGCTCGATGACGGTGGTGATGCCCGGCGTGTTGAGGCCGGCGAGAAGCACCGCCGATTTCACCTGCGCGGAGGCCATCGGCACGCGATAGGTGATCGGGGCGGCATGCTTTGGCCCATGCAGCGTGATCGGCATGCGGTCGCCGGGCGTTGCCTTCAGCACCTGCACGCCCATCTGGCGCAGCGGCTCCAGCACGCGGCCCATCGGCCGGCCTGACAAGGAAGCATCGCCGATGAAGGTCGTTTCCATGTCATAGGTGCCGACCAGCCCCATGGTCAGCCGCGAGCCGGTACCGGCATTGCCGAAGTCGAGCGGCCCTTCCGGCTGCAGCAGCGCGCCGTTGCCGGTGCCGCGGATCACCCATTCGTCGCCGCGCTTCTCGATATGCGCGCCCATCGCCTTCATGGCGGCACCGGTGCGCATGACGTCCTCGCCTTCGAGCAGGCCGGTGATGCGGGTCTCGCCGGAGGCGAGCCCGCCGAACATGAAGGAGCGGTGCGAGATCGACTTGTCGCCCGGCACGCGCGCCGTACCGGAAAGCGCTTGACATTTACGGGCGGTGGCCGGCTTGGAAGCGGCGGCGTGAGACATGGAAGTTCCCTGGACGGAATGCCGGCGGGCCGGCGCTTTTCATTTGTTGCGGCGGTCTCGTATCACGGTGGGCCGAAATGGTCATCCCCCATGGTCGTCACTTGACGCTAGGCCTTTCAACGCATGGTTTTGTGACGCCGGCTTTTGGCTTTGACAGCGCTGCAAACAGTGGTTAAGGGGACCACTCTTTTATCGACGAGGCTTGCCGTGGCAAAAACCGAACTTGGCACAAAGCGTATCGACCCTGAAACGGGTCGAAAATTCTACGACCTGAACAAGGACCCGATCGTCTCGCCCTATACCGGCAAGACCTATCCGCGTTCCTATTTCGAGGAAGGCAAGATCGCCGCCCTCGAGGAGGAAGAGGAAGTGGCCGAGAAGGAAGTGGACGCCGAGGACGAGGAGGGCGTAGAAGTCGTCTCGCTCGAAGAGGCTGACGAAGACGTCAAGGGCGACGATCTGCCCGATCTCGGCGACGACGAGGATGATGTCGACCTGGGCGACGACGAGGACGATACGTTCCTCGCCGACGAAGAGGAAGAGGACGACGATGTCGCCGACATGATCGGCGTCGGCGACGACGACGACGAGGTCTGACAAGGCCGGGAACGCAAGCGTTTGCCGGCTTTCGCAGCTTGTGAAGAAAAAGCCGCTGATGAAGGCTTGATATTGACGAAGGGCGGGGTTAGAAGCCGCCTGCACTAACGGCGCGGTCTCCAACCCGCGCCGGATCTCTTCGCCGGAAACGGCGCCGGTTGACTGCCGGAAGTGGGGCCATAGCTCAGTTGGGAGAGCGCTTGAATGGCATTCAAGAGGTCGTCGGTTCGATTCCGATTGGCTCCACCAAACAGTCACTTTTCCAAATTTCGGGGTTGTAGAAACCGGATTCAGCTTCGGAATTTTTGGACATCGCTGCCCGCCGCAGCCTGAAGCGCGCCGCTCAGGCGGTCGACGCGGCGGTTTCGTTCTGGCCGCCCGCTCCACTGATGCTGGGCTGCCTGCCGATTTCGCTGCCGTCGGGCGCGCCGGTGCTTACGCAATATGCGGCCATTGACTAAAACGGTTCCTGTTTGATTCGCTTTGAACGGGACCGTCATGAGCAAAGCCCTCACGTCCTTCGCCCTGGTCGCGGTGCTGACAGCGCTGCTCATGGCCTTGAGCCTGGTGGTGGCCAGGCACGGCTACCCCTACGGTGCGATCGGCGTCAGGCGCCTCGACGGCATTGCCGATGCCGGGATGTTCATACCACTCGCCGCTGTCTATTTCTTCAGCGCGCTGCTGATGATGATCCTGCCGATCAGAGCCGCCAGCATCGTGCTCACCCATGCAGCCGATGCCATCTTCTGGACCGTGATCGTGCTCCTTGCCTCCATCGTAGGCTGTCTCGTCGCCAGATGGGCATTCGGCCAGCGCGACGCCCTATGGGCGCTGCTGAACTGGCGGTTCCTGTTTGCGGCGGCTATCGTCGGTTGCCACTTCGTCATGAACGAGCTTCGCCGCAACGTGCTCTTGCGCAGTCTGTTTTTCGTTATCTTCGCGGCGGCCACGCTGGCCTGCCTGTTCTGGTCGTTCACGCTCTGAGAGCCGTTTCGATCCACGTCCAGAGATAGGATGCCAGGCCGCGATCGACATGGATGCGCAGTCGGTCCCGGTGGCGGTAGGCGATGGCGCTGACGCCGGCGAAGGAAAGTGCGGCACTGGCGCTTTCCTTGTTTGGGTCAAGCGTTGATCCGCGCGCGATGAAAGCGTCGATCGCCGAGCCTTTGACCTCGAACACATGAAGTCCAGCGCTGATCGCCGTCACCGCGAAACCTTCCGCGCGCCAACCCGCGGCGATGGCGAGCGGTGTGCTCGACACGACGAGCAGGCGGTCGCGCGCCAGACGCGCCGCATAGCGGTCACCTTGCGCGCTGCCAAAGGCGCCCACGCCGTTGCCATCCATGCCGGATCTCCGCGCCCAGGCGTCGAGGTTGCCGCTGACCAGCAATTGGTGAAGGCCCGGGATCGTGCGCGCCTCGAGACCCGGTGCACTGATGGTTGCCGACTGCCAGTCCGGCGCTACCGGCCATTTTTGGGCGAGATCACGCATTGAGCCGGTCTCCTGCCGGGTCGAAGGCGCATGGCGAGGTGATCGTCGCCGTCATCGCCTTGCCGAGATGCTGGATTTCGATCGTTTCGCCGTGGCGGGCCGCGCCGCGCTCGATCAGGCCGAGCGCAACCGGCCGGCCAAGCGTGGGGCTCCGGTAGCTCGATGTGACAAAGCCCTGGCTGCGCAGCTTGCCGCCGCTGCGCTTGATGCCATGCGCACCGGTTGGCAGCGGCGCTTCGCCGGACGGCACCGTCAGCCCGACCAGCTGCATGCGGTCGCCGCGCGAAGCCTCTTCGGTGAACAGCGAGCGGCGGCCGACGAATTCGGTCTGGCGCTTTGCCCGCGGGCCCTCGACGCCGAGGTCGTGCGGCAGGTTGGTGCCGTCGGTGTCCTTGCCGATCACGATGAAGCCTTTCTCGGCGCGCAGGATCATCAGCGCCTCGAGGCCGATGACAACCGCATCGAACGCCTGCCCGGCGTCGCGCAGGCGCGCCCACAAGGACTCCGCGCGATCGGCCCGGATGGAGATCTCGTAGCTTCTGTCGCCGGTGAAGCTGACGCGGGTGATGCGCACCTCGTCGCCGTCATAGCTGCCCTGGCCGACCGCCATGTGCGGCAGCTCGCCATCCTCGAGCGAAAGGCCGAGATCAACCGTCTCGAGCAGTTTCCGGGCGTTCGGTCCCGAAACGGTCAGGGTCGCCATTTCCGCGGTGGCGTTGTGGATGTAGACCGCGCCGCGCCCGAACCGGTCCTGGCGCCACTCCTCCAGTCGCGCATGCACGGCGGCCACGTGCGAGGACGAGCACGACACGACGAAGCGATGCTCGTCCAGCCGCACCAGCACGCCGTCATCGAAGACCACGCCATTCTCGGACAACATGAAGCCGTAGCGGCAGCGGCCCGGCTTCAGCGTCGACATCGTGTTGTAATAGACGAAATCGACGAACGCGGCCGCCTTGGGTCCGATCACCTCGATCTTGCCCAGCGTCGAGCCATCGAACAATGCGACGGACTGGCGGGCGCGGCGCGCCTCGTCCTGGATCGAGCGATCCGTATCGCCGCCGCCGCCGTAGTGGGCCGGGCGCAGCCAGCCGCCATACTCCTGGAACACGGCGCCGCTGGCACGATGCACGCTCTCCAGCGGCAGCCGCCGAACCGGCGCCATCAGTTCGCCGCTGCGCGCGCCGGCGAAGCTCGCCAGCGGAACCGGCGTGAACGGCGGACGATAGGTCGTGGTGCCGACTTCCGGCACCGTGCGGCCGGTGATCCCGGCCATCAGCGCCAGGCCCGGCAGGTTGGAGGTCTTGCCCTGGTCGGTCGCCATGCCGAGCGTCGTGTAGCGCTTCAGATGTTCGACCGAGACGAAATTTTCGCGCGCCGCCAGCTCTATGTCCTTCACCGTCACGTCGTTCTGGTAATCGATCCAGATGCGTCCCTTCGAACCCGGCGTTGGCCATGCCGCTACTATCCCGCTGGTCGCCTCCGTTCCGCTGCTGCGCGGCACTGCTGCCTTCGTCGGGCCGAGCGACGCGACGGCTTTCTGCGAACCGGCGAATACCTCCGACAACGAAACCGCGCCGGCGGCAGCTCCGGCCACCGCTATGGCCTCGACCGGGTCGCCCGGCAGGAAGGCCGCGCGCGCCTCGCTCCAGGCGAGATTGCCCTTGGCCTGGCCGAAGAGATGGATGGTCGGTGTCCAGCCGCCCGACACCAGCACGCAATCGGCGTCGAGCCTGGTGCCGTCGTCCAGCATCACACCCTCGACGCGCAGCTTGCCGGCCGCGGCGGTGAGCGCGCAGCCCTTGAGCATCCGCACCTTGGCGGGCGCGGCGGGCATACCGTCGCGCCTGATGTCGACAAGCGTGACGTCGGCGCCAGCCTCGGCGGCCGCCTCCGCCACTTCATAGGCGCTGTCATTGTTTGCGGCGACGACGATATGGCGGCCGGCCAGCACCGCATGGCGCCTGAGATAGCTGAGCGCTGCGTCCGCCGAGAGAATGCCCGGCAGGTCATTGTTGGCGAATGGCAGGGGCCGCTCGATGGCGCCCGTCGCCAGCACGATCCGGCGCGGCCTGACCCGCCACAGCGTGTCCGGCCGGCCGTCGAAATGGCGTTGGTTGAGCCCGACCAGATTATGGTCATAGATACCGAATGCGGTGGTCGAAGGCAGGACCAGGTGACCGCCGGCGGAAAGCCCCGCAACCGTCTCCTCGACCCAGACGGCGGCCGGTTTGCCGTCGATCTCGCCAGCTCGGTGACCGAGCGATCCGCCGGGCTTTTGCTGGTCGTCGACCAGCATGACGGACCGGCCTGCGCCGGCCGCCAGCCTTGCCGCTGCCAGCCCGGCCGGTCCGGCGCCGATCACCAGCACGTCGCAATGGTGGTTGATCTGGTCGGCCGGGCCGGGCGACGTCCAGTCCTTGTCTACCTGACCCAGTCCCGCCATGGCGCGAATGCGTGGCTCGAACATGTGCCAGTCCGGCCACATGAAGGTCTTGTAGTAGAAGGCGGCCGGAATGAAGCGGGAAAAGCGGTCGAGGAAGGCGTTGCGGTCGGCCAGCGCATTGGGTGTCGCGTTGACGCTTTTGGCCACCAGCCCGTCGCGCGCCGGCTCGGTCGTCGCACGCGTGTTCGGCGTCGTCTGCGGGCCGCTGATATCCACCAGCGCGTTCGGCTCTTCGACGCCCGCGCCCCAGATGCCGCGCGGCCGGTGGTATTTGAAGCTGCGGCCGACGACCGCGACATCGGCGGCCAGCAGCGCGGAGGCGATGGTGTCGCCGGCGAATCCCTGTACGGTGGCGCCGTCGAAGCTGAAGCGGATCGGGCGCGAGCGGTCGATGGCGCTGCCACCCGTGCTAAGGCGCGAGGCGGTCACGCCGCGTGCTCCCCGCCCAGGGCAGCCGAAGACAGCACCTTGTGCGTAACGGTGTCACGCTCCATGACGAAGAATTCGCCGCAGTTCATATGCACCCAGATCTCGCGCGCCGCGCCTTTTGGGTTGGAGCGCAGATAGAGGTAGTTGGCCCAGTGCTCGATCGGCACCTCGGCGCCATCAGGCCTGACATTGCCGGCATCGCCGCCATAGTGGAATTCGGTCTCGTCGCGCGGGCCGCAGAACGGGCAAGGGAAAAGCTGCATGGCAAACCTCAGTCGTCGTCTTATGCATGTCGTTGCCCTAAGGCCGCTCGGCGCTTTTGCGCGACATGCATCAATGCGCGATGCCGGAACCGGCCGCTTCGTCGATCAGCCGCCCGCTGGCGAAGCGGTCGAGATCGAAGGGGCGGCTGATGTCGTTGTGCCTGCCCGTTGCCAAAAGGTTCGCCAGAAGCGTGCCGCCGGCGGGGATCGCCTTGAAGCCGCCCGTGCCCCAGCCGCAATTGAGGAACAGATTGGGCAGTGGCGATTCACCGATGATCGGCGAGGAGTCCGGCACGACGTCGACGATCCCGGCCCATTGCCGCATCAGCTTCAGCTGGCCGAAGATCGGGAACATTTCCAACAGCCCCGCGATCACCCCCTCCAGCGTCGGCAGGTTACCGCGCTGGGCATAGGAGGGAGTGCGGTCGAGCCCGCCGCCGATGACGATCTCGCCCTTGTCGGATTGGCTGACATAGACGCCCGTGCCGGGCGACAGCACCACCGTGTCGAGGATCGGCTTGACCGGTTCGGTTACGCAGGCCTGCAGCGCATAGGAATTGATCGGCAGGCGGAAGCCGGCCTTGGCCGCCAGCACCGAGGAATGTCCTGCCACGGCCATGCCGATGCGGTCCGCGCGGATGGCGCCACGCGTCGTCTGGACGCCGCGGCAGCGGCCGCCCTCGACGATGAAGTCGGTGATTTCGCAGTTCTGGATGATGTCGACGCCGAGTCGGCTCGCGGCCCGTGCATAACCCCAGGCGACCGCGTCGTGGCGCGCGGTGCCGGCCCGGCTTTGCCAGATGCCGCCGAACACGGGAAAGCGCGCATTGGCCGTGAAATTGTAGATCGGCGCCACCCGGCGCACATCCTGGGGCGAAAACAGCTCCGCATCGATGCCGTTGATCTGCATGGCATTGACTGTGCGTGCCCCGGTCTCCATTTCGGCGGTCGAGTGGCACAGGCTGACCATGCCGCGCTGCGACAGCATGACGTTGTAGTTGAGGTCCTTCGACAGTCCCTCATAGAGCCGGTGCGCCAGCCCATAGAGCTCGACGCTCTGCGGATAGTAATAGTTGGAGCGCACCACGGTCGTGTTGCGGCCGGTATTGCCGCCGCCGATCCAGCCCTTTTCCAAAACCGCTACTCTGGCGATGCCGTGATTCTTCGCCAGGTAATAGGCCGTCGCCAGCCCGTGGCCGCCGCCGCCGATGACGATCGCGTCGTAGGACGGCTCCGGCTCGGGCGAGCGCCAGGCCGGCTCCCAGCCGGTCTGGCCGGCGAGGCCTTCCTTCAAGAGCGACAAAGCGGAATAGCGTCTGGTCATGGCGTGCTGGAGGAGGTTGGTTCAATGGGCTGAGGCGTAACGCTATTGTACATATATGTCTAGTTCGTGCCGTGATGTAAAAGCGCGGCTGTCGCTAACGGCTGCGCGAAAGCGTTTCCTCGACATAGCGCGAAAAATCCTCGACGTCCTGTGCCGTGGGCTCCTGGCCGGTGAAGCTGCGCAGATAGGACGCGACGTGCGGCAGACGGCTGCTCATCGGTTCATCGAGCTCGAGCGAGTAGTAGCCGATCTGCATGAAATAGAGCACGCGGGCGCGCACGAAGGCGTCTTCCTCGTCATAGCCGTGGCGCCTGAACATGTCGCGAATGGCGTCGACGCGCTCCTCGTCGGCGTCGTCGAGAGCCCGCCTGATGACGGGCGATCGCCGGGCCCACGCCCTGATCGCGAAATCCAGCTGCGGATCGAACAGCTTCTCGTCCACCCAGCACTCGAAGATGCTCATCACCCCGCGGATGACGGTCGCGGAAGGCCGCGCGGCGCGTTCGACGATGAACCTTGTATTGGTCTGCCGCCAATAATCCAGCAGTTGGTCGAGCAGGTCCTGGCGGCTCTTGAAGTACCAATAGAAACTGGAACGCGACACATCGAGCTTCTGGCCGAGCGTCTGCACACGGACGCTTTCGACGCCGTCCGAAATCAACGTTTCAAGCGCGAGCTTGAGCCAGTCTTCCCGGGTGACCTTGATGTTGCCGGTGGCGCCGGCGCGCTGGGTTGTCGTGTCGGTGGCTTCCATCGGCACGACGCATGACACGCCGCCCCGGGCAAATCAAGACTATGGACATACATGTACAGACCCGTTTCGTGGTGATTGGAACGATGTGTCGCCGAACCTGTTGGGCCAAGGACGATGCGACGCGGGCAGCAGGTCGCGCGGGGCCGCGAACCGAGAGACTTTGTCGCGGCCGTCCGCGCAAAGCGTGCTTTCCCGCAGCGCAATTGTCTGGCAAATACAATCACACAGATGCCGCCGCGCGGCGAACCAGCAGGAAAGACACGACATGGCACCGCTTCGACAGAACCTCATCGACGGCGAGTGGGTCGGCGATGCCGGCTCCCGCAACATCAACCCGTCCGATACCGGCGACATCGTCGGCGAATACGCTTCCGCAGGTGTCGAACATGCGGCACAGGCGATCGCCGCGGCCAAGGCGGCCTTTCCCGCCTGGTCGCGCTCGGGTCTGCTGGTCCGTCACGCGGTGCTGAAGAAGACGTCGGACGAGATCCTGGCGCGCAAGGACGAGATCGGCCGCAACCTTGCGCGCGAGGAAGGCAAGACGCTGGCCGAAGGCATTGGCGAGACCATTCGAGCCGCCCAGATCTTCGATTTCTTCGCCGGTGAGACACTGCGCCTCTCGGGCGAAGTCGTGCCTAGCGTGCGGCCGGGCGTCGGTGTCGAGATCACGCGCGAAGCGGTCGGCGTGGTTGGCATCATCACCCCTTGGAACTTCCCGATCGCCATTCCCGCCTGGAAGATCGCTCCGGCGCTTGCCCACGGCAACACCATCGTCTTCAAGCCGGCGGATCTCGTTCCCGAGAGCGCCTGGACCATCGTCGACATACTGCACCGTGCCGGCCTGCCCAAGGGCGTGCTCAACCTCGTCATGGGCAAGGGCTCGGTGGTCGGCCAGGCGATGCTTGACAGCCCGGACATCAACGCCATCACCTTCACCGGCTCGGTTGGCACCGGCAAGCGCGTCGCCGCGGCGAGCGTCGAGCACATGCGCAAGTTCCAGCTCGAAATGGGCGGCAAGAACCCGCTGGTGGTGCTCGATGATGCCGACCTCGCTACGGCTGTGGATTGCGCGATCAACGGCGCTTTCTTCTCGACCGGTCAGCGCTGCACGGCTTCGTCCCGGCTGATCGTGACGAACGGCATTCATGACCGTTTCGTCGAAGCGCTCAAGGAACGGATGGACAAACTGGTCGTCGGCGATGCGCTCGACGCGCAGACCCAGATCGGTCCCGTCGTCGATGCGACGCAGCTCAAGCAGGACGAAGACTACATCGCCATCGGCGTCAGGGAAGGCGCCACGCTCGCCTTCGGCGGCGAGCGGCTTGACCGCAAGACGCCGGGCTTCTTCCTGCGGCCGGCGCTGCTGACCGATGCCACCAACGCCATGCGCAGCTCGCGAGAGGAGATTTTCGGACCTGTCGCCAGCGTCATCCGCGTCAAGGGCTATGACGAGGCGCTCGCCGTCGCCAACGATACGCCATTCGGACTGACGTCCGGCATCTGCACGTCCAGCCTCAAGCACGCCACGCATTTCAAGCGCAATTCGGAGGCCGGCATGGTGATGGTCAACCTGCCGACGGCGGGTGTCGATTTCCATGTTCCCTTCGGTGGCCGCAAGGGCTCGAGCTACGGTCCGCGCGAACAGGGCCGATACGCCATGGAATTCTACACCACCGTGAAGACCGCCTACACATTCGCAGGCTGATCGGGGCGCAGGCTGATCGGGGCGCCGGCTGACCGGGCCGGCGAAGCCTTCGCGTGCACCAAGAGACAAGGCGATGACAGTTCAAGACAAGGATCTGACCTGGCTCAATCCGCCGCCGCATCATTCCATCGACGGCGATGCGGTTCATGTGCGCACCGGCAAGGAGACGGACTTCTGGCGCGAGACCTTTTACGGTTTCTGGCGCGACAACGGCCATTTCCTCTACAAGCGCGTAGAGGGCGATTTCACCGCGGAAGTCACCGTCAACGGACGCTATGAGGTGCTCTACGACCAGGCGGGGCTGATGCTCCGCCTCAGCGAAACGCATTGGATCAAGGCCGGCATCGAATACACCGACGGCGTCATGTATTTTTCGGTCGTCGTCACCAACGATGCCTCGGACTGGTCGTTGGCCACCATTCCGGCCGGTCCGGATGGCGTTGCGATCCGGTTGACCCGCCATGCCGAGACCATCCGCGTCCAGTACCTGGATGTCTCCGACGGTCATTGGAAGCCGGTGCGGCTCGCCTACTTCCCGGTCTCGAAGGCGGTCGATGTCGGCATGATGTGCTGTTCGCCGCAGCGCGAAGGCTTCGAGGTCACCTTCACCGGCTTTTCGGTCGGCCCGCCGATTTCGCGGGACCTGCACGGCTGAAGCCCGCGCCAACGCCGACGGGACACAAGTGTCATCGCCTGGACCACGCCAGCCAGCGTGCCGCCAGATGCCTCCACAAAGGGGTGAACCGCGTTCGCCGGTAAGCGTCGCCGGCCATTTTGATGCCTTGCGCCTGTGTCGGGAAGGGATGGATGACGTCGGCCAGCGCGTGCAATCCCATGCCCGACCTGATGGCGAGCGACACCCCGTTGATCATCTCGCCAGCATGGGCGGCGACCACGGTCGCACCGAGGATGCGGTCTGATCCTTCCCTGACATGGATTTTGACGAAACCCTCTTCCTCGCCGTCCATCACCGCGCGGGCGACATCGTGCATCAGCACCGTATAGGTCTTGACCGGAATGCCGTCGCGGCGCGCCTCCACCGGATAGAGGCCGACATGGGCGATTTCCGGATCGGTGTAGGTGCACCACGGAACCACCAATTCGCTCAGCCTCTTGCGCCCGAGAAACAGGGCGTTCTGCACGACCATGCGGGCTGTTGCTTCAGCGGTATGCGTGAATTTGTAGTCGAGGCAGACATCGCCCGCCGCATAGATGCGCGGGTTTGAGGTCCTGAGATAGTCGTCCACCTTGATGCCTTTGGCATCGTGGGCAACCCCCGCCTCGTCGAGGCCAAGACCGTCGACATTGGGCGAGCGGCCTATGCCGGTGATGATCTCGTCGACGGAAATGGTCGTCGTGTCGCCGTCCCGCACCAGGTCGGCGAGCTTCTTGTCGCCGTCCCTGCGCACCGCCACCACTTCGGTGTTCAGTCGGACCTCGACCCCCTCGCGCGCCAGCGCTTCCGAAAGGATCTGCGCGGCGTCGCGTTCCTCGCCGGGCAGGAACATCGGATCGCTCTGCGCCAGGATGACCTTCGCACCGAGCAGGCAGAAGGCCTGCGCTGTCTCGCAGCCAAGCGGCCCGCCGCCGATGACCAGCAGCCGCTTCGGGCAGTCGACAAGGTCGAACATCGTCTCGTTGCTGAGATAGCCGGCCTCGACCAGGCCGGGAATGGATGGAAACTCCGGCCTCGCGCCTGTCGCGATCAGCGCCTTGCGGAAGCGCAGCGTGGTTCCCGCGACGGTCACGCAATCGCTTCCCTCGAACCGGGCTTCGCCGAAATGAACGTCGATGCCCAGCGCAGCAAGCGCCTCTGCGCTGTCGGCATGGCTGATCCGTTGCCGGATGCGCCGCATTCTGGTCATCGCGCGCTGGAAATCGACGCGAAGATGGTCCGGCGCATCGGCTCCGAAATTCTCGGCATCGCGCATGTCGGCATAGAGCCTGGATGTACGGATGATCGACTTGGACGGGATGCAGCCGGTGTTGATGCACGTGCCGCCGATCAACCCGCGTTCGATCAGCGCCACTTTCGCGCCGAGGCTTGCCGCTTCGGTCGCGGCAGTCAAGCCGGCAGGCCCGGCGCCGACGACGACGAGATTGTATGGTCCGGTGGGCGGCGGGTTTCGCCAATGCGGCGGATGGGCGCCCCTGACCAGCTCGACATCATTGTGGTCGGCCGGAAAACCGGCAGCTTTCGTCCCTTCAAGCGACATCGCGGCCATCCGGGCTTGCCGGCTGCGACAGCCATCCGCCTGTGAACCCCGCCTTGTTAAGGCCGCGGCGGATGTACTGGTTGGAACGCATCAGCTCCCACAACAGGCGCGAGCGGTGGTTCTCGATCATCATCACCACGATGCCCTGGTCGAGGCCGAAATGGCCTTCCGACACCCAGCCGTCGCGGCCAAATTTTCGCCGGTTGGCCAGCGTCGGGTTGAAGCCGCTCGGCAGCCGGAAATTGTCGATCACCTGGGGGTAGCGATCCGCGAGATGGCGCAGCGCCGCCATGCAGATATCAGGCGCAAAAGGCAGCGACGCCGGATAGGACCACGGCGCGATCGTGCCGTCGTCCGGCCCGAAAGGCGCACCGCGCGCGACGTAGCCGGAAAACCGGCGCCGCCGCCGTTGTATGCTGCTGCGAAAGCCGCCCGGTCCGTCCCCGGCCGAAAGCCCCCAGAGGTTCTCTCCGTAGCCGTCATAGCCATGGGGGTTGTGCCGAGCATAGTCGCGGTGGAGGTAGGTCGAGCGGCGGCTGTTTTCGAAATAGTCCGAATTCTTCTCGCGCATGAAAGCATCGCGGATGCCGGCGAAATCGATCCAGGCATGAGAGAACTGGTGCATGAACAACGGACCGCCATAAAGCACGTCGTAGCCGTAGATGTTTTCCCACTGATAGGTCGCCGTCCAGCCCGCGTAGCTGTCGTCGGACGTCGGGCTGTCGGGCGAGGCCATCGACAGGACATAGAGGATCGTCGCCTCATTGTAGCCTTCCCAGCCATAGTGGAGAAAGCCGCTCTTCGGTTTCCAGCCCTGTCGCAACGTCGGACTGCTGCCTTGCGCCCATCGCCAGTCGACGCGCCGGTAGAGCGCCTCGGCCAGCCGGCGGATTTCGGCTTCCTCGTCATTGTCGCCCCGGAAATAGGCGCCCGCCACGAGAATGCCGGCCATCAGCAATGCCGTATCCACCATCGACAGTTCGCAGCGCCACACCCGAAGTCCGGTGCGAATGTCGAGGAAATGATAGTAAAAACCCTTGTGGCCGGTGACATCAGCGCCACTGCCTTGCGTGCTGGTCCAGAAGAAACGCAGCGCGGCGAGCGTCAGGTCCACCGCTGCTTCCCGCTCCATCCAGCCGCGCTCGACCCCGATCGGATAGCAAGAGAGCGCAAAGCCTACGACCGCGATGCTGGCCGGTGAATTCGACCGCGACGTGTCGGCGACCAGCCCGTTTGCGGGGTTCACGTTTTCCAGAAAATAGCCGAAGGCCGCGCGCTGGAAACGATCCAGAAGGTCGTCGTCCGACAGGATGGCAGGCTCGACCTTAAGCAAATGCGGCAAGCTCCGGTCCGGTCGTCGCGATTGCCGGGGAAAGGTGCAGGAATTGCGCGCGGGCCGAACTGTCACGCCTGGTCATGTCTTCGCCCTCATTGTTGCCGTTGCCGGGTTCCGGCTTCGGCCACTGTACGCTTGTCCAGCTCCGTTGGTTGCTTCCTCACGCGCAATTGTAGTGGCTTGCCGCCAGCCGGAAAGCGCCGCACCACATCAGTAGGTGGCGCGGCCGCCGGAGACGTCGAAGACGGCAGCCGTCGTGAACGAACATTCCTCCGAGGCGATCCAGCAAATCAGCGCCGCCACCTCGTCGAGCTCGCCAAAGCGCGCCATCGGTATCTTGGAGAGCATGAAATCGATATGCTCCTGGCTCATCTGCTTGAAGATCGCCGTGCGCACCGCCGCCGGCGTGACGCAGTTCACGGTTATGCCGGTCTTGGCCAGTTCCTTGCCGAGCGATTTGGTCAGGCCGATCACCGCGGCCTTGGATGTGCTGTAGGCGGAAGCGTTGGGATTGCCTTCCTTGCCGGCGATCGAGGCGATGTTGACGATGCGGCCGTAATTGCGCTCCAGCATGTGCGGGACGAGCGCCTTGTTGCAGTAGAAGACACCGTTGATGTTGATGTCGATGACCAGACGCCAGTCCTCCACCGGATAGTCCCAGGCGGTCATGTTGGGACCGGTGATGGCGGCGCTGGTGATCAGGATGTCGACCCCGCCATGCGCCTCGATCGTCGACCGCGCCGCCCGATCCACCGCCGCCGGGTCGGCGACATCGACGGTCTGGCCATGCAGCGCTGGGATCGAAGCCCTGGCCGCTTCGATCTGGGCGGGATCGCGGTCCCAAACCGAAACGCGCCCGCCTTCTTGGATCAGCCTCTGTGCGACGGCGAGGCCGATGCCGGATGCGCCGCCCGTAATCACCGCCGAGCGTCCGGCAAACCGTTCCGCGAAAATCGTCGGCATCTCATTTTCCCCTGTCCTGGCGCAAATCGGCTCCGCTCGGCGAAACCATGTTCGGGGGTGACTGTGAGGTCGCCGCCGGCCAAGTTCAAGCCGGCATGCACCTCGATCGTCTGGGCCAATCCCTGAGGCGCGTTATGCCGGGCTCCCCTCGATCTGCCTGTCCAGCGCTTGCACCAGCGCCAGGCCTATTTGTCCGAGCGGTACAGGAAGAACTGCAGGAACAATTCCCGCTCGGTGGTGATGTCGAGTTTCTCATAGATGCGCCGGCGATGGTTCTTGACCGTGCCGACGGTGATGCCGAGCCGCTCGGCAATGTTGGCGGTCGGATGGCCGGCCAGGATCAGTTGCACGAGCTCCCTTTCCCTGAGCGACAGTTCCGGCCACAGGCTCGCTGGAATTGTGGGCTGCTGGCGCGGCGAGGCGCCGGGGCTGGAGGGCGCCGAACTGCGCGAGAAATCGCTTCCACGCGCCTTGATGTCGAGCGCGTGCAGCGCCTCGAACACCGGCAGCCGCTCGGTCAGCAGGGCGATCTCGCTGTCCTTGAACGCCGTCGTCGAGCGATCGAGGAAAATGCCGAGGCACCAGTCGCCGCCATCGGCCAGCATGATGCCGACTTCATCGCAGATCTCCGATTGCGCGAGGAAGCCGGCTATGTACTGGCCGCGTTTGGCCTCGTCGTCGGACAGCCGCTTGAGCGGCATGATGCCCAGCCGGCGCTCGCGCCGCCAGGAAGCGTAGAAGGGGTCGAACACGTAATAATTATCAAGGTAGCGCCGCACCATCTCGTCGGAGAAGCGCCGGTGCTTGACGAATTGCGGCGTCTGCGTCGCCGAGTAGCGCGTCACCGTCACCAGGTCATGCGCGATGTCGGCGCCGATCAGGTCGATCAGGCAGTCGACATGCCTGTCGGTGCCGGTGGCGGCGATCGCCATGGCGAGCGGCGCCCAGATGTTGCCCATGCGCATGCCTCTTTTTCGGCGACGAGCTCTCGCCCGTCATTGTGCCTTTAGGCATATGGCGCGATCCGGTCCCGCGAATCTAGCCTGTGGTCATGCTCGGCAAGGGAAGGCGACCCGTGGACCATATCTCTACCAATCCCATCGTCATCGGCATCGACGCCGGCGGCACCATGACCGACACCATCCTTGTCGATCAGGACGGCCGCTTCAAGATCGGCAAGTCGGCAACGACGCCGAAGAACGAGGCCGAGGGGTTCCTCGCCTCGGCGGAGGACGCGGCGGACGCCTGGGGCATCTCGCTCGAGGCCCTGTTTTCGGGCGTCAATGTGGTGCTCTATTCCGGCACCGGCATGCTCAACACGCTGCTGTCGCGCACCGGCAGGAAACTCGGCCTGATCACCACCAAGGGCCTTGAGGACATGATCCTGATGGGTCGCGGCCTGCAGGCCTGGGCTGACTATTCCTATGCCGACCGGCTGCACGCTGTGACACATCATCATCCCGATCCGCTGGTGCCGCGCCGCCGCACTCACGGCGTCACCGAGCGCATCGATCAGTTCGGCGACATCATCCTGCCGCTCTACGAACATGAGGTCCGTGCCGCGGCGAAAAAGCTGATCGCCGACAAGGTCGAGGCGGTCTGCATCATGACGATCTTCTCGCATGTCAATCCGGTGCATGAGAAGCGCATCGCCGAGATCTGCCGCGAGGAGATCGCCGCCGCCGGAGCCGACATCCTCGTCTACAGCAGCCATGAGGTGCGCCCGGTCATCCGCGAGCAGTCGCGGCTGAACTCGGTGCTGATCGAGGCCTACGCCACCTCGCGCGGCCGCAAGCAGCTCAAGGGGATCGAGGACGTCTCGAAGAAATACGGCTTCAGATATGGCGTTCAGACGCTGCTCTCCTTCGGCGGCCTCACCTCGATCAATCATCCGCGCCTGCACGAAACCATGATCTCGGGTCCGATCGGCGGCATTCTGGGCGCGGCTTATGTCGGCAAGCTGATCGGCAATGACTCGCTGATCTGCTCCGATATGGGCGGCACCTCCTTCGACATGGGCGTCATCACGCGCGGCCAGACACGGATCGAGAACGAGCCCCTGATGGACCGGTTCAAGCTCAATGTGCCGACGCTGCATCTCGACACGATCGGCGCCGGCGCCGGCATGATCCTCAAGGTCGATCCGCTGACGAAGAAAGTCTCGCTCGGGCCCGAAAGCGCCGGTGCCGATCCCGGCCCGATCTGCTTCGCCAGGGGCGGCACCGAGCCGACCATCGCCGATTGCGACGCCATCCTCGGCCGGCTGAACCCGCATTATTTCCTCGGCGGCAAGGTCGTGCTGCAGGTCGAGAAGGCGCGCAAGGCCTTCGAGGAAAAGTGCTCCCGTCTGCTCGGCGTCGGCGTGGATGAAGCCGCCGAAGGCATGATCGACATGCTGGAAGCAGACGCCAACAACGCGCTGCGCCGCGTCATCTCCGGCCAGGGGATCCATCCTTCGGAGTTCACATTGCTTTCCTATGGCGGCTCGGGGCCGTTGCATCTGGCCGGCTGCTCCAGGGGCATCGGCTTCAAGGATATCATCACCTTCCAGTTCGCGGCCGCCTTCTCCGCGTTCGGCTGCACCACGGCGGATTTCATGCGCCGGCATTCGGTATCCACGCAGATCGACATCGGCGCGCGCGCAAGCGAGGCCGAGCTGCTGGTTTTCGGTGCCAGAGTGACCGCGGTCTGGGACGATCTCACCAAGGCCGCGGTCGACGAGATGGTGGCCGACGGCCATGCGCTGGACAAGATCAGGACGGCGCCGTTCCTGATGATGCGCTATACCGGCCAGCTCGAGGATGTCGAGGTGATGGCGCCGCTCTCGGCGATCAATTCGGTCGACGAGATGCGCAAGGTCATCGACGAGTTCGAGGCGGTCTACGCCAAGGTCAACCATCGCGTCTCGCGTTATGGCGAAGCCGGCTTCTCGATCACCGAGCTCGGCCTGATCGCCACCGCCGACAAGGTCAAGCCCGTGCTGCTCAAGCGGCCGCTCGGCGCCTCAAGCCCCGCATCCGCGCACAAGGGCGTGCGCGAGGCCTATATTGGCGGCCGCTGGCACAAGGCCGATCTCTACGAGATGGATCTTCTGCTGCCGGGGCATGAGGTGACCGGCCCGGCCATCATCGAACACCCCGCCACCACCCTCGTCGTCCATCCGCGGGACGGTGTCTTCGTCGACGAATGGACGCTGCTCCACTACTCTCACGCTTGAGAAGGCGAACGCCATGCTGGACAAACCCGCCTCCGCCCTGCGCCTCCGCGAGCGGCTGATCGAATCCGAACGGCTCATGGACGAGACCGGCTGCTATGACGGCATCACCGATCTCGAACTGCGCAACCAGGATCCGCTGAAATTCGAGACGCTGCACACCAAGCTGCGCGCCTACTGCGTCTCGGCGCGCGAGATGGCGCGTCGCATCTCGGCTTCGCCCGGCGTGCGCGAGGTCGGCGAGATGGTCGTCGCCATCTACACGCCCGAGGGCGACGCGATCGCGCTCTCCAACGGCATCATGGTGCATGTGCACACGATGAGCCGCTTCATCAAATGGATGATCAGACAAGGCTACGAGGAAAATCCCCGCATCGTCGACGGCGACATCTTCGCCAACAACGACGCCTTCATCGGCACGGTGCAGGTGCCCGACGTGATGGACGTGGTGCCGATCTTCCACTCGGGCAAGCTCGTCGGCTGGGCCGGCGCCGTCTGCCATGAGCTGGAGGCCGGCGGCATCACGCCGGGCGGCGACGTGGCGCTGGCCCAGGAGCGCTTCACCGAAGGCCTGTTCGTCTGTGCCGAAAAAGTCGGCCAGAACGACGAACTGCGGCGCGACTACGTGATCCGCTGCGAGCGCAATCTGCGCATGCCCATCTACTGGGTGCTGGACGAGAAGGCCAAGGTCGCCTCCTGCATCGACATGCGCGAAAGCGTCAAGGCGCTGATCGACGAGATCGGCCTCGACTACTGGATGAAGGTGTCCAAGGAATTCATCGAGGAGGGCCGCCGCGCGCAACTCGCCCGCACGCGGCAACTGACCGTTCCCGGCATCTATCGGGGGCATACTTTTTACGGTCACGTCACCAAGGGCAAGCCGGGCTACCAGCCGCTCGGCGACCCCGACTGGCTCTACAACATTCCGATCGAAATGGAGATCACCACGGGCGGCAAGATCATCATGGATTTCGAGGGCACGCAGCCCTGGGGCTACCATTCCATGAACTGCACGCCGGCCGGCATGGATGGCGGCATGTTCGTGACGCTGACCCAGCACATGAATTTCGAAGGCCTGGTCAATGACGGCGCCTGGATGGCGACGGAGCTGAAGCTGCCGCATGGCACCTGGACCAATCCCGACAATGAGATGGTGGCCACCGCCACGTCCTGGGCGCTGCTCTTGCCGGCTTATGGCGTCTTCCAGCGGCTCCTGTCGAGATCATTCATCGCCCGCGGCTTCGTCGAGGAGGCCTTCGTCGGCCAGGTCAACAGCCCGATGATCGAGATGGGGGGAACCAGCCAGTACGGCACGCTGTTCGGCATGGCGCATTTCGAATGCGCGGCCGCCGGTTCCGGCGCGCTTGCCATCAAGGATGGGCTGGACACCGCCTATGTCGGCTGGAATCCTGAATCCGACATGGGCAACATCGAGATCTGGGAACAGAACATGCCGATGGTCTATATCGGCCGTTCAATCGTTGCCAATTCCGGGGGCGCCGGCAAATATCGCGGCGGCTGCGCCTTCCTGTCGACCTGGCTGGTCAGCAAGACCGACCATCTCCGGCTGGTCACCTCGGAACACTCCTCGCGCGTCTTCGACAATGGCGGGCTCTGCGGCGGCTATCCGGCGCCGACCTGCCAAAAACACCGTGCGGTGCGCGACAGCAACATCTTCGAGCTTGCACAAAAGGGCGCGCCGCTGGCGCACCATACCGGCACCAATCCTTATCGTTCCGAACTCGAGGTCCGGCTCGAAGGCCAGCACGTGACGATGGAAGGGCCCTATATCACCGCGCCCCACAAAACCGGCGACGTGTTCACCCATTCCTACAATGGCGGTGGCGGCTATGGCGACGTGCTGGAGCGCGATCCGCTCAAGACGGCATCGGACGTCGAGAACGGCTATCTCACCAGGGAAGCTGCCGAAAATGTCTTCGGGATCGTGCTTGACGAGGACGAGGACGGCTATCCCGTCGCCAACCTCGAAGCCACCAAGCGCCACCGCGCCGAGATGCGGTCGCGCCGGCTCGCTCGGGCCAGGCCGGTCTCGGAGTGGATGGCCAAGGAGCGCGAGCGGGTGAAGGCGGCCGATTTCGCGCCCGAGGTGAAGAAGATGTATGCCAGCGCCATCAAGCTCTCGCCGCGCTTCACCAGGGATTTTTCAACCTTCTGGGATGTCGACGCCAAATCGACCTTCGGCGTGGAGTAGGGACCATGACCTCATACAGCAAGGAAGTCATCGCCGATCTGGTCGCGGGCACCCTGCCTTGGCCGCAGACGCGCCGCGTCATGAGCGCCTACAAGGACGACGACCGGTTCTTCAAATATGTCGCGGTTTTGCAGGACCGTGTCGGCTGGAGCGATCCGATACTGCTCCCCGTCGGCGACCACCTCTTCATCTGCCAGAGCGGCGATGAGCGGGTAACCCGTTGCGAATGCGGCCATTCCTTCGGCGACTACCGCAAGAACTGGAAGCTGAAGGCTTCGATCATCGTGCGCGACAGCGAGGAGGCGCTGCGCGAGATCTATCCCAACAGCGACCTGCCGGATCCCGAATGGATGGAAATCCGCGAGTTCATCTGTCCGCAATGCGGCACGCTGCACGAGGTCGAGGCCGCGGCGCCGGGTTATCCCATCGTCCATGATTTCGAACCCGACCTGGAAGGTTTCTACCGCGACTGGCTGGGCAAGCCGCTCGAGCCGATGGACAAGGGAAGCTGATGCCAAGGACGCAAGTTTCGTCACCGGCTCCGAAACGGGCGATTGAGGTTATGTTGGCCTATGAAGTTCGGATACTCTCGGGACTGATGGACCGTCCCGTGCCGCGCGGAGGCCATGCCCGATGACAAACCTTTCCGGCCGCGGCGCAATCGTCACCGGTGGCTTCTCCGGAATGGGCCTGGCGATTGCCACGACATTGGCGCAGGCCGGCGCCAATGTCGCCGTCGGCTCCTATGTCGCACCTGGCGGCGTGGAGAGATCCGACGCCGCCTACTATCCCGGCGCCGACGAGATAGAGCGCGTGCGTTCGGCTCTCGGCGCGCATGGAACGAGGATTTACGCCGCCTATCTTGACGTGCGCGACAGCGACGTCACGAACCGTTTCGCGGCCGACGCCGAGGCGGCGGTGGGTCCTGTCGACATCCTGGTCAACGCCGCCGGCACCACGGCCGAGCAGCCGGTCTGCGGCCATTCCGACGCGCTGTGGGACAAGATCGTCGACACCAATCTCACCGGCGCCTTCCGCGCCACCCGCGCTGTGCTGCCCGGCATGATCGAGCGCGGCTGGGGCCGCATCGTCAACATCGGCTCGACCGCCGCCTCGGTCGGCTGGAAGGACAATCCCGCTTACTGCGCCTCCAAGGCCGGTCTCCTCGGCCTCACCCGTTGCGTGGCGCTCGAAGGGGCGGCGCATGGCGTCACCTGCGTCATGATCAGCCCGACCTGGGTCGAGACCGAACTGATGCGCCGCAACGTGGCGCAGGTCGTCGAGCGCGAGGGCAAGGGCCGCACGGCCGAGGACGCGATGGCCGAGATCGCCAGGGGCAACCCGCAGCAGCGCATCCTCCAGCCGCAGGAGATCGCGGCGCTGGCCGTGTTCCTCTGCTCGGATATGGCCAAGGGCATCACCATGGAAAACATACAGGTCACCGGCGGAGCACTTTGGTAGCGCGCACGGCTGTTTGCGGGCCTCGATGGAGAGGCCGGCAATGGAAAGAGAAGTCCGATCCCGTCCGGGCGTGTCCCGGACCTGATCTCTCGGCGCTCGCCTGGCTGTAAGACAAGGTGACCGCATTTGCCATTGAGCGCGCGGCGCGATAGGTTATATTGCACTGCACAATGGAGATGCCGTCGATTGCACCCTTCTTACGGAGATGCCTGCCGGCTACGCGGCGGTCCGGGGTAGGCTCGGCGAGAACCTGAGATGAAGATTCCAAAGTCCTTGCTGGTCGATCCCGAGAGGAACTCGGTCTACGGCAGTTTTGCCGTTGCCGTTTCGGTCTGGGCATTCTCCTACTCCGTCATATTCGGCCAGGTGCTGATCCTGGCCTATTATGCGGTGTGGCTGCCCCTCATCATGGTCGACTACAGGCGGTTCCTGCGGCATCTGTCCAGCGCCTGGCTGCCATTGTCGTTCGCGGCCTATGTATGCTTCTCCGTCTTCTGGTCGGACGCTCCCGGCATCACCGCGAGAACGGCCGTCCAGTACTTCTCCCACATCGCCTGCGCCTATGTCGCGGCGCGAGCCGTCAGTGTGCGGACCCTGACGATAGGCGCCCTGGTCGGCATATTCGTCGTCCTGCTCTACTCTCTCAAGGTCGGGGCCTATTCCGAGGACGTCCTCGACGGCACCTATAATTTCGTCGGCGCCTTCGCCTCAAAGAACCAGATCGGCTTCGTCGCCTCGCTCGGCATCTATTTCAGCGTCGTCTTCATCGCCTTCCTCAGGCACGGCCGGCTGAGCCTGTTCCTGACCGTGCCGGTGGTGCTTTTGTCGGCCTATCTGCTGGTCATCTCGCATTCGGCCACCTCGATGGCCTCGACACCGGCGGTGCTGGCGCTGGTGATGCTGCTTGCCATGAGCAAGGTGCTGTCGCGACGCTACCGCCGGGTGATCTTCCTGGTCGGCACAGGCATGCTGGTCGTCGCTATCCTTGTGGCGCTGAATCTCGGCCTCATGGACTTCGTCCTCGGCCTGTTCGGCAAGGATTCGACGCTCACCGGGCGCACCTATCTGTGGGAGCAGGGCTGGAACGCCGCGCAGAGGGCGCCCATGCTCGGCGTCGGCTATGCCGCATACTGGGTCCAGGGTTTTGCCGAGGCCGAGCGCCTGTGGAACGAGTTCTACATCACCACCCGCACCGGCTTCCACTTCCACAACACCTACATCGAAGCCCTTGTCGAACTCGGCTTCGTCGGGGCGACGCTGGTTTCGCTGGTCATCCTGCGCACGCTTTACGGCCATGTCTCGGCGGTCGCGTTCGGAACATGGCGGGCGGATTCGGTCGTTCTGGCCGGCGTCATGGTGCTGCTCCTGATCCGCTCCTTCGTCGAGGTCGAGATCCTCAACCCCTACATCATGGGTTCCTTCCTGATGTATTTCAGCTTCTTCAAGCTGGCGCGACTGCCCGTTGCCCGTCCTCGCCTGTCTGCGGCAAGGATCGAAGAGGCAAATGCCGCCAGAGGCTGGAGCGGCCCCGAGCCTGGCACGGACGCCGCTCGATGAATACCGATCGGTTTCCCGTTTGGGATTGCGCCAGAGCAAGGCGATAGAGCGGCTGGCGATTCCCTCAAACGCCGCCCCGCTCCAGCAATTTCAGGAAAGTGTGTACGGCTTCCCCGGGAAACGCGCGCAGCGCTTTCCGTCCGGAATTGCGCAAAAACAAAGGGATAGAGCAGCTCACCGTTTTCGTGAACGGTGAGCTGCTCTTATCTCGGCCGTTCGACCACTTACTGGCTGGGCATTGGCGCCAGCTTGACCTTGATCACATCGCCCGGCAGCACCGGCGTGTCTTCCTTGACCGCAATCTCGCTCGTCTTGCCGTCGGCAGCGCGCAGCAGTGAATAGATCAGGGTGGGCTCTTCGTTGGTTGCGCTGGCGGCCACGGTGGCGGGATCGGTGGCCTGGGCCATCAATCCTTTCTGCATGTTGACCCTCAGCGCGGCCTCGTTCAGGTCGGCTTCGGTCTGCTGCCGGTCGGCGGCGAGGCTCGAGCTCAGCGTGTTCTGGGCATCGATGGCATCCTGCGTTGCCTTGCTGATCGCTTGCTTGGCGGTGAGGATGGCCGTTTCGTAGTCCAGGATCTTGCCCTGAAGGTCGGTGACGGACTGCTGCGAATCCAACAGTCTTGCGTTGGCGACCAGGCCTTTCTGGGCCAGCGGACCGATGCTGGTGAGTTGCTGCTGCGCCAGGTCGACCTGCTTCTGCTGGTTGACGATCTTCTTCTGCAGCGATTCGATCTCGGCCTGCAGGACCCCTTTCAGGTCGCTGAGCGCCTCGAGCTTCAGCTTCAGCGCCTTCTGGTCAGCCGTGAGGATCGTCATCTCGTCCGCGACGATGGCTTGCAGTCTCGGATCGCCCTCGACCTCCTTCGGCACGTCGAAGCTGGACTTGCCCGCAAGGTCGGCATCGATGCGCGCGCGCTTGACGATCAGTCGAACGCGCTGATCGTCATATATGTCGAAATTGCCTTTGGCGGTGACCAGGTCCTTGCCGAGCTGCGGGCCGTAGTCGGCGCTTCGCCGGATGCCGCCCGCGATGCTGACCGCCTTCAGCACCGTAAGATCGGGCACATAGGGGAATTGGCCGGGGTTCTGCACCTCGCCCGAAATATAGAACGGCCGGAACTGCGCCATTTCGACCGATGCCTCGGGCCGGTCCGACAAGGCGAGCTTGTGCTGCAGCGCCTCGCCGATCGCCGCCGCGACTTCGGCCGTTGTCTTGCCGGATGCCGGCAGCTCGCCGACGAAAGGCACCGACAGCATTCCGGCCGGCCCGACCGTGTATACGCCATTCACCGCCGACCAGTCGCGGAACGTGCCTTCGACGGTCTGCCACTCCGCGATACGGATGGTGAGCTTGTCTTGCGATCCGAGATGGTACTCGTCGGCAAGGGCGATCCGAGGCAGGGCGAGCGACAGGGCCAGGCAGCTGGCCACGAGCCGCAAACGCCGCGAGCGGCCCGAATGCGGGCCGCTGCAAAAAACTTCGAACATGTCTATCTTCAACTGAATGTTCCGATCCGCTTTGGCCCCACCAGCCCGATGAGCCTGCGCCCGATGCCTGCCGGGAGAAATCTCCCGCGTGCGATCCGGTTCGCGACCGCTCAGTAGCAGCCGCGCGACATCCAGACAGCCGGAACTGTCTTGATGATGATGCGAATATCCTCAAAAAGTGACCAATTCTCGACATAGTGGCGATCGAACGCGACGCGGCTGTCATAGGAGACGTCGTTGCGGCCGCTGACCTGCCACAGGCCGGTCAGGCCGGGGCGGGACTTCAGGTAATACACGGCGGCGCTGCCATAGATCTCCAGTTCGTCGCGCACGACCGGGCGAGGTCCAACAAGGCTCATGTCGCCCTGAAGGATGTTGATGACCTGCGGCAACTCATCGAGACTGAGTTTCCTCAGGACCGCGCCGACCCGGGTGACTCGCGGATCGTTCTTCAGCTTGCGGGTGGCTATCCATTCCGCCTTGGCTTCCGGATTGGCCGCCAGATAGGCAGCCAGCACCCTTTCGCCGTCCGGCACCATGGTGCGGAACTTGAGACAAGGGAAAACCCGTCCGCCACGCCCGATTCGCCGGTGACCGTAAAAAATCGATCCGCCATCGGAGAATTTGACGAGCAGCGCTATCATCACGAACAGCGGGCTGAGAGCGATCAGGGCGGCCAGTGAACCGGCAATATCGAAACTGCGCTTGATAAGGCCGCCGATCGGCGGTGGAAAATCGACGCCAGCCTGCGAAAACTCCGCTGTGGCCGACTTGGCAACATCCCTCATGCCAAAACTCCATGCGTTGACCGGATGGTTTACGGCACGATATCAAAAAAATGTTGCAGCGCAACACACAATTTCCCGCACCTTTGAAATAGTCACGTCATGAATTGACTAAATAATAAGCGTGCCCTGCACAAATTTCGGAATATTTAGCACATTTATGACAATAAATGGGCATAGCCGGAAAAATAGAGGCGCTTTTGGGGCAACTTCTAGGCGGGGCGTTCTTTATGCCCTTGAATGGAGCTCGTTGGTGCTTTAGCGCGGCACGATATTCGGTGGTATTCATATAAAATACTATTCAATATTGTAGATTCTACTGAAAAACACCAAAGAGCCGAAGTTGCGCGTAATCCCGTCGTGTGCGTTGCAGCATGAGCGAGTCGAGCGCAAAAGCTCACCTAAAAATAAATGCAGTTGCCCTTGCGGCCTTTTGCTCGCCTTAATAGAATTGCAAATTATACCTGTCAAAGTGGCGACAGGTTGAAAGGCCGGAAGCAACCGGCCGGGAGCGGGCGACTTAACAAGCCCGCATGACAAGGGACGACGCTCGGGTGGGGCAATGATTGGAATATACCCGGGCCGGTTTGTGGGCTGTTGGGTATGTCGCTTCCAAAATTCATCGTTGGGATGATTTTCGCTCTTGCGATCGTCGTTGGCTGGTCATGGCTGGGCGGCGCTTCAATAGGCACGACGCTGCTGCGCGTCATCATCTGTGCCGTGGTCATCCAGGCGGGCTACTTCGTGCTCGTCTATGCCATGATCGTCAAAAGCGCGCCGACGCCGGCCGACAGGACACGCGAGGCCGAAAGAAAGCTGAGTTCGGCCGAGGTGGCCGAGGGTGAAAAGCTCGGCGGCGCCGGGCGAAGCCTTCACTGACCCAGACCGGGCTGGCCTCAGGCCACGTCGGCGGGTTCGGACTGAGATTGTTCGCCCGAAAGCATCCGGGACAACCGGCTTCCTGCTTTCGCCTTCAGCCGCCGATATTGCCCGGCCTCGACGACACGGCCGTTTTCCATCGCCACCACCCAGTCGGCGAAGGCGATCATCGATGGCCGGTGCGCGATGGTCAGGATCGTCATCGAGCCGCGCAGCCCGTCGATCGATTGCGCGATCAGCGCCTGGTTTTGCCAGTCGAGCGCGCTGGTCGCCTCATCGAGGATGAGCAGCGACGGCTTGCGCAGCAAGGCGCGCGCCAGCGCGATCCGCTGGCGTTCGCCGCCCGACAACCGCACGCCGCGGTCGCCGACCACCGTTTCGAGCTTGAGGTCGAGCCGTTCGACGAATTCGGCCGCATGGGCCGATCGCAATGCGGCCCACAGTTCATCGTCGCTTGCTTGCTGTGCGGCCAGGCGCAGGTTCGCCGCGATCGTGTCGTGCAGGAGAAACACGTCCTGCGGCACGTAGGCGACCTGGTCGCGCCAGCCCCGGCGATTGGCGGCGTCGATCTCGACGCCATCGACGAGGATCGTGCCGGCTGTCGGCTCGAGCAGGCCGAGCAGCATGTCGGCGATCGTGCTCTTGCCTGATCCCGAAGGGCCGATAAGGGCGGTGACCTTGCCGGCCGGAAGGCCGAAGGTGATGTCGCTCACCACCGTCTTGGCGGCGCCGTCCTCGTAGGCGAAGGAGACGCCGCGAACATTCAGTCCGAAATCGAGCGACAGCTTTCGAGCGTCCTCGATCCCGGCATGGCCAGGTTCCCGCTCGGCGTCGAAACGCATCTGCAGGCTGCGCATCGCGGCATAGGCGGGCAGGTTGATCAGGACCTGCTGCGCTTGCGTCTGCATGTCCATGAAGCGCGGCGCGATGCGCATGAAGACCAGCAGCAGCACCACGATCTCGGCCAGTGAGAGGTCGAAGCGAACCAGCGCCACATAGATGAACAGGCTCAAGCCGATCACGCTCGCCACCTGGAACAGGGCGGTGCCGGTCGAACTGTTGCGCACATAGGCGATGTTGTCGGCCTTCATTCTTTCAAGTGTCGCCTGCAACTGCGCGAAATAGGTCGCCTCGATGTTCAGGCTCTTGGCCACCTTGATGCCGCCGAGGAATTCCGAGACCGTCCGGTATTGATCCTGGCGGTTGGTGGTCAGGACCTGGCCAAAGGCGGTGGCCCGCGACCGGAATGGCCGCAGCGCGAGGAACATCAGCATGCCGATGACCACGGCGAACAGCGTCATGACCGGCGAAATGAACATGGAGATCACGAGATAGCCGGCCAGAAGCACGGCGATCTGCACCAGCATCAGCAGCGAGAAGGCCGCGCCCTGGACGCGGTCTATGTCCCCGGTCAGCGCATGGTCGAGGTCGGAGCCGCGCATGCGCGTGAAGACGCCCCACCGTGCCTTGCCGATGCTTTCGAACAGGTTCATGCGCAGGCGGTTGATGAAATCGAAGAGAAGCCTGGCCATGTAGACCGACTTGAAGCGGTTGAAGGCGGCCTGCAGCGCGACCAGCGCCACCAGCATGCACAACATCGTGGTCAGCTTCAGCGTGCCGTCCGGCACCAGCCAGCGCATGAAATCATTGTCGGGCAGCTTGATCGCGAAATCCTGGCCGGAGCGTCCGACCAGTTGCAACAGCGGGACCAGCAACAGGATGGATATGCCTTCGGTCAGGCTGCCCATGATCAGGAAGAGCAGCGCCGTCCAGGCCCGCCGCCCGCCTATCTGGGCGATAACGGCGCCGAACCCGGCGATTTCCCGAAACAATGACGGGCGAAGGAGCGATGATTTCGACATCTCCTGCTATCCCTGTCCGGCCATCAGGTCATGCTCGACGAGGCTCACGACCTCGCCGATCCTGTCGAGGCCCGTCGGCACTTCGAGCCTGCACACGCCGACGCGATCGGCGAGCCGTGCGCAATGCCCGAGATGCGCCGCCGCGAAATCGCCGACCAGGGCGGCGCGGCCGAAACGCGTGACGTATGAAAATCTGATCACGGCCGGCAAAGCGGCGATGCCGGGCATGGGCAAGATCTCAGTCTTTTGGCCGCGCTCGAGAATATAGATGCGGGTCGCCGGAACCCTGTCGCGCGAGAACGCCCCGTGCAATCGGTGCTGGGCCTTGTTGATAGCCGGATGCACCTGCGGCCGCACTTGTGCCCCTTCGAGCGAAATCGCGGCAGCCGCGTCGGCCGCCAGCTTGATCTGGGGAAAACCCGGCACGATCATCGGCTCGTCCGGATGGCTGAGATCGAGCGCCACGACGTCATCGGTAAGCAGTTCGTGTCCGGCACGGATCATGGCGCTTGCCGTCGTCGATTTGCCGGCGCCCTTGTCGCCCATGAAGATGGCGCTTTTGCCGGCAATCGCGACGGCGCTGGCATGCAGCACGAGCAGGCCGCGCTGGTGCAGGATGAGCGCCATCACCGGTCCCAGCAGCGGGAACGCGATCAGCGCGTCGTCGATGCCGGGCGCCGGCTCGACCTCGATGCGGCAGGCGTCGCTGATCAGGAACGCGGCGACAGCGTGCCATGCCAGATATTGCCGATCCGGTTCGAAGCGGAAAATGGTCGCGGCCTCGGGCGAAGGCTTCGGCATATCGATCGCGCCGACACTGATCACGATATCCGCCGCTGCGGGTTCGGCCGGCTCCAGTTCTGGCAATGTCACCTCGGAAGCGATGGTCAGGCCGTAGGCTCGATAAAAACGGCGCTGTCCGCGCGGCCAGCCTTGCGCGCGCGGGCGGAGGGCCAGCGGCTCGTTCAACGGCGTCATGCGGCACTCCCGGCACGCTGCACCTGCCGCAGCCACAGCGACAGCGACGCCGAGCGCCAGACATACTGGACGTCGAGCGGCGCCGGCCGGTCGGGCCGACTGAGCAGCCGGGCATAGGCAGCGTTCACGGCCGGCAGGTTGATATAGGGCTCGATGCGGCCGGCGTCCGGGCCGAGCACCTGTTCCAGGAGGTCGCGGTGGTTGCGCAGCATGCCGTTGACGAGATTGCCGGTGAAATCGATCTTGTCGCGCCGCCACTGGACCGCCGCCGGCAGCACGTCTTGCATGGCGCGGCGCAGCACGTAGCGGCCAAAACCGCGGCTGAGCTTCTCCTCGCCCGGCAATGCCAGGCAGAACTCGACCAGCGGCTTGTCCCAGAAGGGATAACGAGGTTCGACGCCGAAATTGGCGGCCGCCTTGTCGAGGACTTCGAAAGCATGCGGCACATAGCCGTTGGAAAGAATCCAGCGGTGGGTCAGCGCCTCGCTGGCGCTGACGTCGGGCGGCTTGTAGCCGGCTCGGTGAACCCGCTCGATGAGCTCGGTGCGGCCGGCAAGATCGGCATTGATCAGGTCGCGCCAGCTTCCGCCCTGGGCCGGCTTTCGCAGCCTGTGCAGGAGCCGGTTCGCGGCGTGCCTGAGCCTGGCCACGCGCCAGGCAGGCCCGTAGATGGTCAGGAACTGGAAATACATGCCGAGCATGCCGTCGCCATAGGTGTTGGAAGCGCTGCGGATCTCGCGCCACAGCTCCAGCCACTTGCCTGCATTGGCAAGCTCGTGCAGATGGCCGTGCCCCTGCGATACGACTTCGTCCCCGCCATGGCCGTCGAGAAGCACCTTGACGCCTTTGGCGCCCGCCGTCCTGTATACCTCCCGGGTGAGCGTAAGGCCCGGCGCCAGGAACGTTCCTTCCTGCTCTTCCAGCACCCGTTCGAATTCCGCGAACGGCGCGTAGTTGCCGACCGGGATCAGCGTGCCGTCGACGCGCCCTTGTTCCAGCACCGCGTCTATGAAGGGGGTTTCGTCCATCGCCGAACCGCGTTCGAAAACCAGCGAAAAGGTGGGCAGCCTCGGCTTTTCCTCGGACAGGTTTTGCCGGCCCGCCACGCAGGCGATCGAAGAGGAGTCCAGGCCGCCGCTCAGCATGGCCCCGACCGCCGCGCTTCCGCGCATGCGGTTGCGCACGGACTGCGAGAAGAGGTGGGCGAATTCCTCGGCGGCGTCCGGCCGCATAGGCCGCGACGACGGCTCGATCTGCCAGTATCGCTGCAGCGTCACGCGCTGCCCCGTCACAGTGAGGCTGTGGCGCGCCGGCAGGCGGAAAATATCGGTATAAGGCGTCGCTTGCGGATCGTCTGGCAGCCCTGCCAGGAAACCCGAGATCTGATGTTCGCTGAGGCGGGCGCCGGCCCCGGTGACGCCAAGGATCGGGCCGATCTCGGAGGCAAAGACAAAGCGCTGCCCGTCCGCGTGATAGTAGAACGGTTTGACGCCGAAATGATCGCGCGCGCAAAACAGCACCTGCCGCTCGGCATCCCAGATGGCGAAGGCGAAATCGCCTTGCAGGTGCACGGGACAGGCTTCGCCCCAGCGCAAATAGGCCCGCATCAGGAGCACGGCGTCGGCAACCGATGCGTCGCGGACGCCGAGCCGTGCCGTCAGCTCGTCGCGATTGTCCAGGCGGCAATCCGCGGTGACGGCCAGTTTGCCGCCCGCCATCGTCAGCGGGCCGGGGCCGGCTTCATCGGTCGTGTTGAGCCAGGCGTGGCCGAGCGCGACAGCCTTGTCGGTCCACCACGAACTGCCGTCGCGGGCGCGATGACGCATGCGGGCCAGCATGCGCTGGATATCGGCTGCGGACTCCGGCGCCTCGTGCCCGTGCAGGATACCGGCCACGCCGCTCATCGGTCATTGACCATAGTCGACGAGAGGGACAAACCTGTCTATCGAGCCGCCAAGGACGACATGGTTGCCGCTGATCAGCCAGGCATGCGCCTTCAGCTGCCGGCCGGTGTCGCGCTCGATGCCGATGCGGATCTTCGAGGCGTTGCCCTGGCGGGCGAGAATGTACTGGCCGGCGAGCGCCTGGGTGAGGCAGCTTGCGCGCGGCACCAGGCGGGCCGCGGCGGCAACGCCCCAGGCGACACGGCGCAGTTCTCCCGTGCTGGCGCATTCACGCGCCTCCAGCCGGGTGACGATGCCGCGAAGGCGGTTGTAGGAGAACAGGGTCAGCCCCAGGCGAACGGCCGCGACCACCAGCAGGCAGCGGCAGAGGAACAGCATTTCCGGGCCGCTCAGGGAGAGAGCTCGAAGCAGGCGCCGCCGGTGCTTCGTCTGGCCGGGACTTTTCTCCGTCGCAGGTTCTTGCCGCAAAACCGTGACCCGCTTTTGCGGAACCTGCTTACACAGGTTCCTCATGATGCAGCCTCGCAAGTCCGCTATCGGCCAGACCTTTCAACAGTGCGTCGACATCGGCCCTGCAGCGCTCGGCGTCGACATCATAGCGCGCGAGCACGGCCCGGTGGATTTCGGCAATTGGTTTCGGCTCCTGGATCAACTCCCAGATGAACGTGCCCACCCCGTTGAGGCTGTAGTAGATGTTGGATTTCAGGTTAAGAAGCGCCAGGCCATTGCCGAATTCGCAGGCAACCGCTTCCTTGGTCGCACTTACGCGATCGTGGTCAGATGGGTTCCAGTTCATCCGAAAACCTCGTTTGCTACACACTGTCCGCAATGCGTGCCGACCATTCTGGCGATGAAGAAAAGCCGGGTCAGGCAATGAAGAGAAGCCGGGATTTTCACCCCGACTCCCTGTATGGTTCTTGGATTCCAGAGGCCCAACGTGTCCCTCCAGAATCAGGACAGGTTCAGGAGAACGTCAGGTCGCCAATCGGCGTGTGCGCAGGAAATGCTGCGTCGAGCGCCGTGTTGCCGCCACCGCCCTGAGTGATGGTTTCAATCGAACCATGAACCGTCAGGCTGGGCGTTTCGTACTCCTGTTTTTCAACATTCTGTTCCATTTTACACTCCATCAAGGACTGGAAACGGCCTGTCGATTGCCGGCGGCACTTTCATGCTGCGATGCAATAGCTGCATGGCAGCATTTATGAGTCAAGCCTGATTTACCGCGCATTAATCAATTATGGACTGCGCGCGCAGACACAGTCGTGAGTAACGATCTCAAGCTTTGGCCTTGATCGCCTCGAGATCCCTGCATATGGGCCTAATGCACTAGGTCAGCATAAGAAATTGATTTGCATATATAAACTTTTTAAGCCCTGTCACTTCAAGGCATGGCGACAATAATGCCGTAGCACCGGGTCTCCCGGTAGGTTTGCTACGGAACGCCGAAAAGGCCACTCGTCCCTTGTGGTCCAGCAGTTCTCCTCATCGTTCGCCCGAGCCGGTTTCGATAAACGTCGGGGCCGGATTTTTGCGCTGCAAAAGGAAAAACTGGACGGCGCAAAAGTTTTTGGCGATGCTTTGCTTCGCACCTGCAGCATAGGCGTCGCGCCGATCGCTTCTGGAGAACCGTGCGCCCGATGGCCCTGACCGAACGTTCATATGAGCGACTGCGCGCCGCCGATTGCGCCAGCGAGATCGCCTATGTGCAGGCCTGTCTGCGGCTGTTCTTCGCGGCGCGATCCGGCGCCGCGCCCGGCGATGCCTCCGGCCTCTCCGTAACCAATGTCACCGACATAGCCAGGTTGAACAAGGTCGCGACCTTTATCCTCAAGGTGCTGTCGAGCGCACCCGCGAACGGGCCGCCGGCCCAGCTCTCCCAATGGCTCGACGCCTACCGCCGGAAGACCGTTTCGATGAACGCGTCCTGCATCATGGATTCGATGGCGATCCAGGCGGCGCTGCGCGACAGGCAGATCGATTTCGTTTTCCTGAAAGGTCCCTTCCAGCAGCATCTGCTTTACGACGATCATTTCATGAAGCCTTCGGGCGATGTCGACATATTGGTGGCGCCGGCCGGGTTTTTCAGGGCGCGCGAGGCGCTCCGCTCGATCGGCTACGAGATCGCCGGCAAGTCGCGCTCCGTCTGGTGGGTCCGTTTCCTCGGCGAACAGCACATGATCCGCGGCGACGGGCCGACGCAATCCACTGTCGATCTGCATTATCGGCTCCAGCAGCCCGGCTCGCCCAGCCCGCGCGACGCGGATGGCTTCCTGCGGCGCAAACGGCATGTCGAGATCACCGGCGTCGAGGTGCCGTTCACATCGGCGGCCGACACTCTGCTGTTGTCCTGCATCAGCGTCGCCAAGGCGCTTTTCAACCGGGAACCCTGCGCCGGTTACGTCTGCGACGTGCGCGCCAGCGCCGACCGCCTGGACGAAGCCGAGCAGCAGCGCCTGCTCGATGCCGCCGCGGCGCAGGGGCTGGACGACACGCTGCTGCTTGGCCTGCGCGCCGCCGACGTGCTCCTCGGCGGCGCCGACACGCTCCTGTCGCAGCGCGCCGCGCGGATGCTGTCGCGGATCGGCAATGAGGACCTGCTCAACATGGTCATCGCGCCATGGCTGTCATCCCTGCGCTGGCCGCAGCGGCGCACCGTGTTGTGGGAGTTGTGCGGTCGTGCGCCGGTCCGCTATCTGGCGGAAGCCGGCTGGGCGGCATCGGCCGACATCAGCCGCCGCATCTTCGAACGGCAGGGCAGCCCGTGACGGGAAGCCTGTCGGGCATCGAACACGTACAGGGCGAGGGCAGAATGGAACCTGTGCAAGAGGCAAATTCATGTCGATGACGGAATCAAAGGTCTGCGTGATCATCGCGGCCCGAAACGCGGCGCGAACAATCGCGGTCGCCATCGCGTCCGCGCTGCGCGAACCGGAAGTGGCCGAAGTCGTCGTCGTCGATGACGCCTCCACCGATGACACGGCCCAAGTCGCCCGCGCCGCCGATGACGGCAGCGACCGGCTCGCGGTGATCCGTCTCGACGTCAATCGCGGCCCCTCCTTCGCCCGCAACGCCGCCATCGCCGCCTCGCAATCGCCATTCATCGCCATTCTGGACGCCGACGACTTCTTTCTCGCGGGCAGATTTCACAATCTGTTTGCCGGCGCGGACTGGGATTTCGCGGCCGACAACATCATGCTCATCAGGGACGACGCCTTGAGCGATGTCACCCAGATCGTCGCACCGCAGTTCGCGGCCGAGCCGGAATTCCTCGACCTGGAGCGCTTCGTCGAAGGCAACATCTCCAGGCGCAACGTGCGCAGAGGCGAACTCGGTTTCCTCAAGCCGGTGATCAGCCGCGCTTTTCTCGACAGGCACGGCTTGCGCTATGACGAGAGCTTGCGTCTGGGCGAGGATTACGAACTCTACGCGCGCGCGGTCGCCAGCGGCGCGCGCTTCAAGGTCATCCGCTCCTGCGGTTACGGCGCCATCGTGCGGGCCGATTCGCTGAGCGGCCGCCACAAGACCCAGGACCTGAAGCGTCTTGCCGACGCCGACCTGGCGCTGCTGGCGATCGACAGCCTGCCTGAGGGTTCCAAAGCGGTGCTGCGCCGCCACGAGCGCCACGTGCGCGACAAATACCGGCTGCGCAATTTCCTCGACGTCAAGGCCGAGCGGGGCCTGGCGTCGGCCGCGGCCTATGCCTTCGCAAGCCAATCCAACCTGGTTCCCATCGTCCAGGGCGTGGCGTCCGACAAGCTCGAGGCGCTGTTTCGCCGCGTCGGGTTCGCCTCCCGTCGTCAACATGTGCCGCCAATGCGTTTTCTCATGGCCGGCACCAGCACGGGCAAGCAGCCTTGAATGCGGGCGTCCGGCCGCGCTCTTGCCAGCCCGTCGCGCAAAGCATTTCCGGCGGATTTATGAGTTTACGAATTGGGTGGTTGCCTAGCCGGCCGGAGGATGGCAGTCTATGTTGCGGTGCAGCAATTAGGATGGCCAACGAACCGGCCTCCGATCGGACTGCCCGATATTGAACCGGTAAGGGGCCCGGCCGACGGCCGGACTACCACAGGACTTTGAACGCATGGCCTCGATATTCGGCTTCAGATCAAGGAATCCGGCCCGCGACCGCCAGACCGACATCTCGCGCCTCGACCGCCTGGCGAAGCTGTTCGAGCAGATCGCGGCCGAGATCGAGGCCGAGCGAAACGGGCTGGAGAATCGCTACAAGGCGACGGCCACCAACGCCGCCTTTCTGGTCGAGGCCATGGAGAACGGCTCGGCGTCTGCGCGCCGTTCCGCCGAGGTCGATGAATTGACGACGTCGATCCTGAATTGCGAGCGCCGCATCGCGGCGCTGTCGCGCCAGAACGGCATGGTCCGGGAGCTTCGTCATTCGCTGGATATGGTTTTCGATGAGGACGGGTCGTCCGATATGACGGCCAGCGAGGGGCTCGCCAAACCGGCAGGCGCCGGCAGAGGGTGAAGGCTGAAGGGTGGATTTGGCGCGAGGCGAGAAGGCAGCTTGGGGAGGGGCTGACGAGAGAAAGAAAGCGCCGTTTGGCAACGGCTCGAATGGCTACTTTGGGTTGGGGATGCACAGCGCAAAGGTTGAGTTTCGTATGAATGCGGATCCGAGAACCACGTTCACCGTCGCAGTTCGCGGCCTATCGTCAACGCGCCAGGCCAGGCAAGCCCGCCCGGGCGGTTCCACCGGACGCAGGGCTGCCCTGGTCGCGCTGGTCGCTCTCGCTGGCCTGTTCGCCGGGCCGGCGCCATCCTGGTCGCAGGATCTGAAGTCGGCGCCCTCATTCGTCGATGATTTCACCAGCTTCAACCGCCAGCGCTGGTATGTCTCCGATGGCTGGACGAATGGCGGCCATCAGAATTGCACCTGGGCGAAGGGGCAGGTCAGCCTGGCGGACGGCGTGCTGTCATTGGGTTTCGAGAAGCAGAAGACGAAGGACCGCGACTACGCTTGCGGCGAAATCCAGACCAAGCAGCGCTTCGGCTACGGCACCTACGAGGCGCGCATGAAGACCGACACCGGTCCCGGCCTCAACGCGGCTTTCTTCTCCTATATCGGCCCGTCGGACAAGCAGCCCTGGGACGAGATTGACTTCGAGATCCTGACCAAGGACACGTCCAAGGTGCAGGTCAATGCCTACATCGCCGGCAAGGGCAAGAACGAGAAGCTGGTCGACGTGCCGGGCGGCACGGAAAAGGCCTTCAACGACTACGCCTTCGTCTGGCAGAAGGACAGTTTGCGCTGGTACGTCAACGGCCAACTGGTGAACACCATCACCGATCCGGCAAAGCTGCCCAGCCATGCTCAGAAGATCTTCTTCAGCCTCTGGGGCAGCGATACGATGACCGGATGGTTGGGCGCATTCGCCGATCCCGGCCGCAAGCTTTCGTTGCAGATCGAGCGCGTCGCCTTCACCGCGCAGGGCGAACCCTGCCAGTTTCCGGAATCGCTGGCATGCAGCGTAAAATAGAACCTATTGGAAAAGTCGATTTGAACCGGCCGGGCCGACCACGGTCCGCTGCCCTGGACAGGAACAAAACAGAATGAATTTGACGGTGTTTGGTATCGGCTATGTCGGTCTCGTGCAGGCTGCTGTGCTTGCCGAAGTGGGCCACCAGGTCGTCTGCGTCGACATCGACGCGAACAAGGTCGAGCGGCTCAATCAAGGTCTCGTCCCGATTTTCGAGCCGGGCCTGGAAAGCATCGTCAGGGAGAACCACGCCGCCGGCCGCATCAAGTTCACCACCGACGCGGCTGCCGCCGTCAGGCATGGTGAAATCCAGATGATCGCGGTCGGTACGCCTCCCGGCGAGGATGGCTCGGCCGATCTCAAATATGTGCTGGCGGTCGCCGAGGCGATCGGCCGGGAAATGGATGCGCCCAAGATCGTCGTCGGCAAGTCGACCGTGCCGGTCGGCACCTGCGAGAAGATCAAGGCCAGGATCGCCGAAACGCTGAAGAAAAGAGGCCGCGAGGACCTGACCTTCGACGTCGCTTCCAATCCGGAATTCCTCAAGGAAGGGTCCGCCGTCGCCGATTGCATGAGGCCGGACCGCATCATCGTCGGCACATCGAGCGAGGCCACCGAGGCGGTGATGCGTGAGCTCTACGCCCCCTTCAACCGCAACCACGAGAAGATGATCGTGATGGACGTGCGCAGCGCCGAATTCACCAAATACGCGGCCAATTGCATGCTCGCCACCAAGATCAGCTTCATGAACGAAATGGCGAACCTGGCCGAACAGCTTGGCGCCGACATCGAGGAGGTGCGCAAGGGCATCGGCAGCGATCCGCGCATCGGCTACCACTTCATCTATCCGGGCCTCGGCTATGGCGGCTCCTGCTTTCCCAAGGACGTGCGCGCCCTGATCAAGACCGCCGAAGGCGTCAAGTTCGACGCCAAGCTGCTGCGCGCCGTCGAGGAGCGCAACAACGAGCAGAAATCCGTGCTGTTCGACAAGGTGAACCGCTATTTCAAGGGCAACCTCAAGGGCAAGACCTTCGCGCTCTGGGGCCTGGCTTTCAAGCCCAACACCGACGACATGCGCGAGGCGCCCGCCCGCACGCTGATGGAGGCACTCTGGAACGTCGGCGCCACCGTGCAGGCCTATGATCCCGAGGCGATGCAGGAATGCCAAGCCATCTATGGGCTGCGCGACGACCTGCTTCTGTGCGGCACCAAGGAAGCGGCGCTGCGCGGCGCCGATGCGCTGCTGATCGCCACCGAGTGGAAGAGTTTTCGTGCGCCTTCCTTCGACGCGCTGAAGGACGCGCTGACCACGCCGATCATCTTCGACGGCCGCAACCTCTATGATCCCAAGGTCATCGCCCGCCACGGCATCGAATATCACTCGATCGGCAGGATGGCGGCATGAGACCGGGTTTGGGCAATCCAATGTGGGATCGCCGCGGCCGGCCGGTGTGCTTGCCATGACGAACACACAAGACCCGGAAAGGAGTTGCGGCTGATGGTGCTGGACGTAAAGCCGGAGCAGATCACCAAGGACCACTTCGACGTTGTCGCGATCGGTTCCGGTTTCGGTTCGGCCTTCTTCCTGCACGAATTCACGAAGCGGCGTAAGGCGCGCATCCTGCTCCTGGAATGGGGCCGGCACAACACGCATGAATGGCAGCTCAAGCAGAACGTCAACACCGACATCGAGGACGAGTCGACCTACAAGACCAATTCCGACAAGCCCTGGAACTACACGATCGGGCTGGGCGGCGGCACCAACTGCTGGTTCGCGCAGACGCCGAGATTCCATCCCAACGACTTCAGGCTGAAAAGCACTTACGGCATCGGCAATGACTGGCCGATCAGCTATGACGACGTCGAGCCGTTCTATTGCGACGCCGAAGACATCATGTCGATCTCGGGCGATCCCGACATGGCGGCGATGCTGCCGCGCTCGAAGCCCTTTCCGCAGCCGCCGCACCGCATGTCGACGCCCGACCGGATGATGAAGGCGGCGCAGCCAGGCCAGCATTTCGTTATGCCCACCGCGCGCGCCCGCGTGCCGACCGCGCAGCGCACCTCGTGCTGCGCCAACCTCAGATGCTGGCTATGCCCGGTCGACGCCAAGTTCACCGCCAACAATGGCCTGATGCATGTCTTCGAGCATCCCGACGTGTCGGTCTGCCTCGGTTCGGAAGTGCGCAGGCTCGATCATGTCGGCGGGACGGTCCGCTCGGTCACCTTCGTCCACGCCGGCAAGGAATATCAGGTCAGCGGCGACCTCTTCATTCTCGGCGCCAATGCCATCCAGAGCGCCGCGATCATGCTGCGCTCCGGCCTGGGAGGCGAATTCGTCGGCCGCGGCCTGCATGAATCCTATGGCTGGAATTTCGAGGTCTATCTCGACGGTGTCGACAATTTCGACGGCAGCACCATCACCACCGGCTTGAATTTCGGTCTCTATGACGGTCCGCACCGGTCCGAGCACGCCGCGGCGCTGGTCTATTTCGAGAACCGCTGGCAACACGGCATGCGCGCCGAGAAGGGGCGGTTGCGCCAGGCGCTGCCGCTCGTCGTGGTGACCGAGAACCTGCTCGACCATGAGAATTTCGTCACGCTCGACGAGGACGACAACGCCTTCGTCAGCTTCAAGGCGCCGTCGGACTACGCGGTCAAGGGCATGGCGCGGGCGCTGGAGAAACTGCCTGGGCTGCTCGCCCCGCTGCCGGTCGAACAGCTTTTCGATCGCGGCATCCGGCCAACCGAATCGCATGTCCAGGGTACGCTCCGGATGGGAACGGGCCCGGCCGATTCGGTGGTCGACAGCGGCATGATTCATCACCAGCTCAGGAACCTGGTCGTGGTCGGCACCAGCACATATCCGAGCTGTTCATGCGCCAATCCGAGCCTGACCGCGGCAGCGCTGTCCCTGCGGGCGGCGAGCCGGATGGCGTGAGAGGAGCAAACCAGATGACAGAGATCTCGCGACGCTCCGCACTGGCCGTCATGGCGGGCGGGGTGGTGTCGACCGGCATTGCCTACGCGGCAGTATCCTCGTTTTCGGATGAGGATCTGGTGCGCGTCACGCTCGAGAAATATTTCGGCAAGCTCAACATGCGCATCGAGCATTTGCAGCAGTTCGTCCTGGCGTTCCGCGACAGGAACCCGTGGATATTCCCGAGCAAGAAACTCAGCGACGCCGTCACCTTGCTCGAGGAGACAAGGCTGGGCAAAGCCCGCGCTCTGCTGCCGGAGCAGAAGAAGCAGGACCTCCTGCATTTCGACCGCTGGCTGATCGCCGAATTCCACATGCTGACCGACTACGCCTGGCGCAGTTCGCCGGGCGATCCGATCCGGTTCACCGGATGGCAGCCATGCACCAATCCGTTCGCCAATCTCGAGCAACAGAGTGCCTGAGGCGGTGCCGGAGCAAGCTCTCGGGCCACATTGAACGAAACGCGAAAGAACCAGGAGCCAGGAACCATGAAAGTTCTTTTTGCAGGCGGCAACGGATACACGCCCGAATTCAGCGGCGGCGTCCAGTCGAGCACCCATCATCTGGCCGAGCAGTTGATCGAGCACGGCCATGAGGCGGCCGTACTGGCCGCCCTGTTCGGCGACGGTGTCTTCGGCTTCAAGGCGCGCGCCAAGATGAAGCTGCTGCGTCAGCCGGCGGTCATCGACAGTTTTCCCGGCTATCCGGTGGTGCGGGCCTGGTTTCCCTGGAAGGCGGCCGACTTTGCCGTCCGCAGATTGAAGCCGGACGTGGCCGTCGTCCAATGCCACAAGTCGGTTCCGGTGGGCAAGGCGCTGCAGGCCGAAGGCGTGCCGCTGGTCGTCTATCTCAGGAATGTCGAGTTCCATGAGCTGGGCGGCGATCTGCGCGAGTTGCATTCGGCGCTCTACATCGCCAACTCGCAATTCACCGCGCGCGCCTACAAACAGAAGTTCGGCATCGATGCGGCGGTGCTGCCGCCGACCATCAATGCCGCCCTCTACAGCACGCCGACCACGGGCCAGTTCGTCACCTTGATCAATCCGTACGAGGAGAAAGGCTTCGAGCTCGCCGTGCGCATCGCCGGCGCCTGCCCCGAGATTCCGTTCCTGTTCGTGGAGAGCTGGAAGCTTGCCGACGATCATCGCGCCCGCATCGAGCAAACCATCGCCCCGTTCTCCAATATCAGGCTGGAGAACCGCACCGGCGACATGAAGACCGTCTATGGCCGCACCAGGATCCTGCTGGCGCCCAGCAAATGGGAAGAGGCCTGGGGCCGTGTGGCCTCGGAAGCCCATTGCAGCGGCATTCCCGTCATCGGCTCGCGGCGCGGCGGCCTGCCCGAAGCGATCGGACCGGGCGGCGTGGTGCTCGATTACGAAGCTCCGCTCACCGACTGGGTCGCGGCTGTCAGGCTGCTGTGGAACGACCGCCAGGAATATGACCGGCTCTCGGCCACGGCGCGCAGCTTCTCCGAGCGTCCGGAGCTCGATCCTGACCGCCAGTTCCTCACCTTCTTTTCCATACTGGACAAGGCCACACAGCAGCGTTCGCGACAGGCGGCGTAGCCGAGGCTTAGGCTGGAACCGACCTCGGCAGCCCTGTAATAGGAATTTTTTCTTGACAGGGTGAAGGCAACTATGGTAGTTTTTTGGTTATGGTGCTGAGTTGCGCCGGAAACCCGCTGCACAGGAGGGTTTGATGCTTCTCGACCGGCGCGCCGGCGAACACTCCGAAGGAACCCGTTAATCTGGATTCGCAGCCTTGGCGGATCAGGCCAGGCGCTTGACCCGGCTTTTCAGCGTCTCGTAGCCGCGGGCGCCAAGCAGGGCGCGGGCAAGGGCCTTGGCGGCGCCCTTGCGGCCTTCCTGTGATTTGGCCTGTCGCAACCTGGCCGGCAGGTTGCGCGCCGCCTGGCCGAGCGCCGGGAGCGACAGCGCGTTGGGAAAGCTGACCATGTGCGTTTCGACGCACAGCACCGGTTTGCCCGACAGCTCGGTGATCCTCAGCGCCTGCTCGTGCTCGCTCTCGATGAACAGGATGGCATCGGATTTGCGGTAGAATTCGGCCTTGAAACTGCCATGCGCGCCAAGCCGCTGGCGCTCCGCCTTGCTCGGCAGGTCGAGCATGATCAGATGATCGTACTTGATCTCGTGCTTGGCCAGCCATGCCTCGGTCAAGGCGCGGTATTTCTCCAGCCGGCTGGTCACCAGCCAGCCGATCTTGCGGGTCGCGGTATGGAGCGGCCGCGCTTCGCTAAGGAATTTCTCGTAGGCCGGACCATCGTCGTTTTCCGCTTCGGTCGGATCGAGGCACAGCACCCCGTCTATGTCGACGCAGCATTGCGCCAGGAATTTGTGATGCATGAAGTTCCACTGGAACATGCGCGGATGCGGCACGACCTCGAAGACGACATCGGTCTCGGCATGCTGCGGCTCAAGCCCGAACACGGCGGCAAAGGTGTAGTCGGCCTCGATGCCGGCACCCTCTATGCGGGCGCGGGCGTCGCGCATGGCGTTGCCGCCGGAGACGCTGTCGTCGATCACCAGCACCTTGCGCATTTCCGCGACCTTGCGGTCGAGCACCGCACGGCGCTTGGTGATGCCCGATGTGTAGACGCGACCCTCGAGGAAGGAGTCCAGGTCGGTCATAGGTATGTTCGCCGCGAGACTGACCAGCGTCGCTGCCAGCACGCCGCTTCTGGGGACGCCGACCACCAGGTCGATGTCGCGAGGCAACCGGTGAAGATTGCTGATGATCGCGTCGTTCATGTCTGAGATCGATCGGTAATGCATGGATCAGGCCTGATGCTCGGGTGAACGGTAAGGGTCGAAAGCGCCAAAATTATTGCGCCTCGCGCGGTGCTGCCGCCGGCGGCCTTGCCGGCAGCATTTTCAAGGCCTCGCGCAAGGCTTCACGGCCGGCTGCGAAGACCAGCGCGATGACGATGGTGATGAGATAGGCAAGGATCGCGCCGCTGGCCAAGGCAATGACATGCTGCTGCGGCAGCAGCGGCTTGACCAACCAGACCACCGCCAGCGCCACATGCGCGCCGAGCACGAACGGCGTCGCCGCGCGAAGCACGTGGCTTGCCCGCAGCGGCCCGCTCCTGCCGACATAGAGCCACAGGAAAGGCGTGCGCAGATATTCGCTGACGGCATAGGCGATCGCCACGCCGAGCGCGCCATAAGGCAGGCCCAGCACGAAAGCGAGCACCGACGTCACCGCCGTGATGATGCCCCAGCGCATGAAGTCGCCGGAACGGCCTTGGCTGACGAACAGCCATCCGGCCGGATTGTTGAGCGGCTGCAGCAGCCCGGCGAAGCCCAGCGCCAGGAAAATGCCGGCGCTCGCGCGCCATTGCTCACCGAGCACGAAAGGGATGAGTATGTCGGACATGGCGGTGGCGAAAGCGACGCCGGGAAGCGCCACCAGCAGGATCAGCGGCATGACGCGAAGATAGGCGCTGCGGTAGCGGTCGGGCTCGTCCTTCAGTCTGGAAAGAGCCGGCACCATCACCTTCGACAGCGGGTTCGTGATCTGGCTCAGCGGGAATAGGAGCAGCTTGTAGGCACGGTCATAGAGGCCGAGCTGCGCCTCGCCCCAGTATTTTCCGATCAGCACGTTGTCGAGATTGCGGGCAAAGAAATTGGCGAAGTTGAAGCCGGTTATGCCGGCGCCGAAATTGATCAGCTCGCTGATCCCGGCGACCTTGCGGGGCAGGCTGGGCCGCCAGCGCGAACTGGCCCAGTAGCACAGCGTCGGCAGCACGGCTCCGGTCAAGGTGCCGGCGAAAAGTGCCCAGTAGGAGCGGTCGACGAATGTCCAGGCGATCGACACGGCAAGACCAGCCACGGCGCCTGCGACATCGATGATGGCCAGGCGGCCGAACTGCATGCGGCGGGTCAGGAGCGCCAGATGCTGCGCACCGAGGCCGTAGGCCATGATCTGCAGGCCCAGCGCCGCCACCAGGCCAGCCACACGCGGTTCGCCGTAGAAGGCGGCGACCAGCGGTGCCGCGCCGGCAAGCACGCAGGCCAGGATGGCGCTGACGGCGACATTGATCCAGAACAGGTAGTTCACCTCGTCGTGCCGTATGCCCGATTTCTGGATGGTCGCCTGGGTGAGGCCGAAATCCTGGAACAGCGCGATGAAGGCCAGCACCGGCGCGCACATCGCCACGACGCCGAAATCCTGCGGCAACAGGAGACGCGACAGCACGATGACGGAAATGATCTGCGTGGCGACCCGCACGGACTGCGACAAGGCCGTCACGACCGCGCCGCGCCCGACGGATTTGCGCAGCGAGCCTTCTGGCGGATCGAATGGATTGGCTTCCAAATTCAGGATTCCTGATTCTTGTGCAGGTTCCGACCAGGAACCCTGCAACCGCCGCCGCGGCCAAATTACGGCATTTATTTTGCAGTGCAACAAAAAACGTGGATTTTGCTACGCTGCACCAAAAATGTTGCGATGCAGCAAGACCTGTACTAGGTTCGCCGTGGGTGGGCCAACAGCGGTCGAGTTTTCATGCTGAATGTCTTGTACCTTGTGCATGACGTTTCCGACCCGGCAGTGCGCCGGCGGATTACAATGCTCAGGGCAGGTGGCGCCCAGGTCACGCTCGCAGGCTTCCGCCGCACGGCAAATCGCATTGCCGACGTCGAGGGTTTGCGGCCGCTGGATCTCGGCGCGACGCGTGACGGGCGATTCGCCCAGCGCCTGACGGCAGTCGCCAAGGCGGCGGTTTCGATCGGCACCAGGCTCCGCGGCATGCCGAGGCCCGATCTCATCATCGCGCGCAACCTGGAAATGCTGGCGCTCGCCCGCCGCGCCAACACGGCATTCGGCGCCGCGGTGCCGATCGTCTATGAATGCCTCGACATCCATCGCCTGATGCTTCGCAGCGATGCGGTCGGCAGGGCGCTGCGTGCCACGGAACGTTACCTTGCCAGGGACGTAAGGCTGCTGGTGACCAGCTCGCCCGCATTCACCGCCAATTATTTCGAGCCGTACGGCCAGGTGACGGCGCCGGTCGAACTGGTCGAAAACAAATATTTCGAGGCAGCGGCGATCCTGCCGGCCGAGCATGAGATGGCCGAGGCGCCTGTCGCGCCACCCTGGCGCATCGGCTGGTTCGGGGCATTGCGCTGCCGCCGCTCGCTCGAACTCCTGGCCGATTTCTCGCGCCGCGCCGACGGCCGGTTCGAGATCGTGCTGCGCGGCCGCCCGGCGTTGACCGAATTCCCGGATTTCCACGCCTTCGTCGAGGCCGAGCCCTGGCTTTCGTTTCGCGGACCCTACCGCAACCCGGAGGACATGGCGGCGATCTACCGGGACGTGCATTTCTCCTGGGCGATCGATTTCTTCGAGGCGGGCCAGAATTCCGAATGGCTGCTGCCCAACCGACTCTATGAAGGCTGCCGTTTCGGCGCGGTGCCGATCTCGATGGCCAACACGGAAACCGGGCGGTTCCTCGGCCGGCAAGGCATCGGCATTCTGTTGCCCGAAGCCTCACCCGACGCGCTCGAAGCCGCCCTCGGCAAGATGGAGGAGCGCCGCTTCAGCACGTTGAAGGAGCGCGTTCTGTCGCGCAACCCCAGGATATGGAGCTATGATCGCAGCGATTGCCGGGCGCTGGTCGACAAGCTTCGCAGCCTGGCCGCCATGCGCCAACCCTTCGCGGCCGAGGCTTTGGCCTAGGATGGAGATCGCCCGATGATGCAAGCGCTCCCCTCCAGTCTGATCGTGATTCCCTGCCTCAACGAGGCAGCCCATATCGGTGTGCTGCTCGACCAGCTCAGCCCCGCGGCCGCGAGGCTCGGCGCCAGGATCGTCGTTGCCGATGGCGGCAGCACCGATGGTACCCCGGCCATTGTCGGCGAGCGTGCGAAGGAAGATCCCCGCATCGTCCTGCTCCACAATGAAAAGCGCATCCAGAGCGCGGCGATCAATCTTGCCGTCGCCAGATTCGGCGATGGTGCCGAATATCTGATCCGCATCGATGCCCATGGCGGCTATCCCGCCGACTATTGCGACCGACTGGTCGAGGAAGCGCTGGCAACGGGCGCCGATTCGGTCGTGGTCTCGATGCTGACCAGCGGCAGCGGCACCGTGCAGAAGGCGGCCGCGGCGGCACAGAATTCAAAGCTCGGCACCGGCGGTTCCAAGCACAGGCATCTGTCCGCCGGAGAATGGGTCGATCACGGCCATCACGCGCTGATGCGGATTTCTGCCTTACAGGCCGTCGGCGGCTATGACGAGACGTTCAGCCATAATGAGGACGCCGAGCTCGACTACCGGCTGAGACAGGCCGGCTACAGGATCTGGATGAGCGGCAGGACGCAGATGGTCTACTATCCGCGCGCGTCGCTCAGCGGCCTCTATTTCCAGTATCTCGGCTACGGCCGCGGTCGCGCCAAGAACGTCCTGAAGCACCGCGTCATCCCGAAGGTCCGGCAGATGGTGCCGCTGCTGGTGTTCCCGGTGGTGGTGCTCGCGGCCTTTTCCTTCATGCACTGGCTGGCGGCGGTGCCGCTTTTGATCTGGGCGACGGTGTGCCTCGGCTATGGCCTGTGGACGGCGGTAAGCCAGCGCAATGCCGACATCGCGCTTGCCGGCGTCTCGGCGATGGTCATGCATTTCGGCTGGTCCGTCGGTTTCTGGCTGCAGCTTCTCGGCCTTGGCAAACAGCGCGGGGTCGCGTGATGGCGGTTACAGGCAAGAACCGCCGCATCGACATCGGCGTGTGCACGTTCCGCCGGCCGGAATTGGCCCACACGCTGCGCTCGCTCGATGCCATGGACAGGCCGGCCGGTTTCGATGTCCGGGTCATCGTCGCCGACAATGACGACACGCCGAGCGCCAGGGATCTGGTGACGGCCCTGGCGCGGGAACTGACGCTGCCGATCAGCTATCACCACTGCCCGGCGCGCAACATCTCGATCGCCCGCAATGCCTGTCTTGACGCCAGCACGTCGGATTTCGTCGCCTTCATCGATGACGACGAGACGGCTTCGCCGCGCTGGCTTGCCGAGCTCGTCGCAACAGCCCAGGCAAGTCGCGCCGCCGCTGTGCTGGGCCCGGTCAAGGCGCGCTATGGGGCCGATGCGCCGGACTGGATGCGGCGTGGCGACTTCCATTCGACCTTGCCGGTCTGGGTGCGCGGCGAGATCCGCACCGGCTACACCTGCAACGTGCTGCTCGACATGGGGTCGGACAGCCTGCGCGGGCGCCGCTTCAGCTTGGCGCGTGGCCAGACCGGCGGCGAGGACACCGAATTCTTCGACCAGATGCACAAGACCGGAGGCACGATCGCCTTTTCTCCGGAGGCTTGGGTGGACGAGGCCGTGCCGCGGACCAGGGCCGCGTTCGACTGGCTTGGCCGCCGCCGCTTCCGCGTCGGGCAGACGCATGGCCATCTCCTGGGGCGCAATGCGAGCGGCATTGGCCTGGTCAAACAGGTCGCCATTGCCTCGGCAAAGGCAGCCTATTGCTTCGCCGCGGCGTTTCCCTTCCTTGGCAGCCCCGTGCGGCGGAACCGCAGCGTGCTGCGCGGCATTATGCATGTCGGCGTCGTCAGCGGCCTTGTCGGCATCCGCGAGATTCGTCTCTACGGCCAGCCCTCGCCACAGGAAGGAGGCAAGCGTGCAGCCTGACGTCAGCTTCGTCCCGGACGTTTCCTTCGTCATTGCAGCCTACAACGCCGAAGCGACCCTCGACCGGGCGATCGCCAGCGCCATCGCGCAAAAGGGTGTCAGCGTCGAGGTCATCGTCGTCGACGACAAGTCGCGCGACGCCACGCTCGACGTGGCAAGGGCCTATCCGCAGGACATCGTGCGCGTCGTGGCGCTCGCGCAGAACAGGGGCCCCGGCGGCGCCAGGAATGCCGGCCTCGAGGCTGCCCGAGGTCGCTGGGTCGCGGTCCTCGATTCCGACGACGCGGTCTATCCCGGCCGCATCGCCGCCATGATCGCGCGGGCTGAAAGGGCGGGCGCGCAAATCGCCGTCGACAACCTCCAGGTCGTCCGCGAGGACGGCGTGATCGAGGATGCGATGTTCCCGACGCGCTATCTGGAGGAATTGGGCGAGATCTCGCTGGCCAGCTATATCGCCGGCAACGTCGTCTTCGAATCGAAGTTCAATCTCGGCTATCTCAAGCCGATCTTCGAGCGCCGCTTCCTGGAAGAAAACGGACTTCGCTACGACGAGGACCTGATCATCGGCGAGGATTACATTTTCCTGGCCAACGCCCTGGCCAAGGGCGGCAGGTGCGTGGTCGAGCCTGACATCGGCTATGTCTATCACATCCGCAGCGGCTCCATTTCGCGCGTGCTCGAGCCTCATCACGTCGAGGCGATGCGCAAGGCCGATGCGATTTTCGCTCAAAGCCATCAGATGGACGCGGCCACGCAAGCGGCCTTCGCCCGGCGCAGCCGCAGCCTGCGCAAGGCGGCTTCGTTCCTGTCGATGGTCCAGCACATCAAGGCGCGGTCCCCGCTCAAGGCGATCCGGACGGCGCTCAGCGACCCGGCGGCGGTCAGGCATATGGGCATGCCGATCGCCGTGCGGTTGCGACGAGTAGCGGCACAATTTGCCGTGGGGGCGGGGAGGTGAAGATGCAGGCACATGGAGGGATTTTTCCTGGCCTGCGAATGGACTGAAGTCGATCTCCTCAGAAGGAATTTGCGATGAAGAAAATCAGGAAGGCCGTGATACCGGTGGCGGGGCTTGGAACGCGGTTCCTGCCGGCGACCAAGTCGATGCCCAAGGAAATGCTTCCCGTCGTCGACCGGCCCGTCGTGCAATACGCCGTCGATGAGGCCTTCGAGGCCGGCATCGAGCACATCGTGTTCGTGACCGGCCGCAACAAGGCGGTTATCGAGGATTATTTCGACCTGCATCCGGAATTGATCGGAACACTGGAGCAGAGCGGCAAGAAGGCGCAATTGCAGTCGCTGGAAAGCCTGCTGCCGGTGGCCGGCGCCACCAGCTTCATCCGCCAGCAATCCCCGCAAGGCCTTGGCCACGCCGTCTGGTGCGCGCGCGAGGTCATCGGCAACGAGCCCTTCGCCCTGCTTTTGCCTGATATGGTTTCGTTCGGCGGCCGCGGCTGCCTGGCCGAGATCGCCGACCTCTATGCCGAGACCGGCGGCAACGTCATTGCGGTCGAGCGCTGTGACCCGACCGAGACCAACAAATACGGCATTGTCGGCCGCGGCGCCGACATTGGCGGCGGTTTCGAGGTGACGGCGATGGTCGAAAAGCCGGCGCCGGCCAATGCGCCGTCGAACTTCTACATCAACGGCCGCTATATCCTGCAGCCCGAGATCTTCGCCCTGCTCGGCAACCAGCAGCGCGGCGCGGGCAATGAGATCCAGCTGACCGACGCCATGGTCCGCCTGGCGCAGGAGCAGTCCTTCTTTGCCCAGCCTTTCAAGGGCCGCATGTTCGACTGCGGCTCGAAGGAGGGCTTTATCCAGGCCAACATCGCCTTCGCCTTGGCGCGCGACGACATGAAGGGTCCGGTTTTCGAGATGCTCCAGGAGTTCGTCCGGTCGCATGAACGACAGGAAGAAGCCGCATAATGCCCATGTTTCGGGAGCATTGTCGGACGGCTGACGGTGCGATGCGCGCAACGCCCTGTGGCGTCCGGCATGGAACTTGCGTTGCTTTTTGGCAATGCTCCCGATCTTCGAAGTGCCTGGGAGCCAAGGCATGATCCCGGAAAGCGCAAGGCGGTTTTCGGAAAAGATCATGTTCAAACAGTGAGATAGAGCCCATCCCGATGATTGGGATGGACGGGCTCTGGAATTGGACCGAAGATGAACTATGCCAACTTTCCTCTCGACAAGAGGATGCCATTGCCGAATTCGGAAGCAGGAGACGGCGAAGACTTCATCGATGTCGAGCGGCTGCTTGGCATGGCAGCGCGGCAGGCCAAGGTGGTTGTCCTGGGCGCGGTCATTGGTCTTGTCCTGGGCCTGCTCTATCTGCAGACCACGCCGCCCAAATACCAATCGGTCTCGAGCGTGCTGATCGATGAGGGGCTGAACAAGATCGTCGACGACATTTCGGCGGCGTCGACGACCATGCAGACCGATTCGGCCATCCTAAGCCAGATCGAAATCCTGACCTCGACGAGGCTTGCCGCCGTGGTCGTCGACAAGCTGAAGCTCGACCGCAACGACGCATTCATGAACCCGCCCCAGTCGGCGCTCGCCCAGGGCATCGGCCTGATCCGCGGCCTGATCCAGTATGTTCGCCCTAGTCCTCCCATGCCGGGCGTCGGCGACGTCACCAAGCTCGACCCCGCCACCCGCGATGCGCTGATCGCGACCTCACGTCGCGACTACGCGATCCTCAAATTGCAGAACGAGGTGCAGGCGGAGCGCGTCGGGCGAAGCTATGTCATCGCGCTCGGCTACCAGGCGACGGACCCGGCACTGGCGACCGCGATCACCAAGGCCTATGCCGATGCCTATCTCGCCGACCAGCTCGACGCCTCCTTCGATGCCACCGAGCGCGCAGCGGTCTGGCTGCAGGGCCGGCTGACGGAACTGCGCGAAAGCTCGCAGGCGGCATCGCTCGCGGTCGAGAAATTCAGGGCCGAGCACGGCCTGTCCGCCAACAGCGACGGCCAGCTGATGAGCGCCAAGCAGCTTGCCGACCTCAACGCCCAGCTTATCGTGGCGCAGGCCGATACGGCCCGGGCCAGCGCCCGCTACCAGCAATACAAGTCCATCGTTGAAAGCGGTTCGGAGAACGCCTTCAAGGATGCCGCCATATCGAGCGACCAGCCGAGCAGCTCGGTCATCGCGGCGCTCAAGACGCGCTATCTCGCCGTCGCCAAGCGGCAGCAGGATGTCGAGGCCAATTTTGGGCCGCAGCATCCGCAGGCGGTGGCGCTCGCCAAGGAGAAGGCCGACATATCGGCGCAGATATTCGGCGAGCTGAAGCAGCTGACCGAAAGCTATCGCAACGAATATGAAGTGGCGCTGGCGCGCGAGACCGCGCTCAGGGCCAATGTCGCCGCGGCGCAAGGCAAGAGCGCCATCGACAACCAGTCGCAGGTCAAGCTGCGTGAACTCGACCAGAAGGCGACGGCGCTCTCCACGCTCTACCAGACATTCCTCGGCCGCTACGAGGAAGCCGCCCAGCAGCAATCCTTCCCGGTCGGCAAGATCCGCATCATCTCGGATGCATCGACGCCGCTCAGCGCCTCCAGCCCGCGCACGGTGGTTGTGCTGGCGCTCTCGCTTGTGCTGGGCACGTTGATGGGTGCCGGGCTCGGCGGCCTGAACGAATTCAACGAGCGTTTCTTCAGGACCGGCGAGGATGTCCGCGACCGCGTCGGCCTCAAATTCCTCGGTTATCTGCCTGTCATCGGCGGCAAGACCGCCAGGGAGGAAAAGCCGGCCGACCCGGATCTCAAAACCGCCAAATCGCCGGCCGCGGCCGAAAAGCGCGCGCGCATGCGCGTCAGCGTCGATGCTCCGGCGTCGATGTTCTCCGAGACGCTGCGCAGCGCAAAGATCGCCTTCGACGTCGTCATGGAAGGGCAAGGCAGCCGCGTCATCGGCGTCATCTCGGTCCTTCCCGGCGAAGGCAAGTCGACGGTCGCGGCCAATCTGGCCGGACTGCTCGCCGCCAACGGCGCCAGGACGCTGCTGATCGACGGCGACCTGCGCAATCCGGGCTTGAGCCGCAGCCTCGGCATGGAGGCCGAGCAGGGACTGATGGAAGCGGTGGTGAGCGGCCAGACCTGGCAGTCGGTCGGCAAGATCGACCGGCAGACCAAGCTGGCGATCATTCCGGCCGTGCTGCGCGGCAATTTCTCGCATACCAGCGAGCTTCTCTCCTCGGCCGGCATGCGGCGCTTCATCGACAACGCCAAGGAGACCTTCGAATACATCGTCGTCGATCTGCCGCCGCTGGGGCCGGTGGTCGACGCCAAGGCCTTCGCGCCGCTTGTCGACGGCTTCGTGCTGGTCACCGAATGGGGCCGCACGCCGCGCGCGATGGTGAGGTCGATGCTCGAATCCGAACCCTATGTCGCCAACAAGATCGTCGGCGCGGTGCTGAACAAGGTCGATCTCAAGAAACTCGCCAAATACGGCTCGTTCGGAGCGTCCGAAAAATTCTTCGGCCAGTACTCGAGCTATTATCTCGACAAGACCGAAGTGCGCAGCAAGACAACGGTCTGAGTTCAACCGTGGCGATTTCCGTGCCTGAGTGACGAGGCAGGTCATCGCCTATGTGGCCGCGGCGGGCTACAATGGGAGTCTAAACCCGGGCATCATTCGGCAGGCAATGTCAGCTTACGCGGCCAATAGCGGCTCGCCACCAAAAGACTGAGATGGACGACAACTATTCCGAGGATGCCTGCCAAAGCCTTCAGTGAGCCGTCCGAAAGGCGCGCATGCCGACCGGGTTCGAGGAGCTGCATCAGCTCCAGCACAGTGGCTACGACGACAACTATAGTGACAGTTCCAGCCAAGCGGTTTGGAAAGCCGAGCCCCATTGCCACGCCGAACAGAACGTAGGCGAGGGCGCGTTCGAAATCTGGGTCACCCAGGTGGGGCCGCATCTGGATTGGCGACAGCGTCGCGAACACAATGATGGCGAGCAAAGCAAGAGCGGCAATGCGAGAGATGAGGGTCATTGCCGTTCGTAAAGCCAACAAGCCGGCGAAACAAGTACGGGCATCTTCAAGGGTCGAATTTATAACGAGGTAGCTTCCGTACTGCTTGGCGGATTCAAGCAGCCGCGCCCGATCCAAAGACGCCATGCTAGCCCGTGACGCCCGGTTTCTTTGGCTGATTGGCGATGTCTATGAAATGACATCCGGAGCAATATCGGATTGCGCAGAATCGACGCGCTTTGAGGTTGGCGACATGGATTGGAAGCAGGTCGACCCCAGAGCAGATCAGTCTATTTCGCTTGCCAGCGATTTCGACGGCAGGTCGGTCGTCCGCTCTGGATGGACGGCGGTGTCGATCCAAGCCCTGGTCAGTTTGAGTTCTGACCAGGTTTCGCAGACAGCGCGATCGGGTCGGTTTCGATAAGCCGAAGCGACCGCACCATGTTCGCCGTTTGCGTCTTGTACTTGAGAAAATGCGGTGTGGTCAGATGGGCTTCGTACGCCGTCTGATCGGCGTAGCATTCGATCACGCGCACCTTTTCAGGCGCATCTTTTTCCGACACGGCATGAAGGAAAAGCACGCCCGGCTCGATTCGCACGGAGGCCTCGATCTCTTCCGCAATCAGGGCCTTGTAGCTGTCGATCTGGTCAGGATCGATTTCCAGTTCGGCTATCCTGACGATCCGCATCGATTGGTCCCTAACTTTGTACAGGGCCGCGACTCCCTATCCAGGCCTCCGAACCCTGCGGCTGGACGGTGCGCTCCTGCGAGGAAGGCACCGAGGTGCCCGTTGGTCAATCCTCATTGGTCAACAGGATCGCGACTACGCGGCCCTGAGCCGGTAGCGGAACACCGTGTGGTCGAGCAGCAGCCGGATGCGCGGTTCGGCTTCGGTCGCCACCAGCCAGCTTGCCGCGATCATGGTCGCGCCGACCGTTGCCATGGACAACAGATAAGGCAGCCCGGCGCGGACCATCGCGCCGAGCATCGCCGCGCCGATGACGTCGTGGATCAGATAGAGCGGGTAGGTCATCAAGCCGATCCGGCGCCAGCCGCTCCAGCTGAGGTCGAGCCGCAGTGACCACGCCATCAGGGCGATGGCGACCAGGAAGACAAGGATCGGCGGCGCATAGGGCATCGCGGCACCGACCTTGATGCTGTGGACGTCGACCGAGCTGGCGATTTGCAGCACGCTCCCGCCCAGGAACAGCAGGCAGAAGGCCAGGCGCGAGGCCGTCACCGCCTTGAACCGCATCAGCCAGATGAGCACGCCGATGGCGAAAAAAGAGCCATGGTGCACCAGGACGAGCTGCAGCCAGCGTGTCTCGGCGAGTTCGGACCAGCCGAGCGGATAATAGAGGCACCAGAACAGCGTGCTGACGAGGCCGATCGCGACTGCCACCGTCTCCACCAGGTGAAAGCGGCCAAGCCGCAACAGGATCCAGACGACAGCGTAGAAGGCGATCTCGATGCCGAGCGTCCAGTAGACGCTGTCCACCCAGGGGCCGTAGGGCGCGAAAAGGCCGGTGCGAACGAGCCTGATCACGGCATCGGTTGGCCAGCTCAGACCGGTGAGCAGCAGCACCGCCGCGGTCACCGGCGCGCAGATCCAGACCGCCGGCGCCAGCCTTTTCACCCTTGCCTCGAAAAACCGCAGCGACGTCGAATTCTCGGCGCTGAAGGCGATGACGAAACCGCTGATGACGAAGAATATCTGCACGCCGACCCAGCCGGAGCCCACGAAGGCCATTTCGGGATGGGGCGGGATGCCGCCGGTCGCGCGCGCCGAAACCCCGTCAGGGAATGCCCATACCCAGAAGCCATAGTGATAGAACATCACCATGACGGCGGCCAGGAAACGCAATATGTCGACGCCGCCGAATGTCGCCTTGTGCTGAGCCATGCCGTGCCTTTGGAATGGCCCCCCCAAGCCAAACCCTAGAGTCTGTTGTTGCATTGCACAACAAAAGATTGGCCAGATGTGACAGTTGGCGCCGACCGCTCAACAAACGGAAGGATCGGGTCTGCTGCGCCCGATCATCTAGACCCCGATGCCGCGCTCCTTCAGCACCGCCGTGATCTCTTCGAGGATGGCCGGGTCGTCGATCGTTGCCGGCATGGTCCAGTCTTCCTTGTCGGCGATCTTCTGCATGGTGCCGCGCAGGATCTTTCCCGACCGCGTCTTCGGCAGCCGCTTGATCGTCACCACCGTCCTGAAGGCGGCGACCGGGCCGATGCGCTCGCGCACCAGCCCCACCACTTCGCTCTCGATGAGGCCGATCTCGCGCGAGACACCAGCGTTGAGCACGACGAAGCCGAGCGGAACCTGGCCCTTCATCGCATCCGCGATGCCGACGACGGCGCATTCCGCGACATCGGGATGCGTTGCCAGCACCTCTTCCATGGCGCCGGTCGACAGCCGGTGGCCGGCGACATTGATGATGTCGTCGGTGCGGGCCATCACGTAGAGGTAGCCGTCCTCGTCGATCATGCCGGCATCGGCCGTCTTGTAGAAGCCGGGGAACTCGTCGAGATAGGCCTGGCGGAAACGGGCGTCGGCGTTCCACAGCGTCGGCAGGCAGCCCGCCGGCAGCGGCAGCTTGACCACGACATTGCCGAGCGTGCCGCGCGGCACCTCGTGGCCGGCATCGTCGAGCACGCGGATGTCGTAGCCGGGCATCGGCACGCCGGGTGAGCCGTATTTTACCGGCAGCAGGCCAAGGCCTGCGGGGTTGATGGTCATTGGCGAGCCGGTCTCGGTCTGCCACCAATGGTCGATGACCGGCACGTTCAGTTTTTGCTCCGCCCATTTGATGGTTTCGGGATCGGCGCGCTCGCCGGCGAGGAACAGCGTTCGGAATTTCGACAGGTCGTATCTGGCGACGAATTCGCCCCTGGGATCCTGCCCCTTGATGGCGCGGAACGCCGTCGGCGCGGTGAACAGGGCGACCACGCCATGCTGCGCGATCACCCGCCAGTAGGTGCCGGCATCGGGCGTGCCGACCGGCTTGCCTTCGAACAGGATGCTGGTGCAGCCATGCAGCAGCGGCCCGTAGACGATGTAGGAATGGCCGACCACCCAGCCGACGTCGGACGCCGCCCAGAACACTTCGCCGGGCTTGACGCCGAACTCGTTTTCCATCGTCCATTCGAGCGCCACCATGTGGCCGCCATTGTCGCGAACGATGCCCTTGGGCTGGCCGGTCGTGCCTGACGTATAGATGATGTAGAGCGGGTCGGTGGCAAGCACCGCAACGCAGTCGACATTGGCGCCGGCCGCCCGCTCGCGCGCGACCGCGTCCGCATAGTCGATGTCGTAATTGTCCCTGAGCTCGCAGCGCAGCTGGTCGCGCTGCAGGATCAGGCAGGCGTCCGGCTTGTGGCGGGATATCTCGATCGCCTTGTCGAGCAGCGGCTTGTAGGCGACGACGCGGCCGGGCTCCAGGCCGCAGGAGGCCGAAATGATCACCTTCGGCCTGGCGTCGTCGATGCGGGTGGCGAGCTCATGCGAGGCAAAACCGCCGAAGACGACCGAATGCACGGCGCCGATGCGGGCGCAGGCAAGCATGGCGATGGCCGCTTCCGCCACCATCGGCATGTAGATGATGACGCGGTCGCCCTTGCCGACGCCGCGGTTCTTCAGCACCGAGGTCAGCGCCACCACTTCGCGTTTGAGCTCGGCATAGGTGAATGTCTTCACGGTGCCGGTGATGGCGCTGTCATGGATCAGCGCGATCTGGTCGGCACGCCCGCCGGCGACATGCCGGTCGAGGGCATTGTAGCAGGTGTTGCAGGTGGCGCCGGTAAACCAGCGGCCATAAACGCCGGCTTCCGCATCGAACACCCTGTCGTAAGGCGTGTACCAATCGATGGCGTTCGCCGCATCCGCCCAGAACTTTTCCGGGTCGCGTTTCCAGCCGTCATAGACCTCGTGATAGCGTGAAGCCATCCGTTTCCTCCCCGGGAAGATTTGCCGCTCCGGCGATAGCCTATGCTGTTTTTTCCGGCGATGTCTTCCCTCAATTCGTCTGATCCGGTCCGGTCCTGGTCGCAAAGGTGCGACATCGTGGCCCTCCGGGAAGAAAAGCAACGGTCCGGCCCGGGCGTGCCCATGTGGCCGTGTGCACCGGTGCGTCAGCCGGTGGTCTCGTCGTCGGGCACTGTCACCGCGATGGAGCAGCCGTCTCCCGGCTCAGTCGACCCTTTTGGTGCTCACCATGACCGGTCGGATCGGCGGCGCCGGCGGCAGCAGGTCGCGAATGTCTGCAAAGGGAAACATCGGCTCGAAGCGGAAGGCTTCGGCCTGTGATCCCGGCGCGCCGTTGCACTGGCCGGCGCGAAAAAAATTCTGCGTGCGGGCGATGTCGACGAAGCGCTCCGGATCCTGCGACTGGTGCAGGCGGATCGCCTTGGCCTTGATCTCGGCCTGGGCTGATATCTCGACATAGTGGGTCGGGGAGAATCCGGTGCCGCCCATCGTGTCGGCATGCAGCACCGGTACGGCGAACGACGCCGCGATGCGCACGGCGTCCGACAGCGCGCGGTGGTCGGCGTGATAGTCGTTGGACGCATGGGTAATCACCAGATCCGGTCCGGTTTCGCCAATCAGCGTCTTCAGCGCGCCGATCAACGCGTTATCCGCCACCAGCCTGCCGTCGGGAAAGTCGAGGAAGCGCGGCGCCGCCCCGAGCAGCGCGGCCGCGGCCGTTGCCTCCTCGCGACGGACACGGGCGAGAACCGTGGGATCGCTCTTGCCGCCCCTGGCACCATCCGTGGCTATGGCAAAAGTCAGTTCTGCGCCTTGCGCCGCATAGGCCGCCATCGTACCGAACATGAATATCTCGATGTCGTCAGGATGCGCGCCGAGCGCCAGTATTTTCAACGCTTCTCTCCCCGGAAATGGAAAAACGTGACGAACGGAATCCTGCTCGCCCTGATCGCCTATGCAAGCTATTCGGGCAGCGATGCCGTTGTCAAAAGCCTGGGCGGGCAGTTCACGGTGTTCGAGATCGGTTTCTTCTCGATATTGTTCGCCGGCTGTTTGCTCTTCTTCACCCGGCCGGCGGACGAGCGTTGGCGTGATTTCTGGCGCACCAAACGACCCTGGGCGGTGCAGGCGCGCGCCTGGGCGGGTATCGCCTCGGGCGTGCTCAGCGTCTATGCCTTCACCACCATTCCGCTGGCCGAAGTCTACGCGCTCGTCTTCCTGGCGCCGCTCTGCGTCACCATCCTCTCCACGGTCGTCCTCAAGGAAAAGGTCGGGCCCTGGCGCTGGCTGGCGGTGGTCGCCGGCTTTGCCGGCGTCATGTTGGTGGTGCGACCGGGTTTTCGCGAACTCAATCTTGGGCACCTCGCCGCCTTTGGCGTGGCCTTTCTGGCAGCCGCCAGCGTCATCCTGATGCGCTCGCTGGCAAAGCAGGAAAAGCGCACGACCATGCTCGGCGTGCTGATCGGCTACGGCCTGTTGTTCAACGGCATCGGCATCGCCGCCACTTCGTTCACGCTTCCCGACGCAAGGCAGCTTGCATGGCTGATAATGGCCGGCGCCTTCACCGCATGCGGACAACTGCTGCAGCTGCTGGCCGTCAAATACGCGCCCGCCAACCGGATCGCGCCGACGCATTATTCGCAGATGGTCTGGGCGGTCATCCTCGGTGCGCTGTTCTTCCGGGAATATCCTGACTGGCTGTCGCTGGTCGGCCTCGCGGTCGTCGGTGGGTCCGGCCTGCTCACCATGGTGCGCGAGGAAGTACGGTTGGGCACGGTGCGCTGGAACCCGTTTTCGCGCACCCGGCTTTGATCTCGCGCCGGTTGCATCGCGACCACGAGCGCTGATATGCGGGCGCGATGACGACAAAAGCCTTGCCGGAGCTTCCGGTATCCGCCGTGCTGCCGGCGCTGGGCCATGCGCTCGGCTCCGGCAACGGCGCCGTGCTTGTGGCGCCGCCCGGCGCCGGCAAGACGACGCTGGTGCCGCTGGCGCTGCTCGATGCGCCATGGCTGGGCACGGGCAAGATCGTGCTGCTGGAGCCGCGACGGCTCGCCGCCCGCGCCGCCGCCCGCCGCATGGCCGAATTGCTTGATGAGGAGCCCGGCGGCACCGTCGGCTATGCCATGCGCATGGAGAACCGCACTTCGGCCCGGACAAGAATACTGGTCGTCACCGAAGGTGTGCTGGCGCGGATGATCCTTGACGATCCCGAACTGCCCGGAATCTCGGCCGTGATCTTCGACGAATTCCACGAGCGCTCGCTCGACGGCGATTTCGGCCTCGCTTTGGCGCTCGACGTGCAAGGCGCGCTGCGGCCGGACCTGCGCGTCTTGGTGATGTCGGCGACGCTGGACGGCGCCCGTGTCGCGAAGCTGTTGTCGGGCGCGCCGGTGATCGAAAGCGAAGGCCGTGCCTTTCCCGTCGACATCCGCTACGACGAACGGCCGGCCGGCATCGCAATCGAAGATGCCATGGCCAAGGCGATCCGCTCCGCTCTTGCCGACGAGAGCGGCAGCGTGCTTGCCTTCCTGCCCGGCCAGCGCGAGATCGAGCGCACCGCCGAGCGGCTTGCCGGCAAGGTCGGCGCCGACACCGATATCGTGCCGCTCTACGGCATGCTCGATGGCAAGGCGCAGGACGCGGCGATCAGGCCGGCGCCGGCGGGCCGCCGCAAGGTGGTGCTGGCTACGTCGATCGCCGAGACCTCCATCACCATCGACGGCGTGCGGGTCGTCATCGATTCCGGCCTGTCGCGGCTGCCGCGCTACGAGCCGGCCAGCGGCCTGACGCGGCTGGAGACGGTGCGCGCCAGCAAGGCCTCCGCCGACCAGCGCGCCGGCCGTGCCGGACGCACGCAGGCCGGCGTCGCCATCCGACTGTGGCGCGCCGAACAGACGGCGTCGCTTCCGGCCTTCACCCCGCCGGAAATCCTCGAGGCCGACCTTTCCGGCCTGCTGCTCGACTGCGCCGCCTTCGGTGTCGCCGATCCGACGAGCCTCGCCTTCCTCGATCCGCCGCCGGCCCCGGCGCTCAACGAGGCAAGGGCGCTGCTGCGCGCGCTTGATGCCATCGACGAGGCGGGGCGGCTGACGGAAGCGGGCGCCGCGATGCGCAAGCTCGCTCTGCCGGTGCGGCTGGCGCATATGGTCGCCGAGGCGGCCCGCGGCGGCCATGCCGGCGAGGCGGCCATGCTCGCGGTGCTGCTGACCGAGCGCGGGTTGGGCGGTGACGGCGCCGATCTCGAACGCCGGCTGATGCGCTTTCGCCAGGAAAGATCGCCGCGCGCCACCGCCGCGCGGCAACTCGCCGAACGCCTGGCGAGGCAGGCCTCTTCACCCTCCCCCTTATGGGGGTCCGAAGGACGGGCGAGACCCGTGGCTCGCCCCGGAACGTCGATCCGCGAAGCGGAGCGGGGCGGGGGGCTTTGGCGCCGCACCCCCACCCCGGCGCTACGCGCCGACCCTCCCCACAAGGGGGAGGGTGGCAGCGCTGGTCCTCTCCTCATCCATGCCTGGCCCGACCGCGTCGCCAAGGCGCGCGGCGAGCGCGGGCGTTTCGTGTTGGCCAACGGCTCCGGTGCCATGCTCGATGCTGCCGATCCGCTTGCCGGCGAGGCGTTTCTGGTTGTCGCCGACCTGCAGGGCAAGGCGCAGAATGCGCGCATCACGGCGGCGGCGGCGATCAGCGAGGACGATATTCGTTCAGCACTGGCGGACAGGATCGAAACCCGCAGGCAAACGAGCTTCGATCGCGAGCGCCGCGCCGTGCGCGTGCGCGAAACCGTACGCCTCGGCGCTATCACGCTGGCCGAGCGCATGCTGCCTCCGCCAACCGGCAATGAGGCCGACCGCGCCATGCTTGACGCCTTGCGCGAACATGGACTTTCGCTGCTGAGCTGGAGCAAGGAGGCCGAGACGCTGCGCCAGCGCCTGTCCTGGCTGCATCGCGGCCTTGGGGCGCCGTGGCCCGATATGTCCGACACGGCACTTATCGATCGCCTCGACGACTGGCTGCTGCCGTTCCTGTCGGGTGCCGCATCCTTCTCGGCCATCGATCCGGGTGTCGTCCCGGCCGGGCTGACGGCGCTTGTGCCGCACGATTTGCAGCGCCGGATCGACGCGCTTGCGCCGACCCATTTCGACGTGCCGTCCGGCAGTCGCGTGCCGATCCGCTATGACGGCGAATGGCCCGTTTTGGCGGTTCGTGTCCAGGAACTGTTCGGCCTCGACCGGCACCCTGCAATCGCAGGCGGCACCGTGCCGCTGACGCTCGAACTGCTGTCGCCCGCGCACCGGCCGATCCAGACGACGCGCGACCTGCCCGGCTTCTGGCGCGGCTCCTGGGCCGATGTGCGCGCCGACATGCGCGGTCGCTATCCCAAGCACGTGTGGCCGGAAAATCCGCTGCTCGCCGCCGCCACCAGCCGCGCCAAGCCGCGCGGGACGTAGTTGCTTGGCGATTGGCGCAAACGCCATCGCTTCGTCATCCACCTAGCGCTCGCCGCTTCGCGGCTGTATTTCATGGCCATGATCAACGTATTGCGTTCTCCCGACTTCCAGCAGAGCCAGCGACTGCGCCTCAACACGCTGATCCGGCTGCGCTGGCTTGCCATTGTCGGCCAGAGCGTGACGGTGCTTTTCGTCGCCTACGGCCTGAAATTCCCACTGCCGGTCAGCCTGTGCTTTGCCCTGATCGCCTGTTCGGCCTGGATGAACCTGCTCCTTGCCTTTCGGTTCCCGGCCGCGCACCGGCTCACGCCGTTCGCGGCCTTCGGCATCCTGATCTTTGATAGCCTCCAGCTTGCCGGCCTGCTCTACATGACCGGCGGCCTTACCAATCCGTTCTCGCTGCTGATGACGGTGCCCGTGGTCATTTCGGCGACGTCGCTGCCCTTGCGCCTGACCGCGGTGCTTGGGGGGCTGGTGATGACGGCGGCGACCTTGCTGGTCTTCTTCCACTTGCCATTGCCTTGGCATGAAGGCGCGCCGCTGGCGATGCCCTTCATCTATGTTGCCGGCATGTGGATGGCGGTGCTGTCTTCGATCGCCTTCACCGCCATTTACGCCTTCCGCGTGGCCGCGGAAGCCCGCCTGCTGGCCAATGCGCTCGCCGCCACCGAACTGGTGCTCCAGCGCGAGCAGCATCTGTCGGCGCTCGACGGGTTGGCCGCCGCCGCCGCGCATGAGCTCGGCACGCCGCTCGCCACCATCACGCTGGTCGCCAAGGAGATGGAAAAGGCGCTCGGCAAGGACGCGAAATATGGGGAGGATGTGACGCTGCTGCGCTCCCAGAGCGAGCGGTGCCGCGAGATCCTCAAGCGCCTGACCAGCCTGTCGTCCGAGGGAGAGGCGCATTTGTCCCGCCTGCCTTTGACCTCGCTGGTCGAGGAGGTCACCGCGCCGCACCGCGACTTCGGCATCTCGATCAAGCTCAGGCCCGGCGAGCGCAGCGGCCCCGAGCCGGTCGGGCGCCGCAATCCCGGCGTCATCTACGGCCTTGGCAATTTGGTGGAGAACGCCGTCGATTTCGCCCGCGAGAGCGTCACCGTGCGCTGGAGCTGGGACGAGGCCACCGTCACCTTCTCGATCATCGATGACGGTCCCGGCTTTCCGCCCGAGATCATCGACCGCATCGGCGAGCCCTATATGTCGACACGCCAGGGCACGGAGGCCGGCGGCGGGCTGGGGCTGGGCCTTTTCATCGCCAAGACATTGCTCGAGCGATCGGGCGCCACGCTCGACTTTCGCAATTCGAGCGGATTGGGCGAGGGCGCCATGGTACGGATTTCATGGCCCAGAAATGTTTTCCTGAACCCGGAATCGGCGCCCGCGACGATGTTTGACACCGCGTAAATTGGACAATCGCCACGCAAAACTATATCTGCGTAAAATTAAGGCAGCAGGAATTTCAAGACGATGACAGGCGATGAAAACAATGGCGCAATGGTTGAGGGCGAGGACACCTCGCTTCTGATCGTCGACGACGACAAACCGTTCCTGACCCGTCTGGCCCGCGCCATGGAAACCAGGGGGTTCGTGGTCGAAACGGCCGAGAGCGTCGAGGAGGCGGTCGGCAAGGCACGCGCCAATCCGCCCGCCTACGCGGTGGTCGATATGCGGCTTGGCGACGGCAACGGCCTCGACGTCGTGGCCGCCATCCGTGAGAAGCGCGAGGATTCCCGCGCGATCATCCTGACCGGCTACGGCAACATCGCCACCGCGGTGACGGCGGTGAAGCTCGGCGCCGTCGACTATCTGTCGAAGCCGGCCGACGCCGACGACGTCTTTGCTGCGCTAACCCGCACGGCCGGCGAGCGCGCCGCGCCCCCGGAAAATCCGATGTCGGCCGACCGCGTGCGATGGGAGCACATCCAGCGTGTCTACGAAATGTGCGAGCGCAACGTCTCCGAGACCGCGCGCCGCCTCAACATGCATCGCCGCACCCTGCAGCGCATCCTGGCCAAGCGCGCGCCGCGCTAGGAGCGCGATGCGCTGAGCATTCCTTCGGACCGGTTTCTGCTTACGGGGAAGCATCCAATTGTCGAACTCGGCCCCGCCCCTCATTGCCCTGCCGGGCATTTCTCCCCGTATAGTGACGGGGAGAAAGAGGCTGGCCGCAACGCTGGCGCCCATTCCGCAACGCTGGCGATTGGCGAAACCGGCGATGACAGCGTCCCTCTCCCCGTCACTATACGGGGAGAGGATGCCGGCAGGCAGGTGAGGGGCGGCGCCAGCGTTTGGAAAGGCAACGGAGGGTGAAATGCGGGACTTGAAACAGCGGCCGGTTTCCGTCTTGCGCGAATTTCTCGACAGCGAGGCGGCCGGCGGCATCATGCTGATGGTGGCGGCGGCATTGGCCTTGATCGTCGCCAACTCACCGCTCTCCGGAACCTATTTTGCCGTCCTCCACGCCTATCTCGGCCCGCTCAGCGTGTCGCATTGGGTCAATGACGGGCTGATGGCGGTATTCTTCCTGCTCGTCGGCCTGGAGATCAAGCGCGAGATGCTGGACGGCCAGCTCTCGACCTGGCCGCGCAGGGTGCTGCCCGGCATCGCGGCGGCCGGCGGCATGGTGGTGCCGGCGCTGGCCTATGTCGCCATCAACCGTGACAATGCGGGCGCGCTGTCCGGCTGGGCGATCCCGACCGCCACCGACATCGCCTTCGCGCTCGGTGTGCTGTCGCTGCTCGGCAATAGGGTGCCGGCCTCGCTGAAGATCTTCCTCACCGCCCTTGCCATCATCGACGATCTCGGTGCGGTGATCATCATCGCGATCTTCTACACGAGCGGCCTGTCGCTTGCCTATCTGGGCGCCGCCTTCGCGGTCATCGCCGCGCTTGTCGTGCTCAACCGCATGCGGGTGATGAGCCTCGTGCCCTACCTCGTGCTCGGTGCGATCCTGTGGGTGCTGGTGCTGAAGTCGGGCGTGCATGCCACGCTTGCCGGCGTGGCGCTGGCGCTGACCATTCCGCTCGAACGCACCGCCGGCATCGAACACGATCTCGACCATTCGCCGCTGCACCGGCTCGAGCACCGCCTGCACGCAATAGTGCCTTTCGTGGTCATCCCCATCTTCGGCTTTGCCAATGCCGGCGTTTCGCTCGCCGGCTTGAGTGTCGGCGCGCTGTTCGAGCCGCTGACGCTCGGCGTCGCCGCCGGCCTCGTCGTCGGCAAGCTGGTCGGCGTGTTCGGTTCCTCCGCGCTCGCCATCCGCTTCGGTCTCGCCGACCTGCCGGCCCATGCCGGCTGGCTGCACATGATCGGCATCTCGCTGCTGTGCGGCATCGGCTTCACCATGAGCCTGTTCATCGGCCTGCTCGCCTTCGCCAGCGACGTCGCGCTGCAGGACGCGGTCAAGGTCGGCATTCTCTCCGGCTCCCTGGTCGCAGCGCTGCTCGGCGCGGCCGTCCTGCTGATGGCGCCGGCGGCGACTGAGGTGGATGAGGGCGAGGAGTAGGGGCCTATCAGCGACTTCAATGCACTCTTTTCGAGGTCGCGCTGCCCCTCATCTGCCTGCCGGCATCTTCTCCCCGTATAGAGACGGGGAGAAGGGGTGACGCGACCCCTTGGCGCTTTCTTCCATAAGTTGGCGAATCGCCGACGACAGCACCTTTCTCCCCGTCTCTATACGGGGAGAAATGTCCGGCAGGACAATGAGGGGCGGCGCCGTCGGTTGCGTTCTATCTCCTGCCTGCCAGCCTATTCGCTCTCTCCCTCCAGCGCAGGCACGGCCACCCCGGCGAGCTCCGCCGCCAGCAGCCGCGCGGCGCCGGCCCGCGCGATCCGCAGCATCAGCGCCTTGCGCGTCGCCGCCACCATGCGGTGCTCGGGCGCCTCGCGCAAAATCTCGGCGCCATAGCCGTCGGAGAGGATGAAGCCGCATTCTTCGGGAAAAATCTCCGCCGGCACGCCGGGATGGGTGGCGAAGAAGAAGCGGTCCGAGTGCAGCCGGTAGTCGGGCCATTTGCGGTCGACACGAAAATCCTCGACCGAGGATTTGATCTCGATGATCCATATGTCGCCGTGGCGGGTCAGCGCGACGAGGTCGGCGCGGCGGCCGGTCGCCAGCGACAGTTCAGGCAGCACATGCGCGCCCATTTCGCGGAGCAGGCGCTGCACCCCGCGCCGCACCAGCATGGCGCGTTCGGACTGGCGACCATCGATGAGCGGGTTCAGGGGAATCGGTGAGATGATTGGCATGACGGGACCATGCCAGATTTTGTTCACGATTTGAACCCGTACCGCTCATTTGGTGGCCACCCAAATCAATGGGTGCTCGATAGCATGAGCAGGCACGGAGAACCGTATGGCCACCTTCACTTTCCGTGATGGGTGAACGTGGCGGGACGACCTACGGCGCGGGAGAAGTCCTGGCGTTTATGAGCGACCAGGCCCCGTCGTTTCGATCGTAACCGGCACGCCCTGGCGCAACGAGTTGCTGACCGTGGAAACCACGCTTGCACGGTCAATGATCCTTTGGGGATCGGACCCGTCCAAGGTCTCGCAGGAAACCGTCATCCTTGCCGCGGTCGCCAGCAGGGGCTTGCCGTCGAGGTCAAGCCTCACCGAGACGGCGATCCTGCCGAGTTTCACGCCGATCTCGTCGGCGACATAGCGAAGGTCGTTGCAGAAGCAGCCGCCAATCGCCAGCGCCAGCAGCTGGCCGCCATTGAAGCCCAGGCCCATGCCGCCGGCCTTGCCCTCGGGCCGGTCGACGACGATCGTGTGGCCGCCGGCCCAGCCCATGGCGGCTTCGGTGCCTTCGACATTGTGCAGTTCGACAGTCATCGAGGCCATCGGCATCCTCCCTCCGTAGCCGAGAGGCGTCGGGCCTGGCCGGCACGGATCTATGCGACCGTGACGGCTTTATCGCCGAGCGGCGCGGTTCCCGCAATGTCATCGATGATCGGGCAGTCCGGCCGGTCGTCGCCATGGCAGGCCTGGACGAGCTTCTGCAGGGTCGATCGCATCGACTGCAGCTCGCGCACCTTCTCCTCGATCGCCCTGACATGGGCGGTGGCGATCTCGCGCACGTCGTGGCTGGCGCGGCTGCGGTCCTGGTAAAGCGCCATCAACTGGCGGCAATCGTCGATGGAAAAGCCCAGGTTGCGGGCACGGCGCAGGAAGGTCAGCCGATGGATGTCGTCGCCCGAATAGTCGCGATAGCCGTTGCCGGCACGCGCAGGCGCGATCAGGCCAATTTCCTCATAGTAGCGGATGGTCTTGGCTGGCAGACCGGAACGCTGGGCGGCGTCGCCGACATTCATGGTTGTTCCTCGATTCCTGCTGGCCCGAGAGTCATGGCCATTGAATTTCCTTCACAATCCGGTGAAGGCTGTTGCCGAAATGCCGCAGTTGCTGGCTTACCGGCAGGTGAGGTCTTGCATATAGGCATCGCGTACTTGGCAAGCAAAGCAAATGCCAGCATGAATGATGGCAAGAAAGCGGCCGACTCGTGCCGCGGATGTTTGGCGGGGCACGGATCACCTCATGCGCATGAAGTCGCTTGCAGTAATTGCCGCACTGGCGCTGTCGACCGCACTCGCCGGTTGCAGCACCATTGGCGGGCAGATATTCTCCAACGGCTATGGCGCGGTGACCGACGCCGGCTACCAGCTGCCGCGCATCCCGATCGAAAAGGTGCCCGCGAAGTATCACCGGCAGGAGGTGAACTACGACACCAAGGAAAAGCCGGGCACCATCATCGTCGATACACAGAACAAGTTCCTCTACTTCGTCGAGGGTGACGGCCGGGCAATTCGCTACGGCATCGGCGTCGGCCGCGAGGGCTTCGAGTGGCATGGCACCGCCCATGTCGCCATCAAGCGCGAATGGCCGACCTGGACGCCGCCGTCGCAGATGATCAAGCGCCAGCCGGAACTCGCCAAGTTCGCCGGCGGCATGGAGCCGGGCCTGAAGAACCCGCTCGGCGCGCGCGCTCTGTACCTGTTCAACAAGGGCGGTGACATGGGCTATCGCCTGCATGGCAGCCCGGAATGGAACTCGATCGGCAAGGCGATGTCGTCGGGCTGCATCCGGCTGATGAACCAGGACATCATCGACCTTTACGATCGCGCCGAGGTCGGCGCCAAGGTCATCGTTCTCTGACCGTGACCGCGAGGTTCATGGTCAAAACCGTTCGTACGCGGACCGTCTAGGCAACAACGGACGTCCCCAACAAAAAACCGGGCAATTCGGCCCGGTTTTTTGTTGCTTGCTTTTTGAGAATCGTCGCCGCGCTCGGCGAAGACGAATGGTCAGGCGACCTGTTCGACCTGCTGGACCTCGGGAACGAAGTGGCGGAGCAGGTTCTGGATGCCGTGCTTCAGCGTTGCCGTCGATGACGGGCAGCCGGCGCAGGCGCCCTTCATGTGCAGGAACACGGTGCCGTTCTCGAAGCCGCGGAAGGTGATGTCGCCGCCATCCTGGGCCACTGCCGGGCGCACCCGCGTGTCGAGCAACTCCTTGATGGTGATGACGAGTTCCTCGTCGGCCTTGTCATAGAACTCGCCGGTCTGGCTGGTCTCCGCGGCCGGGCCGGCGTTGGCCATGACAGGCGCGCCGGACATGAAATGCTCCATGATGGCGCCCAGGATCGCTGGCTTCAGATGCTGCCAGTCGGGGCCGTCCTTGGTCACGGTGATGAAGTCGTAGCCGAAGAAGACGCCGGTGACGCCCGGTATTTCGAACAGCCGGCCGGCCAGCGGCGAGGCCGTCGCCGCGCTATCGGCATCACGGAAATCGGCGGTGCCTTCCAAAAGCACTTCCTTGCCGGGCAGGAATTTCAGCGTCGCCGGGTTTGGCGTCGATTCGGTCTGGATGAACATGGCCGTCTCCGTGCCCGTCTCGGGCAAATAGTTTGGAATAATTCTAAATAAGCCCTATCGGCTGGACATTCAAGCGAAACGCGTCGCCCGAATGGCTGGCTGGCGGAATGTTTTTGCGACTCCTGCCACTATGAAGTGTGTCGAGATTCGGGTCAGGCCGAGTCGAAAATGGTGGTTTCCGAGAACCGGAGCGGAGCGTACTTGAAGTACGTGAGCACCGGAAGCGCAGGAACCCGCCATTTGTAGGCCGGCATCACCCGAATATCGATACACTTCAGGCGAGGCTGTCGATCTCCTCGTCCGAAAGGTTTTGCGGCACCACGGTCACCGGGATAGGGAAGGCGGCGCCCTTGCCGGCCACCGCGCCGACCAGCGGCCCGGGCCCTTCCTTGCCGGCGCCGGCCGCCAGCACCAGGATGGCAATATCCTGGTCTTCCTCGATCAGCTTGTGGATCTCTTCGGTGGGCTTGCCCTCGCGCACCACCATCTCGGGTTCGATGCCGAGCTTCTGGCGCACCTTGTTGGCGTAGCTGTCGAGCGCGGTGCGTGCGGTGGCGGTCGCCTCCTCGCGCATGATCTTCTCGACGCCCAGCCAGTGCTGGAAATCGTCCGGTTCGATGACATAGAGCAGCACCAGCACGCCGCTGGTGCTCAGCGCCCGCTTCGAGGCGTAGGCGACGGCGCGCTCGCATTCGGGCGTATCGTCGATGATCGCCAGGAACTTCCGGCGATGTCCGGCTTCGCGGCTGAGGCGTTTGGAGACCATGTCTATTTACTCGATGTCATTTCGGCCGCAATCTGCCACTGCGGCTGACCGGCGGCAAGCCGCCGGTCTTTGGCCGGTATGGTGCGGGGCATAAGGATGCGGATCAGTCCTGCAGCAGCCCGATGATGTCGCGCACCGTCTTCATCGTCGCTTCGGCCAGCACGCCGGCGCGCTCGCCGCCGTCCCGCAGTACCGCGTCGACATAGGCGCGGTCATCGGAAATGCGGCGCATTTCGGCGGCGACGGGAGCCAGTTTTTCGACTGCCAGGTCGGCCAGTGCCGGCTTGAACACCGAAAACTGCTGGCCGCCGAACTCCTTCAGCACCGCCTCTTTCGATATGTCCGCAAGGCCGGCATAAATGCCGACCAGGTTTTCCGCTTCCGGCCGGGTGGCGAGGCCGTCCACTTCGCTCGGCAAGGCTTCCGGATCGGTCTTGGCCTTGCGGATCTTCTTGGAGATGGCGTCGGCATCGTCGGTCAGATTGATGCGCGACAGATCCGACGGGTCCGACTTCGACATCTTCTTGGAGCCGTCGCGCAGGCTCATGATGCGCGCCGCCGGCCCGCCGATGACCGGCTCGGTGATCGGAAAGTAGCCGTTCACAATTTCCTCTCCGACCTGCATCTCGACGCCGACGCCAAGACCGGCGATGCGGTCCGAAAAGTCGTTGTTGAATTTCTGGGCGATGTCGCGCGTCAGTTCCAGATGCTGCTTCTGGTCCTCGCCGACCGGCACATGGGTGGCGCGGTAGAGCAGGATGTCGGCTGCCATCAGCGAGGGATAGGCAAGCAGGCCGAGCGAGGCGTTCTCGCGGTCCTTGCCGGCCTTGTCCTTGAACTGCGTCATCTTGTTCATCCAGCCGATGCGCGCCACGCAGTTGAAAATCCAGGCGAGCTCGGCGTGCTGCATCACCCGCGACTGGTTGAACACGATGTGCTTCTTCGGATCGATGCCGGAGGCCAGGAATGCCGCGGTGATGGAGCGCGTCTGGTCCTTGAGGTCGTCATAAACCAGCTGGGCCGTCAGCGAATGCAGGTCGACGACGCAGTAGATGCAGTCGGACGTCTCCTGCAGGGCGACGAATTTCTTGATGGCACCGAGATAGTTGCCAAGATGCAGATTGCCGGTCGGCTGGACGCCGGAGAAGACGAGTGGCTTGAAGGCGGACATGGTTTCCTCGTGGCTTGTGGAGGGCCGTATAAGCGTGATTCCGAAAAGTTGCAGACTTTTCGGAGCCAATCACGCGGCTGGAAACCGCGTGCGGCGAAAGTCTTGCGACGGCGCGCTTATGGACGAACATGACGCTGCGATCAAGACTGCTATTGCAGTCGGGCTGCCCGGCCTACTCGTCCAGCTCGGCGTTTACGGCTGGTGGTGTCGCTTTGCCTGAGCCGCGCTTCACATTGCGGCGGATCATGCCGAAATCGGCGCCGCCGCTGGCAAAGGCCGTGACGAAGTAGAGCAGCGCCCCGCCGGCCACCAGCCCCAGCAGCGTCGTCGCCTTGACGACCAGCGGCGAGCCGGAGCCGAGCCTGGCGCTCAGCCAGTGTTCGGCGAAATAGAGGGCGACGCCCATCACCGCCGCCGAGAGCACCAGACGCGGAATGCGCTTCAAAAGAGGCACGTCGCGGCCCCAATGGCCGCGCCGGATCAGCACCCCGAGCAGCATCAGCGCGTTGACCCAGCCGGCCACCGCCGAGGCCACGGCGATGCCGGGCGCGCCCATCCTCGGAAACAGCGTCAGCGCGGTGGCGACGTTCACCGCCACCGAGATGGCGGCGAAGATCATCGGCGTGCGTGTGTCCTCGCGGGCGAAATAGCCCGGGGTGAACGCCTTGATCAGCACGAAGGCCGGCAGGCCGAGCCCGAAGATCGCCAGGATCGCCGCCACGACAGGCGTCGAATGGTTGGCGGCGAACGCGCCGCGCTCATAGACCAGCCGCACGATCGGCTCAGACATGACCCAGAGCGCCACCGCAGCCGGCAAGGTCATGAACAAGGTGAATTCGACCGAGCGGTTCTGCAGATTGGCCGCCTCGATCAGATTGCCCGACTTCAGCGCCCGCGACAGTTCCGGCAACAGCACGATCGCAACGGCGACGCCGACCACGCCAAGTGGCAGCTGGTAGACGCGGTCGGCATAGGCGAGCGAGGAGACGGCGCTGTCCTGCGCCGAGGCGATGGCGGTGCCGATCAGCTGGTTGATCTGGGTGATGCCGCCGGTGATCGCCGCCGGCAGCGCCAGGATCAGGAGCCGCTTCACGTTCGGCGTCATCTTCGGCCGGCGGAAACCGATCGAGATGCCGGCGTTGCGAACCGCCACCCAGACGATGGCGAGCTGCACGAGGCCCGCCGCCAGAACGCCCCAGGACAGGCTGAAGCCGACGGCATGCGCATCCAGCCCATGATACCAGGCATAGCCAAGCACGCTGATCAGGATGATGTTGAGAAAGGCAGGCGCGATCGCCGCGGCGAAATAGCGGCGCAGCGAATTCAGCATGCCCGCCATCATGGCGGCCAGCGACATGCAGATGAGATAGGGGAACATGATCGTCGCCAGCGTGACGGTCGTCTCGAACTTCCCCGGCGTGTCGGCGAAACCCGGCGCCACCAGGTAGCGCACGATCAGCGGCATCGCCAGTTCCATGGCGATGGTCAGCGCCAGCAGCGCCGTGAACAGCACCCCGAACACTTCCTCTGAAAAGCGCTTGGCGCCGTCGGTGCCGTGCGTCTCGATCTCCTTGGCGAACAGCGGCACGAAGGCGGCGTTGAAGGCGCCTTCGGCGAACAGCCGGCGAAAGGTGTTGGGAAACTGGAAGGCGGCGTTGAAGGCGTCGGCCACCGGTCCGGTGCCCAGTGCTGCCGCCATCAGCATCTCGCGGCCGAAACCGAGCGCGCGGCTCATCAGCGTGCCGGAAGCGACCGTTGCGAATTTCTTGACGAGGCTCATGCGTTTGGAGACTGCCTGCGCGATTGGGACAAAGTGATGGTGGCGCTCACTCGGCGGCCGCCTTGGTCCTGCTGCCGCGTTCGGAGGCCGTGCCCTCGAGCGTCGCCGTCAGCCGGTTGCGGATGGTGGTGGTGCGTGACGGGCTGTCGATCTTCTGGCCGGTGAGGTCGGTGACATAGAACGTATCGATCACCTTTTCGCCGAAGGTGGTGATGTGGGCCGACGCGATGTCGAGCGACAGGTCGGACAGCGTTCCGGTGATCTCCGACAACAGACCCGGCCGGTCCAGCCCCTCGACCTCGATCACCGAAAATCGGTTCGACAGCGTGTTGCGGATTTCGGCGCGCGGCGCGATCCGGAAGACCTTGGCGCCGCGCTTGGGCTTGGTGCGCTTCTCGATCATCTCCGGCAGCCAGCTCTTGCCCGACAGCACGTCCTCGATCAGCCGCCCGACGCGCTCGGCGCGCCGGCGCTCGTCCTCGTCGCGGTCGAACTCCCTCGAGATCAGGATCGTGTCCAGTGCGCGGCCATCCGAGGTGGTGAAGATCTGCGCGTCGACGATGTTGCCGCCGGCCGCCGCACAGGCGCCGGCGATCACCGACAGCAGGCGCGGATGGTCCTGCGCCAAAACGGTGATCTCGGTCACCGCCTCGAACTGGTGCGTCTTGACCATGGTGGCAAGCTTGTTGCCGGACGCATCCGCCTCGCGGATGAATTCGGCGTGGCGAAGCTGGTCCGGCAGGTCGACGGTCAGCAGGTAATTCTCATAGTGCAGGCCGACATAGCGTTTGCGGATCTTGTCGGGCCAGCCGGCGAGCGCTTCGGCCAGGCACTCGCGCGCCGCCGCCGTGCGCTGGGCGCGCGACACTTCCGAGAAGCCGCCGGTGAGCAGCAGTTCGGTCTCGTAGTACAGCGTGCGCAGCAACTGGCCCTTCCAACCGTTCCAGACGCCCGGTCCGACGCCCCTGATGTCGCAGACGGTGAGGATGAGAAGCAGCTTCAGCCGCTCGACGGACTGCACGATCGAGGCGAAGTCCTCGATCGTCTTGCGATCGTTGAGATCGCGCGTCTGCGCCGTCATCGACATGACCAGATGGTTCTCGACCAGCCAGGCCACCGTTTCGGTGTCGGTGGTCGAAAGTCCCATATGCGGGCAGATGCGCCGGGCGATCCGGGCGCCGGCTTCCGAATGGTCCTCCGGCCTGCCCTTGGCGATGTCGTGCAGCAGCACGGCGACGTAGAGCGCCTCGCGGCTCTTTCTCAGTCCCGGCATCAGCGAATGCGACAGCGGATGCACCTTCTCGCCGTCGCCGCGCTCGATCTCGGCCAGCACGCCGATGCAGCGGATCAGATGCTCGTCGACCGTGTAGTGGTGGTACATCGAGAACTGCATCATGGCGACGATCTTGCCGAAATCGGGGATCAGCCGGCCGAGCAGCCCCGCCTCGTTCATGCGGCGCAGATTGAGCTCGGCGTTGCGGTCCGAGGTCAGGATGTCGAGGAACAGCCGGTTGGCCTCCTCGTCGCGCCGGAGCGATTTGTTGACCAGGCCGAGCGAGCGGGTGAGCAGCTTCAGCGCGTCGGGGTGAAACTCCAGCCCGTGCTTGTCGGCGAACCAGAACAGCCTGAGCAGATTGACCGGATCGCGCTCGAACACCTGGTCGTCGGCGATGTTGATACGGTGGTTGTCGACGATGAAATCCGACGTGCCGGCAAGCTTGCGCTTGCGGCGCTGGAAGGTGAGGAAGATGCGGTTGAAGCCCGGCACATGCTTGGCCTGCTCCTCTTCGAGCGCGGCGCAGAAGATGCGGGTCAGGTCGCCGACATCCTTGGCGACGAGGAAATAGTGCTTCATGAAGCGCTCGACCGCCGACAGGCCGGGATGCGTGGTGTAGCCCAGCCGCTCCGCGATCTCGCGCTGGATGTCGAAATGCAGCCGCTCCTCGGCCTTGCCGGTGAGGAAATGCATGTGGCAGCGCACGGCCCACAGGAAATCCTCGGCCTTCTGGAATTCGCGGTATTCGGCCTGCGTGAAGACGCCCTTCTCGACCAGCTCCTCGCCGGTGCGCACCCGGTAGAAATATTTGCCGATCCAGAACAGCGTCTGCAGGTCGCGCAGGCCGCCCTTGCCGTCCTTGACGTTGGGCTCGACCAGATAGCGGCTTTCGCCGGCCTTGGCATGGCGCTCGTCGCGTTCGGCGAGCTTGGCCTGCACATATTCCGGTCCGGTGGTGCGCACCACCTCATGGTCGAAGCGCAGCATCAGTTCGTCGTAGAGCTTCTGCTCACCCCACAGGAAGCGCGCTTCCAGGATCGAGGTGCGGATGGTGATGTCGGTGCGCGACAGCCGCAGGCATTCCTCGATGTTGCGGGTCGCGTGGCCGACCTTCAGCCCCAGGTCCCACAGCATGTAGAGCATGTATTCGACTGTCTGTTCGCCCCACGGCGTCTGCTTGTAGGGCAACAGGAACAGGAGGTCGATGTCGGATCCCGGCGCCAGCGTGCCGCGCCCATAGCCGCCGACCGCGACGACGGCCATGCGTTCGGCCACCGACCGGTTCTTTACCCGGTAGACATGGGTCGCGACAAAATCGTAGAGCGCCCGGATCAGCTCATCCATCAGATGCGACAGCCGCTCGGCGCAGGCATTGCCGCCGCCATCCTGCTTCAGCATGGCCTCGGCTGTTTTGCGGCCCGCGGCGAGCCGGCCCTTGAGAAGCTGGAGAACCCCGGCGCGGGCGGCCGATCCGGAGCCGTCCCCGGTCGTGGCCGCCGTCAGCGCGGTCATCTCGCGGCGCAAGGCGTCGCCGTCGATCAGTTCATCGAGCTTCAGGGAGATTTTCGCCATGGTACCGGTTGGCCTTGCCTTTTGGGCGGCGTCTATAGCGCGTTTCCGCGGCGCTGGGTATGGGGGCGGGTTGACGCGTTTCCATGGTGCGGGACACCCGCGACAATAAAATTCAAGCCAGTCCTTGACCTTCCAGTTACTGGAAGGACTACCTCCGGCTCGAAGCAGTTTGATAGAGGCATTCGAAATGACGCATTCAGATCACGATCATCACGCGCATGGTGGTTGCTGCGCGGCAAAAGGCGCGGCCGTGGATGCCGGCGCCGTCACGCGCGATCCGGTTTGCGGCATGATCGTCGATCCAGCCGCCGGCAAGCCGGTATCGGAGCATGCTGGCCGCCTCTATCATTTCTGCAGCGAAGGCTGTCGGACAAAGTTCCAAGCCGAGCCGAAACAATACCTGACCGCCACCGACCCCGTCTGCGGCATGAGCGTGGACCGCGCCACGGCAAAGCATTTTCTGCGCCATGACGGCCAGGGCTTCTATTTCTGCTCCGCCGGCTGCAAGTCGAAATTCGAGGCGGCGCCGCAAACCTATCTCGGCGACAGACCGGCGCCGGAAGCGATGCCGAAAGGCACCCAATACACTTGCCCGATGCATCCCGAGATCGTCCGCGACAAGCCCGGCTCCTGCCCGATCTGCGGCATGGCGCTCGAGCCGATGGGCGTGCCGACAGGCGATGAGGGGCCAAATCCCGAACTGGTCGATTTCACCAGGCGGTTCTGGGTCAGTGCGGTGCTCTCGGTGCCCCTTCTCATCGTCGCCATGGCGCCGATGATCGGTCTGTCGTTCGAGAACCTGATCGAGGACCGGACAAAGGTCTGGATCGAGCTGGCGCTCGCAAGCCCGGTCGTGCTTTGGGCCGCATTTCCGTTCTTTCATCGCGGCTGGGACTCGATCCGCAACCGCAGCCCGAACATGTGGACGCTGATTTCGCTCGGCGTCGGTGCGGCCTATCTCTACAGCGTCGTCGCGACGCTGTTCCCGGACATTTTTCCGCATCAGTTCCGCGGCCATGGCGGGGCGGTGCCGGTCTATTTCGAGGCCGCAGCCGTCATCGTCGCGCTGGTCTTTCTCGGCCAGGTGCTGGAACTGCGCGCCCGCGAAAAGACCGGCTCGGCGATCCGCGCCCTGCTCGACCTTGCGCCCAAGACCGCCCGCCGCATAGGAGAGGACGGTTCCGAGAGCGATGTGCCGCTGGACAGCGTCAAGGCCGGCGAGCGCCTGCGCATCCGGCCCGGCGATGCCGTGCCGGTCGACGGTACCGTGCTCGAAGGCCGCTCTTCCATCGATGAATCGATGATCACCGGCGAACCGTTGCCGGTCGAGAAGGCCGAAGGGGATGCCCTCACCGGCGGCACGCTCAACAAGAATGGCTCGCTGATCATGCGCGCCGAGCGGATCGGCGCCGAGACCACGCTCTCGCGCATCGTCGAGCTGGTCGCCAAGGCGCAACGCTCGCGCGCGCCGATACAAGGGTTGGCCGATCGCGTTTCCTTCTACTTCGTCCCGGCTGTCGTTCTGGTCGCCATCGCTGCCTTTGTCGCCTGGGCGATCTTTGGGCCCACGCCCAGCCTGATCTTCGCCATCGTCTCGGCGGTCTCGGTGTTGATCATTGCCTGTCCCTGCGCACTCGGCCTCGCCACGCCGATGTCGATCATGACCGCCACCGGACGTGGCGCCCACGCCGGCGTGCTGATCAAGGAGGCCGCCGCGCTCGAACGCTTCGCTTCCGTCGATACGCTGATCGTCGACAAGACGGGGACACTGACCGAAGGCCGGCCGAAACTGACGGATGTCGTGGCGGCCGATGGGTTTTCGGAGGAGGAATTGCTGGGCCTCGCCGCGAGCCTGGAGAAGGGCTCGGAGCATCCCCTGGCCGAGGCTATTGTCGAAGGCGCCGCGACCCGCGGTGTAAGGGTCGCCGAAGCCAATGGCTTCGAGGCGGTCACCGGCAAGGGTGTTTCCGGTGCCGTTTCGGGCAGGAATGTAGCGCTCGGCAACGCCGCGATGATGCGTGATCTCGGTGCCGACGTGTCCACCGTTTCGGCCGCGGCCGAAGCGCTACAAGGCGATGGCAAGACGGCGATGTTCGTCGTCGTGGACAGGAAATTGGCCGGCATCGTGGCCGTCGCCGATCCGGTCAAGGCGACCACCGCCGAGGCGATCAAGGCCCTGCACGACAGCGGCTTGAGGATCATCATGGCGACCGGCGACAATGAGCGCACGGCAAACGCGATCGCCAGGAGTCTCGGCATCGACGAAGTCCGCGCCGGCCTGTTGCCGGAACAGAAGGGCGCGCTGGTCGAGGAATTGCGCGGCAAGGGCGCCGGCGTCGCCATGGCCGGCGACGGCGTCAACGACGCACCGGCCTTGGCCGCCGCCGATGTCGGTATCGCCATGGGCACCGGCGCCGATGTCGCCGTCGAAAGCGCCGGCATCACTTTGGTCAAGGGCGACCTCAACGGCATCGTGCGTGCCCGCACACTGGCGCAGGCGACCATCCGCAATATCAGGCAGAACCTGTTCTTCGCCTTCCTCTACAATGTGCTTGGCGTGCCGGTCGCGGCCGGCGTGCTCTATCCGCTGACCGGCACGCTGTTGTCGCCGATGCTGGCGGCGGCGGCGATGAGCCTGTCCTCGGTTTCAGTGATCGCCAATGCGTTGCGGCTGAGGACATTGAAACTTTGAGCCGATCCCCCAAATACGAAACCCGATCAACAGGAGACCATCAATGACCTTGGCCAAGAAAATCGTGCTGCTGCTGATGGCGGCTGGAATGCTGGTTGCCGTCTTCCTCGAAAGCGTTCCCGCACAGAGCGAAGAGATGAAGCACGACATGGCCGGCATGGCTACGGGGGCGGAAGGCCCATCGACCGCAGGCTACAAGGCGGCGATGGACAAGATGCACGCCGACATGATGGCCTCCAAATACACCGGCGATGCCGACGTCGATTTCGTCCGCGGCATGATCCCTCACCACCAGGGCGCCATCGACATGGCCAGGGTCGAACTCGCCAACGGCAAGGACCCCGAGATCCGCAAGCTGGCAGAGGCGGTCATCGCGGCGCAGGAAGCCGAGATCAAGCAGATGCAGGACTGGCTCGCCGCCCATCCGGTGAAGTAAGCTTTCGCGGCTCGGCGAGAACGCCTCTGAATTTCTCGTCCGGCCTGTGATGCGATCCCGTCTCAACTGGAGCCTGCCATGCCATCGAGCGTCAGAACCACCACGCTGCCCTGCGGCGAAGTCATCCCCGTTCTCGGCCAGGGCACCTGGAAAATGGGCGAGGATTCGCGCCGTCGCGCGGAGGAGGTGAATGCCCTCAAGCTTGGTCTCGATCTCGGCGTCAAGCTGATCGACACCGCCGAAATGTACGCCAGCGGCGGCGCCGAGGAGGTGGTGGCCGAAGCCATTGCCGGGCAGCGTGCCGAGGTCTTCCTGGTCTCGAAGGTGCTGCCGTCCAACGCCTCGCGCGCCGGTGCGCAGCGCGCCTGCGAAAACAGCCTGAAGCGCCTCGCGACCGACCGTATCGATCTTTATCTGCTGCATTGGCCGGGCAGCGTGCCCCTGGCCGAAACCGTCGAAGCTTTCGAGGCGCTGAAGAAAGCCGGCAAGATCCGCCACTGGGGCGTCAGCAATTTCGACACCGGGGAGATGGAAGAGCTGGTCGGCCTGCCCGACGGCGGCAACGTCCAGACCAACCAGGTGCTCTACAATCTGGTCCGGCGCGGCCTTGAGTTCGATCTGGCGCCCTGGAACCGGAAACGCGGAATTCCTCTTATGGCCTATTCGCCGGTCGAGCAGGGCGCCTTGGCGCGCAATGCCAGTTTAGACGCGGTCGCAGACCGCCACGGTGCGACCGCGGCACAAATCGCACTGGCCTGGGTGATGCACCAGGATGGCGTCATCGCCATTCCCAAGGCCAGCAGCCAGGACCATGTCCGCCAGAATGTCGCGACACTCGACATCGAGCTTACGCGCGAAGACCTCGCCGACCTCGACCGCGCCTTCCCGCCGCCGAGCCGCAAACGCGGGCTGGAGATGATCTGAGCGTTGTCGGTGAAGCTGCCAATCTCCCCCCTCGAGGGGGGAGATTGGCGGTTTCGGCGATACCGCCATGCCAGCAGGTTCAATTTACATCCCCGCCAACCCCTTCAACCGATAAAGCGCTTCCAGCGCTTCCCTCGGCGTCATCTCATCGGGATTGATGTCACTGAGTGCGACGCCCAGCGCGTCGCTCTTGACCGGCTTCTGCGCTTCCCGCTTCACCGCCACTGAAAACAGCGGCAGGTCGTCGACCAGCCGGTTGGTCTTGCCCGAAACCTCGCCTTCCTCGAGCTGGTGCAGCACTTCCTTGGCACGGTCCACCACCGCCTCCGGCAGGCCGGCCAGCCGCGCCACCTGGACGCCGTAGGAGCGGTCGGCCGCGCCCTTGCCGACCTCGTGCAGGAAGACGACGTCGTTCTCCCATTCCTTGACCCGCATGGTGACGTTGTGGAGCCGCGCCAGCTTGCCGGCAAGCGAGGTCATTTCGTGGAAATGCGTGGCGAAGATCGCCCGGCAGCGGTTCTTCTCGTGCAGATATTCCACCGCGGCCCAGGCGATCGACAGGCCGTCGAACGTGGCGGTGCCGCGGCCGATCTCGTCGAGGATTACCAGCGCCCGTTCGCCGGCCTGGTTAAGGATCGCCGCCGTCTCGACCATCTCGACCATGAAGGTCGATCGGCCGCGCGCCAGATCGTCCGAGGCGCCGACGCGGGAAAAGAGGCGGTCGACGACGCCGATATGGGCCGATGTCGCCGGGACGAAAGAGCCGGTCTGGGCCAGGATGGCGATCAGCGCGTTCTGCCGCAGGAATGTTGATTTACCGCCCATATTGGGGCCGGTCAGCAGCCAGATCGCGCCGTTCTTGGCGCTGCCCTCCGGCGACAGGTCGCAGTCATTGGCCACGAACGGCCCTTCGCCCGAGCGCCGCAGCGCCTGTTCGACCACGGGATGGCGCCCACCCGAAATCTCGAAGGCAAGGCTGGCATCGACCAGCGGCCGGCACCAGGCCTCGCTTTCCGACAAAAGCGCGAGCGCCGCCGACACGTCCAGCACGGCGAGCGCATCGGCCGCGGCGCGGATCTTCTCCGCTTCGCCGACCGCTTCCGCCGTCAGCGCGTCGAAGGCGGCAAGCTCGATGCTCAGCGCCCGGTCGGCGGCATTGGCGATCTTTGTTTCCAGCTCCGCCAGCTCCGTCGTGGTGAAGCGCATGGCGTTGGCCATGGTCTGGCGATGGATGAAGCGCGCCTTGGCGCCATCGCTGCCGGTCATCACCGCGTGATGGTTGGCGGTCACCTCGATGTAGTAGCCGAGCACATTGTTGTGCCGGATCTTCAGGGACCGAATGCCGGTCTCCTCGATCAGCGAACGCTCCAGCCCGGCGATCACTTTTCGCGACTCGTCGCGTAGCGCCCGCATCTCGTCGAGCTCGGCGTTGTAGCCGCCTCGGATGAAGCCGCCGTCGCGCTTCAGCAGCGGCAGTTCCTCGCCAAGTGCCTGCGTCAGATGCCCTGCAAGCGCGTGCGGCAGCGCCCGGATCGCGGCGAGCGCCGCCGCCAATTCCTGGGGCAGGGCGGTCGCGGCAAAGATCTCCGCGATCGCGCCGGCCGCCTCGAAGCCGGCGCGCAGCGCGCCGAGGTCGCGCGGGCCGCCGCGGTTGAGCGCCAGCCGCGACAACGCGCGCGGCATGTCGGCGACGCTCTTCAGGCTCGCCCGCACCGCCTGGCAAAGCCGCGTCTCGGAACGGAAGAACGACACCGAATCCAGCCGCGCGGCAATTGCCGCCGGATCGGTCAGCGGCGCCATCAGCCGATCGGCGAGCAGCCTGGCGCCGCCGCCGGTCACCGTGCGGTCGATCGCCTTGAACAATGAGCCTTCGCGGCTGCCCGACAGCGTGCGCAGGAGTTCCAGGTTGCCGCGCGTCGCCGGGTCGATGAACAAAGTCGAGCCGGCCTCCTCGCGCTCGGGCCGCGACAGCGGCGGCCGCTCGGCCTTCTGCGTCTTTTCGACATAGGCGATTGCGCCCGAGATCGCCGACAGCTCGGCCCGCGAAAACGCGCCGAAGCTGTCCGGCGTCGCCACCTCGAAGAAGCGGGCGATGCGCGCGGCCGCCGAGGCCGAATCGAACAGGCTCGGCGGCTGCGGGTTGGCGACGCGGCCGAGCACGTCGAATACCGATCGCAATTCGGGATCGTGGAACACCGGCTCGGCGACGATCAGTTCGCGCGGATCGACGCGGAAGATGTCGGCCAGCAGCCGGTCGGCGGTGGTGTCTGTGACCCGGAAAGCCCCGGTCGAAATGTCGATCCAGGCCAGGGCAAAGCTTCCTTGGGTCCCGGTCGCGCCGCCGCGCTCCCCACTTCTTGGATCGCCGCCGCCCTTCACTCGTCCCAGCGCCATCAGGAAACTCGATTCCGACGGCGCCAGCAATTTGTCCTCGGTGATGGTGCCAGGCGTCACCAGCCGCACCACATCGCGGCGCACCACCGATTTGGAGCCGCGCTTCTTGGCTTCGGCCGGATCCTCGATCTGCTCGCAGACGGCGACGCGGAAACCCTGCGCGATCAGTTTCTGCAGATAGTCGTCCGCCGCATGCACTGGCACGCCGCACATCGGGATGTCGTGTCCCTGATGCTTGCCGCGCTTGGTCAGCACGATGCCGAGCGCCCGGCTCGCCTTCTCCGCATCCTCGAAGAACAGCTCGTAGAAATCGCCCATCCGGTAGAACAGCAGCGAATCCGGGTTCGCCGCCTTGATCTCGATGAACTGCTCCATCATCGGCGTGACGCCGCCAGCGGCTGCCGGCGTGATCGCCTCGGGAGCGTCCGGTTCGTTTTGAATGTGCATGTTCATGCGCTCACGCTAGCAGATGTGGCGGCGGGGTTTAATGCCGGCCATTGGAAAAGCAGGGGAAGAACGGAGATCAACCACCATTGAACGCCATGCGTCCTTCCGACGCCAGTTCGGTAACGCTTGGCGGTTTACACGCGGCGGCGCGTAGTCTTAATTCGGAATCACACAAGGCACCCGCCTCAAGGAGGTGCCGCATGGCGAGGAAATCAAAAGCATCATGGCAAGGAAAACCGAAAACAGCGGTCCGTCCGTCAGCGCGCAGGAAGCGCTCGAATTCCACGCCATGGGGCGGCCCGGCAAGCTCGAGATCGTCGCCACCAAGCCGATGGCCACGCAGCGCGATTTGAGCCTCGCCTATTCGCCTGGCGTCGCCGTGCCGGTACTGGCCATCGCGGAGGATCCCAGCCGCGCCTTCGACTACACGTCGCGCGGCAACATGGTCGCCGTCATCTCCAACGGCACCGCGATCCTGGGCTTGGGCAATCTCGGCGCGCTGGCCTCCAAGCCGGTCATGGAGGGAAAGGCGGTGCTGTTCAAGCGCTTCGCCGACGTCGATTCCATCGACCTCGAGGTCGACACCGAGGACGCCGACGAGTTCATCAACTGCGTGCGCTTCCTTGGGCCCTCCTTCGGCGGCATCAACCTGGAGGACATCAAGGCGCCGGAATGCTTCATCATCGAGCAGCGGTTGCGCGAGCTGATGGACATCCCGGTCTTCCACGACGACCAGCACGGCACCGCCATCATCTCGGCCGCCGGCCTGATCAACGCGCTGGAGATCACCGGCCGCGACATGAAGACCACCAGGATGGTCTGCAACGGCGCCGGTGCGGCCGGCATCGCCTGTATCGAGCTGATGAAGGCGATGGGCTTTGCGCCCGAAAACATCATCCTGTGCGACACCAAGGGCGTGGTCTTCCAGGGCCGCACCGAAGGCATGAACCAGTGGAAGTCGGCGCATGCGGTCAAGACCGACGCGCGGTCGCTGGCCGAGGCGCTGGACGGCGCCGACGTGTTCCTCGGCCTTTCCGCCAAGGGCGCGCTGACCACCGCCATGGTGCGTTCCATGGCCAAGAACCCGATCATCTTCGCCATGGCCAACCCCGATCCCGAGATCACGCCCGAGGAAGTGGCGGAGATCCGCACCGACGCCATCATGGCGACCGGGCGTTCGGATTATCCCAATCAGGTCAACAACGTGCTCGGCTTCCCCTATATTTTCCGCGGCGCGCTGGATGTGCGGGCCACCACCATCAATGACGACATGAAGATCGCCGCCGCGCGTGCGCTTGCCGACCTGGCACGCAAGGACGTGCCCGACGACGTCGCCGCAGCCTACCAGGGCAACCGGCCGAAATTCGGCCCCAACTACATCATCCCGGTGCCGTTCGATCCGCGCCTGATCTCGGCCATTCCGCTGGCCGTCGCCAGGGCGGCGATGGATTCTGGCGTCGCCCGCAAGCCGATCCTCGATCTCGACCGCTACGCGCAGGAGCTGTCGGCCCGCCGTGATCCGATCGCCTCGACCTTGCAGCGCATTTACGACCGTGTGCGCCGCCAGCCCAAGCGCATCGTCTTCGCCGAGGGCGAGGAGGAGCAAGTGATGCGCGCCGCCGTCTCCTATGTGAACCAGCGGCTCGGCACCGCCATCCTGCTCGGCCGCGACGACGTCATCAAGGAGAACGCCAGGCACGCCGGCATCGACCTCGACAAGCAGGGGCTGGAGATCATCAATGCTCGCCTGTCGCGCCGCAATTCGGTCTATACCGATTATCTCTACGAGCGCATGCAGCGCAAAGGCTTCCTGTTCCGCGACTGCCAGCGCCTGATCAACAACGACCGCAACCATTTCGCCGCCTGCATGGTGGCGCTGGGGGATGCCGACGGCATCGTCACCGGCGTCACCCGCAACTATTCCACCGCGCTCGACGATGTCAGGCGCGTCATCGACGCCAAGCCGGGCCATCGCGTCATCGGCGTGTCGATCGTTTTGGCGCGCGGCCGCACCGTGATCGTCGCCGACACCGCCGTGCACGACATGCCGAACGCCGAGCAGATCGCCGATATCGCGGAGGAAGCGGCAGGCTTTGCCCGCCGCATGGGCTATGAGCCGAGGCTCGCCATGCTCGCCTATTCCACCTTCGGCCATCCCCACGGCGAGCGCTCCGAGCGCATCCAGGAAGCCGTGCGCATCCTCGACAAGCGCCGCGTCGATTTCGAGTATGACGGCGAGATGGCCGCCGACGTCGCGCTCAACGCCCGTGCCATGGCGCAATACCCGTTCATGAGGCTGACCGGCCCGGCCAATGTGCTGATCATGCCGGCCTTCCACTCTGCCTCGATCTCCACCAAGATGCTGCAGGAGCTCGGCGGCTCGACGGTCATCGGCCCGCTGCTGGTCGGGCTGAACAAGCCGGTGCAGATCGTCTCGCTGAACGCCAAGGACAGCGATATCGTCAACATGGCGGCGATCGCGGCCTACACGGCGGGGACCTGAGGGAGGGTTCGCGCGTCCGATGCGAAAGCAGCGGCGGATCTGATCATGCTTAACCTGCGGAAAACACCCGCGCCGCCTCGATGACCTCCTTGACCTGATCTTGCCGCAGCAGGTCGATGGGAATGCGCTCGTCGAGCAGCGCCGAGGGGCGGGTCAGCCACAGCCATGCCAGCCTCGGATTGCCGATCAACGACAGCACCTCTCGAATACCCGCCACCGGCCTGCCGTCGACGAACTGCGCCAGCGGGAAGACGTGCTTGCGGCCGCCCTTGCGCAAGGCGACCACCTCGCCCCGCCTTTGCCAGCGGTGCAGGGTCGAGCGGGCAATGCGCAGGTGTTCCTCCAGATAGGTCGAACCGGCGACCCGCCCGGCCCAGTCTTCGATCAGCATCGATTCGAGATCGTCGGACTGGGTGCGCGGAAGCGGGGAGGCGGGGCCGTCGAAACCCGCCGACGGATTTGTGGCGCCCGCGGTGCCGGCTTCGCTGCGGCGCGCGGCTTCCACGGCCAGCGCACGCACGAATTTCGACGCCAGCCCCGGAAGGTCGGCATGGATGGCATCGATGGCGCGCTGATGCTTCGGCGACAACAAGGTGAGGGCGGACGCTATGCTGCCAGCGATCTTGCTGACCGAGACCATGGTGGGTTTGTTGATGGCCTCGTCATAGTGGGCAAGCGCCCGCTCGACCTTCTCCGCGACCATGTCCGCGAAGTCGTCTTGTTTAAGACCGGTTATGTGAAATCTGTTCATGCATCTGTCTTCTGGCCGCGAGCGCTCCTCCCCGACTGCGCCCGTTGCTGAATTTCTAATGTGGAAAGCGGAAATCGCGGCGGCAACAAATCCGGCCGCCCGACAGCTTGCTTTCTTGCATCTTGGCACCCCAACTGGTTAAGGGCGCCCAAATGTCAGTCAAAGGGCGCCCAGATTGCGTGTAGGTGCGATGTGTGACAGCCGCGCGACGGTGAAGCTGCCGATCTCCCCCCTCGTGGGGGAGATGCCCGGCAGGGCAGAGGGGGGCGCGAAGGATCGCTAGGTTGCGGTGGTTCCCTTCCGCGTGCCCATACTCTTCGAACTGGCGCCCCGACATGACAGTACGCTCATGCCGTTCATTTCGGGCTTGGCGGCAGTGTAGAACCCTGGAGATGCCAGCCGGACAGCGCCCCCCTCTGGCCTGCCGGCCATCTCCCCCAGGAGGGGGGAGATCGGCAGCTTCACCGCCCCCCTACAGCAGCCCCGCCAGCTCGGCCTCGCGACGCAGATTCTGCCTTGGCCTCGGCCCGATCTGCTGGATCACCAGGCCGGCCGCCAGTGAGCCGAGATCGCCGCAGGTCTTGAGGTCGCGGCCTTGCGTGTAGCCATGCAGGAAACCGGCAGCGTAGAGATCGCCGGCGCCTGTCGTGTCGACCAGCTCCTTGATGGCGGTCGCCTGGATGACGACGGTCTCGTCGCCGCGCGCGATGACCGATCCTTTTTCCGAGCGCGTCACGGCGGCGACCTTGCAGTCCTTGCGGATCCGGGCCAGCGCCTCGTCGAAGGACGAGGTCTGGTAGAGCGACTTGATCTCGTGGCTGTTGGCGAAGACGATGTCCACGGTGCCCGAGCGCATCAGCTCGAGGAACTCGTCGCGGTAGCGGTCGACGCAGAACGAATCCGACAAGGTCATCGATACTTCGCGGCCCGCCGCGTGCGCCAGCTTGGCCGTCTGCCGGATCGCCTCCTTGGCGCGCGGCGGATCCCACAGATAGCCCTCGAAATAGGTAACCTTGGCGCCCGACGCCTTGTCGGCCTCGACATCCTCCGGCCCGAGCTCGACGCAGGCGCCGAGATAGGTGTTCATCGAGCGCTCGCCGTCGGGGGTGACGAAGATCATCGAGCGCGCCGTCGGCGGCTCGCCCTGAAGCGGCTTGGTGTCGAAGGCGACGCCCTGGGCATGGATGTCATGCGCATAGATCTCACCGAGCGCGTCGTTGGAGACCTTGCCGAAGAAGGCGGCGCGGCCGCCGAAGGAGGCAACGCCGGCCGCCGTGTTGCCCGCGCTGCCGCCGGACGCCTCGATCGCCGGGCCCATGCGGCTGTAGAGCAGTTCGGCGCGGTGCGTGTCGATGAGGTTCATCGCGCCCTTGATGATGCCGTTGGTCTCCAGGAATTCCTCTTCGCACTGGGCGATGATGTCGACAATCGCGTTGCCGATGCAAAGCACGTCATAGTCCGGCATCAATGTCTCCGCCAAAATCCGCGCCGGCTTCTTGCCATGCCGGCCGGGCGCGGGTCTAGCGATTTGCAACCGGTTTGCCTAGGCCATGTTCATATCGCCTGACGCCTAGGCGCTACGACAATTCGGTCGTGGCCGAAGCATTTTACCGCGGCTTTGCCTAAAAAGGGCCGTTCGATCCCGGTCCGAGGGCGGCAAGCTTATGCCTGCAAGAAACGACATGAACACCGATCTGGCGCTGCTCGCCCTCCTGGCGGTGCTTTGGGGCGCCTCCTATACGTTCATCAAGATCGGCGTCGAGACGATCCCGCCGGTGACGTTCATCGCCGCCCGCACCTTGATCGCGGGCGCGATCCTGCTGGCCATCATCCGCTGGCGCGGGCTCGCCATGCCAGGCGATGCAGCGAGCTGGCGTCGTTTCGCCTTCCAGGCGTGCCTCAACAGCGTCATCCCGTTCACCCTGATCGCCGCCGCCGAGCGCTCGGTGGATGCCGGCCTCGCCACCATCCTCAACGCGACGTCGCCTATCTTCACCTTCCTGTTGACCGCGCTCATCACCCGCCACGAACGGGTGACGCTGCGCAAACTGATCGGCGTCGGCGCCGGCATTGCCGGCATCTGCCTCATCGTGGGCACACAGGCGCTGGGCGGTCTCGGCCATGAACTCTGGGCGCAGCTTGCCATCGTCCTTGCAACGGTCTGCTATGCGGGGGCGGCGATCTTCGGCCGAGGCTTCAAGGGCCTCGATCCGATGCTGCCCGCCGCCGGCTCGATGCTTTGCGGCGCCGTCATCCTGGTGCCGCTCAGCCTCGCCGTCGACCAGCCCTGGACCTTGGCGCCGTCGACGGCGTCGATCCTGGCCTTGCTCGGCCTGTCGGTGTTTTCGACCGCGCTGGCCTTCGTCATCTATTTCCGCCTGATCCACACGCTGGGCTCGGTCGGCACGACCTCGCAGGCCTATCTGCGCGTGCCGATCGGCGTCGGCATCGGTGCCGTTTTCCTTGGCGAAAGCCTGGGTTCGACGGCCTGGCTCGGCATGGCCTTCGTCGTCGCCGGCGTCGCGGCCATGACCATTCCCACCCGCAAGCCGGCGCTCGCACAATAGGCAGACAGGGCAATCGCCTCAGACCAAATGGCTCCGATTGTCGAGGTAGCGCCGCCCCTCATCCGCCTGCCGGCGTTCGTCACTCGAAAAGCCAAGCAGTTGGCTTTTCGTCCGCTTCGCGGACCGCTCCTCCAACTCCCCGTAAGTGACGGGGAGAAGGGCGCTGTCATCACTGATTTCGCCAATCACCACGTTGCGATGGAGGCACCGGGGTTGCCGCCAGCTCCTCTCTCCCCGTTCTACGGGGAGAGATGTCCGGCAGGACAGTGAGGGGCGGCGCCGGCGCTCGCAAGAGGGGTGATGCGGAGAGTTCGAAACCTGAAACGACCGCCTTGACCCACGGCAGGCAATAGAGCTTGTGACCGGCGAACCTGCTGCCTATCCTCCCAGGGGCAATCCGTCGAAGCGAGGAAGCACCGTGATCTCCAGCGCCGCCCGCGCCGCCGCCGGCCAGTTGTTCTCGCCCGAATTGCGCGCCGTCTTCCTCAAGACGTTAGGCCTGACTGTGCTTGCTCTGGTCGGCCTGTGGTTCGGGCTGACCAGCCTCGTCGAGTGGCTGGCGCTGCCATGGCTGCACACACTCTTTCCCGGCCTGCCGTCCTGGGCCGGTTGGCTGGGCGGCATCATCGCGGCCATCGCGCTTGCCTTCGGCATGGCGCTGCTCGTCGCGCCGGTCACGGCTGTCGTCGCCGGGCTGTTCCTCGACGATGTCGCCGAAGTGGTGGAGCGTACCGACTATCCCGGCGATCCGCCCGGCCGCGCCATGCCGGCGCTGCGCTCGCTGGTGTTGGCGATAAAGTTCTTCGGCGTCGTCGTTTTGGGCAACATCGTTGCCCTGCTGCTCCTGCTGGTGCCGGGCATCAACATCGCCGCCTTTTTCATCGTCAACGGCTACCTGCTTGGGCGCGAGTTCTTCGAATTCGCCGCTATGCGCTTCCGTCCGGAAGAAGAGGCCAGGGCCTTGCGCCGGCACCATGCCGGGACGGTCTTTCTCGCCGGCCTGGTGATAGCGGCCTTCCTTGCCGTGCCGGTGCTCAACCTGGCGACGCCGCTCTTCGCCGCAGCCATGATGGTGCATCTGCACAAGGCGATCTCGGCCCGGCCCGATCGGGGGAGCAAGCCGTCCCGTTGATGCGCCAGTCCCTACCGCAGCAGAAAGCCGCGCCCCAGTTCGTCGTCGGGCTCGACGATGAATTCCGCCCGGCCGCAATAGTAGGCGCGGCCGCCGACGCGGGCGATGATCGCTTCATGCGGTCCGGCTTTCGCCGTCCGCGCCACCGCGCCGGAAAAGCGCGAGCCGGCGATGCTCTCGAAAGTGCGTGTCTGGCCTGTTGCGATCTCGCCCTTGGCATGCATCGCCGCCAGCCGGGCGGTGACGCCGGAGCCGGTCGGCGACCGGTCGACCTGCGCCTCGGCGAAGACGCAGACGTTTTTCGTCGGCTCACCCGAAAACGTATCCCGCCCGTCCGTCAAAATGGTGCCGTAGAGAAAGGCGAGGTCGGCATGGTCGGGGTGCGACAGGTGGAATTCCTGCTTCAGCCTTTCGGACAGCGCCGTCGCCGCATCGACGAAATCGCGCACCCGATCGCGGCCGAATTCCAATCCGAACTGGTGACAGTCGGCCAGGGCATAGAAGGCGCCGCCATAGGCGATGTCGAAGCCGATCGCGCCGTAGCCGGGCAGTTCGATCTTGCGGTCGCGTGCGAACAAGAAAGCCGGCACGCTTTCGAACGACACAGCACCTGCCTTGCCGTCGCGCACCTCGACCGAGGCAATCACCATGCCGCAGGGCGCCTCGATGTTGACCATCGTCACCGGTTCCTGCTTGGCCACCAGCCCTTCGTCCACGGCATAGCGGCCGAGCGCGACGATGGCGTGGCCGCACATGGTCGAATAGCCCTCATTGTGCATGAACAGCACGGCAAGGTCGGCGCCCGGCAAATCGGGCTCGACCAGCAGCGCGCCGTACATGTCGTAATGGCCGCGCGGCTCGAACATCAGGATTTTCCGGAGATGATCGAGATGGTCGCGCACATGGGCGCGCTTTTCCAGGATCGTGCCCTTCGGGATATCGGGGTAACCCCCGGTGACGATCCTCAGCGGCTCGCCGCCGGTGTGCATGTCGACGACGGTCAGCGTCATGTGTTCGGCCCGCTTATCCCGATTTGCCAAACAGCGCCTGCAACTTGCCGAAGGGCATGGCGGCGCGGGCGAAGCCGAACGTGCCGTCCTGCTGGATCTCGCGCGCCGCCGTTTCCAGCATGCCATAGGCGAAGTTGGTGAGCCACGGCCCAAGCGAAACGCGCTTTGCCCCGGCCGCGGTCAGATCGGCAATGGTGAAGTCGGGCCTTGCCATGACGTTGACCGGCTTGCTCACGGCCGAGCAGACCGTGCGCACCATCTCGACGTCGCCGATGCCCGGCGCGTAGAGCACGTCGGCGCCCGCCTTCTCGAATGCCTGCAGCCGCTTGATCGTGTCGTCGAGGTCGGACTTGCCCCAGAGGAAGTTCTCCGCCCGCGCGGTGAAGACGAAATCGCGTTTCAGCGCGCGGGCCGCTTCCGCCGCCGCCGCGACGCGCTCCACCGCGTGCGAAAAATCATAGATCGGCTTGTTCGGGTCGCCGGTGTGGTCCTCGATCGAGCAGCCGGCAAGGCCGGCGGCTTCAGCCGCGAAGATGGTTTCGGCGGCCTGCTCGGCGCTGTCGCCCTTGCCGCGTTCGAGGTCGGCCGAAACCGGCAGCTCGGTTGCCGCCGTCACCTCGCGGCAATGATGGATCATCTGGTCGAAGGTCACCGCGCCGTCCGGCAGGCCGCGCGAGAAGGCGAAACCGGCGCTGGTCGTCGCCAGCGCCTTGAAACCGAAGGATCCAAGCAGCTTCGTCGTGCCGACGTCCCAAGGGTTGGGCATGACGAAGGTCGAGGCATGCAGGTCGCGAAAGATCTTGCCCTTGTTCATGGAAGTTCCCCCATCGTGTTGAGTGCGATGGCGCGGATTTTAGCTTGCCCGCCTTGCCCGGGCAAACGAATGCGGTTGGCTCAGAAGCGTTTCGCGTTCTCTGCTGACAATTCGTCCGGCGCGTCCCTGCAACCCCGTCAAAACCGGCGCCGATCAGTGGATCGGCACCAGTCCGGCCAGTGTGCGCATGTCGTCGAACAGGATGCCGCCGGCTCGCATCAAGCCGTCACGGTCGCTGTAGGGATCGCCATGATAGGAAAATACCCGCATGCCGGCGGCGATGCCGGCCTGCGTGCCGGCGACGCTGTCCTCGATGACGATGCAGTCGGCAGGCGCAAAGCCCATCGTCTTGGCCGCATGCAGGAAGAGGTCCGGAAACGGCTTGCCGCGCGCGACCATGGTCGAGGAAAACATCGCATGTTCGAACAGCGGCAGCAGGCCGGTCTGGCCAAGCGTGATGTGCATTTTCGACACCCTGGCCGAGGTGGCGACGCAATAGGCGATGCCGGCCGCGCGGACAGCCTCGACGAACTCCCGGACATAGGGAATCGCCTCGACCCCATGGGCGAACAGGTCCGGCAGCCCTGCATTCCAGCGCTCGACGAAGTCTGCGCCGAGCCTGACGCTGGTCTCTTCTTCGATCTGCTTCTGCACTGAGACCATGCTGCGGCCGGAGAAGTTCTTGCGGCAATATTCAAAGCTGGTGGGATACCCGGCTTCGCTCAGCCATTCGGCGAGACGCCGGTTGGCCAGGTTCTCGGTATCGACCAGAATCCCGTCGCAGTCGAAGATGACAAGTTTCGGTATGTTCATCAGGCCGTGCCGGTCGAGCCGAACCCGCCCGAACCGCGCGCCGTGCCGCCGGCCAGGTCGCGCTCTTCGACGCCCGCCTGCGTCACCGCGGCGAACACCATCTGGGCGATGCGCATGCCGCGCGTCACCGCAAAATCCTCGTCGCCGAGATTGACCAGCAGCACTTTCACCTCGCCGCGATAGTCGCTGTCGATCGTGCCCGGCGTGTTGAGGACGGTCAGCCCGTGTTTGAAGGCAAGGCCGGAGCGCGGCCGCACCTGGCCTTCCATGCCTTCGGGAATTTCCAGGATCAGTCCGGTCGGCACCAGCGCACGTTTTCCCGGTAGGATCAGCAGCGGCCGATCGTCGGGCACCGCCGCGCGCAGGTCCATGCCGGCGGCGCCGGTGCTTTCATAGGCAGGGAGGGGGAGTCCTTCCGCATGCGGCAACCTTACGAAGCCGACGGTCGGGCCGATGACGGAGGAATTTTGGATGGCTGCGCGCATAAAATCGATCCTATCGGCGCGATTGCCGAGTCGGTCAATTCGCCCGCAATCCTATCAACGGCTTTCTTTCGGGCATCACTATGGCCGGAGCCAACCCTTAGCGCACTTCCATCGGCACCACCGTGGTCTCCTTGATCTCCTCCATCACGAAGGACGCCGAAACGTCCGACAGCGCCACCTTGGCGATCAGCCGCTGGTAGAGCCGGTCATACGCCTTCACGTCGGCGACGCGGGCGCGCAAGACATAGTCGAGGTCGCCGGACATGCGGTAGACTCCCGTGATCTCGGAAAACCCGGTCACCGCCGCCCGGAATTTCTGCAACCACTCGGGATCATGATTTGAGGTCCGAACCAGGATGAACACGGAGAGGCCGAGCCCGAGCTTCTCGGCATCGACCAACGCCACCCGGCCGGTGATGACGCCATCCTCCTCCAGCCGCTTGACGCGCCGCCAGCAGGCGTTGCGCGACAAGGCTACCCGTTCGGACAGCTGATCGACCGACAACGTGCCGTCGCGTTGCAATTCGGCGAGCAATTTCCGATCGATTTCGTCGATTTCGATGGCCATGTGGGATGTTTGTCCCACGAACAAGCAAAATACAAGGACATTTTGAGACCGATGAACCGACGAACCGTGCCAGGATACCCCATATCAGGAACTTTAAGCGCTGAAGGGGAAGCAGCATGTCGGTCGCAAGGATTTTCACCTCCCATCCGGCCAAGGTCGGCGAAACCTATTTCGGTCACATGGCCTTTGCCGCCTGGTTTTCCTCGCGCCTGCTGACGGCCGCCGGGGCCGCCCTCGTTCACGCTTTCTTGCCATTTCTGTTCGAGACTACCGCCAGCCGAATCGTCCGCGAACTTTACGAGCGGACGCACAACAGAGGTTCGCACGCGGTCAAGGAGCCCAAGGCCCTTCCGGACCACGCCTAGGAACGGAAGAAGCGATGTGCCGGTGGGCGGCCTATCTCGGTGAAGCGGTCTTCCTCGAAGACATCCTCACGGCGCCCTGCCACTCGCTGATCGCCCAGAGCCATTGCGCCGAGGAAGCCAAGTCGCCGACCAATGGCGATGGTTTCGGCCTTGCCTGGTATGGCGACCGGTCCGAGCCCGGCCTCTACCGCGACATCCTGCCGGCCTGGTCCGATCCCAATCTGAAGAGCTTGTGCCGACAGATCAAATCCGGATTGTTTCTCGCCCATGTGCGCGCCTCGACCGGCGGCGCCACCAGCCGCATGAATTGCCATCCCTTCATCTCGGGCCCTTGGTCGTTCATGCACAACGGCCAGATCGGCGGCTTCGAGAAGATCCGCCGCGCGCTGGAAAATTCGCTGTCCGACGCCGTCTTCGACCAGCGCGAGGGCACCACCGATTCCGAGCTGTTTTTTCTCCTGATGATCGACGAAGGGTTGGCCGCCGATCCGAAAGGCGCCGTCGCCCGTGCCACCAGCCGCGTGCTGGAGGCTTCGCGGCGTGCCGGCATCGAGCCGGCGCTGAAGCTGACGGCCGCCTTTTCCGACGGGCAGGCCCTCCACGCGGTCCGCTACGCCACGGATGATCACGCGCCCACCCTCTATACCGCTGCCAAGGGCGGCGGCCGCTGCATCGTCTCCGAACCTTTCGACCGTGAAGGCGGCGACTGGCAGGCGATCCCGCCATCGAGCTTCGTCACCATGACCAGGGATGGCGTGAATATTCAGCCGTTTGCGCCGGTCCCGGCGAAGCTGGCGCTGGCCGGGTAGCCTCCTCGCGGCGCGAATTGCCGTAGAGAGCCGTCCACCAAGCTATTGAGCGAACCGACCCAATCCATAGGGCGCCAGCAGCGGATCGCGCTCGCCGTCGAGGATTTCGCGCGCGGCGAACAAGCCGACCGCCGGCGCCAGCGTGATGCCGGAATGCGTGACCGCGATATAGAGGCCGTCCATGCCCTCGGCGCGGCCGATGATCGGGAAGCCGTCGATCGGCGTCGGCCGGTAACCGAGCGTATGGAAATCGAGCTCTAGGCCGTCACCGCCGCGCAGCATGGCCTGCAGCGCCGCAAACAGCTCGCGCGCCGTCGCCGCCGCATCCATCCCCGGATCGGCACCGCCGAAATCTGATCCGGCGATGATGCGGCCTTGCGCCGTCTGGCGCATGTGCAGCCGCTCGGCCAGCACCAGCCCGTTGAGCAATTTTTTGTAAGGCCGCGAATGGACGATCAGGCCGGGCGGCATTTCGATCGGTAGCCTTATGCCGGCCGTCGCGGCAATCTCTGGCGAGCCGACGCCAGCCGCGATCACCACCTCGTCGGCGGCGAGCAGGCCATGGGCGGTGTCCACGCCCGTCGTCCTGCCCCCGGTCTGAACAAGCGCTGTAACCGTGCTGGAGACGATGCGCGCGCCGCGCTGTTCGGCGTCGGCCAGCAGCGCTTTCGTCGCCGCGACCGGTTCGGCGACACCCTCCTCGGCGACATGTAAGGCAAAGTCGGGAAGCTCGGCGAGATTGGGCTCGATGCCGACCGCGCCGGCGCGGTCGACGCGCCTGATGCCATAACCCCAGGACGAATGCTCCGCCGCATAGGCCTCCAATTTGTCCGCCGGCAAGTCCCAGCACAGCCCGCCGCACCAGGCGAGCGGAAGGCCGGGCAGGTCCTGCGCCAGCCGCGACCATTCCGCCATGGAGCGGATGCGCAGCCGGAAATACGGTTCCGGATTGCCCCAGCTGGCATTTATCCAGGCAAACGAGTTCGGCGTCGCCACGCCGCCGGCAGCGCTGTCGGCAATGACCGTCACCTGCGCGCCCGCCTTGGCCAGGTGCCAGGCGATCGAGGCGCCGATGATGCCGGCGCCGATGACGATCACTTTCTTGCTCATGCAGGATCTCCATCGAACAGGTCTTCTGATGCCATCGCGTCGTCCCTATCTCAAGAGCCGGCGGACCAATCCGGGCAAATCTGTTCGACAGGCCGGGAAAGCGCTGCTAGAAGCCCGCGCCACAGACAGGATTCCATAAATTGGCTGAAGACATCGAACAGGCGGTATCGCGCCGCCGTACTTTCGCGATCATCGCCCACCCGGACGCCGGCAAGACGACGCTCACCGAAAAGCTGCTGCTGTTCGGTGGCGCCATCCAGCTTGCCGGCGAGGTCAAGGCCAAGAAGGACCGCATCCAGACCCGATCGGACTGGATGAAGATCGAGCGCGAACGCGGCATTTCGGTCGTCACCTCGGTGATGACGTTCGAGTATGAGGACAATGTCTTCAATCTGCTCGACACGCCCGGCCACGAGGATTTCGCCGACGACACCTACCGCACGCTGTCGGCGGTCGACTCAGCGGTCATGGTCATCGACGCCGCCAAGGGCATCGAGCCGCGCACGCTGAAGCTGTTCGAGGTCTGCCGGCTGCGCGACATCCCGATCATCACCTTCGTCAACAAGATGGACCGCGAGAGCCGCGATCCCTTCGAGATACTGGACGAAATCGAGCAGAAGCTGGCGCTCGATACCGCGCCCATCACCTGGCCGATCGGCCGCGGCAGGACGTTTTCGGGCACTTACCACCTGGCGCTGAACGCCGTGCGCAAGGGCGATGACGAGAAGGAACGCACTCCGGTCAACGGTCCCGATTCCAACCGCGTCGCCGGCCTGTTGCCGGAAAACGAGCGCGAGGCCTTCATCGAGGAGCTGGAACTCGCGCGCGAAGCCTGCCGTCCGCTCGACATCGACGCCTTTCGCGAGGGCCATCTGACGCCGGTCTATTTCGGCTCGGCGCTGCGCAATTACGGCGTGCGCGACCTGATCGAGGCGCTCGGCGCTTTCGGGCCGCCGCCGCGCGCGCAGGATGCCGACACCCGGATGGTGGAGGCGACCGAGGACAAGATGACCTCCTTCGTTTTCAAGATCCAGGCCAACATGGATCCCAACCACCGCGACCGCATCGCCTTCGTGCGCGTCTGCTCGGGCAAGCTCGAGCGCGGCATGAAGGCCAAGCTGGTGCGCACCGGCAAGCCGATGAGCCTGTCTGCGCCGCAATTCTTCTTCGCCCGCACCCGCGTCACCGCCGACGAGGCCTTTGCCGGCGACGTCGTCGGCATCCCCAACCACGGCACGCTGCGCATCGGCGACACGCTGACCGAGGGCGAGGAAATCCTGTTCCGCGGCGTGCCGAACTTCGCCCCGGAAATCCTGCGTCGTGTGCGGCTCGGTGATGCGATGAAGGCCAAGAAGCTGAAGGAGGCGCTGCACCAGATGGCGGAGGAGGGCGTCGTGCAGCTGTTTTCGCCGGAAGACGGCTCGCCGGCCATCGTCGGCGTCGTCGGTGCGCTGCAGCTCGACGTGCTGAAGGAGCGGCTGAACTTCGAATACACGCTGCCGGTCGAATTCGAGATGTCGCGTTTTTCAGTCTGCCGCTGGATCTCGGCTGACGACAAGACGGAAGTGCAGCGCTTCATCGAAGCCCATCGCGGCGACATCGCCCGCGACCTCGACAACGACCCGGTGTTCCTCGCCCAGCACGCCTTCTCGCTGAACTACGAAGCCGAGCGCTGGAAAGCGATCCGCTTCGCCACGATCAAGGACTATCAGGTCCGCGACAAGGCGGCTTGAGGGGCGGTCTTCCCTTCTCCCCGTTCACGGGAGAAGGTGCCCGAAGGGCGGATGAGGGGCAGCGCCGGCCTCAAAAATCAATGGACAGCCCTGCCCTTCGCAGGCTCAGGGCGTTCGAAGCTCGGAAAAGCCAATCAATTGGCTTTCCGTCCGCTTACGCGGACCACTTCTCACCCCTTCGCCGCCTCTTCGATCTTGGCGATGTCGATCTTGCCCATCTTCATCATCGCACTCATCACCCGGCCGGCCTTTTCCCGGTCCGGATCCTGGAGCAGGCGCGGCAGCTGTTCCGGCACCACCTGCCAGGAGACGCCGAACTTGTCCTTCAGCCAGCTGCAGGGGCCGGGCTCGCCGCCCTCGGTGAGCCTCTCCCAGAAATAGTCGACCTCTTCCTGCGTCTTGCAGTCGATCGACTGTGACATCGCCTCATTGAATTTGAATTGCGGTCCGCCGTTGAGTGCCTGGAACGGCACGCCGTCGAGCTCGAACGTGGTCAGCAGCACTTTGCCTTCATCGGCGTGGCCCTTGGGCCAACGCATGACGCTCAGCACCTTCGAATTCTTGAAGATGGAGACATAGTGGTTCATCGCCTCTTCGGCCTGTCCATCGAACCACAGGCAGGTGGTGATCTTTTGCATGTCGTGCTCCTCGGTTGCTTCTTGCTGCTACAATGGAACGGCTGTCTGAGAAAATGGTCCCACTCCCTTGCCGTTGATCCAAGGACGGGCGCCCGGTAGGCGATCCGACACGGGAGGCCATCTTTTTTCGCAAACTCTGAATTTTTCTGGAGAATCTGGCGCATTGCAAAAATGTGGCCAGACAATAATTGCCGGTCTATAACGCCTGCGATCCATATTCAGGGCCGCGACGCTCCGCATCGGGCGCAGCCAGCCAGCTAAGGAAAGTTCATGCCTGCCTATCGCTCCCGCACCACCACCCATGGCCGCAACATGGCCGGCGCCCGCGGCCTCTGGCGCGCCACCGGCATGAAGGACAGCGATTTCGGCAAGCCGATCATCGCCGTGGTCAACTCCTTTACCCAGTTCGTGCCGGGCCACGTCCACCTGAAGGATCTCGGCCAGCTGGTCGCGCGCGAGATCGAGAAGGCCGGCGGCGTCGCCAAGGAATTCAACACCATCGCCGTCGATGACGGCATCGCGATGGGCCATGACGGCATGCTCTATTCGCTGCCGTCGCGCGAGCTCATCGCCGATTCCGTCGAGTACATGGTCAACGCCCACTGCGCCGACGCCATGGTCTGTATCTCCAATTGCGACAAGATCACGCCCGGCATGCTGATGGCCTCGCTGCGCCTCAACATCCCGACCGTCTTCGTCTCCGGCGGGCCGATGGAAGCGGGCAAGGTGGTGCTCGCCGGAAAGGCGCAGGCGCTCGACTTGGTCGACGCCATGGTCGCCGCCGCCGACGACAAGATCTCCGACGAGGACGTCAAGGTCATCGAGCGCTCCGCCTGCCCGACCTGCGGTTCCTGCTCGGGCATGTTCACCGCCAATTCGATGAACTGCCTGACCGAAGCGCTCGGCCTGTCGCTGCCGGGCAACGGTTCGACACTGGCGACGCACGCCGACCGCAAGCGGCTGTTCGTCGAGGCCGGACACTTGATCGTCGATCTCGCCCAACGCTATTACGAGCAGGACGACGAGACGGCGCTGCCGCGCAGCATCGCTTCAAAGGGCGCGTTCGAGAACGCCATGACGCTCGACATCGCGATGGGTGGCTCGACCAACACCGTGCTGCACATCCTAGCCGCGGCGCATGAGGGTGAGGTCGACTTCACCATGGAGGATATCGACCGGCTGTCGCGGCGGGTGCCCGTGCTGTGCAAGGTGGCGCCGGCCAAGTCCGACGTGCACATGGAGGACGTCCACCGCGCCGGCGGCATCATGGCGATCCTCGGCCAGCTCGACCAAGCCGGACTGATCAACCGCGACCTGCCGACCGTGCACACATCAAGCCTCGGCGAGGCGCTCGATCATTGGGATATTTCGCGCACCTCAAGCCAGAACGTGCGAGATTTCTTCCTCGCCGCGCCCGGCGGCGTGCCGACGCAGGTCGCCTTCAGCCAGGATCGTCGCTGGGACGAGCTCGATCTGGACCGCGAGACGGGCGTTATCCGCTCGGCGAAGACGCCTTTTTCCAAAGACGGCGGCCTTGCCGTGCTCAAGGGCAACCTGGCGCTCGACGGCTGCATCGTGAAGACGGCCGGCGTCGACGAGTCGATCCTGAAATTCACCGGCCCGGCGCGGGTGTTCGAAAGCCAGGATGCCTCGGTCAAGGCGATCCTGTCGAATGAGATCAAGGCCGGCGACGTCGTCGTCATCCGCTATGAAGGACCGCGCGGCGGCCCCGGCATGCAGGAAATGCTCTATCCGACCAGCTATTTGAAATCGAAAAGCTTGGGCAAAGCTTGCGCGCTGATCACCGACGGGCGCTTCTCCGGCGGCACGTCGGGGCTCTCGATCGGCCATGTCTCGCCGGAAGCCGCCGAAGGCGGCACGATCGGGCTGGTGCGGGAAGGCGACACGATTGAGATCGACATCCCCAACCGCTCGATCCGCCTCGCCGTGAGCGATGAGGAGCTCGCCAGCCGCCGGGCGGCGATGGCGGCCAAGGGCGCCCTGGCCTGGAAGCCCGAAGAAAAACGCAAGCGCAAGGTGACGACCGCGTTGCGCGCCTACGCCGCCTTCGCCACCAGCGCCGACAAGGGTGCGGTGAGGCACGTTCCGGAGTAGCGCTCGAATCGGCCAGGTTCGTGCTGCCCCTCATTGTCCTGCCGGACATTTCTCCCCGTAAGTGACGGGGAGAAAGGGCTATAACCAAAGATTTCGCCAATTGTAGACGTTGCAAAAATGGCGGCGAGGTCGCAGCATCTCCCTTCTCCCCGTCTCTATACGGGGAGAAGGTGCCGGCAGGCGGATGAGGGGCGGCGCCACGTGGCAAGATTTTTCGCCCACCGCGATCACGGCGGCAGCCGACAGGTGCTGATTCTTCGGGGACGACACAGATGGATTTCGACCTTATCGTTCGCGGCGGCACACTGCCTGACGGCAGGGTTGCCGACATCGGCATCGTCGGCGAGACGATCGCGACGATCGAGCCGAAGCTCGATGGCAACGCCGGCACGACGATTGACGCGCGGGGCAATCTGGTCTCTGCGCCGTTCGTCGACCCGCACTTCCATATGGATGCGACGCTTTCCTACGGCATTCCGCGGATAAACGCCTCGGGCACGCTGCTTGAAGGCATTGCTCTGTGGAGCGAACTGAAGCCGCTTCTGACGCATGAAGCGGTGCGCGATCGCGCGCTCGCCTATTGCGACTGGGCGGTGTCGATGGGATTGCTCGCCATCCGCACCCATGTCGACGTTTGCGACGACAGGCTGCTGGCGGTCGAGGCGCTGCTCGATGTCAAGAAGACGGTGGCGCCCTATATCGATCTGCAATTGGTCGCCTTTCCGCAGGATGGGCTCTACCGCTCGCCCGGTGCACGGGAAAACACCATCCGCGCGCTGGATCTGGGTGTCGATATCGTCGGCGGCATTCCGCATTTCGAGCGCACCATGGCCGACGGCACCCGCTCGGTGACCGAGCTTTGCGAGATCGCGGCAAAACGCGGCCTGATGGTCGACCTGCATTGCGACGAGACCGACGACCCGCTGTCGCGTCACATCGAGCAACTGGCCTATGAGACGCAGCGTCTCGGCCTTCAGGGCAAGGTGGCCGGCTCGCATCTTACCTCGATGCATTCCATGGACAATTACTACGTCTCGAAACTCCTGCCGCTGATCGCCGAGGCGGGCGTCTCCGTCATCCCCAATCCTTTGATCAACATCATGCTGCAGGGGCGCCACGACACGTTTCCCAAGCGCCGCGGCATGACCCGGGTCAAGGAGATGCTGGCGCTGGGCATCCGCGTCGGCTGGGGCCAGGATTGCGTGCTCGATCCCTGGTATTCGCTGGGCACCGCCGACATGCTCGACGTCGCCTTCATGGGGCTTCACGTCGCCCAGATGTCGAGCCCGGCCGACGTGGCGCGCTGTTTCGACATGGTCACCAACGTCAATGCCGCCATCATGGGGCTCGATCATCTGGGCCTCGCCGTCGGCAAGCGCGCCAGCCTGGTCGTTCTCGACGCCGGCAATCCGGTCGAGGCTATTCGCCTGCGCCCCGAACGCATTTGCGTCATCGCCAGGGGCAAAGTGGTGGCGGAACGAACCAGGCAGGACACCAGGCTTGCCATCCCCGGCAGGCCGGCATTGGTGAACCGGCGGCACGTCTCGTCCTAGACCCAGCCGATTTCCGGCGCTGGCCTTGCCGATTCCCGGATTTCTCCTCGTCAAAGCGGCCGCTTCCGTCTACGACGCGGCTTGGACAGGCAAGGGATCGGCATGACGCAACCCGTGGCGCAGAATACCACAATCAGGAACGTGCTTCTGGCCGGCATTCTGCTGATGCTGGCCGGCGACTTCCTGTTTGCGCTCAACGACGCCATGGGCAAATGGCTGGTCGCCAGCTTTTCCGTCGGCCAGGTGGTTCTGATCAGGTCGATCGGCGCGTTTTTCGTGCTCGGTCCGATGATCGCCCACCAGGGCGCCGCCAAGCTGTTCCGCATGGAAAGGCCCGAATTGCAGGTCCTGCGCGTCATCATGACCACGCTCGATACCGGGCTCTTCTATGCCGCCGTCGTCTATCTGCCGCTTGCGGATGTGATGAGCTTCTATATGGCCGGGCCGATCTATGTGGCGGCACTCTCGCATCTCCTGCTTGGCGAGAAGGTCGGCTGGCGCCGCTGGATGGCGATCCTGCTCGGCTTCTGCGGCGTGCTGATCATGCTCAAGCCCTCCTCGGCGGCTTTCTCGCTGTCGTCGGGCTTCGCGCTGGCGGGCAGCATTGCCTTCGCTTTCGCCATCATCCTCAACCGGCGCTTGCGCGGCACCAGCGACACCAATCTGGTGACATGGCAGACCATCGGCACGCTGCTGGTCGGCGGCGCCCTGACCATCGGCGCCTGGCACACGCCGTCGGCGCTCGATTTCGGCGCCATGCTGCTGCTCGGCATCGTCTCCTGCGGTGCCCATCTGATGATCACGCGGGCGCTCAAGCTGGCCCCGGCCTCGACGCTGGCGCCGCTGCACTACACGCTGCTTCTATGGGCGGTGGTCTTCGGGCTGGCGTTCTTCGGCGACGTTCCCGGCCCGCGCATCCTCATCGGCTCGGTCATCGTCGTGCTGGCCGGCTTGTTCATCTTCCATCGCCAGAAGGTGGTCGACACGACGGTGCCGCCTGAAAACGTGCCGAAGGGCGTGAATTAGCCCTCGCGGATCGCCGCCAGGTGCCGTGAAAATTCCGGCGTCTCCATCAGCGCCTTGCAGCGCGCGAAGCGGCCGTCGGCATAGGCCCGAAAATCGTCGACGGGATTGTCGTTGGCGAGCTGGATCAGTCCCCACAGTGTCCACAACAGGTCGCACATCCCCTTGTAGATGACGATGCGGCCGCGCTCCGCCGGTTTCGCCTCGCCGCCGAAATAGGCGCGCATCATCTCCTCGTCCTGCGCGGCATCGAACTTGCCTTCGACGGAGAGGTCGCCAAGATCCCAGAGCGGATCGTTCATTCCTGAATATTCCCAGTCGACGATCCACATCCTGTCACCCGCATCGATAAAATTCTCGCACAGCGGGTCGCAATGACAGGCGACGACGGGCAGCGGGTGGGCCGACAGCGCCGCGCGCACGCCACCGGCCTCGCGCAGCACGTCGTGATAGCCGGCGGGCAGGGCGACCTCCTTGGTCGACAGCACCTTCAGATAGTCATCGATCATCGCGAACAGTTCGAAACGGAACGGAAACACCGCACCGGACGAATGCAGCTTGCGGAAGGCCTCTCCCGCACGCGCCGGGCTGCCCGGCCGAACCCTGAATTTTTCCGGCGACATGGTTACGGCGCCGGCGATGAAGCGCGTCACCATCACGCCGGTGCCCGGATCGACATGCAGCACCTCGGGGCTGACGCCTGCCTTAGCCGTTTCGCGCGCCGCCACCGCCTCATTGGCGCGGTTGATATATTCCTCGGTGCCTTTGCCTGGAATGCGCAGGCAGAAGTCCCCGGCCTTGAAAACCAGGTTGGTGAGGCCGCCAAGCCGCTCCAGCGTCCCGTTATAGCCGGCCAGCATGGGAATGGCGGCAAGTTTTGTCCGTGCCTCGTCCATTGTCATGCCCGCTCCCCCGCTGTTATTTGTCGCAGAGACGGTTCCACAAAATTCGTGCTTTGGCTATCATCTGTGCGAGACCAATTTAGGGCATGGCGGACAGGACGAAAGTGACCGACAGCAAGCATAAGGGCGCGCTTGGCGCTGCCTACGCGGCCAAGCGCCCGGAAGACGTGGCGGCGCTCTATGACCGTTGGTCGCAGACCTACGACAGCGACATGTCGGCCGCCGGCTATCGTCATCCCACCATCTGCCTGGCCTTGCTGGCAAGGCATCTGCCGCGTGGCTCGGCCCCGCTGCTCGATGCCGGGGCCGGCACCGGGCTCATCGGCGAATGGCTCGACATTGCCGGCTATCCCGAGGTCGAGGCGCTCGACATCTCGCAAGGCATGCTGGATCAGGCAGAGCGCAAGGGCGTCTATTCGGCCCTGCATTGCCTGGCGCTTGGCGGGCCGCTGCCCTTTGCCGACAATGCCTATGCCGGGGTGATCTCGGCCGGCGTCTTTACCTCGGGCCATGTCGGTGCCGAAGGGCTGGACGAACTGATCCGCATCTGCCGGCCGGGCGGCGTGATCGTGCTGACGGTCAAGAATACGATCTGGGATCTGGGCTTTAACGCGCGGGTCGCGGAGCTGGAGGCGCAGGGGCTGGTCACCCGCATCGAGGAAACGCGCCCGTACGTCTCGATGCCGGGCGAGGCCGACACGGTGCCCAGCCGCTGCCTCGCCTTGCGTGTGAACTGATCAGGCTTTGATCCTGTTCCCGGCCGGATCATACATCGGCTCGAGATGGATCTTTGCCGGCGTGCGCTGCATCGCCACGACCAGCTCATAGCGGCCCGAGGCGAGAAAATCGTCGCTCACGCCGTCGGCATTGCGCACATAGCCGTAGCCGATGTTCTTCTCCACGGTGTAGCCATAGCCGCCGCTGCTGAGATAGCCGACCGGCTCGCCATTGCGCAGGATCGTCTCGCGCCCGACGAGCACGATGTCCTGATCGTCGACCGTGAAGCCGGCGAAACGCTTCTTCAATGGCCCGCCAGTGATTTTCTCCAAGGCGCGCCGCCCTACGAAATCCGTGTTCTTGCGAAGCTTCACCGCCCAGCCGAGGCCGGCTTCCAGCGGCGTGTCGTTGGGGGTGATATCGGAGCCCCAGGCGCGATAGCCCTTTTCCAGTCGCAGCGATTCCAGGGCCCGGTAGCCGACCGGGCGGATATCATGTTGCTTGCCTGCCGACATCAACGCGTCGAAGATCTCGCCGGTTGCGGAGATCGGCACGTGCAGCTCCCAGCCGAGTTCCCCGACATAGGTGACGCGCAACGCCCGCACGGTGTGGCCGGCAACGACAATCTCGCGGGCATGGCCGAATGGGAAACCGCTGTTGGAAACGTCGGCATCGGTCACGCCGGCCAGCACTTCGCGGGCGCGCGGTCCCATCAGCGACAGCGTGCCGAAATCCTCGGTGACGTCGGTGAGCGTGATGTCGAGCTCCTTTTCGACATGGTCGCTGATCCAGGACAGGTCATGGGTGCGGAAGCCCGTGCCGGTAACGATATAGAACCTGTCCTCGCCGAACCGCGACACGGTGAGATCGGCCTCTATGCCGCCGCGCGTGTTGAGAAGCTGCGTATAGGTCAGCCGGCCGGCCGGCTTGTTGACGTCATTGGCGCAAATCCAGTCCAGCGCCTTCGGCGCGTCGGGCCCGGTCAGCTCGTATTTGGCGAAGGACGACTGGTCGAAGATGCCGACCTTCTCGCGCACATGGCGATGTTCGTCGCCGACGGCTGAAAACCAATTCTGCCGGCCCATGGAATAGACGTCACGCGGCTCGACGCCTTCGGGGGCGAACCAGTTCGGCCGCTCCCAGCCGAGCTTCGAACCGAACACGGCGCGATGCTGTTTCAGCCTGTTGTACAGCGGCGAAACGATGCGCGGCCTGCCGGAAAGATACTCCTCATGCGGAAAGCCGATCGTGTAGTGCTTGCCATAGGCTTCCAGTGTGCGCTCGCGGACCCAGTGCCGGTCGCGGTGCAGGCTGGAAAAGCGCCTGATGTCGACGACCCACAGATCGAACGGCGCCTCGCCATCGACCACCCATTGCGCCAGCACCCAGCCGGCGCCGCCGCCCGAAGCGATGCCGAAGGCGTTGAAGCCGGCGCCGACGAACATGTTGGCGCATTCGGGCGCCACGCCGAGGATGAAATTGCCGTCCGGCGTGAAACTCTCGGCCCCGTTGATCATCTGCTTGACGCCGACGGTTTCCAGCGCCGGCACGCGCGCGATCGCCTGGCTCATGTGCTGTTCGAAATGATCATAGTCGTCGTCGAACAGCCGGAACTCCCAGTCATTGGGCACGTCGCCTCCGGGGAGATCTGTCGTCCAGGCCTGCGGGTTTGGCTCATAGCCGCCCATCACCAGCCCGCCGACCTCTTCCTTGAAATAGGTGCGCCGGTCCGGGTCGCGGATGGTCGGGACATCGGTCGCCAGCCCGTCGATCTTCTCGGTGACGATAAACTGGTGCTTCACCGGCTGCAGCGGCACGTTGATGCCGGCCATGGCGCCAACCTGCCGTGCCCATTGTCCTGCGCAGTTCACCACCTTGTCGCAGGCGATGTCGCCCATGTTGGTCTTCACCGCAATGATGCGGCCGCCTTTGATCTCGAAGCCGGTGACGCGCACTTCCTCGTAAAGCCTTGCGCCATGCATGCGCGCGCCCTTGGCCAGCGACTGGGTGACGTCGGATGGGCTCGCCTGACCGTCGGTCGGCAGCCAGGAAGCGCCGACGAGATCGCCGGTTTCCATCAGCGGCCACATGTTCTTGACCTCTGCCGGCGACAGCAACTCCATGTCCATGCCAAAGCTCTTCGCTGTCGTCGCCAGCCTCTCGTACTCGGTCCAGCGGTCGGCATTGGTGGCAAGGCGCAGGCACCCGCTCATCTTCCAGCCGGTGGCAAGGCCGGTCTCGGCCTCCAGGCCCTTGTAGAGGTTGACCGAATATTTGAGCACGCGGGTGATCGAGGCCGACGAGCGCAGCTGCCCGACCAGGCCGGCGGCGTGCCAGGTCGAGCCCGAGGTCAGCTTGCCCTGTTCGAGCAGCACCACATCTGCCTTGTGGTCGCGGGCCAGATGGTAGGCCGTCGAGCAGCCGATAATGCCGCCGCCGATGACGACGATCGCTGCCTGGGTTGGCAAGGTCATGAATTCAGGTCCCGTATTTTGTCCGGTAGTTTTCCAGCGCGGCATCGAGCCGCGTCAGGTTCTCTTCCGTGTAGGCGACGTAGTCGATGCCGGGCACGTCGAGGTAGAGTTCCGAAACCATGCTCCACATCGCCTCGCGCAGCAGCGAGGCGCATTGCATGGCTGCATGCGAGCGGCGGATCGCCTCGTCCGGCTCCTTCATGAAATAAGCGGTCAGGAAGGCGAAGGATTCCTCGTCGCTCATGCCGGCGTTCGAGGCGACGCCGGCAAGGTCGAACATCGCGGTATTGAAGCCGGCATATTCGAAGTCGATCAGCCATAGCCTGCTGCCGTCGTCGAGAATATTCGCCGGCAAAAGATCATTGTGGCCGAACACGATCGGCAGCAGTTTCTGGGCGCGTTCGAGCTCGTCGGCCAGCATCAGCAGACGCGGCAGGTCGCTCGCCTTGCGGCTGCCGGCGTCCTCCAGCGTGCGCGCATAGTCGCGGATGACGTGGAACACCCAGAACATGAAGCCGGCACCGGAGACGTGGTTGGGCATCTCACGGTGAAAGCCGCGCATCAGGGCGGCGACACGGCCGAGATTGGCGCGCACGTCCTCAGCCAGACAGGTCTTGGCGCCGAGATATTCCGTCACGAGAATGCCGGGTTCGGCATGGCGGACCGCCGGCGCGAAACCGGCGGCATGCGCGGCGCGTGCGGTCATCACCTCACGCTCGCGAAAGACGTGGTGGAAGGGATAGTCCCTGCCGAAACGCACGACATGCCTCCCGGCCGCGTCCTTAACCCGATAATTGGCATTGCTCAGCCCGCCGGGCAGCGGCTCGATCTCGACGCTGCCTGTCCAGCAAGGCAGGGCGCGGATGCGGTCCTCGGCCGTCATGAATTCGCCCTTCGTACGGCAAGGCGCCGACGGGGCGGCGCCGCCGTGGCGACCCGCCGTTTGTCCGGACGCTCGTTCTGGCAAAGACCTCGCCGGCGCGGCATTCGGGATCGGTATCCCGCGCCGCACCGACGAGCCCCACGTGCCGGGCTCTTCGAGGCCGGCATCCGCCCCCGCGGATGAGAAAATTCTTCCAGTCGCCCTCGCGTCAGGCAGTTTCCAGACCTTGGGGCACACAAATTCGGATCAGGCTCCGCTATCGCTTTTCCGTGGCAGTGCGAGCCTGACACGGCATCAGTGTCACGCCGGGTAAGCCACGTTGTCAACGAGATTCTGTGGCTTTTTCTGCTTTCCTGCCCGTATTCTTTCGAGATTCCTTGTAATATGCGGCAGATTTGCCATAGAAGCGGTCACTGCATCATGGCGCGACTGGAAATGACCCGATGAGCCATTCCAAGCGGCACGGCGAAATCCTGCGGTTTCTGCAGGAGGAAGGCACCGTCACCATCGCCAGCCTGGCCGACCGGCTGGGCGTTTCGCTGGAGACCGTGCGCCGCGACGTCAAGCCCCTCACCAGCGACGGCTCGCTCCTGAAGATGCATGGCGCCGTCGGCCTGCCGTCGACGATCGGCGAAGCGCCGTTCGAACGGCGCATGCGAGAGAACGCCGAGGCCAAGCGCCTCATCGCCCGCATGGTCGCCGCCACCATCCGCGACGGCGAATCGATCATGCTCGACACGGGAACGACCACCTCGTTCCTGGCGCGTGAACTGCTCGGCCATCGGCGGCTGACGGTCGTCACCAACTCATCCGACATCGCCCGCACGCTGGCCACCGTCAACGGCAACAAGGTCTACATGGCCGGCGGTGAGCTGCGCAGCGATTCCGGCGCCGCCTTCGGCGCCTCGGCCATCGACTTCGTCAGCCGCTTCTCGGTCAGCCATGCGGTGATCTCGACGGGTGCCGTCGATGCGGTGACGGGTGTCATGGATTACGATCTCGACGAGGCCGAGTTCGCCCGCATGGTGCTGTCGCGCGGCCAGCGTTCGCTCGTCGTCACCGATCATTCCAAGTTCGGGCGCCAGGGCCTGGTCCAGGTCTGCGGCTTCGATGGCTTTTCCGAGCTCGCCACCGACCGGCCGCCGCCGCGCGACATCGCTGCCGGCCTGGCGCAGGCCGGTGCGCGGCTCAGCGTCGCGGGCAACGCAGCCTGAGCTAACCAAATACCAGCGACTGGTGGGCGCATATGCCGGCGAAGGCGCCGCCCGATACGGCGAAGGCGATGTTGTGCATCGCGCGTGACGCGTCCCCGGCGGCGAAGACGCCGGGGACCGTCGTCTGCTGCCTGTCATCGATTGATATCACCGGGCCGAGGGGACCGTCCGTGAAGCCGCAACCGAGCTGTTCGGCCACCGGGCTCGCCATGCTATTGCGCGGCGCGGTGAATATCGCGCGAACCCCGGCCTTTCGGCCGTCGTCGAGGATCACCGTCAAGCCGCCCGTGCCATCCTCCCGCAGTTCGGCGACCGCAGCGGGTTCGAACCTCACATTCTTGCCTTCCAGGGCAGACATCTGTTCGGCATCGGGCTCGATCAGGCGATTGCCGAACAGCGTGACGTCGCCCCAGTCGGCGATCAACTGCGCCTGATGCAGGGACATGGGCCCGGTCGCCAGCACGCCAAGCGGCCCGCCGGAAACCTCGTAGCCGTGGCAATAGGGGCAGTGCAGCACGGTCTTGCCCCACTGCCCGGCAAGCCCGGGAACTTCCGGCAGGATGTCGCGCACGCCGGTGGCCAGAACCAGCCGCGCGGCGCCAAAGGTCTCGCCGCCCTCTGTGCTGATTTCGAAGTCGCTGCTGCTATTGGCGACCGCCTTGTCCGCACGTCCGTTGACAAGGCGAGCCGTCGGATAGGCTAGCAACTGCCGTCTTGCCTCCTCCAGGATGGCGCCTGGCGTGCGCCCGTCCTGGCCGAGGAAGCCGTGCGAATGCGCGGCGAACCGATTTCGGGGCTGGCCGGCGTCGATCACCAGGACGTTGCGCCGGGCCCGGGCCGCCTGGATGGCAGCGGACAGGCCGGCAAAGCTGCCGCCGACGACGGCAAGATCATACTGCATGGCTGGAGACTCCGATGAGGTCGTAACGGCGGCGGAAGTCGGCGGTCAGGTCGGCCAGCGTGATACGGCTGAGCTTTTCCGCCAGCAGCTTCTCCGCCGCGATGCGAAAATCGTCGAGGACGGCGATGACGGCCTGCTCGACAAGGCAGCCGGGGCTCTCCGGCTCGGTGCCGAACGGCAGCAGCGTCTCGCCAAGCGCGGCGCTGATTTCGGCCAGCGAGATCTCGTCGGGCGGGCGCCCGAGCAGCCAGCCGCCGCCGTGTCCGCGTGACGAGGTGACGATGCCGGCATCCCGCAATCCGGCGATGGTGCGGCGCACCACGACCGGATTGGTATGGATGAAGGTGGCAAGCTGCTCCGAGGTCAGCGCCCGCTCGGGCTTCTCGGCCATGTGGACCAGAATGTGCAAGATGGAAGACAGCCGGCTGTTGCGTTTCATGTAACTTATTAAGTTACGATTCTGGGGGCCGTCAAGTTGCCGATCCGTTTCCACTTCCCAGTGTCGTCTCCGCCGTGTTTAGTCCGGCCATGACTTTCACCATCCGCCAGTTGCAGTTCTTCATCGCCGTCGCCGAGCAGGGCACGGTGTCGGGTGCCGCGCAGAACCTCTCCATTTCGCAATCCTCGGTCACCGAAGCGATCAAGGAACTCGAAGGCGATCTCGGCGTCGAATTGTTCGACCGCCATCCGCGCGGCCTCAACATCACCCACAAGGGCCACCAGTTCCTGCGTCACGCCACCAAGATCCTGGCCGATGTGTCCGATGCGCGCCGCGCCTTCCTCGGCGAGCAGGCGACAGCGGGCGGCCGGCTGCAGCTCGGCGTCACCTCGCTGGTCGCCGGCTATGTGCTGTCGGACCTGCTTTCCCGCTACCGCCGTGCCTATCCCGGCGTCGAGGTCTCCGCCATCGAGGACAATGGCGACTATCTCGAGCATCTGCTGATCGGCGGCAAGCTGGACATCGCCGTGATGGTCACGTCCAATCTGCGCGACCGAACCGCGCTGCAATCCGAAATCCTCGAAGTCTCGGCTTACCGCCTGTGGCTGCCGCTCGGGCATCCGCTCGCCGGCGCCGACATCATCGGCATCGGCGACATCGCTTCGGAGCCGCTGATCATGCTGACCGTCGACGAGATCGAGGAGAACACCGGCAAGCTGCTGACGGCAATCGGCGCCAAGCCGCATGTCGCCTTCCGCACCCGTTCGGTCGAAGCGGTGCGCAGCCTTGTCGCCACCGGCGCGGGCGTGGCGCTGCTGCCCGACCTCGTCTACCGGCCATGGTCGCTGGAAGGCGACCGCATCGAATCGCGCGACGTCTCCGGTGCCCTACCCGTCGTCCAGGTCGGGATGGTCTGGCGCCGCGGCTCCGGCCTGCCGCAGGCTGCGCGCGATTTCATCGGCCTCGCGCAGTCGCAGCGCATGGTTCGCCAGCGCCCCGACAAGAACGGCCGCTGATCTATCGGAAAAACCGATATCCCCCTTCTGATAAATGAATTTGCGAAACCGGGATTTTCACAGCACCTTCGCGTCAGGGAACAAAGCCGCCGCCGAAGCGCGGGCCCTATCAATGGGAGATCGACGATGAATTCATTCCTGAAGTCATGCACTGCATTGACGGTCGCGCTGACCTTCTCCGGCCAGGCCATCGCTCAGGTCACGGAACTCGGCAAGGGTGAAGGCGAGGTCAATATCGTCGCCTGGCCGGGCTATATCGAGCGTGGCGAGACCGACAAGGGCTATGACTGGGTCACCGCCTTCGAGAAGGAAAGCGGCTGCAAGGTCAACGTCAAGACCGCCAACACGTCGGACGAGATGGTCTCGCTGATGAACGAGGGCGGCTTCGACCTCGTCACCGCTTCGGGCGATGCATCGCTGCGCCTCGTTGCCGGCAAGCGCGTGCAGCCGATCAATACCGATCTCATCCCGAGTTGGAAGACGGTCGACGACCGCATCAAGGACGCCCCCTGGTTCACCGTCGACAAGGTGCATTACGGCGTTCCCTACCAGTGGGGGCCGAACGTGCTGATGTACAATACCGATGTCTTCAAGGAAGCGCCCAAGAGCTGGAACATCGTCTTCGAGGAGATGAAGCTGCCGGACGGCAAGTCCAACAAGGGCCGCGTCCAGGCCTATGACGGCCCGATCCACATTGCCGATGCCGCCAACTACCTGATGTTCCACAAGCCGGAGCTCGGCATCAAGGACCCCTATGAGTTGAACGAGGACCAGTACAAGGCCGCGCTTGAGTTGCTGCGCGTCCAGCGCACGCTGGTCGGCCGCTACTGGCACGACGCCGCCATCCAGGTCGACGATTTCCAGAACGAAGGCGTGGTTGCCTCCGGCTCGTGGCCATACCAGGTCAACACGCTGATCGCGGCCAAGAAGCCCATCGCCTCGACCGTGCCGGAGGAAGGCGTCACCGGCTGGGCCGACACCACTATGATGGAGGCCGACGCGGCACATCCGAACTGCGCCTATATGTGGCTCGAACACTCGCTTTCGCCCAAGGTGCAGGGCGACGTCTCGGCCTGGTTCGGCTCGCTGCCGGTCGTCCCCGCCGCCTGCAAGGGCAACGAGCTCCTGACCGACGAAGGCTGCAAGACCAACGGCTACGAAAACTTCGACAAGATCAAGTTCTGGAAGACGCCGGTGACCAAATGCGCCACCCAGAACGACCAGTGCGTGCCCTATTACCGCTGGGTGTCGGACTATATCGGCGTCATCGGCGGGCGATGATTTTCTTCACCCTCCCCTTGTGGGGAGGGTCGACGCGCAGCGTCGGGGCGGGGCGTCGCGGCGGTCTGTGCCAGAGCACCCCCACCCGCGACTTCGCCGCGACCTCCCGCATCGAGAGGAGGTAAGTGGCGCGCGTTCGCCGTCCAGCCACGATTGCGGGCGACCGAAGAGAACCCAATCGGCAAGAGACTGACACCCCATGACCTCAGCCGTTTCCTTTCAAAAAGTCTCGCGCCATTTCGGCAGCGTGCGCGCCGTCGACACGGTCGACCTCGAAATCGTGCCTGGCGAGTTCTTCGCCATGCTCGGGCCGTCCGGTTCCGGCAAGACGACCTGCCTGCGCCTCATTGCCGGCTTCGAGCAGCCGACGGCGGGTTCGATTTCGATCTTCGGCGAGCGCGCCGAGGGCGTTCCGCCTTATCGCCGCAACGTCAACACCGTCTTCCAGGACTATGCGCTGTTCCCGCATCTCGATGTGCTCGACAATGTCGCCTATGGTTTGATGGTCAAGGGCGTCGGCAAGGCCGGGCGGCACAAGGCAGCGGAAGAGGCGCTGTCGCTGGTCAGGCTGCCCGGCTACGGCGCCCGCCGCCCTGGCCAGCTTTCCGGCGGTCAGCGCCAGCGCGTCGCGCTGGCCCGCGCACTGGTCAACCAGCCCAAGGTGCTGCTGCTCGACGAGCCGCTCGGCGCGCTCGACCTCAAATTGCGCGAGAACATGCAGGAAGAGCTGAAGTCGCTGCAAAAGGCGCTCGGCATAACGTTCGTCTTCGTCACCCACGATCAGGGCGAGGCGCTGTCGATGGCCGATCGCGTCGCCGTCTTCAACGACGGCAGGATCATGCAGATCGGCACGCCGGAAGATATCTACCAGCGGCCGAGCACTCGCTTCGTCGCCGATTTCGTCGGTTCCTCCAACGTGCTGCCGCCGGATTTCGTCCAGCGCTATTGCGGCCAGCGCCGCTGGGGCAGCCTGCGACCCGAATCCATCCGCGTCGGCCGCGCCGCGAAAGGCGAGGGCGTCGCCGCGCGCCTCGTCTCAACTAACTATCTCGGGGCGACCACCAGGCTGGCGCTCGATGCCGACGGTCTGAAATTGCACGCCATCGTGCCTGCCGGCACGGCCTTGCCCAGGGAAGGCGAGGCGGTGGTGCTCACCTTCAACCGGGAGAGCCTGCATTTGATGGACGAGGCGGTGTGATGAAGGCTTGCGCGAAGCACCCCCCTCTGTCCTGCCGGACATCTCCCCCGCAAGGGGGGAGATTGGCTGCCCTTTCGGGTTTCGCCAATTTCCAACGTCGCAGAATTGGCGAGGCTGAGAAATTGCCAATCTCCCCCCGTGAGGGGGAGATGTCCGGCAGGACAGAGGGGGGCGACGCAGAACGCGGCCTCTCATATAATTCTCTTCAGCACACGGCGGCCCCATGACCATTGCCGCGCTCAACCCCAGCCCAGCCCCTGCCATCCTGCCCGGCAGCGGCGGCATACGCGGCGCGCTCTCCGACCTCTTCTGGCGCAGGCCGCAACTGCTCCTTCTGCTTATGCTGCTGCCGCCGGTCCTGTGGCTCGGCATCGTCTATATCGGCTCGTTGTTCGCTCTTTTGGCGCAGAGCTTTTTCTCGATCGACGAGTTCTCCGGGCTTATCAACCGTGAGTTCACGTTGAAGACCTATGGCGACCTGTTGCAGGCCGCCAATCTGGACATCATTCTGCGCACGGTGACGATGGCGGCCCTGGTGACGCTGGCCTCGGCTGTCGTCGCTTTCCCCATTGCCTATTACGCGGCGCGCTATGCGCGCGGCCGCTGGAAAGCGCTGTTCTATCTCGGCGTCATGCTGCCGCTGTGGTCGAGCTACCTGGTCAAGATCTACGCCTGGAAATTGATCCTGGCCAAGGAAGGCATTCTCACCTGGCTGCTCGCCAAGCTGAACCTGTTGGGGTTGCTCGATGCGTGGCTGTCGCTGCCGGTCGTCGGCGGCAACTCGCTGTCGGTGTCGTTCACCGGCACCTTCATCGTCTTCGTCTATGTCTGGCTGCCCTTCATGATCCTGCCGGTGCAGGCAGCTCTCGAGCGCGTGCCCGGCAATCTGGTCGAAGCCTCTTCCGACCTTGGCGCGTCGCCCGGCCAGACTTTTCGCAATGTGCTGTTCCCGCTGGCGCTGCCCGGCATCGTCGCCGGCTCGATCTTCACCTTTTCGCTGACATTGGGCGACTACATCATCCCGCAGATCATCGGCACGTCGCGCCTGTTCATCGGCCAGGCCGTCTATTCGCAGCAAGGCACGGCCGGCAACATCCCGCTCGCCGCCGCCTTCACGGTGGTGCCGATCGTCATCATGGGCTTCTATCTCTGGGGCGCCAAGCGCATGGGGGCCTTCGATGCGCTCTGACCGTGCCCAATCGGCTCCGCTTGGCCTGAAGATCGCTGCGGCCTGCGGGTTGCTGTTCCTGCATCTACCGATCCTGCTGATCTTCGTCTATGCCTTCACGACCGAAGAGAAGAGCTTCGTCTGGCCGCCGCCGGGGCTCACCACGCAGTGGTTCGCCGTCACCTGGAACCGGCCGGACGTGTGGCAAGCGCTGTCGCTCTCGGTGCGCGTCGCCGCCATCTCAACGGCCATCGCGCTGGTTCTCGGCACGCTGTGCGCCGCCGCGGTGTCACGGACGAAATTCTTCGGCCGTGAAACCATTTCGCTGCTGGTCATCCTGCCGATCGCGCTGCCCGGCATCATCACCGGCATTGCGCTGCGTTCGGCTTTCGCGCTGGCCGACATTCCGTTCTCGTTCTGGACGATCGTGCTCGGCCACGCCACCTTCTGCGTGGTTGTCGTCTACAACAATGCCGTTGCCCGCTTCCGCCGCACCTCGGGCTCGATGATCGAGGCCTCGATGGATCTCGGCGCGGATGGTTTCCAGACCTTCCGGCATATCGTGTTGCCCAACATCGCCACGGCGCTGCTTGCCGGCGGCATGCTGGCCTTCGCGCTGTCGTTCGACGAGGTCATCGTCACCACCTTCACCGCCGGCCAGCAGCAGACGCTGCCGATCTGGATGCTTGAAGAACTGATCCGCCCGCGCCAGCGCCCGGTCACCAATGTCGTGGCGATGGTGGTGGTGCTGGTGACGCTGCTGCCGATCCTCGCCGCCTACTACCTGACCCGCGACGGCGACCAGATCGCCGGCAGCGGGAAATGAAATAGTGAGCAGTGAGTAGTGAGTAGTGAGTAGTGAATGGGAGGATGGTGAATAGTAGTTTTGGATAGTGAATACGCGGCAGAAACCTACTCACTACTCACTATTCACTACTCACTACTCACTACTCACTACTCACTACTCACTACTCACTATTCATCATTCACTACTCACTATTGCCAATGGAGAATCCAATGGACACCCAGATGTTGATCGGCTCGAAGTTCGAGAAAGGCACCGAGACCGAGGAGCCGGTCCTCAATCCGAAGACCGGGGCGACCATTCTCAATCTCCCCGAGGCGAGCCCGGCGCAGATCGAGGCGGCGGTGACGGCTGCCGGGAAAGCGTTCGCGGCTTGGTCGCGAACCACGCCCGCGCAGCGCTCGGGCTATCTCCTTAAGATCGCCGACCGCATAGAGGCCGAAGCCAGGGAATTCGCGGCGCTCGAGGCGCTGAACTGCGGCAAGCCGATCAATGCCGTGCTCAATGATGAAATCCCGGCGATCGTCGACTGCTACCGTTTCTTCGCCGGCGCCGTCCGCTCCATGCCAGGCCAGGTAGCCGGCGAATACCTGCCGGGCCACACCTCGATGGTCCGGCGCGATCCGATCGGCATCGTCGCTTCCATCGCGCCGTGGAATTACCCGTTGATGATGATGGCCTGGAAGCTGGCGCCGGCGATCGGCGGCGGCAATACGGTCGTCTTCAAACCGTCGGAACAGACGCCGCTGACGGCGCTGAAACTGGCGAAGATCCTGGCCGAAATCCTGCCCGAAGGGGTCGTCAATGTCGTGCTCGGACGCGGCGAGAGCGTCGGCAATACGCTGATCAACCATCCCAAGGTCAACATGATCTCGATCACCGGCGATGTCGCCACCGGCAAGAAGGTGCTGCAGGCGGCCGCCAAGTCGGTCAAGCGCACGCATCTGGAACTCGGCGGCAAGGCCCCGGTCATCGTCTTCGATGATGCCGACCTCGGCGCCGTGGTCAACGGCCTGCGCGCCTTCGGCTACTACAATGCCGGCCAGGACTGCACCGCCGCCTGCCGCATCTATGCCGGCAAGAAGGTCTACGACAAGCTCGTCGCCGATCTCTCCTCGGCCGTGTCGACCATCAAGTACAATCTGCCGGACGATGCCGAGAACGAGATCGGCCCGCTGATCTCGCGCCGCCAACGCGATCGTGTCTCGAGCTTCGTCGAGCGCGCCTCGGAATTGAAGCACATCGAGATCACCACCGGCGGCAAGCCGGGCGAGGGCACCGGCTTCTACTACCAGCCGACCGTCGTCGCCGGCGCCTTGCAGGAGGACGAGATCGTGCGCCGCGAAGTCTTCGGCCCGGTGGTCTCGGTCACCCGTTTCACGGAAGTCGACGAGGCGGTGAACTGGGCCAACGACAGCGATTATGGCTTGGCGTCATCGGTATGGACCAGGGACGTCTCGCGCGCCATGGCGACGGCCGCTCGCCTGCAATATGGCTGCACCTGGATCAACACCCACTTCATGCTGACCAACGAGATGCCGCATGGCGGGCTGAAGCAGTCCGGTTACGGCAAGGACATGTCGCTCTACGCGCTGGAGGATTATACCGCCGTGCGCCATGTGATGGTGGCGCACGGGTAATCTGTCTCCTTCCGGCAAAGGCAGATCTTATATGGCTGTGGCCGGCGCCGGCGACCCCGCTTGAGAGGGTCGTCAGCGCCATTCCACTTCGCGATTGCGCTGCATTTGACAGGCACGGCCGCCGAACGGCATCAGCGGCGAGACCCCGGCACTACGCGGCCGTCCGGCCCGGCATCGCCGACGTCGCGGGCTTGATGTTCAGGTTGACCCGGAAGACATTGGATGGGTCGTAGGTTCGCTTAACCTGGCTCAGCCGCTCGTAATTCCCGCCATAGCTCGCCTGCAAGCGCGCGTCTCCTTCATCGTCCATCATGAAGTTCACGTAGCCGCCCTCGCCATTATGGGGATGGACGCTCGCCCAGTAATTCCGTGCCCACGCGGTCAGGTCGGCGGCTTTGCCCGGATCGGGGTCGATGGCGGCGATGACCATCGACCAGCTTGCGTCACGCGCGTTCCAGGCGGTCTCGTCCTTGCCGACGCGGCGGACGGCGCCGTCAATCGGGTATAGATGCATGAGCGACAATTCGCTGGGCGCCTGGGCGGCCTGTGCGATATGGGTCGCGATCGCTTCGTCGGGAAGCGACTTGACGAAATCGCCCTTCCAGTACCATTGCAGGCCTTTCGGAAGGAGCGGGTCGAATAGCGACTGCATCGCCGGGAACGGCATTACGCCCATCCAGTTGAACATTGGCGGCGGCAAGGTGTCCAGCAGCGGCGCCATGGCCTTGCGCCCGTCCTCCTCCGTGCCGTTGTAGCACGAGATGATGGCACAGGCGCGCTTGCCCCAATGCTCGCGCGGGAAAGGATCGCTCGAAGGGACGGATTTGAGGCCGACGAAAGCGCCGAGGTCTTCCGGCGCTTCCGGCAGGTAGTCGCGATAGGTACGCATGACCGCCGACGCGTGCCTGGCGTCCCAGAACACCGGACCGCCGAAGATCATGTTCACCGGATGAGCCTGGAACAGGAAGCTGGTTACCACGCCAAAATTGCCGCCGCCGCCCCGGAGCGCCCAGAACAGGTCGGGATTCTCGCTTTTGCTGGCCTTCGCCATGCTGCCATCGGCCAGCACCAGATCGGCCTCGATCAGATTATCGATGGTGAGGCCGTATTTGCGCGTGAGATAGCCGGTTCCTCCACCGAGGGTAAGGCCGGCGACGCCCGTGGTCGAAACGATGCCGAACGGAACGGCGAGCGCGAAAGGATGGGTGGCGTGGTCCACGTCGCCCGAAGTGCAGCCGGGCGCGACCCTCACGGTGCGGGTTTTCGGGTCGACATGGACGCCTTTCATCATCGACAGGTCGATGACGAGACCGTTGTCGCAAATCCCCAATCCCGCGCCGTTGTGGCCGCCGCTGCGCACGGCGATGAGGAGGTCGTTTATGCGCGCGAACCTTACAGCGGTGATCACGTCGGCGACATCGACGCAGCGTGCAATCAGCGCCGGACTCTTGTCGATCATGCCGTTGTAGACCTTGCGGGCCTCCTCATAGCCGGCTCCGCCGCGCAGGATCAGCTCTCCGCGCAAGCCTTCACGCAGTTTTGCATAGGTTTCGTCGGTCATCGGTTTCCTCCCTGATCGCGCCCGCGCCATATGGTTTCGACGCGACGATTTATCTTGTTGCTTTGCTTGTGCCGTCCATCCGTCGGGTGCGCAGGATGGTGCAGGAGAGCACATTGCACCGATCCGGCTCCTCGCTGCTTCGCCCGAAAGGGCCAGTGGGGAAATGGCCCGGGAGAGCCATAGCGGGCAGGCGGAAGCCGTCATGGTAGCGAAAGCGCGTCGCGTCGAAAGGGACCGATGCGGCGCGCTTCAGATCGTTGTTCTATGGGCACCTTTGGGCGACATGCATTATTCGACGATGCGGAAAATCTGCCAGAGGCTGGTGCCCGACACGACGTAAGGCTCGATCTCCTTGCCCCATTTGGCATGCGCGTCGATTTTGCCGATCCTGGCGAAGAACTCTTCCAACTGGGCCAGGCTTTCGACCTGGTGGTGAGATTCGACCGTCGCCTCCCGCGCGCCGATCGAACCCGTCATGATCTGGAACTTCAGGTCGGCGACGCCGACCTGCGAACCGATCTCGGATTCCCATTTCCGCAAGAGGTCGAGCACGGTCTGCTTGTGTCCGAACCTGGCGTCGATCTGCCATCTGGCGCTGAACATGTTTTCCTCCTCCGAAGATGCGGCTGATGCCGCTTACTCGTCCCAGGCCTGCACGACCGTCTGCCGTGCAATCCGCCCGCCCTTGAGTTCCAGCATCGCCGCACAGAACACCTTGGTCCCGTCCGGGTAGGCGCAGGCTTGCGTGAAGGCGAGATTGTCGCCATCGGCAATGGTGGTATCGACCTTGTGGGTCATTGCCCGGCTGCAGATGTCGTCCCAGAATGTGCTGATCGCCGCTCGGCCGCGGATCTCGCGCGGCTTGCTCGGCGGATTATTGCGGTCGACGACCCGCAACACCGCATCGTCGGCGTAAAAGCTCGACAGCATCTGTCCGTCGCGCCCTTCGATGGCTTTCTTGATTGCCGCGCCGTCAACGGTCTGTGTCTTGGTCAGCATTTCGTCCTCCATGGGCCCGTCTTCCCGATCGGGCGGTTGATGAGCAAAGTGCTGCCCGGCGGTCATCGCCGTGCAGCGATAGTGTCACTGCGACTTGGCCTTCACGGCCGCGAACACGTCGTCGGTCTGCTTCTTGAAGGCTGTGAGGTCGACCTGGCTGCCGTTGAGCATCGTCGACCAGTGGCGAACGATCGCGGCCATCGCCACCGCTTCCTTGATCTCCTCGTCGGTCGCGCCGTTGAGCTTGGCGGCCTCGGTGTGGAAGTAGACGCAGTACTGGCAAGGAATCTGCGAGGCGACGGCAAGCCCCATGAGTTCCTTGGTCTTGCCGTCGAGTGCGGTCTTGGGGTTGAGCTGCATCGACTTTATCTCGGCCCAGGCACCGGCGACCGCCACGTCAGGCAAAGTCCTGAACATGTCCGGTACGGAGCCGAGCGTGGCCTCTATGTCCTTGTATGCTGCCGTCGCCGAGGCATCCTCGGCCCGCGCCGGAGCCAGGGCCAGCAAGGCGCCGACGCCGGCCGCGATGACGAGCAATCTGGTCTTGCGACTTGATTTCACCATTTCATCCTCCCTTCGCAGTACCGTCACGGCGATATCGCCTGGCCTGCATGGGAAGAATTGATAATCCCCGACGCCATCGGCCGCTTCGCCCGAAAGCGCCATGGCCTTTATGGCCCGTGCGGGCCAGGGTTGCGTGCCGAAAACGCGGCCGCCGCCGCCCGCGACGGCAGGTCGAGCTTGAGCAATATGTTGGCGACGTGACGCTTGACCGTATGCTCGCTGAGGTTGAGCTCGGCGGCGATCGCGGCATTGCTTTTGCCGTCGGCGATCAGGCTCACCACCTCGCTTTCGCGCGCCGTCAGCGCGGCCGGTTCGGCAGGCCTGGGCTTGGATCGGCAGGCGGGTTCCAGATGCTGCTCGGACGTCGCAAGAACAAACGCCAACGGCTCGTCCAACTCGTCGAGCGCAATGCGTCCGCCATCGATGAAGTGTAGGCCGGAGCCGGTCGCCAGGTCGGAAACCAGCCGCGACGCCAGGATCTCGCCGCGGCTGGCATGGGCCGCAAGTTGTATGGTCACGCGTGCAGTCAAGCCGACCGGCGGTCCGCGCATCTCGATCTCGCCGACATGCACGCCCTGTGCACTGGCCACACCGATCTCCTGCGCCGCTTCGCGCAATGCCGCCGCGCAGCGTATGGCGCGCGCCGGACCGTCGAAGCGCGAGATCATCAGCTCGCCATGCGTGCCTGCGACACGTCCGCCATGGCGCCCCACCAGCAATCGCCAGGTCTCCTGGAATCGCTGGCTGCGCTCGCTCCACATGCGGTCGCCGAGGCGCGCCGTATCGTAGATACGCGTCACCAGCAATGCGGCGAGCACGCGCTCGCTGTCGGCCACGGCCGGCTCGCCGGTCAGGAATTCCTCGATCAGGTCGGCGACCCGGTCGACATCACCGGTCCACACCGGGTGGTCGCGCCCGGGGATTTCGACAAGCCGGGCGTTCGGGATTTTCCGGGCGAGAAAGCGGCTGGCATCGGGATCGACGCGCGCGTCGTTGCGGCGGTGGATCAGCAGCGTCGGCGCGCTGATCGCCGAGAGTATGCCGCGCACGTCTATGCCGGCATTCATTCGCGCCAGCGCCGCCGCCGCCGTTGGACTTGCCGACAGCCGCTCGAATCGCGACCACCAGGCGGCAAAGTGACTGTCTTCGACGCGGCCGGGCGCAAAATGCGGCAAGGTGGCGCCTGTGCCCCAGGCGGTTTCCGTCGTCGCGATGAATGCCTCCAGCCGTTCCGGCGGCATCACCCATCGGTGGAAATGGGCATAGCCGCCATAGAGCGCCAGGGCGCGTGTCCGCTCCGGATAGGTGGCGGCGAACAGCATGGCCATCGGAGCGCCTTCCGAGGCGCCGAGCAGGGCCGCGCGGCCGCTGCCGGCCGCGTCCATCACCGCACGCACGTCGTCCATGCGCGTTTCGAGGCTGGGGAGATGGTTGGCATCGACGCGGTCGGACAGGCCGGTGCCGCGCTTGTCGAATAGGATCAGCCTTGAGAAGGCGGAAAGCCGTTTCAGCAGCCTGCTATAGCCTTCATCCTCCCAATGCAGGTCGAGGTTGGAGATGAAGCCCGGCACGAAGACGAGATCGAACGCGCCTTGGCCGACCACCTGATAGGCGATCCGCACATCGCCGCTACGGGCGTATCGGGTCTCGATCGGCCTCACGAGTTGTTCCGCCCGGCCTGGCGATTTCGGATCGTCGACCATAGCAGAGCTGCGTCGCCTGCGGCAGCTTAAACTTTAGCGGAAGGAAATATAAGCGGACGCGAACCAATGGCTATTTTTGCTGGGCGGCTACGTCGCCTGGGGGAAGCTTGAGCCCGAGCTTCAGATCGGCCTCGGCGGGCGAGACCGGCCGCTTGATCCTGGTCGAGGCAGCCACGACGAGTTCATCGAAGCCGTCGCCGCCGCTGTCCAGCATCTCGAAGAACTGACGCCGCATCCTCGGCTCCCAGAATTTGTTGATATGCTCGGCCACCCCGGCCACGCCTTCTTCGCGCGGCCTGGAGTGGAAAAAGACCGCGATCTGGTTGGCCATCCGCACCAGCTTCTCGCTGGTGCTCATGATGTGGTCTTCGTCATGCGACATGTTTGGCAACTCCGCGAACCACCCGGTCCGGATGGGTGAAAATGTCGAAATCGTCGCCCCGAACCAAGGCCACCAGCGTCATGCCGGCTTGTTCGGCGGTGCGGACGGCGAGCGCGGTCGGCGCAGAGACGGCAATGATGAAAGGCGAGCCGATCGTCGCCGTCTTCTGCACCATCTCGACGGAGACGCGCGACGTCACCACTACCGCGCCGGTCGCGCCGTCGATGCCGGCCTTGGCCAATGCACCGGCCAGCTTGTCCAGTGCGTTGTGACGGCCGACATCCTCGCGCGCAATGACGGTGCCCTTGCCGGGGATATAGAAGCCGGCGGCGTGCACCGCGCCCGTCTCGCTATGCAGCGGCTGCATCCTGGAGAGAAGCTTGACGGAACGGACGATGTCGCCGGCATCAAGCGTAAGTTTAGACGCACCAACCGAATCGACCGCGCGCATCGCTTCCTCGATCGATTCGATGCCGCAGAGCCCGCAGCCAACCGGTCCGGCGAGCCTGCGCCGCCGCGCCTCGAAGCGCGTGTTGGCCTGGTCCTTCAGTCGAATCTGGATGTCGATGCCGGCGCCGAGATCCTCGACCTCGATCGCCTCGATCTCTTCGGGTGAAGCGATGATGCCTTCGGTCAGCGAGAAACCGAGCGCGAAATCCTTCAAGTCGGCCGGGCTCGCCATCATCACCGCGTGCGCCGTGCCGGCAAAGGAGAACGCCACCGGCGTTTCTTCCGGCACCATGCGGCGGGCCGCTGCCGTGCCGCTGGCGCGGCGAGCGAGACGGGACATTTCGGTGATGGCGGGGCGTTTGCGGGTCACGAGACGCACCCCTCAAGCCTTTCCTCATCCCGGTCGATCGGGGAAGGGGTATCGAGTGAAGCTCGACGCAATGGTGGTCGATCAACCATCAAGATTGAAGCTCTTATTGTCGAATGTCTCGTCCAAGTCTACTCCGCCGCTTCCAGCGGGGCGATGCGGCGGCTGTTGCGCGCTTGCTCGTCATAGTCGCGTTGCCATTCCGATGGTCCGTTGGAGGCACCGACCTGCACCGCCGTCACCTTATATTCCGGACAGTTGGTCGCCCAGTCCGAAAAGTCCGTGGTGATGACGTTGGCCTGCGTGTCGGGATGGTGGAAGGTCGTATAGACCACGCCCGGTGACACCCTGTCGGTGATCTGCGCGCGCAGCGTCGTCTCGCCGGAGCGGCTGGTCAGCCGCACCCAGTCGCCGTCGCGCAGGCCACGGTTCTCGGCGTCGTGCGGATGGATCTCCAGCCGGTCCTCGGAGTGCCACATGATATTGTCGGTGCGCCGCGTTTGCGCGCCGACATTGTACTGCGACAGGATCCGGCCGGTGGTCAAAAGCAGCGGGAAGCGCGGCCCGGTTCGCTCGTCCGTCGCCACATATTCGGTGCGGATGAACTTGCCCTTGCCGCGCACAAAGCCGTCGACATGCATGACCGGGGTGCCGAGAGGGGCCTTCTCATTGCAGGGCCACTGCACCGATCCGAGGCGGTCGAGCAACTCGAAGGAGACGCCGGAGAAGCTCGGCGTCGTCTTGGCGATTTCGTCCATGATCTCGGACGGATGCGCATAGTTCCAGTCCAGCCCGACGGAACGGGCAAGCTCCTGCGTCGCTTCCCAATCGGCGTAACGCGCCTTCGGTTCCAGCACCTTGCGCACCATGTTGATGCGGCGCTCGGCATTGGTGAAGGTGCCGTCCTTCTCAAGGAAGGTCGAGCCCGGCAGGAACACATGCGCGTAGTTCGCCGTCTCGTTGAGGAAAAGGTCGTGCACGACCACGCATTCCATCGCGGCCAGTCCGGCGGCGACATGCTTGGTGTCGGGATCGGACTGCAGGATGTCCTCGCCCTGGATGTAGATGCCCTTGAAGGAGCCGTCGACGGCGGCATCCAGCATGTTGGGGATACGCAGGCCGGGTTCGTCGTCCAGCTTCACGCCCCACAGGCTTTCATAGATGTCGCGCACCGCGTCGCCCGAGACATGGCGATAGCCTGGCAGTTCGTGCGGGAAGGAGCCCATGTCGCACGAGCCCTGCACGTTGTTCTGGCCGCGCAGCGGGTTCACGCCGACGCCCGGGCGACCGATATTGCCGGTGGCCATAGCGAGATTGGCAATCGCCATCACCGTGGTCGAGCCCTGGCTGTGCTCGGTGACGCCAAGGCCGTAGTAGATCGCCCCGTTGCCGCCCTTGGCGTAGAGACGCGCAGCACCGCGGATCAGTTCGGGATCGACGCCGGACAGCTTGCCGACGGTTTCGGGGCTGTTCTCCGGCAGGGCGACGAAGGACGCCCAGTCCTGGAATTCCGTCCAGTCACAGCGCTCGCGGATGAAGGCCTCGTCGAACAGGCCTTCGGTGACGATGACATGTGCCAGCGCCGTCAGCACGGCGACATTGGTGCCGGGCTTCAGCGGCAGGTGGTAGTCGGCTTCGATATGCGCCGACTTGACCATCTCGGTGCGGCGCGGGTCGAGCACGATCAGCTTGGCGCCCTGGCGCAGCCGCTTCTTCAGCCGCGAGGCGAAAACCGGGTGTGCGGAAGCCGGATTGGCGCCGATGATGACGGCGACGTCGGTGAATTCGACGGAATCGAAATCCTGCGTGCCGGCCGAGGTGCCGTAGGTCTGGCCGAGCCCGTAGCCGGTCGGCGAATGGCAGACGCGCGCGCAGGTATCGACATTGTTGTTGCGGAAGCCTTGGCGCACCAGCTTCTGGACCAGATAGGTCTCCTCATTGGTGCAGCGCGACGAGGTGATACCGCCGATCGCCGTGCGTCCATATTGGTACTGGATGCGGCGGAACTCCTTGGCCGTGTGGGCGATCGCCCCCTCCCAACTCACTTCGCGCCAGGGATCGCTCACCTTCTCGCGGATCATCGGCGACAGGATGCGGTCCTTGTGGGTGGCATAGCCATAGGCGAAGCGGCCCTTCACGCAGGAATGGCCGTGATTGGCCTTGCCCTCCTTGTAGGGCATCATGCGGATGACCTCGTCGTCCTTCACTTCGGCCTTGAACGAGCAGCCGACGCCGCAATAGGCGCAGGTAGTGACGGCCGAGCGTTCCGGCAGGCCCTTGGCGAGCACTGTCTTCTCGCGCAGTGCATCGGTCGGGCAGGCCTGCACGCAGGCGCCGCAGGACACGCATTCGGAAGCGATGAAATCCTCGTGCATGCCGGCGACCATGCGCGATTCGAAGCCGCGGCCCTCGATCGTCAGCGCAAACGTACCCTGCACCTCTTCGCAGGCCCGCACGCAACGCGAACAGACGATGCATTGCGCCGGATCATAGGTGAAATACGGATTGGATTCGTCACGCGCGATGTAGTCGACGGCCAGCGAGCCGTGGCCGGGCGCGACGCCATCCTCCTTGACGTGATTGCGGCCTTCGACGCCGTAGCGATTCTCGGTCAGGCCGACCGACTTCGTCACCGCGTCGAACTCGCTGGCGCCGGTGCCGGCCTTCTCGTTCCAGCCCACCGGATGGTCTGAGACATAGAGCTCCATGACGCCGCGGCGAATGGCGTCGAGCCGTTCCGACTGCGTGCGCACCACCATGCCTTCGCCGACAGGCGTCGTGCAGGACGCCGGCGTGCCGCCGCGCCCTTCGATCTCGACCAGGCAAACGCGGCAGGAACCGAACGAGTCCAGCATGTCCGTGGCGCATAGCTTCGGGATCTCGACCCCGCTTTCCATCGCGGCGCGCATGATCGACGTGCCTTCCGGCACGCTGATGCTGCGGCCGTCGACGGTCAGCGTGATCCGCTTCTCAGCTTTCGATTGCGGAGTTCCGTAATCGATCTCTTCGATAAGCGTCGGGAAGTCGGCCTTGATGTTCATCTGCCAGCTCCTATTCAGCAGCCACGCGCGCCGGCGCGGGCTTGAAATCCTCGGGGAAATGCGTGATGGAGCTCATCACCGGGTAGGGCGTGAAGCCGCCCAGCGCGCAGAGCGATCCGAACTTCATCGTGTTGCAGAGATCGGTGACCAGGGCGAGGTTCTTCTCCGGCTCGATGCCGGCGGCGAGCCTGTCGATGGTCTCCACCCCGCGCGTCGAGCCGATGCGGCAGGGCGTGCACTTGCCGCAGCTTTCGATGGCGCAGAACTCCATGGCGAAGCGCGCCTGCTTCAGCATGTCGGCGGTGTCGTCGAACACGGTGATGCCGGCATGGCCGATCAGTCCATCGCGCTTGGCGAATTCCTCATAATCGAACGGCGTGTCGAACAAATCGCGCGGAAAATAGGCGCCGAGTGGACCGCCGACCTGCACCGCTTTCACCGGCCGGCCGGTGGCCGTGCCGCCGCCGATATCGTCGACGATTTCGCCCAGTGTCATGCCGAAAGCCGCCTCGAACAGGCCACCGCGCTTGACGTTGCCGGCGATCTGGATCGGGATTGTGCCGCGCGAGCGGCCCATGCCGAAATCCTTGTAGTAGGCGGCGCCCTTGTCCATGATGACAGGCACCGAAGCCAGCGAGATGACGTTGTTGATCACCGTCGGCTTGCCGAAAAGGCCCTGGATTGCCGGCAGCGGCGGCTTGGCGCGCACCACGCCGCGTTTGCCTTCCAGGCTGTTCAGAAGCGAGGTCTCCTCGCCGCAGACATAGGCGCCGGCGCCAACGCGGATCTCCATGTCGAAGGCGTTGGGCGAACCGAGCACGTTGACGCCGAGCACCCCGGCCTTGCGGGCGACTTCGACGGCCTTGTTCATGACCGCCACCGCATGCGGATATTCCGAGCGGATGTAGACGAAGCCCTTGGTCGCGCCGGTGGCGATGCCGGCGATCGCCATGCCTTCGATCAGCACGAAGGGATCGCCCTCCATGATCATGCGGTCGGCGAAGGTGGCGCTGTCGCCCTCGTCGGCGTTGCAGACGATGTATTTGCGCTCGGATGTCGTATCGAGCACCGTCTTCCATTTGATGCCGGTCGGGAAGCCGGCGCCGCCGCGGCCGCGCAGGCCGGACTCCGTAACCTGGCTGACGATCTCGGCCGGCGCCATGGCCACCGCGTTCTGCAGGCCCTTCAGCCCGCCAAGCGAATTATAGGCGTCGAGTGACAGCGGGTCGTTGATGCCGCAGCGCGCGAAGGTCAGACGGGTCTGCTTGGCCAGGAACGGGATCTTGTCCGGCGCGCCCAGCCAGCGCTTGTGATGGCCGCCGGTGAGAAAGCCGCTGTCGAACAAGCTCTTGACGTCGGAAGGCTTCACCGGCCCGTAGGCGACGCGGCCGTTTGCTGTGGCGACCTCGACCATAGGCTCTAGGAAATAGGCGCCGCGCGACCCGTTGCGGACGATCTTGGCCTCAACGCCGCGCTCGGCGAGTTCAGCGCGAACTGCCTTGGCGACCCTTTCGGCACCGAGCGCCAGCGCGCCGGAGTCGCCGGGAATGTAGATGCGCGGGATCATGAGCGCACCTTTGCGACGATTTCTCCGATCTTCTCGTTGTCGAGCCGCCCGATCACCTCGCCATCGAGCATCGCCGAGGGCGAGCAGGCGCACAGCCCGAGGCAATAAACCGGCTCCAGGGTCACCGAACCGTCTTTCGCCGTCTCGTGGAAATCAATGCCGAGCAATTGCTTGATCCTGGCGGCGACCACGTCGGAACCCATCGACTGGCAAGCTTCGGCCTGGCAGAGCTTGAGCACATGCCGGCCTGCCGGGCGGGCGCGGAAATCGTGATAGAAGGTGACGACGCCGTGCACCTCTGCTCTGGAAAGGTTCAGTCCGTCGGCAATGACCGGGAGTGCTGCCTGCGGCACATGGCCGAACTCTTCCTGAATGTTATGGAGGATCGGCAGCAGCGGACCTTCGAGATCTTTCAGCTCCTGGATGATCGCGGCCGTGCGCGATGCGATCTCGGTACTTGCAGGCTGCATCGTCACGCAGCGCCCTCCCTGGTCGGTGGCTTTATCGCTAAGTCTTTACAAAATCAGGAGAAACCCCTGAAATCAATAAAGCTGATCCGTCGCTCGATAGAAATTTTCTATCGAGCTCCAGCGCCTGCATTCCCTAACCTACCGGTGGGCGCGGAAATCGTCTGCAAGCGCCATCGCCTCGTCCAGCAGCGCCGAAACCAGCGGCGTATGCGGTTCGCGCAACGCGGCCACCAGCCCGACCGTGTGGCTGGCGTCCGGCTCGACGATCGGGATAGCCCTGATAGGTTCGGAAAAGCCGAACGTTTCCGTGAGGTTGAGCGGCATGATCGAGGACCATTTGCCCGTGCGGATATGCGAGAACAGCACGATCATCGAATTGGATTCCAGCGTCGGCCGGACCTCGACACCGGCCTCGGCCAGGTGCTGGTCGATGATGCGGCGGTTCTGCATGTCCGGGGTCAGCAGGCAGAGCGGCAGGTGGCTGATCTCGGCCCATGTCACCTTGTCGCGGTCGGAATAGGGGTTTCCGATGGCGGTGATCAGCTGATAGCGCTCATCGTAGAGTGGTACGCTGGTCACTCGTCCGAGCGGTTCGTTGTCGAGATAGGTGATGCCGGCGTCTATATCGAAATTGCCGAGCAGCGACAGCACTTCGATCGAGGTCCGGGACAGTACCGAGAAGGTGACGCCGGGGTGTTTTTCGCGGAATGGCGTCGTCAGCCGCGCCACCATGGCGAGCGCGGTGGGAATGGCGGCGATGCGGATACGTCCCGACAAGCCGTGCCGCGCCGCCCGCATCTCCTCGCGCATGGTTCTGGTATCGCCGACGATGCGGCGCGCCCACACCAGCACCTGCTTGCCCTCCGGGGTCAGGCCCTGGAAGCGCGAGCCGCGCAGGACCAGCATCACGCCCAGCTGACCCTCAAGTTGCTTGATGCCGGCCGACAAGGTGGGCTGGGTGACGCCGCACACTTCGGCAGCCCGCCCAAAATGCTCTTCCTTGGCCAGCGCGATGAAAAATTCCAGCTTGTCGATCATATCTGAAGCTAACCGCCGCCGCCGCACCGCGCCAGAGGGCTGCCGGCCACTGCGATGTCGATCGCCCCAAGCCGATGCTTGATCGCAGAAACTTATCGGTCGACGAGATTGAGGATGTTGCCGTCCGGATCCTTGAACCAGGCGACCTTCATGCCGTGGCCGACATGGATGTCGCCTTCCAGGCTCAGGCCGGGCATCTCGTAGTGCTCGAAGGCAACGCCCTTCGATTTCAGCCCGCTGACGACTGTGTCGATCTCATCGCCGACCGTCCACGTCACCGCCGTCGCCTTGTTGGTCCCGGCGAACTGAGAGCGATAGACATTGATCGTGGTGTCGCCGCTTTTGTACACGATCAGTTCGCCACCCTCGTCATGCACCTGTTTCAGGCCGAGCGTCCCCTCATAGAAAGCCTTTGCCTTCGCCAGGTCTTTCACCGCGAGGTTGGCCGTCGCGTTGCTGTTTGCAAGCATGATCGTTTCTCCTTCGCTGCTTGTCGTCCCCGGCGTCTCCTTGGAAATAGGTCGCTCCGGTCGCCTGACGAGCCCCGCTTTGCCGGCGGCCAGCCAATTGCGAGCGGTGCCTGCAATTGGCTGCATCCACATCTTTCAGCCGGCTTACTGTTCCCCATGGGCGCATGCGGCGCTATGTGGATGGAACTGGTGCGCCGGGAGGGACGAACATGCTGGGCTGGTTCCGCAAGCTGTTGCCGCGCGAAGATCGCTTCTTCGACCTGTTCGAGCGGCATTCCCGCACGGTGGTCGGTGGCGCGGAGGCCCTGCAGCAGCTCCTCCTGGGCAAGGACATCGAGCATTGGTGCCAAAAGATCGTCGATCTCGAGGACGAGGCCGACCATATCACCGCCGAAGTCCTGCTTGCCGTGCGGCGCTCATTCATCACGCCTTTCGACCGCGGCGATATCAAGGACCTGATCCAGTCGATGGATGACGCCATCGACATGATGCACAAGACCGTCAAGACGGTGCGGCTGTTCGAGAAGAGGGAATTCGATCCGCTGATGCAGGAAATGGGCGCCGTCATTGTCGATGCCGCCAGGCTCGTCGCGGAGGCGATCCCGCTGCTGGCCAAGGTCGGCGCCAACAGTGCGCGCTTGAACGAACTCGCCGAGGAAGTCATGCGTGCCGAAGGCCGAGCCGACGATCTGCATGAGCAGGGCCTGAAGGATCTCTTCAGGCGGCACGGCCGCAGCGATGCGATGGCCTATCTGATCGGCTCGGAGATCTATGGCCAACTGGAGAAGGTGGTCGACCGCTTCGAGGACGTCGCCAACGAGATCAGCGGCATCGTCATCGAGAACGTCTAGCGATGGAAGTCGCGATCGCCTTTCCCTTGCTGGTCGGCCTCGTCGCCGTCGCGCTGTTCTTCGATTTCCTCAACGGCCTGCACGACGCCGCCAACTCGATCGCCACCATTGTCTCGACCCGGGTGCTGAGACCGCATTACGCGGTGTTCTGGGCGGCCTTCTTCAATTTCATCGCCTTCATGTTCTTTGGCCTTCATGTCGCCGAAACCGTGGGCAAAGGTATCATCGATGCAAGCATCGTCACCCCGGCGGTGATCTTCGCCGCCCTGGTCGGCGCCATCGTCTGGAATATCGTCACCTGGATCGCCGGCATCCCGTCGAGCAGTTCGCATGCGTTGATCGGCGGATTGGTGGGGGCAGGCGTCGCAAAGGCCGGCACGGGTGCCATCGTCTGGGCGGGGCTCGGCAAGACGGTCGCCGCCATCGTCCTGTCGCCGGCGACGGGCTTTGTCCTGGCGCTTCTCCTGATCCTGGTGGTTTCCTGGCTGTTCGTGCGCCAGACGCCGTTCGCCGTCGACAGTACCTTCCGTGTCATGCAGTTCTTTTCCGCCTCCCTCTATTCGCTCGGTCATGGCGGCAACGATGCGCAAAAGACCATGGGCATCATCGCCGTGCTGCTCTATTCCCAAGGCATGCTCGGAACGGATTTCTACGTGCCGCTCTGGGTGGTCCTGACTTGCCAGTCGGCATTGGCGCTGGGCACGCTGTTCGGCGGTTGGCGCATCGTCCACACGATGGGCTCGAAGATCACCAGGCTCAACCCGATGCAGGGATTCTGCGCCGAGACCGGCGGCGCCATCACCCTCTTCGCTGCGACATGGCTCGGTGTTCCGGTTTCGACCACGCACACCATCACCGGCGCCATCATCGGCGTCGGCGCCGCCCGCCGTGTCTCGGCGGTGCGCTGGGGCATAGCCGGCAACATCGTCATCGCATGGGTCGTCACCTTGCCGGCGACGGCGGCGATTTCGGCACTGACCTATCTGGCGGTTCGCCTGGCAGGCTGATGTCGCGGCCTGGCGCTTGGAGCCGCCGGCGATCTGCACTATGTGAGCAGCAGCCGAACGCCAGGGAAGCAACAGCCATGTCCGTCACCAAGGAAACCGTCATCGAGCGCCTGAAAACGGTCAATGGCCCCGATTTCACCGGCAACATCGTCGACCTCGGCATGGTTTCCGAGATTTTCATCGCCGATTCGAAAGTGTTCTTCTCGATCACCGTTCCGGCCGCCAGGGCGCAGGAGATGGAGCCATTGCGCGCCGCGGCCGAGCGTGTCGTGAAAGCTATTCCAGGTGTCGCTGGCGCCGTCGTCGCCTTGACGGCGGAGAAGAAGGGCGGCGGCATGGAGGCGCCTGTCGCGGCGCGCCCGGCGCCACGTCCCGCCCCGCCCGTTGCCGCGCCGCGCCCGGCGCCCCATGCGCCTGCCTCGCACAGCCAGGGCAAGCGCGGCGTGCCCGGCATAGAGGCGATCATCGCGGTTGCGTCCGGCAAGGGCGGTGTCGGCAAGTCGACCACGGCCGTCAATCTGGCCCTCGGCCTCGCCGCCAACGGGCTGAAGGTGGGCGTGCTCGATGCCGACATCTATGGCCCGTCCATGCCAAGGCTGCTCAACATTCACGGCCGGCCGCAGACCGTCGACGGCAAGATCCTGAAACCGATGCAGAATTACGGTCTCAAGGTGATGTCGATGGGCTTCCTCGTCGACGAGGAAACGCCGATGATCTGGCGCGGTCCGATGGTGATGTCGGCGCTGACGCAGATGCTGCGCGAAGTCGAATGGGGGCCGCTCGACGTGCTCGTCGTCGATATGCCCCCCGGCACCGGTGACGCCCAGCTCACCATGGCCCAGCAGGTGCCGCTGGCCGGCGCGGTCATCGTCTCGACGCCGCAGGATCTGGCCCTTATCGATGCTCGCAAGGGCCTCAACATGTTCAGGAAGGTCGACGTGCCGCTGCTCGGCATCGTCGAGAACATGAGCTATTTCCTCGCCCCCGACACCGGCAAGCGCTACGACATCTTCGGCCATGGCGGCGCACGCCGCGAGGCCGAGCGCCTCGGCGTCACCTTCCTTGGCGAGGTGCCGCTGGAGATGGGCATCCGCGAAAGCTCGGATGAAGGTGCGCCGGTGGTGGCATCGAAGCCCGACAGTGCCGAAGCGAAGATCTATCGCGATATCGCTTCGAAGGTCTGGGACCGGGTCAACGAAGAGCGCGGCGCGGCCGCGGACGCCGTGCCGAGCATCGTCTTCGAGTAATTTTCGTCCAGGCGGCGCTAGCGCTGGATAGACCAGCCTAAGCAGCACCCACCTTCTCGCCGAAGCTCGAAAAGAATTGTCCCGCCAATTTCTTCGAGGTCGACTCGATCAGCCGGCTGCCGAGTTGGGCGATCTTGCCGCCGACCTCGGCCTTGGCCGCATATTTCAGAACGGTGGTGCCAGGTCCATCCTCGGTCAGCGTCACGTCGGCGCCGCCCTTGGCGAAGCCGGCGATGCCGCCCTTGCCTTCGCCCTGGATCGTGTAGGCATGCGGGGGATTGAGATTTCTCAACGTCACCTCGCCGTTGAAGGTCGCCTTGATCGGGCCGATCTTCAGCACCACCGTCGCCGCCATCTCGGTCGGCGACTTCATTTCCAGGCTTTGGCAGCCGGGGATGCTTTCTCTCAGCACCGCCGGATCGTTCAGCGCTTCCCAAACTTTCTGGAGGGGTGCGGCGATGCGCTCCTCGCCCTCGATCACCAAAGCCATCAGAACCTCCCGGACGACCAATGTCGGATTGTTGGTAGCGTGCGGCCCGATTGATGTCTATCGCACCAAAGTCCGGATTCAGATCACGCGTGCCCCTTGCCTGCATCCGCGCGTTGTCATATCGATTTGTCATACAAATACGGAGACCATGATGGCTGGCGCCCCCACAGGAAAGAAAAAGTTTCGCTCGCAGGAGTGGTTCGACAACCCCGACAATCCGGGCATGACGGCACTTTATCTGGAGCGCTACCTGAATTACGGGCTGACGCGCGCCGAACTGATGTCGGGCAAGCCGCTGATCGGCATTGCCCAGACCGGTTCCGACCTGTCGCCTTGCAATCGCCACCACATCGAGCTCGCCAAACGCGTGCGCGAAGGCATCGTCTCGATGGGCGGCATTCCTTTCGAATTCCCCTGCCACCCGATCCAGGAGACCGGCAAGCGCCCGACCGCAGCTCTCGACCGCAACCTTGCCTATCTCAGCCTGGTAGAAGTGCTCTATGGCTATCCGCTTGACGGCGTCGTGCTCACCATCGGCTGCGACAAGACGACGCCGGCGCTGTTGATGGCGGCGGCGACCGTCAACATTCCGGCCATAGCGCTGTCGGTCGGTCCGATGCTTAACGGCTGGCACAAGGGCAAGCGCACCGGTTCGGGCACCATCGTCTGGGAATCGCGCCAGCGCCTGTCGGCCGGCGAGATCGGCTACGACGAGTTCATGGACATCGTCGCCTCCTCGGCGCCGTCCACCGGCTACTGCAACACCATGGGCACCGCCACCACCATGAACTCGCTGGCCGAGGCGCTCGGCATGCAGCTGCCGGGCTCGGCCGCGATTCCGGCTCCTTATCGCGAGCGCGGCCAGATCGCCTACGAGACGGGAAAACGCATCGTCGATATGGTGCACGAGGATTTGAAGCCCTCCGACATCATGACGCGCAAGGCCTTCGAGAACGCCATCGTCGTCAATTCGGCGATCGGCGGCTCCACCAACGCGCCGATCCATCTCAACGCCATCGCCCGCCATCTCGGCGTGCCGCTCCACAATGACGACTGGCAGAAGATCGGCCTCGACGTGCCGCTCATCGTCAATCTCCAGCCGACGGGCGAATATCTGGGCGAGGACTACCATCACGCGGGCGGCGTGCCGGCCGTGGTGGCGGAGCTCATGAAAGCCGGGCTGCTGCCGCATCCGGATGCTCTGACCGCCAACGGCAAGACAATGGGCGACAATTGCCGCGATGCCGTCAACGAGAACCGCGAGGTCATCCGCACTGTCGCCGAGCCGCTGAAGGCCAATGCCGGCTTCATCAATCTCAAGGGCAATCTGTTCGATTCGGCAATCATGAAGACCAGCGGCATCTCGCCCGAATTCCGCGAGCGCTATCTCTCCAACCCGAAGGACCCCGAGGCCTTCGAGGGCAATGCCATGGTCTTCGACGGTCCGGAGGATTACCACGCCCGCATCGACGACCCGGCGCAAGGGATCGACGAGCACACCATCCTGTTCATGCGCGGCGCCGGTCCGGTCGGCTATCCCGGCGGCGCCGAGGTCGTCAACATGCAGCCGCCGGCCTATCTCATCAAGAAGGGCATCCACGCGCTGGCCTGCATCGGCGACGGCCGCCAGTCCGGCACGTCAGGCTCGCCCTCCATCCTCAACGCCTCGCCGGAAGCCGCCATCGGCGGGGGGCTTGCGTTGCTCAAGACAGGCGACCGCGTTCGCATCGACCTGAAAAAGGGCACGGCCAACATTCTCGTCACCGATGACGAGATCACCCGCCGCCGCGCCGAGCTGCAGAACAATGGCGGCTACCATTATCCCGAGCACCAGACGCCGTGGCAGGAAATCCAGCGCGGTATGGTCGACCAGTTCTCGGGCGGCATGGTGCTGAAACCGGCGGTGAAATACCAGGACGTCGCTCATACGAAGGGCGTGCCCCGGGACAATCACTGATTATTCCCCGGGACATTCATCGATTGTTTGAAGCGACAATTGACGGATAGCGATCGACGATCGGCGGCCTGATCGGCCGCCGATCGTTTTTTCGTTTCGTGGCCCGCTATGGACCGAGGACATTGCGTCCTTGACAAGCCTGCCCAACAAATCCACCATCCCTGCAAGGGGTTCATCGCGACGACCCCGTGAGGCGTCAGCCCAACGTTCGCGTCCAGGCTTCTCTTTCAGGAGGTGGACGCCATGCCGTCAACAACCGCCGTCACCGTGCCGCAACTGATCCGTATGGTCGGTTTGCCGGGCTCGCCTGCAATCCTCGATATCCGTACCGAGGACGACTACAACGCCGATCCACGTTTGCTGCCGGCGTCGTACCGGCGCGATTTCAAAACCGTCCAGACCTGGGCAGCCGACTTCGCCGGTAGCCGCGTGGCGGTCGTTTGCCAGCAGGGAAAAAAGCTCTCGCAAGGCGTCGCCGCATGGCTGCGCCATGAAGGGATCGCCGCCGAATCGCTCGAAGGCGGCTTCGAAGCCTGGCGGGACGCCCACGGCCTTCTGGTCCGCGCCGACAGGATGCCGCCTCGGGACGACAAGGGCCGCACCGTCTGGGTGACGCGGGCCCGGCCCAAAGTCGATCGCATCGCCTGCCCCTGGCTGATCCGCCGTTTCGTCGATCCTCAAGCGGTCTTCCTGTTCGTCGACGCCGCGGAAGTGCCCGATGTCGCCGATCGTTTTCAGGCCGTGCCTTTCGACATCGACAATGCGTTCTGGAGCCATCGCGGCGAGCGCTGCACCTTCGACACGATGCTCGAGGAGTTCGGGCTCGAATCCGAAGCGCTCGACCGCCTCGCCGTGATCGTGCGCGCAGCCGACACGGCCAGCCTCGACCTGGTTCCGCAGGCGGCGGGATTTCTCGCCGCCTCGCTTGGCTTGTCGCGCATGTTTCGCGATGACCTGCAACAATTGGATGCCGGCATGCTGCTTTACGACGCGTTCTTCCGCTGGTGCCGCGACGCCACCGACGAGACGCACAATTGGCCGGCCGGGGCGAAGGCGTCATGAGCTCCCTCCTTTCCGAGGAAAGTGCCGACCTCATCGAGGCGCCTGCGGTCCCGAGCTTCCGCGAGGCCACGAAACTCTGGGCGAAGATCGGGTTGCTCAGTTTCGGCGGACCGGCCGGGCAGATCGCGCTCATGCACAGGGAATTGGTCGAGGAAAAGCGCTGGATCGGCGAGCAGCGTTTCCTGCATGCGCTGAACTACTGCATGCTGCTGCCTGGCCCCGAGGCCCAGCAACTCGCCATCTACATCGGCTGGCTGCTGCACAAGACGATCGGCGGTCTTGTCGCCGGCATCCTCTTCGTCGTGCCCGGGGCGGTCGTCATGCTGACCTTGAGCATCCTCTATGCGCTCTATGGCGATGCGCCGCTGGTCGACTCGCTGTTTTTCGGGGTGAAGGCGGCGGTGCTGGCGATCGTGGTCGAGGCCGTGATCCGCATCGGCCGGCGCGCCTTGAAGAACCGGGTTATGGCGGCGATCGCGCTTTGCGCCTTTGTCGGCATCTACGTGCTCAACGTCCCCTTTCCGCTCCTCGTCCTGTTTGCAGGACTGGTGGGATGGGTCGGAAACGGCATCGCGCCGGCCCTGTTTTCTGGCGCCGCGCATGGCAAGGACGAAGCTCCCGACGCCACGGGCGCGGTCGATCTGATGTTCGAGCGCGGCGAACTGGCCCACACCAGGCCGACGCGATGGCACGCGCCGCGCACCATCGCGATCTGGCTGCCGATCTGGCTTGGACCGGTTGTGCTGATCTGTGCGTTCACATCGGCAAACAGCGTCTGGACGCAGATCGGCGGCTTCTTCAGCCTCATGGCGGTCGTCACTTTCGGCGGCGCCTATGCCGTTCTGGCCTATGTCGCGCAAGCGGCCGTCGGTTCTCTTGGCTGGCTTGCGCCAGGCGAAATGGTCGATGGCCTGGGCCTTGCCGAAACCACGCCAGGACCGCTCATCCTGGTCCTGCAGTTCGTCGGCTTCCTTGCAGGCTTGCGCCATTCCGGATCGCCATATCCGTTGTTTGCCGGATCGCTTGGAGCGCTGCTTACGCTGTGGGTTACCTTCACGCCGTGCTTCTTCTGGATATTCCTCGGCGCGCCCTACATCGAGGCGCTGCGCGGCAACAAGGCATTGTCGGCGGCATTGGGCGCGATCACCGCGGCGGTCGTCGGCGTCATCATGAATCTGGCCCTGTGGTTCGCCTTGCACGTCATCTTCCGCGACGTGCGCGCGACGGGGCTCGGAATGGAGATGCCGGTGCTGTCCTCGATCGACTGGCGTGCCGCGCTGCTGTCCTGCGCTACCATGATCGCCATCCTCAAGCTGAAAATCGGCATGCTGCCGACGCTTGCCGGATCGGCTTTGGCGGGTGTCTTATTGCTTGCGGCGAGTGGGTAGCTTCGACACGGAGGAGACCATGGAAACGGTCAACGTTCGCTATATCGTCAATGACGTCGACAGGGCGATCGCCTTCTACCGCGACCATCTCGGCTTCACGGTCGCCATGCACCCGGCGCCGTCCTTCGCCATGCTTGCCAGGGGCAACCTGCGGCTTCTGCTCAATGCCGCTGGCGGCCCTGGTGGGGCGTCGCAGCCGATGCCCGACGGCAGCGTGCCCGAACCCGGTGGCTGGAACCGCATTCAGATCGAGGTCGAGGATCTCGAAGGCGTGGTTCGCAAGCTGAAAACTGCCGGCCAGGCTTTCAGGAACGACGTCGTCAAGGGCATGGGCGGCAGCCAGATATTGCTGCGGGACCCATCCGGCAATCTGGTGGAACTGTTCGAACCGGGGCGCAGATAATGCGTCGCTGTCACGAATAGCCAGCTGACATGGGCAGAAACCACCTGCACGGCATTTTGCATTCCGTTGCCAGGCCACTCAACAGATTGGACCATGATGGCCAAACGACGCTCTTCCCTCGGTTTCCTCGGCATGTTCGGCCGTTCAAGCGACCTCAGGCAGCTCGATGCCGCATTGCGCGGAGCCGACTTGCATCCCGCCCTTGTGCCGGAGGGCGTAAAGCTCACCATCGTCAACCTGATGAAGGATCACTGGCCCGACGAGCCGCCGCCGCAGGCTTATGCGCAAGTGGCGTGTTTGTTCAGCTATTGTATTGCTGGGCCTGAGGCATTCGAGCGCTCTCATGGCGCGCAGCCGCGGCAGGACGTGGAGCGTCGGATAGAGGCAGCGGTCGATGCCGGAGACAGTTTCGACGCCCAGATCGTGCTGATGGCGCTACACGCCAAGCTGGTCAATACCGAGGTCGTCGACCATTATGGGCTGAGCGCGGATTAACCTATTTTCAAAGGGGGGCGTTCTCAGCCGCCCATGCCGTTGCGCGGCAGCTTGATCATGTCGCCGAAGCGGGCGCGCAGCCTGTCGTCGAGCGGCTTCGGCACATGGCGCGGGAAGCGTTCGGCGAGGATGCGCTTCTTCTCGATGATCGCCCGCTGCAATATGTCGGGCCGGCCCTTCTCGTTCCATTCCTTCGGCGAAAACCGGTCGCCGACGGCGGGGTAGAAATATTCGGTCTGCATCAGCTTCAGCGTCTGCTCGTTGCCGAGATAGTGGCCCGGGCCTTTCAGGCAGACATCGGCGATGGTGTCGATCGACAGCGCGTCGTCCGTCACCTCGATGCCGCGCACGCAGCGCAGGCAATGGCCCAGCATGTCGTTGTCGATGATCAGGCTTTCCAGGCAGAAGCCGAGCAGGGACGCATGCATGCCGGCCGATTCGTAGACCAGGTTGAGGCCGGAAAGGCCGGCCATCACATTGGTAATGCCTTTTTCATAGCCGGACTGGATGTCGGGCAGTTTCGAATCCGTCATGCCGGCGGCCGAACCCCCTGGCAGGTCGTAGAACTGCGCCATCTGCGCGCAGGCCGCGGTCAGCACCGCCTGTTCGGCCGAGCCGCCGGACATGGCGCCGGTGCGCAGGTCCGACACGAACGGCCAGGTACCGAAGATCGCCGGATGGCCCGGCTTGATGGTGTTGACATAGACAAGGCCGGCCAGCACTTCGGCCACGGCTTGCACCACCGCACCCGCGATCGCCGCCGGAGCGGTGGCCCCGGCCTGTCCGGCCGAAAGCAGCAGGATCGGGATGCCGCCTTCGACGCAGGCCTCGAGCACGCCGCAGGCGTCCTCGGCGAATTTCATCGGCGGCACGACGAAACAGTTGGAGTTCGACACGAACGGCCGGGCCCGGAAATTCTCCTCGCCGCCGGCGATCGCGTAGAGCATTTCGAGCGCCGGTTGCACGTTCTCCCGCACCGTGAAGGACGTGCCGACATGCTTGGACGTGCCCATCACGCAGGCATAGAGCGTGTTGAAGTCCATTTCGAGCGGATCGGGAATGTCGCGCGGCACCATGGGCCGCTGGAAGAAATGGATGTTGTCGAGCCCGTCGACGATGCGCGCGGCATCATAGATGTCCTGCAGCAAGGATTCGCGATACTCGCGCTTCTCGACGTCGACAAGATGCACGGCAGCACCCGCCGTGCCGTAATGCACGCGCTTGCCCTGGATCACCATGTCGTGCTTCGGGTCCTGGCCGTGCAGCGTGAAATGCCGCGCCGCCCGCTTGATCGTGTCGAGCACCAGTGCGCGCGGGAAACGGATACGGCCGTCGTCGCCATGGCTGGCGCCGGCCTTGGTCAGCGCCTCGATGCAGGACGGGATTGCGTTGGCGAAGCCGACCGTCTCCAGCAGGGTCAGCACCGCTTCGTGGATGCGCTCGCAATCAGTGCCGCGCAGGGGGCCATAGCTCCCCCCCTCAAGGCCGGCGCGAACCGGCCTGATGTCGTCGGCGAGCGGCGCCGCCCGCATGGCGCGACGCGCTTCGCGTCCGCCGGAGCGGCGCGAACGCTGGTCGGCCGCTTCCTGCTTTTCGACAGCCACTGACATGGAAGCACTCCACCTTTTCTCGGAAGCAGGGCGGCGGTTGGTCCACCATCGGCTGCTTCGTCCCCTTTAGGCCTCGACTATGCCGCCGGCATTGGCACAGCCTATGAGCCAGCCGGTCCGGTTGCATATGCCAGTGCTAAAGAAGCAGGAGCCGCTGTTGCGCGGCTCCCGGGAGGTGGTCAGGCCCAGGTGATCAGGCGGCGGCCGGCCTGCGGCCCGCGGCGGTTGCAAGTTCGCGGATACCGGGCTCGATATGCTGCAGCGCGATCGAGGAGATGCCCAAGCGCATGAAACGCGAAGGCTTTTCGGTGCGGTCGAAGAAGCGGTCGCCCGGCTCGATGATGACGCTGCGCGAGGCGGCGGCCTCGGCCAGTCCGCGGGAATCGGTGCCGCGCGGTCCCTCCAGCCACAGCGACGTGCCGCCGGCCGAGTCGGTCGAACGCCACTCGGGCAGGAAAGCGGAAATCGCATGGACCAGGCGCTTGCGCCGCTCGTCGAAGGCGCTCGACAGCCGCCGCACCAGCGCTTCGTGGTGGCCGAGCGACAGGAACAGCGCGACCGCGCGCTGGTTGTTGGCCGGCGGATGGCGCAGCATGAAGCGGCGCAGCGCCCTGAGTTCGGCGATTAGTCCAGCCGAGGCCACGATGTAGCCAAGCCGCAGGCCCGGAGCCAGCGTCTTCGACATCGAGCCGACATAGATCACGCGGCCCGAGCGGTCGAGGCTCTTCAAGGCCTGCTGCGGCGCCTCGTCGAGAAGCTGGCTGTCATAGCCGTCCTCGATGATGATCTGGTTGTAGCGGTTGGCGCGCGCCAGAAGGTCCTGCCGGCGTTCCGCCGACAGCGGCACCATGGTCGGGCAATGATGGCTGGGCGTGACGAAGACAAAGCCGGAATCGTTGGGAATCGAAGAGGTTACGATGCCGGACTGGTCGACCGGCACCGGCTGGATGTCGGCGCCGGCGAGCCGGAAGATCGAGCGTGCGTCGGGGTAGCCCGGATCCTCCATCGCCACCTTCGAGCCCTTGGTCATCAAAAGCGTCGCCAGCATGTAGAGCGCGTTCTGGGCGCCCAGCGTGACGATGATCTCGTCGGGGTTGGCGAAGATGCCGCGCCTGGGCAGCAGCCGCGCCTGGATCTGCTCGATCAGCAGCGGATCGTCGCGATCGACCATGTCGGAGGCCCAGTTGCGGATCTCCAGCACGGCAAGCGCCATGCGGTTGCACTCGCGCCACTCGGCGGTCGGGAACAGCGCCGGATCGAACTGGCCATAGACGAAGGGGTAGGACGACTTGATCCAGTTCTCGTGCTTGGCCGGCGGCGGCATGTCGCTGGCCGCGATCTGCCGGCGTGCCTTCCAGTCGATCTCGTTGGCCTGGTCGGGCGCCTTCTGGTGCGGCTTGGCCGGCGTCGCCAAAACGTCGGGATTGACGAAATGGCCGCGCCGCTCGCGCGCCACCAGGAAGCCCTGGTCGACCAGTTGCTGGAAGGCCAGCACCACGGTTCCGCGCGCCACGCCGAGTTTTTCGGCCAATATCCGGCATGACGGAAGCGGCATCGAAGCGGCGATCTGGCGGTCGAGAATAGCGGCCACGATCGCCTGGCGGATCTGTGCCTGCAAAGTCTGGCCGGATTCGGCCGAAATCCGGAACAGGCCGGACCATATGGCCGTGTCGTTGCGCTGTGGCATGGGAAATGTTCCTCGATGGCCAGCTTTTTTCGTTTGGCTGGACCAGTCGAATGTAACGGTGGCACAAGGGGTTGCGCCAATCAATTTTTCTGATCTTTGGGATTTATGCCAGTGATCTTTCGGCCTTCGCATCCCGTGTAACGCAGTGCGTCATCGCCGCGTATTGACCGGACGGAATTCGGCTCAATAGTTTGGCGCGACGACACGCGCCGGAAACATCCGGTCTGCTAAGATAATTTAACAGTCCCAGGAGCCCGCCGGTGGATCAGTCAGCCTTCCAAAAACAGCTTGCCGCCTTGCGCGACCATCGCGCCGCGGCAGCCGGCGATATGCGCCAGGCCTTCGCCGCCGATCCGCAGCGGTTCAAGACGTTCTCCGCCAGCGACGGCGACCTGTTGCTCGACTGGTCGAAATGCGCCGTCGATGCGCGCACGATGGACCTGCTGGAGAATCTGGCTGACGCCGCCGATCTCGAAGGCCGCCGCGCCGCCATGTTCGCCGGCAAGAAGATCAACGTTACAGAGGGCCGCGCTGTTCTGCACACCGCCCTGCGCAACCTGACCGGCAAGGGCATCATGCTCGACGGGCAGGATGTGAAGGCGGAGGTCATCGACGTATTGGACGCGATGGGCGCCTTCGCCGAAGCGGTGCGTTCCGGCAAGGCGACAGGCGCCACCGGCAAGAAGATCACCGACATCGTCAATATCGGTATCGGCGGCTCCGATCTCGGCCCGGCCATGGCGACGTTGGCGCTGGCGCCCTATCATGACGGTCCGCGCGCGCACTATGTCTCCAACATCGACGGCGCCCATATCCACGACACGCTGAAGGGCCTTTCCGCCGAGAGCACGCTTTTTATCGTCGCCTCCAAGACCTTCACCACGGTCGAAACGATGACCAATGCGCAGACGGCGCGCGACTGGGTCCAGAAGGCGCTCGGCAAGGAAGCGATCGGCAAGCACTTCGCCGCGGTCTCGACGGCACTCGACCTGGTGGCGAAGTTTGGCATCGAGCCGGACCGCGTCTTCGGCTTCTGGGATTGGGTCGGCGGCCGCTATTCTGTGTGGGGCGCCATCGGCCTTCCCGTGATGATCGCCATTGGTCCACGCGATTTCCGCGCCTTCCTCGATGGCGCGCACGAAATGGACGAACACTTCCGCACCGCGCCGCTGGCCAAAAACCTGCCGGTGCTGCTTGGCCTTGTCGGCTGGTGGCATCGCGTCGTTTGCAAATACCCGGCCCGCGCGGTCATCCCCTATGACCAGCGCCTGTCCAGGCTGCCGGCCTATCTCCAGCAGCTCGACATGGAATCGAACGGCAAGAGCGTCACCCTGGACGGCGGCCCCGTGGCGACGCCGACCGGGCCGCTGGTCTGGGGCGAGCCTGGCACCAACGGCCAGCATGCCTTCTTCCAGCTCCTGCACCAGGGAACCGATTTCATTCCGGTCGAATTCCTCGCCGCGGCGAACGGCCACGAGCCGGAGCTGAAGCACCATCACGACCTGCTGCTCGCCAACTGCCTGGCGCAGTCGGAAGCCTTCATGAGGGGCCGCACGCTGGAGGAAGCGCGCGCGCAGATGCTGGCCAAGGGCATGAAGCCGGCCGATGTCGATCGTATTGCCCCGCACCGCGTCTTCTCCGGCAACCGGCCCTCGGTGACCATTCTTTATCGCAAGCTTGACCCGCGCACGCTCGGCCGCCTGATCGCTCTCTACGAACACCGCGTCTTCGTCGAGGGAACGCTGTTCGACATCAACTCCTTCGACCAATGGGGCGTCGAGCTCGGCAAGGAACTGGCCACCGGCCTTCTGCCAGTCGTGGAAGGCAAGGAAAGTGCCGCAAAGCGGGATGCCTCGACCGCCGGCCTGGTGGAACACATCCACCATTTGCGTGGTTCGGAGTGACTGAGTTGGCAGACATCAAGGGAATATTGTTCGACAAGGACGGAACGCTTGTCGACTTCAATGCGACCTGGCTCGGGGTTGCCGACTTCATGGCCATGGACGCCTCCGAAGGCGACCGCTGGAAGGCCGACAGGCTGCTTGCGGCCGCGGGCTTCGATTTCGCCAACAGGCGCTTCAAGCCCGATTCCATCTTTGCCTCCGGCACCAATCTCGACGTCGTTGAATTGTGGTTTCCGCGCCTGTCCGACGAAGACCAGATGCTGGCCGTCGCCCGCTTCAACCAGATCACCTCGGTGCAGGGCTCGGCGATGGCGGTGGCTCTGCCGGGCATCGTCGAAACGCTCGGCACCTTGCACGCAAGGTCCTATCGGCTCGGCGTCGCCACCAACGATTCGACCAGCGGCGCGGAAAAAACGCTGGTAACGCTCGGCGTCGCGCAGCTGTTCGACGCCGCCTACGGCTATGACGCGGTGGCCAATCCCAAGCCGGCGCCGGATACGATCCAGGCCTTCTGCGATCTCACCGGCCTGAAGCCGACGCAGGTCGCCATGATCGGCGATAACCGCCACGATCTCGAAATGGCTCGTGCCGGCGGCTGCGGCCTGGCGGTCGGCGTGCTCTCGGGCACCGGCACGCGTGAATCTCTGGCCGGAATTGCCGACGTGATCCTGGATTCGGTTGTCGACCTGCCGGATTTCCTTTCAGCGCGGGTCAAGGAGACGATCTGATCTCGTCGCTAGCGGCGTCTCGGCTTCGAAGGAAAAGACGCCGCTCGGCCTGCTTGCGGCGCCCTTCGCGTCGCCGAAATCCGGCACCTGATATTCGGCGAGCAGCCTGAGCCGCGACAATGGTAGATCGGCGCGGCGCGGGTCGCCGATCAGGACCTCGACGCCAGCGGCAAGGCAGCGGTCGAGGAAGGGGATCATGCGTTGGGTGACATCGGGTCCGTAGAACACGTCGCCAGCCAGCACAAGGTCGACCGCTGGTGGCGGACCGGTGGTAATGTCTTTGCAGATCACCGAGATCGTGACGCCGTTGTCTTTTGCATTGAGACCGAGCGCGGCGACGCCGTTTCGGTCGATCTCGGCGGCGATCACTTCGCGGGCCCCGGCCTTCGCGGCAGCGATGCCGACAATGCCGGAACCGGCACCAAGGTCGAGCACGCGGCGTCCCCCCACGGTCGTCGGATGGTCGAGGACATAGCGCGCGAGCACGGTGCCGCCGGCCCATGCGTAGGCCCAGTAGGGCGGTTGTGGCTCCGGTGCGTCTTCCGCATCGCCTTCGGGCTCGACGAGCCGTCTCAATCCGCTGCTGGGGTGCGCCGTGTAAAACCGGATTTCTGGAAGCGCAGGCGCAGGGACAAGGCGCATCTTGGCCTTGATGAACTCGGCCGGGTCGAGGCGCGGGCACCGGTCCTGGGCATCGGCGCCGGCAAGATCGTGGTCCAAGCCGGCTCCTATTCGCGCAATGCGCGCCGCAGGATCTTTCCGACCGGCGTCTTCGGCAGTTCTGTCCTGAATTCGATGTATCTGGGCCGCTTGTACCCGGTCAGGTTCTCACGGCAATAGGCGGTGATGGCCTCGGCGGTCAGCGCCTGGTCTTTCTTGACGATGAACAGTTTCGGCACTTCGCCCGAATGCTCGTCCGGCACGCCGATTGCCGCCACTTCGAGCACGCCGGGATGCAGCGCCACGACTTCCTCGAGCTCGGTCGGATAGACGTTGAAGCCGGAAACGAGGATCATGTCCTTCTTGCGGTCGACGATCTTGGTGTAGCCGCGCTCGTCCATGAAGCCCATGTCGCCCGACTTGAAGAAGCCGTCCTTGGTCATCACCTTGGCGGTCTCGTCAGGCCGGTTCCAGTAGCCCGCCATCACCTGCGGCCCCTTGATGCAGATTTCGCCGACCTCGCCGAGCGGCAAATTGTTGTCCTCCTCGTCGCGGATGGCGATCTCGGTAGACGGCAGCGGCAGGCCGATCGTGCCGGTGAATTCGCCGGAGCTGAATTTGTTGGCCGTTGCCACGGGCGACGTCTCCGACAGGCCGTAGCCTTCACTGACCGGGCAGCCCGTCAGCGCCTTCCAGCGCTCGGCGACGCCCTTTTGCACCGCCATGCCGCCGCCCAGCGTCAGGAGCAGCGGCTTGAAGTCGAGCTTGCGGAAATCCTCATTGTTGAGCAGCGCGTTGAACAGCGTGTTGAGGCCTGGAAAGATATGGATCGGATACTTGCCTATTTCCTTGACGAAGCCGGGGATGTCGCGCGGATTGGGGATCAGTATGTTCTGTCCACCCATTTGCATGCCCATCAGCGCATTCACGGTCAGCGCGAAGATATGATAGAGCGGCAGTGCGCAGATGAGGTTGAGATGGGCGGGTTTTGGCTTGACCGTGTAGGCGTCCTGCAGCCACAGCGAATTCTGCGCGACATTGGCCAGCACGTTGCTGTGCAGCAGGATAGCACCCTTCGAGATTCCCGTGGTGCCGCCGGTATATTGCAGGAACGCGATATCGTCGGCCGCCACCTTGGCCGGCTTGAAACCCATGCCGCTGCCCACCTTCAGCGCCGCGTTGAACTTGACATGGCCGGGCAATGACCAGGCCGGCACCATCTTCTTGACGCGGCGCACCACCAGATTGACGATGCTTCCCTTGAGCCCGCCGAGCATGTCGCCCATGGCCGCGACGACGACGTGCTTGACCGACGTCCTGGCGATCACCGCTTGCAAGGTGCTGGCGAAGTTCTCCAGGATGATGATCGCTTGTGCCCCGGAATCCTTGAGCTGGTGTTCCAGCTCGCGCGGCGTGTAGAGAGGGTTGACGTTGACCACCGTGTAGCCGGCGCGCGCCACCGCCATCATCGCCACCGGATATTGCAGCACGTTCGGCATCATCAGGGCGACGCGTGCGCCTTTGGGCAACCCGGTCGATTGAAGGTAGGCGCCGAACGCCGCCGAAAGCCGTTCGAGTTCCGCATAGGTGATCGACTTGCCCATGCAGGTGAAGGCCGGCTGGCCTGCAAATTGCTTGCAGGCGGCAACGAGGAAATCGCCGATGGAGCTGTAGGGCAGGGCGCCGATCTCGGCCGGCATGTTCTTCGGGTAGCTTTCCAGCCACGGTTTTTCCGGCAAGCCTGCGGCCAGGGCGGTGAGCGCTTTCGGCAATCGCTTGGCGGCCGCCGGTTTCGAGGCCGCCGGTGCCGGCTTGGCCACGGATGCGGCTTGTGCGGCCCCAGTCTTGCTAGTCCGGGTCGCCCCGGTCTTGCTCGCGCCAGTCTTCGTCGTCCCGGCCTTGGTCAAACTGGTCTTTGTCGCCCCGGTTTTAGCAGTTCCGGCCTTCGCCGACGTCTTTGCGGGGACGGCTTTGGCCGCCGGCTTCGTGGCCGGTTTGACAACAGCGTCCGCCTTGCCGGCGGAAGGTTTCCCTGCGGCCCTTGCCTTTGCGCCCTTTGTGTTCTTGGCAGGGGGCGTTGGCTGCTTGTCGGCGCCCGCGGCCGGCTTCAGGGTCGCCTTGGCCGTCTTCGGCGGAGCCGTCCTGTTCGATGCTTTTGCCAACCGTCCCTCCCTGTTTTGTTCGTCCCTGCCGCGCTCGCCTCCTGACAACAGAGGCGTCCCCCGCTGCCGCTGGTGCCTTGTCTATGTATGGCCTCTATCGGCGGGCGTGCAAGCCTTGCCCAAGCGGCAAGCCGTCGAAAGATTTGCCGCCGAAAATCTTTCTCGCCATGGGCGCAGCGGCCCTGCATCGTCCGGCGTCCCCGGTCATATGAAAGCGGGCGCGACGTCGATCTCGTGAGATTGGTGATCAATAAAAAAATGCGGTCGTTAATAATGTTGTGAATAGAAAAAAATACTGAATTTTTCCATTTTTTCGCGGGAGGGAGGATTTTTTTCCCGCTTACCATGGGGTAGGCAAACTGGGTGTTCCAAAGCCGGAGAAACGGTGCTTATATGCGCGCTTCGCGAGCCTGATAGAGGGGCTTGGAAAAACATCAGGGAGTGCTCAATGAGGAAGAAACTGACTTTTGCAGCCGCGTTGCTGGCTGCAAGCGTCCTGGGCGGCGTGGCCAACGCAAAAACCTTGGTCTACTGCGCCGAAGCTTCGCCGGAAGGCTTTGACCCGGCGCCCTACACCGCGGGACAGACGTTCGATGCGTCTTCGCGTACGGTCTTCAACCGCCTCGTCGAATTCGATCATGGCAAGACAACGGTCTCGCCGGGCCTGGCCGAAAGCTGGTCCATTTCCGACGATGGCAAGGAATACACGTTCAAGCTTCGCAAGGGTGTGAAGTTCGCCGCTACCGACTATTTCACCCCGACGCGCGACTTCAACGCCGACGACGTGGTGTTCTCGTTCCAGCGTCAGGTCGACAAGAACGGCCCCTGGTTCCAGTACATACCGGGCATTGCCTACCAGTATTACAATGACCAGTTCGGCGACAACATCACCAAGGTCGAGAAGGTCGACGACCTGACGGTGAAGTTCACCCTCAAGGAGCCGGCGATCACTTTGATCCCGACGCTGGGCATGGACTTCGCCTCAATCGTTTCCAAGGAATATGCCGACAAGCTGCAGGCGGACAAGACGCCTGAACTGTTCAACCAGAAGCCGATTGGCACCGGCCCGTTCATCTTCGTCGATTACCAGACCGACGCTGCCATCCGCTACAAGGCCAACCCCGACTATTGGGGCGGCAAGCAGAAGATCGACGACCTTGTCTTCGCCATCACCACCGATCCGGCGGTCCGTGCGCAGAAGCTGAAGGCCGGCGAATGCAACATCATGTCCTACCCGGCGCCGGCCGACATCGCCGGCCTGCAGGCCGATCCGAACCTGAAGGTCGACGAGCAGGAAGGCCTCAATGTCGGTGCGCTGATGTACAACACCCAGCAGAAGCCGTTCGACGACGTGCGCGTGCGCAAGGCGCTCAACATGGCCATCAACAAGAAGGCTATCATCGACGCGGTCTTCCAGGGCGCCGGCCAGGTGGCCGTCAACCCGATCCCGCCGACCATGTGGTCCTACAACAAGGACGTGAAGGACGATCCGTACGATCCGGATGCGGCCAAGAAGATGCTCGAAGAGGCCGGCGTCAAGGACCTCAAGATGAATGTCTGGGCCATGCCTGTGTCGCGCCCCTACATGCCGAACGCGCGCCGCACCGCCGAGCTGATCCAGGCCGACTTCGCCAAGGTCGGCGTCACAGTCAACATCGTCAGCTACGATTGGGGTGAATACCTCAAGCGCGCTTCGGCGGTCGATCACGACGGCGCCGTCATCGTCGGCTGGACCGGTGACAATGGCGATCCGGACAACTTCCTCGGTGTACTCTTGAGCTGCGCTTCCGTCGGTTCGAACAACCGCGCGGAATGGTGCAACAAGGACTTCGATGCGCTCATCAACAAGGCCAAGACGGTTTCCGACCAGGCCGAGCGCACCAAGCTCTACGAACAGGCGCAGGTCATCTTCAAGGAACAGGCACCGTGGGCGACGCTCGCACACTCCAAGGTGTTCATGCCGATGCAGAAGACCGTCTCCGGCTTTGCGATGGATCCGCTCGGCATCCATCGCTTCGACGGCGTCGATATCGCCGAATAAGGTTCGCGAAACGGGGCGGCGCCACAGCGCCGTCCCACCTCGCCCGCCATGCTGCGTTATATCCTCGGCAAGCTCGCCCTCATCGTCCCGACCTTCATCGGGATAACCATCCTCGCCTTCGGCTTCGTGCGCATCCTGCCCGGTGATCCGGTGCTGGTGCTCGCGGGCGAACGCGGCCTGTCGCCCGAACGTCACGCTGCGCTGATGCACCAGTTCGGCTTCGACCTGCCGATCTGGCGACAGTACCTGACCTATCTGGCCAATATCCTCAGCGGTGATTTCGGCACCTCGTTTTCCACCAAGACGCCGGTGCTCAAGGATTTCCTGGTGCGGTTCCCGGCGACGGTCGAACTTGCCATCTTCGCCATGATCTTCGCCATCGTCATCGGCGTCGCCTTCGGCATCTTCGCCGCGATCCGCCGCGGCTCCTGGTTCGACCAACTGACCATGGGAACGGCGCTGGCGGGCTATTCCATGCCGATCTTCTGGTGGGGGCTGCTGCTGATCATCGTGTTCTCCGGCATGCTGCACTGGACGCCGGTTTCCGGCCGCATCGACCTTCTCTATTTCTTCAAGCCGGTAACCGGCTTCATGACCATCGATTCCCTGATCTCCGGACAGAAGGGTGCATTCCGCTCGGCCCTGTCGCACCTCGTCCTGCCCACCATCGTGCTCGGCACCATTCCGCTTGCCGTCATCGCCAGGCAGACGCGGTCGGCCATGCTCGAGGTCCTCGGCGAGGACTATGTGCGCACCGCGCGCGCCAAGGGCCTGGCGCCTCGCCGCGTCATCGGGCTGCACGCTTTCCGCAATGCGCTGATCCCGGTCGTCACCACCATTGGCCTGCAGGTCGGCACGCTCCTGACCGGCGCCATCCTGACCGAGAGCATTTTTTCGTGGCCAGGCATCGGCAAATGGATGATCGACGCTATTTCCAAGCGCGACTATTTCACCGTGCAAGGCGGGTTGCTTTTGATCGCGCTCATCGTCATGTCGGTGAACCTCATCGTCGACGTGCTCTATGCCGTCATCAACCCGCGTATCCGGGCGAATTGACATGACCAACGAAGGCCCTGCCACAATCGAAGCCGCGACCGTCGTCAGGCCGCAGGACGCCCGGCTGCAGATGTTCGCCGAGTTCTGGCACTATTTCTCGATCAACAAGGGCGCGGTGATCGGCCTCTTCGTCTTCGCGCTGCTGATCCTGATCGCCGTCTTCGCGCCGCTGCTCGCCCCGCATTCGCCGGACGACCAGTTCCGCGACTTCTTCCTGACGCCGCCGGCCTGGCAGGCGGGCGGCAACGTCCAGTTCCTGCTCGGTACCGACGCCGTCGGCCGCGACATTCTCTCGCGCCTGATCTACGGCTCGCGCTTCTCGCTCGCCATCGGCTTCGTCGTCGTCACCACGGCGCTGATCTCCGGCGTCATCCTCGGCCTGCTCGCCGGCTACTGCCGCGGCTGGGTGGATACGCTCATCATGCGCATCATGGACATCATCCTGGCCTTCCCGTCGCTGCTGCTGGCGCTGGTGCTGGTCGCCGTTCTCGGACCTGGGCTGGTCAACGCCATGATCGCCATTGCCTTCGTGCTGCAGCCGCACTTCGCCCGGCTCACCCGCGCCGCCGTGATGGCGGAGAAGAACCGCGAATATGTCATCTCGGCCAAGGTCGCGGGCGCCAGCCATTTCAGGCTGATGCTGGTCACCATCCTGCCCAACTGCATCGCGCCGCTGATCGTGCAGGCGACGCTGTCCTTCTCCAACGCCATCCTCGAGGCCGCCGCCCTCGGCTTCCTCGGCATGGGCGCGCAGCCGCCGACGCCGGAATGGGGCACGATGCTGGCCGAAGCACGCGAGTTCATCCTGCGCGCCTGGTGGGTGGTGACCTTCCCCGGCCTCGCCATCCTGATCACCGTCTTTGCCATTAACCTGATCGGCGACGGCCTGCGCGACGCGCTCGACCCCAAGCTGAAGAGGTCGTGAGCATGTCCCTGCTCGAGATCAAGAACCTCACCGTTTCCTTCGACACCGCCGCCGGTCCGTTCATGGCCGTGCAGGGCATAGACCTGTCGATCGAGCCGCGCGAGGTGCTGGCGATCGTCGGCGAATCCGGTTCCGGCAAGTCGGTGGCGATGCTGGCGGTGATGGGGCTGCTGCCCAACACCGCGACCGTCAAGGCCGACCGCATGGCCTTCGACGGCGTCGATCTGCTGAAGCTCAGCCCGTCCGAGCGGCGCAAGATCGTCGGCAAGGATATCTCCATGATCTTCCAGGAGCCGATCGCCAGCCTCAACCCGTGCTTCACCGTCGGCTTCCAGATCGAGGAGGTGCTGCGCTTCCACATGGGCATGGACCGCGCCCAGCGCCGCGCGCGCGCCATCGAATTGATGAAGCTCGTCGGCATTGCCGATCCGGAAGAACGGCTGAGCTCGTTTCCGCACCAGATGTCGGGCGGCCAGTGCCAGCGCGTCATGATCGCCATCGCCATCGCCTGCAATCCGAAGCTCTTGATCGCGGACGAGCCGACCACCGCGCTCGATGTCACCATCCAGAAGCAGATCCTTGATCTCCTGGTTTCGCTGCAGGCCAAATACGGCATGGGCCTGATCATGATCACCCACAATATGGGCGTGGTGGCCGAGACAGCCGACCGCGTCATCGTCCAGTACAAGGGCCGCAAGATGGAAGAGGCCGACGTGCTGTCGCTGTTCGAGAGCCCGAAAAGCAACTACACGCGCGCGCTGCTGTCGGCGCTGCCGGAGAACGCGGTCGGCGACCGGCTGCCGACCGTTTCCGACATGCTGTTCGAGCCGGCGCCCTCGGCCGCGGGAGCCTCCGCATGAGCACCACCGTCCTCGAAGGCAAGAACATCGTTCGCGACTACCATATCGGCGGCGGCCTGTTCAGCGGGCCGCGCACGGTGCACGCGGTCAAGGGCGTCTCGTTCACCGTGGACAAGGGCAAGACGCTCGCCATCGTCGGCGAAAGCGGCTGCGGCAAGTCCACGCTCGCCCGCATCATCACGCTCATCGATCCGGCGACATCGGGCGAACTGTTCATCGACGGCAACAAGGTCGACATCGCCAGGGGCGGATTGACCAAGGAGATGCGCCGCAAGGTGCAGATCGTCTTCCAGAACCCCTACGGATCGCTCAACCCGCGCCAGAAGATCGGCGACGTGCTGGGCGAGCCGCTGCTGATCAACACCGACAAGACGGCCGCCGAGCGGCGCGACCTCGCCATGAAGATGCTGAAGAAGGTCGGCCTCGGTCACGAGCACTACAACCGCTATCCGCACATGTTCTCGGGCGGCCAGCGCCAGCGCATCGCCATCGCCCGTGCGCTGATGCTGAACCCGAGCCTTCTGGTGCTGGACGAGCCGGTCTCGGCGCTCGATCTTTCGGTGCAGGCACAGGTGCTCAACCTGCTCGCCGACCTGCAGGACGAATTCCAGCTGACCTATGTCTTCATCAGCCACGATCTCTCCGTGGTGCGCTACATCGCCGACGACGTGATGGTGATGTATTTCGGCGAGGCGGTCGAATACGGCTCGCGCGACGAGGTCTTTTCAGACCCCAAGCACAGCTACACCAGGACGCTGTTCGCAGCGACGCCGCGCGCCGATGTGGCCAGCATCAAGGCGAGGTTGGCGAAGAAGAAGGCGGCCTAGAGTCGGAGGATTTCAGGTCGAATCGACCTGAAATCTGAATCCGCCGCTAAATCAAAGCTCTAGAGTCAAAACACAACTACTCTGAACGACCGAGTTTTACCCAAAGACGGCTTACGTTTGCCAAGACCTGGACGACCGCTTTGCGCCTCATGTCCGCCGTTGGGCGGACTACAGCTACATTCCCAGTGGACAGCCGGGCGATCAGGTGAGGCGGCACGTTTGCGCCAGAAGCGGCCTTGAAAGCATAAACCTCGCGCCCCCTCACATCGTTGAAGGCTCTTGCGTAGGGTCTTAATTTCTGGTGGTTTTCTTAACCGTCCGTTGGGCCATGAAGGCCATCGGGCCCCAAAAATTCTCGATGCCACCCGGTACGCCCTTGTAGAATTCGTCAACGTTGAACGGCGTCAGGTCGATTACTTTGAACAACTCGGGAGCCTTGGTCAGCTCGGCGTCAATCTCGTTGGCGCGGTCAACTTCCTTTGCCTTAACGTAGGGAATGGCCGTCTCAAGTAGGTTCTCAAGGATATCGAAAACCATGCTGTCGCTGTTGACGCGGTGGTGTATTGCCGTAATGGCGTCTCCGTGGTCCTGTTCCAGATAGAGCACGCGTTCCTCATGCCATCCTTTACCTGGGCCGAAGTGAGCAAGCACCTTGTCCCACAGATTGACGATGAGCTTATGGGCCTCCCGCTGTTCGGGTGAGTATGCGCCTATGACCCCAACGTCATATCGTTCGACGGCCTTGGTATGGCTCGCGCGGCAATAGACCACGACGGCATGGGTCAGGAGCGCACGGGCGATATGCCACCTGTCACCGAGGTCCTCGCGCATGGTCTGAAGCTCTTCGACCGACTTCTTCACCTCGGCAAGGTCCGTGCTGACCGAAATAGTTGATTGGAATTTTCGGACGGCCTTGATGAACGGCTCGGCCTTCGGGTTCGCGGCAAGGAAGAGGGCGGCTGATGTCAGATCGAACGCGCGTTGCATGGTTAAGTCCGCACGAGTTGGTCCAAGCTGGAAATCAGGGCGCGGAAGAAGCCCAGCGTGTCTTGTAGCTCCGTCAAGTCCACTGTGCGCGTGAGATCGCCATGCACGATGTCATTTCTAAGGTTAAGTTGCTCGTCCAACTGTTCGCGTGCCCTATCCGCAACACGCCCTTTTGCCCTATCAGCGAAATAGGCCTTGAGCTGAGCATTCTGACCTAGTTTCTCTGAGAACGGCTCGGGTAGCATGAGGGCGGAGAACAGCTTCTCCATCCGCTCTGCTGTGCAGTTGCCCATGAGCTTCGTATAAATCTCGGGGTTGAGCTTGTATCCCTTTTGTCCTGACAGACCTTTTCCCAGATTTGTGAGGAGATTATCGAAACTGTAGGCGACGCCCATCACCGACCCCGCTTTGACATAGGTGAGGACGCGTGCTGCGTGGGTGATGTGGTCGTTGCGGAAGCCCTGTTCCAGATTGGTATAGAGTTCAACCGTCTCGAACCGCTCTTCCACAATCGCCTTGGTCAAGGAGCGGATGTAATTCTCAAATACACCGTTCACTTGGACCATGAGCGGCTTGTAAAAGGCGCTTGGATCAACAGCCTTGTGCTTCAGCGCCTGTTGCACTGTTGCCTTGGCGGCACCATCTTGCCCGAGCGCCCCCATGAGGCGACCGGCCATCCCAACAACTATATTCGTGTACGACTGGCGGATTTCAATCGTGGCAGCAATTTCATCAAGGTAGGAATCCGCAAGATATTTTGCGGCGTCCAGCTTAGGCATTGATGATCTCTTGGAGCAATTCTCGAACCGCGGCGATGCGCCCAGCGATGGCGGCCGCCGTATTACCGCGACCTACCATCAGGTCGTAGGTGTCGGCATCGGGTGCCGCCATATCAAGTATCCGATCTCTGATGATTTGGCGGTTGCTGAGCAAATCATTCCGACGAGCGCGAAGGTTGAATATCGCCACCATCTCGGCGTCATAGAGCGGGCGCGATATCTTGCCTGGCTTGTTGTCAACCGGAGGAAGCCGGAAGGTGTGGGGACCAAAGACCTCTGTGCATAGGCCAATTGCGTCCATGAAGTCCTGCCGCAAAGCCTGAAGCGTGACCTCATCCGGTCTACGAAGGCGCTTCATCGTGCCGTCCAGCATCGACCGCACCGAGCCGGACAACTTGTCTGCCTCCCTGAAAGCAAAGAAGCGCAGCACGATTTCCACGTCGGTCATGCGCTTGAAGAGGGTGTTCGCGGCGAGAACGGCGCTTGGGGTGCCGTCCGCCCGGGTGTTATCCTCATGGTTCGGGATTTCCCAGGCATCGGTGAATACCCGGGTCCTGGACAGCTCGATAAGAAGCGCATTGAAGTCGCCGGAGTAAAGCGAATTGCGGAGTTCCTGCTGATTAAGTCTCTCGCCACCGGTATTTAGCCGCTCGAACACTTGGGCTCGAAGGTCCAAGCTATCTTCCGCAGCCGAGTTATTGTCGGACATAAGCGTGATGGCTGAAATCTTCGCTCGATCCAGCCCTCGGCGCACCAATGGCGGCAGGGTGCTGTAGTTGCGGCCGTTCAACGCCGGCCAAATAGCCAGACCTTCAAGGACAAAGCCGCCGGCCAAAAAATCAGAAATTGCATTGAGGCGCTGCTGGCCGTCCATTACTTCGAATCGTCCAAGCTCCTTCTCATAGAGAAAGACCGGCGGGACCGGCACGTTCATAATGAAGCTCTCGATAAGGCGAGATTTCTTCTTGTTGTCCCACCGCAGGCGGCGCTGGTATTCGGGCTGCAGGTTGCTCCATAGATTGCCCGTCCCGCTAATGAATGTCATCACGTGGGAGAGGAAGATGTCATTCTTCTCCTGAACGACCCGAAGCCGTCCGGTCTCGAAGTGCTTCTCAATCTGCTTATCGGAGGTTCCCGCTGGAACAACGCTCTTGCCAACGGCAAGCGGTTCGGGCTCTTCAGTTATTCCGTCATACTCGGCCATACCAAACCCCCGAAAGCCAGCAATATCAAGGCTGTGATGAATAACGAGCGTTCAGACGAAGGGCAAGATCAATCCGCGTTGGAGTTCTAGTTATGACAAGAGTCGGTAGCTGCAGCACGAATCAAGTGCGAAGAAGAACAGCGGCGATGCGGCGGCCAAGCATCCATCGAGCTGAACGTCTGCTGTCGATGTCGGGACGACGAAAGCTGCCTAACAGCATACGGCCCCGTTCCCGCCGTTCCGAAACGCGTAGCCGAATGGCCGCTTCTCTAGACGCCAGATCACGACAGCTTGGCGATGATGGCGCGCAGCGCCTCGCCGAAGCGCCTGACCTCCTCCACCGTGTTGTAGTGCACCAGCGAGGCGCGGATGGCGCCGCTGTCCATCGACAGGTTGAGGCGCTTCATCAGGCGCGGGGCGTACATGTGGCCGTCGCGAATGCCGATCTGCATCTCGGCCATTTCCTCGACGATCCGCTGCGGCGACAATTTGCCGATGTTGAAACAGAAGGTCGGCACGCGTTCGTTGATCCGGGCCTCCTCGGAAACGCCGTAGATTGTTGCCCCGCAGCTCTTCAGCACAGCCAGCATCTCGCGCGCCAGCACCAGCTCGTAGTCGCGGATGGCGCCCATGCCGGCGACGATGTTTTCGCGCCGCGAGCGGTTGTTGGACGGAGCAAGATTGCGGCCGATGAGCTCGAGATACTGCACGGCCGCATCCATGCCCGACACGTTCTCGTAAATGAAGGTGCCGGCCTCGACCTTGTAGGGCGGCTCGTCGGGGATGAAGTCCTCGCGGAAGGTCGGCAGTCGCTTCAGCGTTTCGAAGCGGCCCCACAGGAAACCCATATGCGGCGAGAAATTCTTGTAGCCGGAACAGACGAGATAGTCGCAACCCCAGGCCTGCACGTCGATCAGCCCATGCGGCCCGTAATGCACGCAGTCGAGGAACACTTCGGCGCCGGCGGCGTGGGCAATCCCCGCCACTGAAGCCACGTCGACGATCGAGCCGATGGAATGCGCCGTCACCGTGCAGGCGACAAGCCGGGTGCGTTCTGAAACCAGCGGGCGCAAATCGTCGACATGCAAATTGCCGTCCTCGCGCATGCGCCACCACTTGAACTTGGCGCCGGCGGATTCGAGCGCCAGCCATGTCGCGATGTTGGCGTCGTGGTCCATGTCGGTGACGACGATCTCGTCGCGCTCTCCAAGCATCTGGCCGATGCCGAGGCTGACCAGGCGGATGAACGAGGTGGCGTTCATGCCGAAGCAGATCTCGGATGGGCTGTAGGCATTGATCAGCAGTGCCACGCTTGTCCGCGCATCGGCGACCGATTGGTCAACGGTGACGCTGCGGCCATAGCGGCCGCCGCGCTGCACATTGTGCGATACCAGATGGTTGGTCACCGCATCGAGCACGCTCTGCGGAATCTGCGCGCCGGCGGCGTTGTCCAGGAAGATGAAGTCGCCTGCCCGCTGCAAGGCCGGAAACATCGCCCGGATTCTTTCAACAGGGAATGCGCCGGAAGTGCCGGTCGCATTGGCGGCTTGATGCTTGTTCATGGTCGTCTCCTGCGAAGTGCTCGGTAGAGGGGAAGTTGAAGGCGCGGTCAGCGCGTCTTCTCGGTTTTGAAACGGCCTTCAAGCAGGCTGACGAGGCGAACCATCGGCCACAGGAAGATGAGATAGACCAGGGCTGCGCCGATCAGCGGCGAGGGGTTGGCGTAGAGCGACTGCGCATTGGTCGCTTCTTTCAAAAGTTCCGGCAGCGCCACGGTGGAGGCGAGCGAGGTGTCCTTGAACATCGAGACGCAGTTGCTGGTCATCGGCGGGATGACCACGCGCACCGCCTGCGGCAGCACCACCTTGCGCAAGGTCAAAAGGAACGGCAGGCCGAGCGCCTGCGACGCCTCGAACTGGCCGCGCGGAATGCTTTCGATGCCGGAGCGGAACACTTCCGCCGAATAGGCCGACATGATGATGGCGAAGGCCGTTACGGCGGAAGCCCAGGACGACAGGCGGATGCCGAGGAAGGGCAGCGCATAATAGATCAGGATCAGCACGACCAGCACCGGCAGCGCGCGGAAGATATCGGTGTAGCCGACCGCCAGCCACCGGAGCGGCTTCGGCGCATAAAGCCGCAACAGGCTGATCACCAGGCCGATGGGGATGCCGATGCCGATGCTGAGCAGGCCGAGCAGCAGCGTGTTGAGAAACCCGCGCAGCAGCGCCGGCAGACTGGACGCGATGACGTCGGCGTTGAAGAAGGTATCGAGCAGCGACATGGGAGGCTTTCCCGAACCGTTTGGCGTCCCTTGACGCCGGAGCAGAGGTCCGGAACAGCGAAAGCGGTTTTGCCGCGCCGCGCTGGTTCCGGGAGACTATGTATCAAACGGAACGTGCCGGCCTTTCGAGCCGGCACGTTCTCCTTGGCGGCCGCCGCTCAGGCCTTCGGCACCGGCATTTCCTTGGCGGTCGAGGAATCGGCGGGCGCGTCGCTGCCGAACCACTTCTTGTGGATCGCGGCCAGCGTGCCGTCCTTCTTCATTGCCGTCAGCGCGTCGTTGAGCTTGCCGAGCAGCGGGTGGTCCTTGGTCATCATCAGCCCGTACTGTTCGCCGGTCTTGATGCGTTCCTTGACGGTGAGATCCTTCATCTTGGTGAAGGAGTACTGCATGCCCGGAATGTCGCTGACAGCCGCGTCGATGCGCCCGGCGCTGAGGTCGAGCAAAAGGTTCTGCTGTGTGTCATAGCCCTTTACGTCGCTGAGGCCATCGGCCTCCTGATGCGCCTTGACCCAGGTCTCGCCGGTCGAGCCGGACAGCACGCCGACGATCTTGCCCTTGAGGTCGGCCTCGGCCTTGATCGGGCTGTCGGTCTTGGTGGCGATGCCCATGTCGGAATCATAGTAAGGCTGCGTGAACGACTGCGACTTCAGCCGCTCCGGCGTGATGGTGATCGACGAGATGGCGACATCGATGCGCTTCGAGGTGGTGGCGGCGAACAGCGCCTGGAAGCCGAGATCGGCGATGTCGGTGGTCATGCCGACGCGCTTTGCCGCTTCGTTGACGATGTCGACTTCAAAGCCCTCGAAAGTGCCGCTCTCGTTCTTGTACTCGAACGGAGGGTTGGTCGGGTAGGCGCCGACATTGAGCACATCGGCGGCATAGGCGGTTGCCGGTCCGGCGGCGATGCCGATGGCGGCCGCGAGGAGGATGAGATTGCGACGGGTCAGGCTCATTGTTGGTCCCTCTGGGGTGTTCCCTCTGGTTGTTGATCGGGCGGGCTGATGCCCGCACGGTTTCTTGCCGCCCCACCTCCCAGCGGGGCGTCAATTCATGCTCGCCGCCATACGGTCGGGCGCTGTCCGGTCGCGGCAGACGCACATGGGCGGGAAGGCAAGGTTGGCGATGCTCTCGGTATGCGGATCGCGGATCTGGCGCGCGCACGCCATCGCACGCATGGCGCGTGTCGGAGGATGACTGGGGGCAGCATGAACGACAAGGACTGAAACCCTTTGATCCCACCCGATGCACCACGATGGATGTCCGGCAAGCCCGTCCGGAACGGCAGTCGCCATCGATCGAGGAATGCTTATCCAAACCGCGGCAGTTTTCAAGGCAAAAGTTTTAAGCTTAAAAAGTTGGCGGCGACGGCGCCTGGCAAACCTTCGATAGCGCTAGCTGCGGCCGCTACCGCCCAGCTCAGCATCCGCGCCGGCTTTGCCGGCGGCAGCGCCAGCCCCCAGAAACATCGTGTCGCTGGCCAGGATAAAGAAACTGGCGCCGAGTGTCGCCCATTGGGCGACATCCTGCGGCCTCGCGCAGAAGATCCCGGATGTCCTGCCATGCGCGATCGTCACATCGATGATCCTGTGTATCGCTTGCGCGAGCTTGTCGGCGCCTTTCGGGCCGATCGCATCGATCGATACGGAGAGATCGCCGGGCCCGACGAAGGTCACGTCGACACCCTCGACGGCGGCGATCGCCTCGATATTGGCCAGCCCTTCCGATGTCTCGACCTGAACCGCCACGACGATGCTGTCATTGGCCTGAGCGAGATATTCGGAGATGCGGTAGCCATAGCCGGCGGCCCGCCCGGGCCCGACGCCGCGCTCGCCGGTCGGCGGATAACGCGAGGCCTTCACCGCCGCCTGCGCCTGGGCAGCGGTCGAGACGCGCGGGACGAGCACGCCTTGCGCGCCGCTGTCCAATGCCGCGGCGATCGCTTCCGGTGCATGGCCGGGCACGCGCACAATGGCCGGCACGCGATGGATATCGGCCGCGCGCACCATTGTTTCGATCATGTCGCGCGAAATCTGGGCATGTTCCCAATCGATGCAGAGGAAATCGAGACCGGACTGCGCCATCACCTCGACCGCAACGGGATGCGGAATGGCGGCAAAGGAACCGACGAGGCTTTCCCTACAGATGCATTTGTGGCGAAACCCGCTCATCGTTCCATCCCCTTGTTGTCGTGCCGGAATTCATATCCGCAAACAGCGGCGAGGCGAAGCTATTTCAGGCTTGAAATATTTTCGCGCGGGCCTAGCGTGTCGATCTCCCGCTGCGAGTTCCGGACATGATCAAAGCGCATCCCCTGCACGGCCCAAACAGACTGAAGCTCGGCGTCTTCTCGACCAATGCCGACGGCGGCCTTGCCATATCGGATGTGCCTGAACGCTGGACGGCAAGCTGGCACGACAATCTGACGGCGGCGCAGATCGCCGACCGCGCGGGGCTGGAATTCCTGCTGCCGATCGCGCGCTGGCGCGGCTTTGGCGGCCGCAACAGGGTGCGCGAATGGTCGTTCGAGACCTTCACCTGGGCGGCGGCGCTCAGTGTGGCCACCGAGCGGATCGGCCTGTTCATGACCGTGCATGTGCCCCTCGTGCATCCGCTCTACGCCGCCAAGGCGCTGGCGACGGTCGATCATATCAGCCAGGGCCGTGCCGGCCTCAACATCGTCTGCGGCTGGAACCCGAAGGAATTCGGCATGTTCGGCACGCCGCTGGTCGAGAAGGGGTATGATCAGGCCGCCGAATGGATCGAAATTCTGGAAAGGCTGTATGCGTCGGCTGAACCTCTCGACTATGAGGGCACTTATTATCGTCTCAAGGAAGCCGTGAGCCGGCCGGCCAGCCTGCAAGTTCCGCGACCGGTGACGATGAACGCGGCTTTCGGCGGTCCGGGCCGCGATTTCGCTGCCGCCAGATGTGACTATCTGTTCACGACCTTTTCCGAGATGGCCGATGCCGGCAAACATGTCGCCGATATCAGTGAGCGGGCCGACAAGGCTGGCCGCGAGGTCGGCGTCTACACCGTGGCGCATGTCGTCTGCCGGCCGACGATGGAGGAGGCGCAGGCCTATTACACACGCTATGCCGTCGATCTGGCCGACCGTGAGGCGGTCGATGCCCATATGGCCGGCAAAAAGGAATTCTCGCGGTCGCACGACCCGTATGCCTATGACCGCTATCGCCAGCGTTTCGCCGGCGGCGCCGGCACCTATCCCTTGGTCGGAACGCCCGAAACGATCGCCGCCGATATGGTCGCCATTGCCGGGCATGGCTACCAGGGCATTGCGCTGTCCTTCGTCAACTACACGCAGGAACTCCCCTATTTCTGCGATCACGTGCTGCCGCTGCTGGAGCGGGCCGGCCTTCGCGGAAAATAGTCTGGCCGATGCCTTCCTGATTTCTCATCCTGGGGTCTGCGCCGTATCGCTACGCCCTTGCTGCGCCCCAGGATGACGGGCGACGGCCGATTATTCCGGAATAACCGCGGTGGCTTGGATCTCCACCTTGGCGCGGTCCTCGACCAGCGCCATCACCTGCATCGCGGCCATCGCCGGGAAATGCCGGCCGATCACCTTGCGATAGGCCTCGCCTATACCCCTGAGATTGGCCAGATATTCGCTCTTATCGGTGAAATACCACGTCATTGACGTGATGTGCCGCGGCTCAGCTCCGGCCTCCGCCAGCACCGCGACGATATTTTGAAGCGTCTGCCGCACCTGGCCGACGAAATCGTCGGTCTCGAACTGGCACTGCCCATTCCAGCCGACCTGTCCGCCGACGAAGACAAGCCGCCCGCGAGCCGCTACGCCATTGGAGTAACCGACCGGCTTGGCCCAGCCATCCGGCTGCAGAATCTCGTGCATTTCAAACTCTCCGCAATATCCGCGTTCGAAACAGTCCAAACCTTGACGTGACCGGAGTCAGGCCGCCCCCATCACCTGTCGCGCGATCACCACCTTCTGCACGTCGGAAGCACCCTCATAGATGCGCAGCGCGCGGATCTCGCGATACAGGCTTTCGACGATGTGACCCTTGCGGACGCCGTCGCCGCCATGCAGTTGCACCGCTTTGTCGATCACCTCCTGCGCCTTGTCGGTGGCGAACAGTTTGGCCATCGCCGCCTCGCGCGTTACCCGCGCCGCGCCCATGTCCTTGGTCCAGGCGGCACGGTAGACCAAAAGCGCCGCGGCATCGACGTCGAGCGCCATGTCGGCGATATGGCCCTGCACCATCTGCAGCTCGGCCATCGGCGCGCCGAACAGCTTGCGTTCGGCCACCCGCTTGATGCTTTCATCGAGCGCGCGGCGTGCAAAGCCGAGTGCCGCCGCGCCGACGGTCGAGCGGAACACGTCGAGCACCGACATGGCAATGCGAAAGCCGTCGCCCGGTTTGCCGATCAGCGCCGAGGCGGGCAGCCGGACCTGATCGAAAGACAGTCGTGCCAGCGGATGCGGCGCTATGACTTCAAGGCGCTCCGCGATGTCGAGGCCCTTGCTGTCCCCCGGCACGATGAAGGCGGATAGCCCCTTGGCGGCGGGTGCCTCGCCTGTGCGGGCAAAGACGACATAGAGATCGGCGATGCCGCCATTGGAGATCCAGGTCTTTTCGCCCGACAGGACATAGCCGTCACCATCGCGGGTCGCTGTCATCTCCATATTGGCGACATCCGATCCCGAGCGCGGCTCCGACAGCGCAAAGGCGGAAATGACCTTGCCGGCGCGCGTCTTCGAAAGCCATTGCTGCTGTTGCGGCGTGCCGAACAGGCTGAGCGCTCCGGTACCAAGCCCCTGCATAGCGAAGGCGAAATCGGCGAGCCCGTCATGCCGCGCCAGCGTCTCGCGCGTGATGCACAAGGTCCGCACGTCAAGCGGCCCGGGATTGCCGGTGTCGAGCGCCGTCGGCTTCAGCCAGCCGTCCCGGCCGAGTTTTTGCACCAGCTCGCGGCAGGCGGCGTCGACGTCATGGTGATCGACAGGCAGGTTCTTCGCGCACCATGCCTCGAGGTGCTCGGCCAGTTCGCGATGACGGTCTTCGAAGAAGGGCCAGTCGAGGAAGGAGCGGTCAGGCATGCCTATCTCCTTCTGCGCCGAGTTCCTTCACACCCCCCTCTGGCCTGCCGGCCATCTCCCCCGCAAGGGGGGAGATCATCTGGCTGTCATGCCTTCGCCAATAATAGACGTTGCAGAAGGAGCGGCGACGTTGAGGCTGCCAATCTCCCCCCTTGCGGGGGAGATGGCCGGCAGGCCAGAGGGGGGTGCCTGGGCAAAAACCGCTCATCCTCAATTCCCCTCGAACACCGGCTTTTCCTTGGCAACAAACGCCTTGTACGCCCGCTCGAAATCGCCCGTCTGCATGCAGATCGCTTGCGCCTGCGCTTCCGCCTCGATCGCCTGGTCGAGGCCCATCGACCATTCCTGGTTCAACTGCGTCTTGGTGATGCCATGGGCGAAGGTCGGGCCGGAGACGATGCGCGCCGCCATGTCCAGCGCGTCGGCCTCGAGCGATGCCGCCTCTACAAGCCTGTTGTAGAACCCCCAGCGCTCGCCTTCGGCAGCCGTCATGTTGCGGCCGGTGTAGAGCAGTTCGGCGGCGCGGCCGTGGCCGATGATGCGCGGCAGGATCGCGCAGGCTCCCATGTCGCAGCCGGCAAGACCGACGCGGGTGAACAGGAATGCCGTCTTGGCGTCCGGCGTGGCGATGCGGATGTCGGAGCTCATGGCGATGATGGCGCCGGCGCCGACCGCCACGCCGTCGACCGCCGCGATGATCGGCTTGCCGCAGTTCAGCATCGCCTTGACGAAGTCGCCGGTCATGCGGGTGAAGGCCAGGAGCTGCTTCATGTCCATCTTGACCAGCGGGCCGATAATATCGTGGACATCGCCGCCGGAGCAGAAATTCCCGCCATTGGACAGGAACACCACGGCATCGACATCGTCGGCATAGACGAGGTCGCGGAATGTATCGCGCAGTTCCGCATAGCTGTCGAAGGTCAGCGGGTTCTTGCGCTCCGGCCGGTCGAGCCGGACCTTGGCGATCCGGCCTTCGACCTGCCAGAGGAAATGCTTCGGCTTGAAGCCGGCCATCTTGCTCATTCGCGTCCCTCCCAGTTGCTGCGGAACGAGGTCAGCATGCCGGTCAGCCGGCGTGCGTCGTCCTCGCTGACTTTGCCCAGCAATTCGCCGACCCAGCCCTCGTGTGCGGCAGCGATGACGGCGAAGGATTTGGAGCCTTCATCCGTCAGCCGCACCATCGAGGTACGGCGGTCGCCATTGCGCCGGGCGCGGGCGACCAGCCCCTCGGATACGAGCCGATCGACGATGCCCGTGACATTGCCGTTGGACACCAGCAGGAAACGCGACAGATCGCTCATCAGCATGCCTTCGGGCGCTCGGTAGAGCGCGGCCATCACGTCGAAGCGCGGCAACGTCGTGTTGAATTCCTTCTTTAGCCGCTCGCGCAGTTCGGCCTCGATCGTGCGCGAGGCGCGCAGCAGCCTGATCCACAGCCGCAAGCGGTCCTTGCCGGGTCCCGACGGCGCGGGCAGGGGGCCGGCTACCATGTTTCGCCTCCTGAGATCGAAATTGCCTGTCCGGTGATCGACGCCGCCGCATCGCCGCACAGCCACAGCACGGCGGCGGCAATTTCCTGCGGCTGGATGAAGCGGCCTTGTGGATTGGTCGCGGCAAGGCTCGCCCGCGCCTGTTCAGTCGAACGGCCGGTTTTTTCAACGATCCGCTCGATGGACTCGTCCAACATGTCCGTCTCGACAAACCCCGGGCACACCGCATTGACGGTCACGCCGGATTTCGCCGTCTCGGCAGCCAGCGCCCGCATCAGGCCGACGACGCCATGCTTGGCCGCCACGTAAGGCGCGACATAGGCGTAGCCTTTCAGTCCGGCGGTAGACGCGATGAAGACGATGCGGCCCGCCTTGCGCGCGGCCATGCCGGCGAGCGCCGGCTTCACCGTCAGGAAAGCGCCGGTCAGGTTGACGTCCAGCGTCCGCTGCCAGTCGGCCAGCGTGGTCTTGTGCGCCGGCGTGCTGCCCGCCATGCCGGCATTGGCGACGACGATGTCGAACGGCCCGCGCGCGGCCTCCGCCGTCTCGTAAAGCGATGCCATCGCCGCCTCATTGGTGACATCGGCAGTGATGGCGAAAACGCCTTTGCTTTCGCCAGCCACCTTGGCCAGCTCCGCCTCGCGGCGGCCGCATATGGTGACGTCGATGCCGGCACCAGCCAGCGCCAGAGCGATCGCTCGGCCGACACCAGACCCGCCGCCGGTGACAAGGGCATGGCTGCCGGCGATCATCGCGGCGGCCGTCATACTTTCAGCCCCGCTGCGGCGTCGCGTTCGGCCAGCCGGTAGATCTGGTCGCGCCCGGGCAGATAGGGATCGGGCCATTTGACGCCACGGTCGCCGAGCGCCACCGCCGCATGCAGCGTCCAGTAGGGATCGGCGAGATGCGGCCGTGCCAGCGCCACCAGGTCGGCGCGGCCGGCCATCAGGATCGAATTGACATGGTCCGGCTCATAGATGTTGCCGACCGCCATCGTCGCCATGCCGACTTCGTTGCGGATGCGGTCGGAAAACGGCGTCTGGAACATGCGGCCATAGACCGGCTTTGCCAGCACCGAAGTTTGTCCTGCCGAGACGTCGCAAATGTCGACGCCGGCCTCATGCAACAGCCGCGCGATCTCGACGGCGTCGGCGGGTGTTACGCCTTCGATGCCGACCCAGTCATTGGCCGAAATGCGCATTGAGATCGGCTTCTGCGCCGGCCAGGCGGCGCGTACGGCGCGAAAGATTTCAAGGGGATATCGCATGCGGTTTTCCAGCGAACCGCCATACGCATCCGTGCGCCGGTTGGTGACCGGCGTGATGAAGGACGACAGGAGATAGCCGTGCGCGGCGTGGATCTCGAGCATGTCGAAGCCGCAGCGGTCGGCCATCTCAGCCGAAGCCACGAACTCGTCGCGCACTCTGTCCATGTCGGCGCGGTCCATCGCCTTCGGCACCTGATTCTGCGGCGACCAAGCGACCGCCGATGCCGCCATGACTGGCCAGTTACCTGAGGCGAGCGGCACGTCCGTGCCTTCCCACCCAACCTGGGTCGAACCCTTGGCGCCGGAATGGCCGATCTGTGCGCAGATCTTCGCCTCGGTCTCGGTATGGACGAAATCGACCAGCCGTTTCCACGCCGCCTCATGTTCGGGCGCATAGAAGCCCGGGCAGCCGGGCGTGATCCGCCCTTCGGGGCTGACGCAGGTCATCTCGATATAGATGAGCCCGGCGCCGCCCTTGGCACGCTCGGCATAGTGCGTGAAATGCCAGTCCGTCGGGCAGCCGTCGACGGCCTTGTACTGCGCCATCGGCGAGACGACCACGCGGTTGCTGAGCCGCATGTCGCGCAGCTTGAAGGGCGCGAACATTGGCGCGCGGCGCAGCCTGTTGGCGCCGGCGCCCGCCTGGCGCTGGAACCATTCCTCCGCGCTTTCAAGCCACTCCGCGTCGCGCAGCCGTAGGTTTTCGTGGCTGATGCGCTGCGAACGGGTCAGCAGCGAATAGTTGAACTGCACCGGATCGAGGCCGAGATAGCGCTCGACTTCCTCGAACCATTCGAGCGAATTGCGTGCCGCCGACTGCAGCTTCAGCACCTCGGTGCGGCGCGCATCCTCATATTTGCGGAAGGCGGCGTCGAGGTCCGGTTCGGTTTCGACATACTCGGCCAGCGCAACCGCGCTTTCCAGCGCCAGCTTGGTGCCGGAGCCGATCGAGAAATGCGCTGAAGCCGCCGCGTCGCCCATCAGCGCCAGATTCTCAGACGACCAGCGCTCGCACAGCACGCGCGGGAAATTGATCCAGGCCGAACCCCTGATGTGGTTGGCATTGGTCATCAGCTTGTGGCCGCCAAGATGCTTTTCGAAGATGCGCTCGCAGACGGCGATGGATTCCTGCTGCGTCATGGCGCCGAAACCGAAGGCGGCCCAGGTCTGTTCGCTGCACTCGACGATGAAGGTCGCGGTGTCGCTGTCGAACTGGTAGGCGTGCGCCCACACCCAGCCATGCTCGGTCTTTTCGAAGATGAAGGTGAAGGCGTCGTCGAATTTCTGGTGGGTGCCGAGCCACACGAACTTGCATTTGCGCGTGTCGATGTCGGGCTTGAAGATGTCGACGAAGCTGTTGCGCGCCCTGGAATTCAGCCCGTCTGCGGCGACGACCAGGTCATGCGTCTCCATATAGGGCCGGGGATCGGCGATGTCGGTCTCGAACATCAGCCTGACACCGAGCTCGCGTGCGCGCCGTTGCAACAGGATCAAGAGCCGCTTGCGGCCGATGCCGCAGAAGCCATGGCCTGAGGATACAGTGCGCACGCCGTCATGGACCACGGCGATGTCGTCCCAATACGCAAAATGCTTCTTGATCCAGACGGCGCTGACCGGATCGTTCCTGGCCAGATTCTCGAGCGTTTCGGCTGACAGAACGACGCCCCAGCCGAACGTGTCGTCGGCGCGATTACGCTCGAAAACCGTCACATCGTGCGCGGCGTCCCTCAGCTTCATCGAAATGGCGAAGTAAAGGCCGGCTGGTCCGCCGCCGAGAACCGCAACCTTCATCTGTGCGATCTCCTCTTCGCTTGCTTGGTTTCAGTATCGCGCCGGGGCCAAGATATTTCAAGCTTAAAGTTTTATATCGGAACGATTATGCGAAATAGCGGGCCGCGCGCTCGCGCATCGCCGCGCGCGGCCCGTGGGGTCACTTTTCCGGGTTCTTCGGGCTCCACAGCACCGTCTCGGCACCCTTCTCGTAAGCCATGCCGTCGGGATAGCTGATCGCTTCCAGCTGCAAGCCCCAAGGCGCCTGGAAGTAAAGGATGGTCTGGCCGGCGGCGGGTCCTTCCTTGACCGGCAGCGGCCCCAACCTGGTCTTTACGCCCTTGGCCTCGAGATAGGCTTTCGCCGCCGCGACGTCGTCGACATAGAAGGCGATGTGAAAACCGCCAATGTCGCTGTTCTTCGGGGTCAGGTCCTTCTGGTCCGGCGCGGTGTATTTGAACAGCTCTATGTTCGACCCCGTGCCGCAGCGAACCATGGTGACCTGCTCGATGACAGCCTTCGGATCGACGCCGAGAAGATCCTGCATGAAGGTGCCCTTGTCGTCGGCGAACGGGCCGAACGACATTGCCTTCTTGCAGCCGACCACGTCGGTGAAGAAATCGACCGCCTGCTTCATGTCGGGAACCGTGATGCCGGTGTGGTCGTGCCCGCGCATGCCGGGGATCGAGCTTGCTGCCGCCACACCGGTGCTGCCGAGGATGGCGGCAGCGAGTGCTGCATTTCGAATTGTTGTCTTCATGTCAGTTTCTCCTCCATTTGGCGGGGCTTTGTCATTGGCCGGTCGCACATCCGAGCCCGCTTTTCGGCGTGCGTATGCATTCATGTCGGAGCCTTGGCAGCGGAAGGAATATCCAGCCAGCCGTCGTCGATTTCGGGCAGTGGGATGGCCGCGATCAGGTCGCGCGTGTAGGTCTGTCGGGGATTTTCGAAGAGAGCGTCCGTCGCGCTCGCTTCGACGATCCTGCCTTCGCGCATGACGATGACCTGCCGGCACAGCCGCCGGATGACCGACAGATCGTGGCTGATGAAGGCGACCGTCAGCCCCATCTCCTCCGCCAGTTTCTCCAGAAGGGTGAGGATCTGCGCCTGCGTCGAGACGTCGAGGCCGGAGACGATCTCGTCGGCCAGCACGAATTTCGGCGCCAGCGCCAGCGCGCGCGCTATGCCGACGCGCTGGCGCTGGCCGCCCGACAGTTCGTGGCGGTAGCGGCCGGCGAAGCTCTGCGGCAGGCCGACGCGCTGCAAGGCCTCGGCCACGCGGTCCCTGAGATTGTCGCCAAGCCCGTTCTGCTTCAGCGGCGCGGCAATGATGCTGGCAATGGTGCGGCGCGGGTTGAGCGACGACATAGGATCCTGGAAGATCATCTGCAGATCGCGGCGCAGCGGCCGCAACTCCGCCTCCGGCAGATGTGTAATGTCTATGCCGTCGAAGCTGATGCTGCCGGCGCTGGGCTCCAGCAGTCGTACCAGGGCACGGCCGAGCGTCGACTTGCCGGATCCGGACTCGCCGACGATGCCGGTCACCGATCCCTTGGGCAGGTCGAAGTCCAGGCCTTTTAGGATTTCCGCCAGCGGCGCGCGGCCGATCAGCGGCTTGCGGGTCATGTCGGGCAGCGCGACTTTCAGACCGCGCACGGAAAACAGCGGCTCAGCCATGCGGTCGCCTCCACGCCTGGTCCGCGGCCGCAATCTCCGTGGCAAGCCCGGCCAGCACTGCCTCGTCGACCGGCTTTAGCGAGGCGAGGGGATCGGTGTAGCGCGGCGTTGCCGCCATCAGTGCCCGTGTGTAGGGGTGCTGCGGTGCCGCGAAGAGGGCAGCTGTTTCGGCCTCTTCCACGACCTTGCCGGCATAGAGCACCGAGACCTTCTGGCTGATCTTGGCGACGACGCCGAGGTCGTGGGTGACGAACAGGATCGCCGTGCCGTGCTCGCGCTGCAACGCAGCGATGAGCCGCAGGATCTGCTTCTGCACGGTGACGTCGAGCGCCGTGGTCGGCTCGTCGGCGACGATCAGCCGGGGCTCGGCGGCGAAGGCTGCGGCGATCAGCACGCGCTGGCGCATGCCGCCGGAAAGCTCGTGCGGGTAGCTTTTCAGTACCCGGTCGGGGTCACGGATCTGCACCTCGTCCAGCAATTGCCGGATGCGGGTTTCGGCCCTCTCGCCGCTCCAGCCGAGGATGCGCACCAGCCGGTCGGTCGTTTGCGGGCCGATGCGGCGCGACGGGTTGAGCGCGGTCAGCGGATCCTGCGGGATCAGTGCGGTGCGCGCGCCGATCAGCGTGCGCCGTGCCTTCGGGTTGAGCTTGCCGAGGTCTTCGCCCTCGAGCCGCATATCGCCCTCGACGATGCGCACGCTCGACGGCAAGACGCCAAGTACCGCCTTGCCGATCATCGTCTTGCCGGCGCCGCTTTCACCGACCAGTGCTCGCACTTCGCCGGGCTGCACGGCAAGCGACACCGAGCGCAGCACGCGCTGGCCGTTCGGCAGCACGGCGCTCAACTCCTTGATATCGAGACAGGCGCTCATCGCAGCACCGGATCGAAACGTGTCTTCAGCGCCTCGCCGAACTGGCTGAACGACAGCACGGTCAGGATCAGTGTGATCAGCGGGAATACCAGCACCCACCAGGCCTGGTGGATCGACAGCCGGCCCTCGGCGATGATGCCGCCCCAGGTCGGGTCGTCGGTCGAGATCGACAGGTTGACGAAGGACAGGATCGCCTCGACGATGACGGCGATGCCCATTTCCAGCGACAGCAGCGCCACGATCGATGGCACCACATTGGGCAGCACTTCGCGCAGCATGATGCCGATGCGGCCATAGCCGGCGATGCGGGCGTTCTCGACATAGTCCATGCGCGACTGGCCCATCGCCTCGGCGCGGATGACCCGGCAGAAACGCGTCCAGTCGATGATCGCGATCGCCAGGATGACAGAGCTCAAACCCGTGCCGAGCACGGCAACCAAAAGGATGGCGAACAGCACCGGCGGGAATGCCATCCAGACATCGACGATGCGCGAGATGATGCGGTCGGCCCAGCCGCCGAAATAGCCAGCGATCAAGCCCAGGGTCGAGCCGACAAGGCAGGCGGCGCTGGCGGCGGCGAACGCAACGATGAAGGCGATGCGCCCGCCGAAGATCAGGCGTGACAAGAGATCCCGGCCGAGGCTGTCGGTGCCCAGCCAATAGCCGGGCTCCGCGCCATCGAGCCAGAACGGCGGCAAACGTTCGAGCATAAGATCCTGCGCGAGCGGGTCCCGCGGCGCGACCAGCGGCGCCAGGATCGCCGCCAGCAGCACCAGCAGCAGCCAGCCGCCGGCCAGCCAAAGCCTGGCGCTTGAGCCGTGTCTCGAGATGCGCCTCTCATCCATGGCGCAGCCTCGGATTGAGCAGCGCATACATCATGTCCACGGCGAGATTGATCAGCACGAACAACAGCGCGAAGACCAGCACGATGCCCTGGATCAGCGGCAGGTCGCGGTTGATGACGGCGTCGATCGCCATGTTGCCGAGGCCCTCATAGGAAAACAGCCGCTCGACGATGACCGTGCCGCCGATCAGGAAGGTGAACTGCACGCCGACCAGCGTCAGCGTGGGCAGGGCGGCATTCTTCAGCGCCTCGCGTAGGATGACCTGCGTTTCCGAAAAACCCTTCACCCGCGCCAGCACGACATAGTCGAGGTCGAGCACTTCCTTCAGCGACTGTTTCAACAGCTGCGAGATGATCGCCCCCAGCGGCAATGCCAATGCCACCGCCGGCATCAGCATGTGCTTCAGGAGATCCCATGTGAGATCGAGGCGCAGCCGAAGCAAGCTTTCGAACAGATAGAACTGGCTGACGAAGGGCAGGTCTAGCTGCGGCGAGACCCGCCCGGAAATGTCGAAGATCGGCACCAGCACGCCGAACAGCAGGATCAGCACCAGGCCCCAGAGGAAATCGGGAATGGAAAGTGCTGCCCCGCTGGCGATGTCGATGCCGGCTTCCACCGCCGTGCCTCGTTCGCGGGCGCCGAGGATGGCCGTCGTCCCCCCGATCGCCACCGCCATGACAAGCGCGACGATGGCAAGCTCCAGCGTTGCCGGCAGCCGGTTGAAGACAAGCCCGAGCACGTCTTGCCGAAGCGAGATCGAGGTGCCGAAATCGCCTTTGACGACGCCGGACAGCCAGATGAAGAACTGCTCGATGATCGTCTTGTCGAGGCCGTAGAGCGCCCGCAGCCGGGCGATATCGGCATCGGATGCGCCGGGCGGCAGCATCATGGCTATCGGATCGCCGGGAGCGATGCGGATCACGACAAAGACGACGACGGCCACGCCGAACAGCGTGATCAGCATCGTCAAAAGACGGATCAGGAACCGTTGCAGGAGCATGTAAATCTTTGCTGGAGCCCGGAGGCTCGTATGCCGAAAGAAGATGCGCGCCGACGCTATGGACGGCGCGCGGCAAGCCCGGCCGATATCAGGCCGGGGTCATCAGGGCCGGCAACAGCGCGCCGGACACATGCTGCACGACGTTGACGCCCTTGGCATGCACGATCGGCTGCGCATACTGCATCAGCGGCAGCACATAGGCTTGCTCGGCGATGTATTTGTCCACCGCCTTCCAGCCGGCGATGCGCTTGGCCTCGTCCTTCTCACCCCACAGCGGGTTGATCATGTCGATCAGATCCTGGCTGTCCCACACCGAGTGCGGGCTCGGTCCATACATGGCAAAGCCGGTCGAGGTGGTCGGGTCGCCGATGGCGTTGCCCCAGTTGTAGAAGGCCGCCGGCGCCAGCTTGTCGGCGGCGCGCAATTCGTAATGCTTGGCGATCTCGTAGACTTCAATGGTGGCCTCGATGCCGACCTTGCGCCACATGCCGACGATCGCCTGGATCATCTCGTAGTCCTTGGGCTTGAAGCCCTTGGTCGTCTGGATGGTGAACTTGACCGGCTTCTCCGGCGAATAGCCGGAAGCGGCCAGCAATTGCTTGGCCTTTTCCGGATTGTGCTCGACCTTGATCGACGCGTCGTAGGCCGCGTATTCCGGCGTTTCCAGCGTGGCGAGCGGCTGGCCGTAGCCGCGCAGCAGCCGCTTGACCAGAAGCTCCTTGTCGACCGCCATGACGGCTGCCTGGCGCACGTTCTTGTCCAGCATCGCCTCGACGTCGTTGAAGAAGATCATGCCAATGTCGGAAACATTCTTGATCGAGCCGGCAAGGCCGTCCTTGGCGATCAGGCGGTCATACTCCTCATAGGGAATCTCGAGCGTCACCTGCGAGGAGCCGGACTCGATTTCGGCGACACGGCTCGCCGCGTCTGTGACGAATTTGATCGTCACGTTCTCGAATGCCGGCTTGCCGCCCCAGTACTTCGGATTGGCCTTCAGCCGCAGGAAGGCGTTGCGTTCGAACTTCTCGACCATGTACGGGCCGGTGCCGATCGGAGCCTTTTCGAAACCTTCGGCGCCCACCTTCTCGTAATAGGCCTTCGGCATGATGTAGCCCGTGAGGAACGACATCCACTTGAAGTAGACCGGGTCGAACTGCACGACATCGCCCGTGATCTTGTTGCCCTCGATCTTGAAGTTGTTGACGTTCTTCCACACGAACTGGATCGGGTTGCCGGTCTTTTCATCGCCGGCCCGCTGCAACGACCAGACCACGTCCTCGGGCGTGAACGGCGAGCCGTCATGCCAGGTTACGCCCTCGCGCACCGTCATCATGATCTTGGTGCGGTCGTCATTCCAGCCCCACTCGGTGAGCAGCCCCGGCGCGAAGGACAGGTCCGGCTTCTGCGGGATGAACTGATCGAACACCGACTGGTAGAGGCCCTGGATGGTCGGGTTGACCGCCGAAGGTCCGGTGGTCGGATCCCAGGACGGCAGGTTGACATTGTAGGCGATGGTCAGTTCGCCGGCCGCCGCCCCGGCGATCCTCGGCAGGCCGATGGCCGTCGCCCCGAGTGCGGCGGCACCGTATCCGAGCAATTCGCGTCTGTTGATTGTCATGGTCGTTCCCCTTGTTGGTTTTTCTGTTTTCCGTGCACGGCTTCGTTGTTTGATCAGTGGGTTCCCTGGGCAACCGTACCTTGCCTTGCTCCACCCCAATGCGTTTCGGCTGCTACCTCCCGCCAAGCTGTTGCGCCAGCATGAAGCCCGAGGCGGCACCCGTGCCGGCGCCCGGCCATGTGGCGGCACCGGTGAGATGCAGATTGGCCACAGGCGTGTTCCAACCGGCGTAGCCGCGTGCCGGGCGAAACAGGAAATTCTGTGCCAGGTGGTGGCTACCACAAACCTGGTCGCCGCCGACGAGGTTCGGGTTCTCGCGCTCGAGGTCGATGGGCGAGAACACGGCCTGGCCAAGGATCTTGGCTCGCAGGCCGGGCGCGTAGGTTTCGACGATGTCGAGCACGCGCTCGGCATAGCGATCCTTGACCTGATCCCAATGCGCGGGCGTGATCTTGCCGGCGGCGTCGCCAAGGATTTCTGCCGGCAGCATGCGCACCTGCACCCACAGCACATGCTTGCCTTGAGGCGCGCGCGACGGATCGACCGCGGTTGGTTGGCCGAGGACCAGCACCGGCTCGTCCGGCAGCACGCCCGCCATCGCCTGCTGATAGGTGCGCGACATGGCGTCGAGCGACGGTGACAGATGCACATAGGCGAACTGCCGCAACTCGGCGCCGGCGCGCCAGTCCGGCAGATCGTCTAGCGCCAGATGGATCATCATGGTGCCCGGCGCGTGCCGGAATTTTTGCATCGCCGTGTCGAAGCCGGCGTCGCCGGAACCGTTGGGCAAAAGCGTGCCGGCCAACGCCTTGGGTGCAACGCCGGCAATGACCGCCCTGGTGGCCGTGTGCGTCTCACCGGACTTGAGCCGCACACCCGTCGCCTTGCCGGCCGAAACCGTGATTTCGGCCACCTCGGCGTTGGTGAAGATCTTGCCGCCGGCGCCCGTGACCATCCCCGATAAGGCACGAATGATGGTGTGGGCGCCGCCCTTGCCCAGCACCATGCCGAAACTCTGGTTGGCCATGGATTCCAGATAAGGGAACACGGCACCGCCTGCGATGTCGGGCGCAAAGTCGAGATGCATGCCCCAGGTGGCGAGCGTCGCCCGCACATGGGGCGACTCGAAAGTCTCCTCCAGCCACGCGCGGGGCGAGGAAAGCAGCAGGCGCCCGGTGTCGAGCGCGCCGGCGAGGCCCTTCTTGCGCCAAAGGTTCCACGCCGTGCCGGCAAGGGCGCGGGCGCTCATCGGTGATCCCAAGAGGCGAAACAGATGCTCTGCTTCCGCCGGGAAGGCGGCGACCAGCTTGCGCCACGTGGCGGCATCGGCGGCGGAGAAGGCAGCCATGCGCGCGGCCGTCTTTTCCAGATCGTTGCTGACGCCGAACCAGCGTCCGTCCGGGAAGGCGCTGGCGAAACAGTCGGAAACCGGCGCGAATTCCAGCCCGTGGGCTTTCAATTCATTTGCATATTTCTGGTGGAAGGCCGAGCCGGCGAACAGGCTCAGATTCATCGCGCCGAAATCGTGTCGGAAACCCGGCAGCGTGAATTCGCGGGTCTGGACGGCGCCGCCGATATTTGCACTGCGCTCAAAAACCCCGGTTTTCCAGCCTTTGAGCGCCAGATGCGCGGCGCAAGCCAGACTGTTGTGGCCCGCCCCGACAAAGATGGCGTCGAACTCGCTCACGCCCCGCACCCATTTCCTTTATGCTTAAAGATAATTGCAGATGCATATGTTTTCGTCTAGTAGGATATTAAGGGCCGAGACGAGCCTTCAGCACATCAGACAAGAGGGAACAGAGACCATGGATACGCAACAACTCCTCGGCGAAGTCGCCGGCCAGCTTCTTTCAGGCGCCATCAAGGTGGTCGACCTGTCGGCGCCGCTCGGTCCTGACACGCCGCTGATCAAGCTGCCGCCGGAACTTGCCGTCGACACGCCGAAGGTCGAGATCCATAACATCTCCCGTTACGACAAGAATGGTCCCTGGTGGGCCTGGAACTGGCTGAAGCTCGGCGAACACTCGGGCACGCATTTCGACGCGCCGCAGCACTGGATCAGCGGCAAGGATTATCCGGATGGCGCCACCGACACCATTCCGGCGCAGAACTTTATTGGTCCGGTCAATGTCATCGACTGCTCCAAGGAAGCCGCCGCAGACCATGATTTCCTGCTCACCGTCGATCACATCAAGGCGTGGGAAGCCAAGCATGGCGCCATCAACGCCGGCGAATGGGTGGTGATGCGCACCGACTGGTACAAGCGCAACGGCTCGGAAGCCGAATTCCTCAACGCCAACGAGACCGGCCCACACACGCCCGGCCCGACGGCGGAAGCAATCCAGTTCCTGATCAGCAAGGACATCAAGGGCTGGGGCTCGGAGACGATCGGCACCGATGCCGGCAAGGCCGGCGGCATGGAGCCGCCATTCCCGGCCCACACGCTGATGCACAAGGCCAACCGCTATGGTCTGGCCAGCCTGTGCAACCTCGACCAGTTGCCGCCGAAGGGCGCCATCCTGATCGCCGCGCCGCTCAAGATCGAGCACGGCACCGGCAGCCCGATCCGCGCCCTGGCGCTGGTGCCGGGCAAATAGGGCGAAGTGGATCTTCGGGAGAAGATCATGCGCGCGGGCGATGCGATAGGGAGGCAGACTGGCGGCGCTCGCGCTCTACGGCGCCCCCCTCTGCCCTGCCGGGCATCTCCCCCACTTGGGGGGAGATTGGCGGCTCGGGCGCCGCATACCATCCTGCGACGTTGGAAATTGGCGAAAGCCGAGATGACGGCCAATCTCCCCCCTTGTGGGGGAGATGCCCGGCAGGGCAGAGGGGGGCGCCGTAGAGCGCTGTCCCACGCAATTGAATCCCACCCGCCGACGAAAAGCCACCGCCAATGAACGCCCCCGACCACATCATCGTCGGCAGCGGCATCAACGCGCTGGTCTGCGCGGCGATGCTGGGCGGCAAGGGCGCAAAGGTACTCGTGCTGGAGCGCAACGACCGCATTGGCGGCTGCATGCGCACCGAGGAAATCACCGCGCCCGGTTTCATCCATGATGTGATGGCGACGACATTCGTGCTGTTCATTACCTCGCCGGCTTACGCGGCGCTGGGCAAGGACTTGGCCCGGCATGGCCTGGAGTTCTGTCACGCGGCCACCCCGACGGGGGTGCTGCGGCCCGACGGCAGCCATGCCGTGCTCAGCACCGACCGCGCCGCCAACATCGCCGCCTTCAATGCGATCGCCGCAGGCGACGGCGACCGGCACGCCGAGGATGTCGGCGGCATCGAGCGCAATGCCGGGCTGCTGTTCGGCCTGCTCGGCGGCAGCCTTTGGTCTTATCCGACAATGAAGCTGCTCGCCGGTGATGCCTGGCGGCGGAGCCCGCGCGGGCTGGCCGCCTTTCTCGGCGATGCGCTGGTGCCGGCGCGCGCATGGCTGGAAAGCACCTATCGGTCCGAAACCATACGCGCGCTGTGGGCACCGTGGGTGCTGCATGCCGGACTTGGGCCGGAAGATGCTTTCTCCGGCCAGATCGCCAAGGTCATCGCCTTCGCGCTGGAGGCTGCGGGCGCGCCGATCGTCAAGGGCGGGGCGAAGAACCTGCTGTCGGCGTTCGAGGCGCTTGTCAAAGAGCGCGGCGGGGTCATCTCCACCGAGGCCGACGTTGCCTCGATCATCCTGACCGAAGGTCGCGCCACCGGAGTGCGATTGGCCTCGGGCGAGACCGTCAATGCGAAGAAGAGCGTCATCTGCTCGGTCACGCCGACGCAGCTTTACGGTCGGCTGCTCGGCAGCGACAGCCCCAGGAATGACATCGAGGCGACGCAAAAATACCGCTACGGCAAAGGCAATTTCCAGATCCACTATGCCCTCGACAAGCCGCCTTCATGGCGGGGCCAGGGGTTGGACAAGGTGGCGCTGCTGCATCTGACGCCTGGGTTGGACGGTGTGTCGAAGGCCTGCAACGAGGCGACGCGCGGCATGCTGCCCGAAGTGCCGACCATCTGCGTCGGCCAGCCGCACGCGCTCGATCCCTCGCGCTGCCCGCAAGGCAAGGCGATCCTGTGGCTGCAACTGCCCGAGGCTCCCCGTCACATCAAGGGTGATGCCGCCGGCAAGCTGCAGGCGCCGGCGGACGGGCAATGGACCGACGCGCTGCGCGAGGCCTATGCCGATCGCGCCGAAGCGATCCTTGCCAGTCATATCGATGGCTTCAAGGACAGCGTCATCGCGCGCCGCGCCTATTCGCCTGCCGATCTCCAAGCGATGAACATCAATCTGGTCGGCGGCGACCCCTATGGCGGGTCCTCGACCGTCGACCAGTCCTTCCTGTGGCGACCGTTCAAGACCAGCCGCAATCACCAGACCGGCATCAAGAACCTCTACCATATCGGCGCCTCGACCCATCCGGGCGCGGGCCTCGGCGGCGGCTCCGGCTTTCTCCTGGCGGGGAGACTATGATGGAGCAGAAAATCGCGGAAAAGCGCCAGCGCATATCGACCTTGGGTCAGATCGGCCTGCAGCAATTCGCGCCCTATCTGATGAACCGCATCATGGGCCGCTACAACGCCACCTTGCGCGACGATTTCCGCAAGCAGGGCCTGACCATTTCGCAGGTGCGGGCGCTTGCGGTGCTGTCGGTCACCGACGGCGTCACCGTCAACGACCTCTCGGTCTATACGGTGATCGAGCAGTCGACCTTGAGCCGCACGCTCGACACGCTTGAGGGGCAGGGGCTTGTGCGGCGCGAGCAGGGGGTTAGCGACAGCCGCATCCGCCATGTGTTCCTGACCGACGAGGGCCGCACCGAGTTCACCCGTGCCTGGCCGGCCATGCATGACGCTTTCGAGGCCATGTTCGACGATGTCGACGATGCCGAATATGCAGCGCTGATCGCGACATTGCAGAAGATGCTGAAGAACATTCGCAAGCACGACATCTAGAGCTACGCGCCGCCGAAGCCGGGCGGCAACGGAAGGAGGCCAAAAATGGCCGAACGGTCTTTTGCCAAGGAAGTCGAAAAGCTGAGGCTCGGCGCGGGCGAGGAATTTGCCGGCGAAGGCATCCTCGCCATCACCAAGGCGCTGCTGCAATGCGGTGTCGGCTATGTCGGCGGCTACCAGGGTGCGCCGATCAGCCATCTCATGGACGTGCTGGCCGACGCACAGGACATTCTGGGCGAACTCGGCGTGCATTTCGAGGCGAGCGCCTCGGAAGCCACCGCCACCGCCATGCTGGCGGCCTCGGTGCATTATCCGATCCGCGGCGCGGCGACCTTCAAGTCGACGGTCGGCACCAACGTCGCCTCCGACGCGCTCGCCAACCTCGCCTCCGGCGGCGTCACCGGCGGTGCGTTGATCATCGTCGGCGAGGACTATGGCGAGGGCTCCTCGATCATGCAGGAGCGCAGCCATGCCTTCGCCATGAAGAGCCAGGTCTGGCTGCTCGACCCGCGCCCGAACCTGCCCTCGATCGTCAAGGCCGTGGAAGACGGCTTCGAGTTGTCCGAGGCCTCCAACACGCCTGTCATGCTGCAGGTGCGCATCCGCTGCTGCCATGTCCATGGCCATTTCACCGCCAAAGACAACAAGCGGCCGCCGATGACGGTGGCCGATGCGCTGGAGACGCCGCGCCGCGACACCGGCCGCATCGTGCTGCCGCCCGCTTCCTTCCTGCACGAGAAGGAGAAGGTCGCGAAGCGCTGGCCGGCGGCGGTGGATTTCATCAAGAGCCGCAAGATCAACGAGATCTTCGGTTCCGATCACGGCTCCGTCGGCATCGTCATGCAGGGCGGCATGTACAATTCCGTCATCCGCGCTTTGCAGCGGCTCGGCCTTGCCGACACCTATGGCGAGACCGACGTGCCGCTCTACGTGCTCAATGCCGTGTATCCGTTGATCGACGACGAGTTTCTGTCCTTCTGCGAAGGCAAGCAGGCGGTGCTGGTCGTCGAGGAAGGCCAGCCCAACTACATCGAACAGGCCTTTGCCGCCATGCTGCACAAGGCCGGGCGTGGCACCCGCCTGGTCGGCAAGGAGCACCTGCCGATGGCCGGCGAATATACCGGCCAGGTCATGCTCGACGGCATCGGCGCCTTCCTGCGCACCGAGGCGCCGCATCTTCTGCCCGGCGAAGTGCGGGCTCCCAACAAGGTCGGCGACGGCGTCGACACGGCGGACCTGATCAATGTCGTTCCAGGTCGACCGCCCGGTTTCTGCATCGGCTGCCCGGAGCGGCCGATCTTTGCCGCGACAAAACTGGTCGAACAGGAACTCGGCAAGCACCACATCGCGTCCGACATCGGCTGCCACCTGTTCTCGATCATGCCGCCCTTCGAACTCGGCGCCACCACAATGGGCTACGGGCTCGGCCCGGCCTCGGCCTCGGCCTTCAATTCGCCCGACGCCAAGCGCCGCTCGATCTCCTTCGTCGGCGATGGCGGCTTCTGGCACAATGGCCTGACCTCCTCGATCGGCAATGCGGTGTTCAACAAGAACGACGGCGTCATCGTCATCGTCGACAATTTCTACTCGGCCGCGACGGGGGGACAGGATATCCTGTCGTCTCGCGCCGGCAACAAGACCAAGTCGACGAAGCATCCCATCACCGAGGCCGTGAAAGGCATGGGCGTCAAGTGGCTGCGCCATGTCGACCGCACCTATGACGTCGGCAAGATGCAGGACACGCTGCGCGAGGCGCTGACCACGGACGAGAAAGGCCCGAAAGTCATCGTCGCCTCGTCGGAATGTATGCTCAACCGCCAGCGCCGCGAAAAGCCCCTGGTCGACAAGGCGATCAAGGGTGGGACGCGCATCGTTAAGCCGAAGTTCGGTGTCGACGAGGATATCTGCACCGGCGACCACGCCTGCATGCGGCTGTCCGGCTGCCCGTCGCTGTCGGTGAAGTCGCTCGACGATCCGCTGCGCGACGATCCTGTCGCAAGCATCGACCAGAACTGCGTCGGCTGCGGCAATTGCGGCGAGGTCGCCGATGCGGCGGTGCTGTGCCCGTCCTTCTATCGCGCCGATGTCGTGCACAATCCGAGCCGCTGGGACCGTTTCCTCGAGAGCGCCCGGCGCGCCGTCATCGGTCTTTTGCAGCGTCGCCGCGAAGGCCGCCGTCTGGTGTTCGCCGATGCTTGATCACAACGCCTCATTACGCCCGAAGACAGGCGCCGCCGACGACGAACGCGTTATCAAGCTTGCGGTGCTTGCCGTCGGCGGCCAGGGCGGCGGCGTGCTTGCCGACTGGATCACCGACGTCGCCGAGCGCAACGGGTACGTGGCGCAATCGACCTCGGTGGCCGGCGTCGCCCAGCGCACCGGCGCCACCATCTACTATGTCGAGATGGCCCGTGACACCGGCCGCCTGCCGGTCTTCGCGCTGTCGCCCTCGCAAGGCGACGTCGACATATTGATTGCCGCCGAGCTGATGGAAGCCGGCCGCGCCATTATCCGCGGCTTTGTCACTCCCGACCGCACGACGCTGATCACTTCCTCGCACCGCATCGCCGCCGTATCGGAAAAGATCGAGCCCGGCGACGGCAGGGCGTCGTCGTCGAAGGTGCACGCGACGGCTGAAGCCGCATCGAAGCGCTTCATCGCTTTCGATATGGAAAAGATCGCCGCCGACAGTGGCTCGATGATCTCGGCCAGTCTGCTTGGCGCGCTGGCCGGCTCCGACGCTCTGCCGTTCACGCGCGAAAGCTACCAGGAGGCGATCGGCGCCGGTGGCCGCGGCGTCAAGGCCAGCCTCGCCGCCTTCGCCGCCGCCTATGATCGCGCGCGCGGCACGGCATCATCCGCTGCGCCAAAACCGGCGGAAGCAGCTGTCGTCGGCTCCGCCCTGGCCGCTGGACAGGTGAGTGGCCCGCAAGACCTCCTGCGAGGCTGGCAGGCCCTGGCCGCCCGCATCGACGTGATGCCCGTGGCGGTGCGCGACATGGCGCTGCGCGGTCTGCGAAAGGTCGTGGACTATCAGGACATTGCCTACGGACGCGAATATCTCGACCGCCTGGACAAAGCCGTCGTGCTGGACGGGCCTGATCGAGCCTATGCCCTCTCGATCGCCGCCGCCAAGCATTTGGCGAACGCCCTATGCTACGACGACATGATCCGCGTCGCCGACCTGAAGACGCGCTCGACCCGCGACAGGCGCGTGCGCAAGGAGGTCGGCGTCAGGGATGGCTCGGTCCTGCAGGTGACCGAGTATTTCCATCCGCGCATCGAGGAGTTCTGCGGCACGCTGCCGGCGGGGCTGGGCAGCTACATCGAGAACCGGCCGAAGCTCGCCGCCTTCCTTGACCGTCGCATCAATCGCGGCCGGCGCATCCGTACCGATAGTTTTGCCGGTTTCACCGCTCTGTGGTTCATCGGCGGCCTGCGCCGCTGGCGCCGCCGCCTGCTGCGCCACAAGGTAGAAGCCGCGCATCTGGAGAGCTGGTACGCGCTGGCGCTGGGCCATGCGCGTGAGGACTATGCGTTGGCCGTCGAGATCCTGAACTGCCGCCGGCTGATCAAGGGCTACAGCGACACCCATGTCCGTGCCCAGTCGAAGTTCGACCGCGTGCTGTCGGCGCTCGACCTGCTCAAGGGGCGCGCCGACGCCGCTGACTGGATCAGGCGGTTGCGCGAGGCGGCGCTGAAGGACGAGAAGGGCGACATGCTCGACGGCGCCCTCAAGACGGTGGCGACGCTGGGAGCCGGGCCGACACACTGAGGCCGCGTCGCGCCGTCACCGTGTTTCGACTTGTGAATGAAGCGGCGCAGCTTGCGGGAAAAGATGCAGCAGTCCTGAATCGGCGCGGCGGCGCAGATGTGCATCCACCTCGGCCCGGTCAGCACAGCCATGGAACCTGCCGCCGCAATGGTCACGCAACCGCACCAGATCAGACATGACGGGTGACATCGGCAGGCCGGCGGCATCGAGCAGGCTTGCGCTGAGAAAGGCAATATCGAGCGACGCCATATCGGGCATCGGGTGACGCAGTGGATGATGGAACGTCGTGAGGGTGTAGAAGGTGCGATAGGCGAGCGAGTCAAGCTTGGCCAGCGCGTCACTGCCTGCGGTCGCATCGACAAACGGTTTGGTTGCCGAGGACTGGTGGTCGCCGAATTCGAGCACCACGGCGCCGCGCGTGCCGGCCTCCGCTTCCCGTTGCTTAAGAAAATCCTGAAGGTCGCCGCGCGCGATCGCCATGCGGCGCAGATATTCGCCGACCTGGAAATCGTCCGCGAAAGGCTCGCCTTCCATCTTCAATCCCGGCTCCATCCGCCCCTCATAGGGCGAGTGCGGAAACATGGTCTGGATTTCGAGGAACAGTGGCCGGCCGTCTTCCCGGCGGTGCCTGGCGATGAATGCCTCCGCCGCGTGATAATAGAAACGGTCGCGCAGGTGGTAGAAGGGCGCGGCGATATCCTTGATGTCGAGGACGTTCTCGAACCCGATCGACTTCAAGAAAGGCCCCTCGTTGACGAAGGTAAAGTCCATCGGCGTCATGACGGCCGTTCGATAGCCGCAGCGCGCCAGCAACTCCGGCAACGCGCCGGCGACCTTATCCTGTAGCGTGATCGTCAGATAGGGACTTCGCCAGCCGAAATCGGTGGCCGAAACCCCGGTCATCAAGGACAAATTGCTGATCCAGGTGCCGCCGCCGAACGTCTCGACCTGCATCGGGCGGGGCTCGCCGGCGGCAGGTGCAAATCGCTGCAGGAATCCCGCGCCGCTGGCGATCTGCGGAAAATAGCTTGGATCGGACTGGCTTTCGCTCAACACGAAGAAAATATCGGGAAGCGCTGCCCGGTCGCCGCAGTCGACCGTGTCGGCGAAGGGTGGCTGTGGCGCGACGGCCTGCAGCCGCTGCTCGAACGCCGGCTCGACGACCAGGTTGCGCAGATCCATCAGTGAGATGAAGAAGGCCGACATGTGCCGGCCCTGCATATAGTAGAAGTACCGGTCCTTCGAAGCCTCGGCGGGAAAGGTCAGCGGCACCAGCGTGACGAGGACGGCCAGAAGCAGGGCGCGCGCCGATGCGGGCCAGCCAAGCTTCCGGTCGGCGCGAAAGATCAGGATCGCTGCGGCGATGCCAACCACCAACGCCGCGGCGACAGGCAGGATGAGGTGGAGATAGGAGCCGAGCAGGAAGCGATACACTCCCGGATCCGAGGACACGAAGATCGTGTCGTAGAAGTGCAGCGAGAACCCCTTCATCCGGAACTTGACCGCCGAGATCAGCGTCACCAGGGCAACGGCCATCCAGGCGAGATAGACGGAAAAGGCGAGGCGCCCCGATGTCAGGAACACCGCTCCCGCGAGCGCCGCCACCAATGTCAGCGAGAACGGCACCGACAGCCATTCATGCTCGGCCCGGCCGGCACCAAAAACGCCCGCGAGGCTGATCAGCACCAACGCCAGCGGATGGCAGAGGGCCCGCAAAGGCCCTTGAAGTCGAGATATGGCTTTCCCCACGAACATGTCTGTGCGTTCCTTTGGGGGAGCTTTGTGTCATTTGCAGCTTTCGAACAATTCCATAGTAAATTTAACCTTAATCGCCATGTGCGATGGGAATTCAGACGACCAGATCGCGCATCGGCTTCACCGTCGCGGACTCCGGGAACACCTTGTCGACGAGCACCGCCGCCGAAAGCCCGAACTGGTCGGCGAGCAGGCCTTTCAGCACCGCCCTGACATCGCTGGTCGGCGCCAGGTCGCGCTGCTCGTAGAGCTGGGCCGGCTTCAGGCCCGGCCAGTCGGCTATGACGCGGCCGCCCTTGATCGCGCCGCCGGCGAGCAGCACCACCGACCAGGGCGGCGTCCGGCGGCATGGAGCCTTTGGCCGGGATAGCCACGTCAGCTCCTTGTTCAGGCCCAGCGCGGCGCATGAACCCGTTTTCGGCGCGATGCGCTCAGGTCGGATCGGTTGCTGCGGTCGAGGGGGCCAGGCCGGTGAAGCGGCTGGCCGCCGCGCACGCTTACCAATGACGCCAGCGGTGCCAGACCCGATGTGGGTGCCAGACAGGATGGGGGTGCCAGACGTGGAAGACCGGGCCGGGCCGGTAATAACGCGGATACACAACCCCCCGATTGGGCACGCAGCGCCCCCAGTGGTTGGGATGCCAGCCGGGGCCGCAACCCCATGCCACATGCTCGATCAGCGCCGGGGCGCTTGGCTGGGCCAGCATCGGCGTGGCGGATGCCGCCGCAACGGTCGCGGCCGTTCCGGTCAAGGCAAGCGCGGCGGCGGCCGCGTATTGTGTCAGACGGTTCATGACGATACTCCAAATGGTCTCGAAGTTGAAAACCTGTTCGCACCAGGCGGTCCGGCAGGTGTGCCCTTCTTGCCTTAAACGGCGGCTTCGGCGCATTCCGTCGGTGCTTATGGCGATTTTTTTGGCGCCGGCGGCAACGCGGCGCGTCTTGTCAGCGCCTCAGCCAGCACGGCGCGATCCTCGGCCGAACTTGCCGCGGCAAACTCGACGATGCGCTGCTCCAGCCGCATGCGCATGGTGACGTCGGCGTTGCGGGCCCGCTCGAGCGCGGCCGTCAGCGCTGCCGTGTCGAGGGTGGGCTGCCGCAGCAGGTCGGCGGCCTCGCGCCTGGCCTGCTGGCCGTCGAGGATGACCTGGCGGGATTCGCGCCGGACCTCACGCAACGCCTTGCGGAATATCCTGCGTTCCTGGTCCGGAAGCCGGCCTCCGGCCGCTTCCAGCGAATAGCCCTGGCCCGCCTTGCCACTTCTCAGCCAGACGGCCCCGCCGGCAAGGGCGCCGGCCAGGAAGACGTTCAGCGCCACGGACGCGATGAGGAGCTTGCGGCCCGTGCTCATAGGTTTTCCTCGATCGTGTCGTCGGGACCGGCATCGCCGAACGCCGTCGCATTGGCGTCCAGCACATACTGATCGGGCTGAACCTCAGGCGTGGCGACGATCACCAAAGCCGATCCGGCAACCGCGCCGGCCAGGCCGATGCCGGCAAGTCCCAGTCCCAGCCACCACAAGCGCTGGCGCGAGCGTTGGGCAAGATGCCGGTCGGCAGCCCTCACTATGCCGCCGTGCAGCGCCTTGCCGGGCGCCTCGACGCGATAGCTGTCGAGCAGGGCGTCGAGCTTGCCGGCATCCCTCAGAATGGCCGCGCCCGCGTCGCTTGCGGCAAGGATGCTGCCGGCCGCGCGTTCGGCCTGTGGCCATCGCCGCAAGTCGCCGCCATAGGCTGCCGCCAGCGCGGCAAAGCGTTCGGCATCCATCGTCGGTGCGTCCCTGGATCGGTCAGACATCGGTCTTTCCCTTGCCTGTTGGCCCCTTGCCCGCTGGCATCGCGTGCCCGCACGGCGCGGCGATCATCGGAGCCGGCCGCCAGGCGGTGTCGGCAAGGCGCGAACGCTGCGCCTTCATGGCGGCGCGGTTTTCATTCATGGACATCGTCCCTGGCCAGGATCGCCTGCAGCGCCCTGCGCCCGCGCGAAAGCAGGCTCTCCAGGGCATCGACGCTGATCTCCAGGGTCGTGGCCGCCTCGATGTTCGACATGTCCTGATAGTAGACCAGGATGATGGCTTCGCGCTGCCGCGGCGCGATGGCTCGCAAGGCCTGTTCGACGCGCCACGTGTCTTCCCGCGGCTGGGTATCCGGAAGCGGCGCCGGGTCTACCACCTCCGGCAGATCGTCTGTCACCCATTCGCGGCGGCGGCGCAGCCGGTCGTAGCAGAGGTTCAGCGTCACCCGGTGGATCCAGGTGTCGAAGCGGGCATTGCCGCGCCGCCAGCCCGAGGCATGGCGCCAGAGTCGGACGAAGGTCTCCTGCGCGACATCCTCGGCTTCCGCCGCGTCGCCCAGCATGCGCACGGCAAGCGCCAGGATACGCGGCAGTTTGCGCGCGACCAGCGTTTGCACGGCCGCCGGATCGCCGGCGCCGATACGACGAACCAGATCCTCGTCCGGATCCGCGCTCATCGGCTGGCGCACCCCTGATGGTCATCGCGTGCCATTACCCCCGTTCATTGCTCCGCCTTGGGAGCGGTTTTATGGCCCGGCATTTCGTCGACGCTCAGAACGCCGTCGCCATTCTTGTCCAGCCTGGCGAAGCGCTGGGCGAAGAACGCATCGAGCTCGGCGCGGTCGATGAAGCCGTCATGGTTCGAGTCCGCGCGCGCAAAGGACTGTGTCGGGTCGCCCTTGGTGCCGCGCTTTGCCTGGAGGACCTCCCATTCCAGCAGGCTGATCTTGCCGTCGCCATCCGTGTCGGCGGCCATGATCGCCTTCTCACGCCGCTTCTGGAACTTGGCCAGCGTGATTTCGGGCCTGGTCTTTGACGTGGCTGGCGCGGCAGCGGGGGGCGGTGCAGAAGGGGACGTCGCGGCCGGAGGCTGTGTCGCCGTCTGGGCGAACGCCGTGGCGGTCAGCAGGCTCAAGGCAGCGGCAAGGATCGAACGGCGTATCATGCTGGCGTCTCCGGTTGGCGCGCTGCCATGGCATTGTGCCGTGGCGACGCTTCTTCCGTTAAACGCAGCGGCGGTAGAAATCCGTCGGTGACTTTTGTGCCGGCAGGCGCATGCCGCAACAACGCGCCCGATCGGGCGCTGCTTGCGCCATGTTCGAACCCTTCAGCCGAAGGGCAGGAACTAGAGCAATTCCAAGAAAAGTGTGTACGGTTTTCCCGGGAAAAGCGCGTAGCGCTTTCCCTATGGAATTGCGTAAAAACAAAGAGATAGAGCGTTTCGCCGCTTCCGCGAAACGGTGAACCGTTCTATGTCGATTGGTCCGCCACCACCAGCTGGTCCGGCTTGAAGCCGGCATGCTGCGGGGTCCATACATCGCCCTCGCGGTTGAACCAATGGCACATATATGTGCCGGAGGCGGCACCGTCGCTTATCGTCATCTTCGGGCCTCCGGACTTCAGCTTGACGACGTCTCCGGTCTTGAAACTGTTGGGCATTTTGACCTCCCATGCTGACGCCGGGAGTTTCACATCAAACCTCGGTCTCGACAATGGCGGATGCATTCGGCCAGCATCGCGATCCACAGTGCCAGGCGGCGTTTTGAGGTCGGGTCTCGGTCCCAGTTGTAGATTCGGTCGCAGTTGCAGCAATGTGTCTTGCCGTTTGCTGTCGAAATTGGATGTTGAAATTCCTGTTCGGCTGGTGGAGATTGATCCTCTGCTGAGTATTGAGCGCGGCTATCGCTTCGGCGATGCTGCCGATCTGGCACCATGAGTTTCGGACGGAGTTCTATCGAACCGTGATCAGAAGCAACAAACAACAGCAACCCGCATGCAGTCTCGTGCCGAATACAGTAGAGTTGCGACATTGAGTGAGAGAGGCTTGAAGCGCTTGGGGAAAAGCGAAGGGTTCCCATCAGAGCGCCGGAGGAAATGATTCGTCACGTTATGGTTGCTGCCTGCCCCAACGATCAAGCCGCTGATCAACGCCGGCTGGCAGGGGGGAGTACATGCCCGGGAAAGCATTGAGAGGAGGCCGGTTTGGCGAAGGCCAAGGGGATCGCTCTGGAGATTGCAGAGCATAGCGCAGCGAATCCCGATGCACAGAAGCCGCTGCGCAAGCGCTTGTTCGATCACCCGCTTCTGGTGGTTAAGCGGAAACTGTTATATCGCCTGCTGCATCCCCAGGCGCCACGGCACCCTGTGCCGCTTACAAAGCCGGTCCTCATCGTAGGCTCCGCGCCGGTCTCACACCCGCCGGTGGGTTTTCAGCGCGATGCTTTCACACTCTTTACCGTGAATGGCTCGCAGACCGTCACGGCCCGCTGGGGGATGGGTACCCCTGACGCGACATTTCTTTACGTCAACCAGCTTGACGCGACCAAGCCAAACGCTGTGGCCGTGCGCGCCGTCTTGACCGGCCAGGAGACCGATCTGCTCTGGATTGTGCGCGCACACCGCACGATGGAGGAATTGCGCTGCAACATCGCGGCCTTCAACTACCGCTGTCGCGACCTGCGCACGATGACCCGTCACCAGCGCATGGCGCTCTACGAAGCAGTGATGGGTGTGCCCAATTTCGAGATGCATCTGGAGGAGAAGTTCTCGACCGGAATCACGGCGGTCCTTTACGCCTTGCATAACGGCGCGCCGGCCGTGATCATCACGGGTATTGACCCGGGTTCGCACGGCCATGTGTACAACAAACTGAACATCGACCGGATGCACGTCGGTTCCGACCGTGCCACCCTGCTGGCGCTGTTGGCGCTCGGTTTCCCCCTTTATACGAGCGATCCGCATGTGGCGGGCTCGCTCGGTCTGCCACTCTGGACAGGCCAGTTCGGGAGATGTGAGGTCAAATAACAACGGTCGATGTGGCTTGCTGGTGAGCTGTCTCAAATGTGAGTGCGACGATCCGCTCGACAGCTCCGTCGTGAAGAGGTGCGATGCCGGTTGCTTGGCACTTGTCGCGCAAAAACACCATCGACACCTTCAGAGATGAAACGCTCGTGGCAACCCGGACACACGGCATTGCGAATGTGCTTCTGGTCTTCCGCGTGCAGTGCTGCCATGCTAGATTCGTCTAAATTCACATCAGATTATAGAACTGCCACATGATACCAATCTACATTGGCTATGATCCGCGCGAATCCCGAGTTCTGGACGTGGCGCGATGGAGCGCCTATCGGCGGACAAGCACCCCGTTGCAGATACAGCCGCTCGTGCTCAAGGACCTTGTAGCCCAAGGAATCATGACGCGACCGATGGAAGTACGTGACGGTAAGCTCTGGTGCCCGATTTCCGAGGCGCCGATGGCGACCGAGTTTGCCATATCGCGCTTTGCCGTTCCGTTCATGGGGCAAAGCGGCTGGGCCATGTTCTGCGATTGCGACGTCCTGTTTCTGAAGGATCCGGTCAAACTGCTCGATCTGCTCGATCCTTCCTACGCGATCATGGCGGTCAAGCACCAGCAACGCGAATCCGAAGCGGTCAAGATGGACGGACAAACGCAGACGTTCTATCGCCGCAAGAACTGGTCGTCGGTCGTTTTATGGAATCTGGATCATCCCGCCAACAAGCGGCTGACCAATGAGATGCTCAATACGTGGCCCGGACGTGACCTCCACGCCTTCAAATGGCTTGAGGACCATGAGATCGGCGAATTGCCCCTGGCGTGGAACTACCTCGTCGGGGCTTCGGCTTCCGAACTCGATCCCGCCGATGTCTCGCTGGCGCATTATACGCTCGGCGGCCCTTGGTTTGCGGGTTGGTCCGGCACCACGCAATGGGACGAATTGTGGAGCCGGGAAGAGAGCATCCTGCGCGCGTTTGAGGAACAGGCGGTTCAGATTCCCGGATGAAAACTCCGCTTTCGGATCTCTTGCCAATCTTCCAAAAACCAATTCTTCGCCTGCCCAGGGCCACAGGTCCCGCCTTGGTGATGGGGTCGGCGCCGAATTTTCGCCTCCCGCAGGGATATGATGCCGATTGGGCACTTGTGACCGTCAATGCTTCCCAGCTTTTGGCGGAAACCGTCGGCCTCCCCGTTCCTGATATCGCCGTTATCCGCCGCGGCATTTTTGTCGACGCCAGCGAACAGGATTTCTACAAGCGTGATCTGTTAAATGGACGGCAGGCAAAGCACCTGATCATCCCGGTTTGGCCCGATGTCGAGGACAAGCTGAAAGCCGGTTGTCGCACCTTCAATTATCGTTATGAAACCTTGCAGGCGCTTACCAAATGGCAGCTTGCCAACGTCGTCTGGCAGCTTAGCGGCAAATATCATATGTTCCGCGGCTGGCACCGGAAGATCTCCACCGGAGCCTTCGCGATCATACTGGCGCGTTTCGCCGGCTTTGCCCCTGTCGTCGTCAGCGGGTTTTCCCTGTCCCAGGCCGGGCACGGATACGACACCCGAAACGCCTTTCGATATCACGCCAACGAAGATGCGGCCCTGCTTGGGCGGGTGGTGAGAAGAGGCGAACCGATCTACGCGGAGGATAAAGACTTCGCGGCCGAAAGTGGATTACCCTTGTGGCAGGGGCAGATGCCATGACGGCGACGTCAGCAGCGGCTGGGGAAGTGGTGCCGCTTAGGTGACTCGAACACCTGACCCCATCATTACGAATGATGTGCTCTACCAACTGAGCTAAAGCGGCCCGGGAAGCGTTAGGCCTCCAAGATGGGCTGGGTGATAGACTCAACCGACGGCGAATTCAAGATGGGCGATCGCGAATTCAGGATGCGGCCCGGCAATTCGTGTTGCGCGTCGTTCCGCCCCGACGCATCGCCGACAAAGCCGGCTGCCACGCCCTTACCGATCGGCCGGGACATTGCGCCTGGCCCCGTGCCTCCCTGCCGGCAAAGATCAATGAAGCATGTTGATTTCGTTGCCGGAATACGGCCAAGATGGACTTTGGACACTCCAACGAGGCAGAATGCGGACGCTCGCCCGTTGATTGATTGGTCGGCTGCGGCTAACGATCATGGCGAGGTTTGGGCAACGCACAGAGGGATCTCGCTTGGACGCAATCGAAAAAGCGATCCGGAACGCCCTCGAAAGAGGCAATGCCGAGGACCGCGCATACCGCGAAAAGGTCTATCGCTCGGCTTTCGCCGCGCTCGACCGCGCGCTCCAGGCCAATCCCGGCGTGACGGTGGAAGTCGCCATCAAGCGCCGCAAGGCGATACAGGCCAAGATCACCGAAATCGAATCCGAATTCCTGCCGGCGGTGCCGGATGTCGCTCCCCAGGCTGAGTCCGATGCACCGGCGGTCGAGCTTCCGGCGAGCCCGGCTGCACCCGCCGCAACCGGCGAGAGCGCGGCGCCGCCCGCAGTTTCCGTCGACGAGCCTGCACAGCCGGCTGCCGATGCCCCGCGCTCGCGCGTCTTGCCGGTCGTTCCAGACATCATGCCCGACGCGACCCTTTCCGGCGTGCCGTCCATCGACATGTCGGCTCCCGCTTCGTCCGAAGCCACGGCTGAAGTGGCGCCCGATCGCGACGAGAGGCGCATCAGGGGCCGGCGCCTGCCGCTGACCGCCATCTTCCTCACCGTGACGCTGCTCGCCGCGGTCGGCATCGGCCTGTTTTTCGCCATGCAGACCGGCGTCTTCAAGACCCAGGCTCAGCTCGACACCGCTCCGCCCGAAGCGCCGCCGACCGTCGAGGACGACGATTTCACACCGGCCGATGGCGAGACCGGGCCGGAAAAGCCCGGCGCTGCCGGTCAGGCGCGCAACTGGATCAACGTGTTTTCGCCCACCGACCCGGCGCATGTCAGCGCTCCGTCGGACGCCAAGGCGGAAACGATGAAGGACGATTCCGGGCCATTCCTGCGCATCCAGTCCGGCGCTTCCGGTTCGGCGATCAGCTTCGATGTCGGGCAAGGCGTGCTGGAGAAGCTCGCCGGCAAGCACGCCGTGTTCGATATTGTCGCCCGCGCCGAGGACGGCAAGGACACGCAGATCTCGGTCGACTGCAATTTCGGCGAGCTTGGTGATTGCGGCCGCAAACGCTATGCGGTAGGCCAGCAGCGCAACGAATATCTCTTCGACGTGAAATTCCCCGACAAGCGGCCCGGCTCGGCCGGAACGATCGCCATCAACTCCGATTTCGACAAGCAGGGCAAGGCGGTCAACATTTACGAGATACGCGTCTCCGTCGAGCCTTGAGCGCCGGCACCAGAGAGGGTGCGATCAACGATCGAGCAGCGCCTGCAGCGTCTCGATGCGGTCGGCCTCGTTGGCGGGCTTGTCCCAGCGCAGCCGCGAGATGCGGGGAAAGCGCATGGCAACGCCGGATTTGTGACGCGTCGAACGGTTGAGCCCTTCGAAGGCGACTTCCAGCACCAGCCCGTTGTCACGGTCGGCGCGCACCGAGCGCACAGGCCCGAAACGCTCGATCGTGTTGTCGCGGACATATTTGTCGATCTGCCTCAATTCCTCGTCGGTGAAGCCGAAATAGGCCTTGCCGACCGGCACCAGTTCCTCCTCGCCTTCCGCTCCGGACCAGACGCCGAACGTGTAATCGGAGTAGAAGCTCGAGCGCTTGCCGTGGCCGCGCTGGGCGTACATGAGCACGGCGTCCACCGTGTGCGGGTCACGTTTCCATTTGAACCAGGGCCCCTTCGGCCGGCCGGCGACATAGGGCGAATCCCAGCGCTTCAGCATCACGCCTTCGATGATCGGGTGCGGCGGCGCCCGGCGCAGTTCCTCCAGCGCCTGCCAGTCCGAGAACGCGACGAATGGCGAAAGATCGAAGCGGCTCGGGTCGAGCGTTTTCACGAAGTTTTCGAGGCGGACGCGCCGCTCCCGGAAGGGCAATCCCCGCAAATCCTCCGCGCCGACCTGCAAAAGGTCGTAGCAACGCATGAAAGCCGGATATTGCTGCTGCATCTTCAGTGACACCGTCTTGCGGTTCAACCGCTGCTGGAGATCCGAGAATGTCCCTGTCGCTTCCCGGGGATCGCCGACCAGCAATTCCCCGTCGAGCGTGGCCGAGAAAACCATCGCCTCGGCGAGGTCGGGAAAGGCGCCGGAGACATCGTCGCCGGTGCGCGAATAGAGCCGGCGGATGCCGCCTTCCGACACCGCCTGGACGCGGATGCCGTCCCATTTCCACTCGGCCGCGTAATCGGCGGGGTCGAGCCTGTCGAGATCGCCGTCGCCGACCGGGTTGGACAGCATCACCGGCCGGAACAGTGCCCGCGCGGCCCTCTCGGGCTTTGCGGCCTTGCCTTCCAGCCATGCGAACAAGGCTGTGTACGGCGGCGACAGCCCGTGCCAGAGTTCCTCGATCTCGGCGACGTCGACCTTGCCGAAATCCGCCAGTGCCTGCTTGGCCAGCCGCGCCGACACCCCGATGCGCAACCCGCCGGTGACCAGCTTGATGATGGCGAAGCGGGCCGAGATGCCGGCACTGTCGAGCAGGTTTGACAGCACTTTCGGCCCGTCGGAGCGGCTCGCCGCCTGCAGCTTCGCGACCACCTCACCGAGCGTCGGCTCACGGTTCGGTATGGTTCCGGGCGTCTGCGGCCAGACCAGCGACACGGTCTCGGCGAGATCGCCGACATAGTCGTAGGAATAGCCGAACAGCACCGGATCCATGCGTTCGGTCACCAGGGTGCGCAGCATCGCCGGCTTGATCGCGGCGATGTTGAGGTCGCCGGTGATGGCAGCCAGCGCCAGCCCGCGATCGGGATCCTCGACGCTGCGGAAATAATCGGTCAGCAGCGTCAGCTTGCCGTTGCGCGACGGCGTCAGCACAAGGCGGTCGAGCAGTTCGGCGAAGCGATTCATGCCATCAATCGCCCTCGTCCTCATACCCCACCAGATGCAGTGGCCGCGCAGCGATCCCTTCGAGTTCGCACCAGCGCACCAGCGCCTCCTCGCGGCCGTGTGTCACCCAGATTTCCTCTGCGCCGGTCTCCTTGATCGTGGCGGTCAGTTCGTCCCAGTCGGCATGATCCGAAATGATCAGCGGCAGCTCGACGCCGCCCTGCTTGGCGCGCTGGCGGATGCGCATCCAGCCCGAGGCGAAGCAGGAGATCGGATCGGGAAAGCGCCTCGCCCAGCGATCGGCGAAGGCGGCCGGCGGACCGACGACGATGGCGCCGGTGAAATCATCCTTGCTGGCGCTCTCCACTGTCGCCGGCTCCAGCGTGCCGAGATCGATGCCCTGGCTCTGGTAATAGTCGCTGAGCTTGGCCAGCGCGCCGTGGATATAGATCGGCCTGTCGTAGCCGGCGTCGCGCAACAGACGCATCACCCGTTGCGCCTTGCCCAGCGCGTAGGCTCCGATGAGATGCGAGCGTTCGGGGAACTGCGCCGCCGATTTCAGGAGCCGCGCGATCTCCTCCTCGTCCGGCGGGTGGCGAAACACCGGCAGGCCGAAGGTTGCCTCGGTGATGAACACATCGCACGCGATTGGCTCGAACGGCAGGCATGTCGCGTCCTGCTGCCGCTTGTAGTCGCCGGAGGCGACGATGCGCATGCCCTGATGCACGACCGCGATCTGCGCCGAGCCCAGCACATGGCCGGCCGGATGAAAGCTGATGTCGACGCCGTTGAAGGCAATTCGCTCGCCCAGTCCTGCCGTCTGTGTCGTGCCTGCAAAACCCTCGCCATAGCGAAGCCTCATGATGTCCAGCGTCTGCTGCGTCGCCAGCACCGAGCCGTGGCCGGAGCGTGCGTGGTCGGAATGGCCGTGCGTGATCAGCGCCCGGTTGACCGGCCGCACCGGGTCGATGAAGAAGTCGCCCGGCGGGCAGTAAAGGCCCTCGGGCCGGGGATGGAGCAGGTCGCTGGCGCGCATCGTTCCAAGATAGTGGCTAATTCGGGCGCGGGAAGCCTGTTGCAAGAGACTGCTGACTCGTCCTACAGCCACCCGCCGGGCAGCAGTCAGGCAACGCACTCTGAGGCCTGCGGATGCCTCTGCTGCGAAAAAGCCCCAATCGCATGCCGGATTATGTCGGGGCAGTGTCGTACGGAGGGATTTTCCATGCGCTGGAACATGATGGCCTTGGCATCTTGCCTCGTTATGGCGGGCTGTGTCGGCAACTCCATGTCCGAGCGCCAGGACGAAAACGTCCAGTCCTCATTGCAATATGACAGCGTGCCTTGCGGCCAGTTGCTGGCGCAACGCAACGCCCTGGCTCGGCAATACAATCTGTCCCAGCAGGCCAAGCCGACATTCTCCAACCCCGCGATGGGCTTCGGCCCGTTCATTCCGGATATCCGCTCCAAGACCAAGCGCGATGCCGACAAGGCAAGCGGCGAGGTCGACGCCATGAGCCGGTCTATCGAGCGCCGCGATTGCGGCAAGCCGGACAAGCAGAAGAAGTTCGCTCTGCCCGGCTAACACATGTCGCCTGAAGGCGGTCCCGATGACCACCTGCCAGCGGCCTAATATCCCGCTTTGCGGTCCACCAGGTTCTCCAGCTTTTCGCCCCGCTCGAAGGCATCCATCTGGCGCAGCATGATCGGCGCCAGGTGGACGGGATCGGACGTGGCCGCGGCATGCGGCGTCACGAATACTTTCGGATGGGCCCATAGCGGGCTGGTCTTCGGCAGCGGTTCGACCTCGAACACGTCGAGGCTCGCTTCCTTCAGCGTGCCGTCGTCCAGCGCGCGCACGATGTCGGCATCCTTCTGCAGGCGGCCGCGACCGGCATTGATCAGCACCGAGCCGCCAAGACCGTTGCGCTTGCGCAATTCCTTCAGCACGCCGTAATTGATGATACCCTTGGTATCCGGCGTCAGCGGCAGCAGCACGACCAGTATGTCTGTGGCATTGAGGAACGGGATCAGCCCGGCCTCGCCGCAATAGGTCGCGACACCTTCCATCGGCCGGTCGGTGCGCGACCAGCCATTGACCGCGAAGCCGAGCGACAGCAGCGCCGACGCCGCCGCGCGGCCGAGACTGCCGAGCCCCATGATGCCGACAGAGATATCTTCAGCGGTGCGCTGCGCCGGCTCGCGCCATATCTTCTTCGGCTGCTGCGACCGGTACAGCAGGCCCTGGCGGTGATGATCGAGCACCCGCCAGACGACATATTCGGTCATGTGCTGGGCCAGGTTGCCGGCGACGACCTTGACGATCGGCACGTCCGGCAGGCTGGGATCGGAGAAGATGTGGTCGACACCGGCGCCGATCGAGAAGATGGCGCGCAGATTGGGCAGCGACCCCAACAGGTTCGGCCGCTGTTTCCACACCACCGCATAGGTGATCGAAGGATCGCTGGCGCCGTCCGGCTCGAGCACCACCTCGCGCTCTGCGGACAGCAGTTCGCGCCAGCGCTGCGGGTGAAAGCCGGTGACGGCAAGCAGGATTTTGCCTTTTTCCATTTATGGATTTTGTCCTGTTGTTCGGTTTGGAGCAATTGCGGGAAAGGCGCAAGGCGGCTTTCCGACCGGAATTGCGAAGGAAGGAGTCACTCGCTGACGACCCCCGTCGGGGCGGTTTCTATCTTGAAGGCGGCCGAGATCAGCGCCCGAGTATAGTCGGTTTGCGGCTTTTCAAAAATCTGTTCGGAAGGACCGGCTTCGACGATCTGGCCATTGCGCATGACGATGACATCGTTGGCCAGGGCCCGGATGACCTTGAGGTCGTGGCTGATGAAGAGATAGGCGAGGTCATGCTTGGCCTGCAGGCTGCGCAGGAGGTCGACCACCTGCGCCTGCACGCTCATGTCGAGCGCCGAGGTCGGCTCGTCCAGCATGACGAAACGCGGGTTGAGCACCATGGCGCGAGCAATGGCGACGCGCTGGCGCTGGCCGCCGGAGAATTCGTGCGGATAGCGGTTGCGCGTCGCCGGGTCGAGCCCGACTTCCTTCAGCACGTCGACCACCTTGTCGTCGCGCTCGTCGAGCGACAGCTTCGGCTCGTGGATCTTCAAGCCTTCTTCGATGATCTCGGCGATGGACATGCGGGGGCTGAGCGACCCGAAAGGATCCTGGAAGACGATCTGCAATTCGCGCCTGAGCGGGCGCATGGCGTTGAACGAGAGCTGGTTGATGTCGCGCCCGTTGAACTGGATGGTTCCGCTTGACGAGATCATCCGCGCCAGCGCCAGGCCGAGCGTGGTCTTGCCCGACCCGGACTCTCCAACCACGCCCAGCGTCTGGCCGGCCCGCACGGTGACATCGATGCCGTCGACCGCCTTCACATGGTCGACGGTGCGCCGGAAGAAGCCCTGCTTGATCGGAAACCAGACTTGGATGTCCTTGCCGGTCATCACGGGTGCCGCGGCGCTGTTGGCCGCGGGTGGCTTGCCCTTGGGCTCGGCCGCCAGAAGATGGCGCGTATAGGCGTGCTGCGGATTGGCGAAGATGTCCTTGGTAGGCCCCATCTCGACGATCTTGCCCTTGGTCATCACGCACACCCGGTCGGCGATCTTGCGCACGATGCCGAGGTCGTGGGTGATGAACAGCATCGACATGCCCTTGCGGCTCTTCAGGCCGGCCAGCAATTCGAGGATCTGCGCCTGTACGGTGACGTCGAGCGCTGTCGTCGGCTCGTCGGCGATCAGGAGTTCCGGTTCGTTGGCCAGCGCCATGGCGATCATGACGCGCTGGCGCTGGCCGCCGGACAGCTGGTGCGGATAGGCGTCGAGCCGTTTCTGCGGATCGCGGATGCCGACCTCGTTGAGCAGGGCCAGCGTGCGCGCCTTGGCCGCGCGGTCGGCCATGCCCTGGTGCAGCTTCAGGATCTCGACGATCTGCTGCTCGATCGTGTGCAGCGGATTGAGCGAGGTCATCGGCTCTTGGAAGATCATGGTGATCTTGTTGCCGCGCACCTGCCGCAGTTGCTTCTCGTTCATGGCGAGCAGGTCGGCGCCCTGGAACAGGATCCTGCCCGAGGGGTGGCTGGCGCTGGGATAGGGCAAGAGCTTCAGCACGGACAGCGCCGAGACCGATTTGCCGGAGCCGGATTCGCCGACCAGCGCCACCGTCTCGCCCTTGGCGATGTCGAAGGAGATGTGATCGACGGCCAGCGACTGCTGTCCGCCTTGCGCAAAGGCGACGCTGAGGTCCTGGACCGAGAGCAAGGGGGCGTCGCTCATCGGAACGTCTTGCGCGGATCGAAGGCGTCGCGTGTCGCCTCGCCGACGAAGACCAACAGCGACAGCATCAGCGAGATGACGACGAAGCCGGAAATGCCGAGCCACGGCGCGTTGAGATTGCGCTGCGCCTGCTTGAGCAATTCGCCGAGCGAGGCCGAGCCCGGCGGCAGGCCGAAACCGAGATAGTCTAGCGAGGTCAGCGTCGAGATCGAGCCTGAGAGCAGGAACGGCAGGAAGGTCAGTGTCGCCACCATGGCGTTGGGCAACAGGTGCCGGAACATGATGGTGCGGTTGCGCACGCCGAGCGCGCGCGCCGCGTTGACGTACTCGAAATTGCGCGCGCGCAGGAATTCGGCCCGCACCACGCCGACCAGCGCCACCCAGGAGAAGAGCAGCATCAGCCCGAGCAGGATGAAGAAGCCCGGCGGCAATATGGCGGCGACGATGAGCAGGAGGTAGAGCACGGGGATCGCCGACCATATCTCGATGAAGCGCTGGAACAGCAGGTCCGTCCAGCCGCCGAAATAGCCCTGTAGGGCGCCGGCCGCGACGCCGATCAGAGCCGAGCCGGCGGTCAGGATCAGTCCGAACAGCACCGAGATGCGGAAACCGTAGATGACCCGCGCCAGCACGTCGCGCGCCTGGTCGTCGGTGCCCAGCCAGTTCCAGTTACCGACGCTGCAGGCCGGATCAGCAGCCCCTTGCGGGTACTGGTTGCAGCGCGTCTTGGCGTCATACTGCCAGGACGGCTTGGCCGGGGCTGCTTCGGGAATGGCGTTGTTGACGGTCTGGTAGGAATAGCGGATCGGCGGCCAGATCATCCAGCCATTGGCGTTGATCTCGTCCTGGATCACCGGGTCGCGATAGTCGGTGACGGCATAGAAGCCGCCGAACTTCTCTTCGGGATAGGCGACCAGCACCGGAAACAGGATCTCGCCCTTGTAGGAGGCGATGATCGGCTTGTCGTTGGCGATGAATTCGGCGAACAGCGACAGCACGAACAGGACAAGGAAGATCCACAGCGACCAGTAGCCGCGCCGGTTGGCCTTGAAGTTCTCTAGGCGGCGCTTGTTGAGCGGCGACAGAAACGGCCGCGGCATCCGCTCCGGCACGACCCCGGCGGTAACACTTGCCTCCGACATCAAACGTCTCTCCGCTCGAAATCGATGCGCGGATCGACCCAGGTGTAGATGAGGTCGGACAGCAATCCGACGAACAGGCCGAGAAGCGAGAAGATGTAGAGGTTGGCGAATACCACGGGATAGTCGCGTTCGACCACCGACCGGAAGCCGAGCAGGCCGAGCCCATCGAGCGAGAAGATGTTTTCGATCAGCAGCGAACCGGTGAAGAAGGCCGAGATGAAGGCGCCGGGAAAACCGGCGATGACAATCAGCATGGCGTTGCGGAAGACATGGCCATAGAGCACCTGCCGTTCCGAGAGGCCCTTGGCGCGGGCGGTCACCACATACTGCTTGCGGATTTCCTCCAGGAAGGAATTCTTGGTCAGCAGCGTCGTCGTGGCGAAGGCCGACAGCACCAGCGCCGTCAGCGGCAAGGTCATGTGCCAGAGATAGTCCCCGATCTTGGCCGGCCATGACAACTGGTCCCAATTGTCCGAGACGATGCCGCGCAGCGGGAACCAGTCCCAGAACGAACCACCGGCAAACAGCACCATCAGCATGATGCCGAACAGGAAACCCGGAATGGCATAGCCGACGATGACGACGCCGCTGGTCCAGATGTCGAAGGGGCTGCCGTCCTTCACCGCCTTGCGGATGCCGAGCGGGATCGAGATCAGGTAGGACAGGAGCGTGATCCACAGCCCGATCGAGATCGACACCGGCATTTTTTCCAGGATCAGGTTGAGCACCGAAATGTCGCGGAAATAACTGTCGCCGAAATCGAACCGGATATAATTCCACAGCATCAGGCCGAAGCGCTCGAGCGGCGGCTTGTCGAAGCCGAACTGCTTCTCCAGCTTCTTGATGAATTCCGGATCGAGCCCCTGCGCGCCGCGATATTTTGAACCGACGTCACCGGCGGCATCGAAATTACCGCCGCCCGCATCGCCGCCGCCACCGCCCAGACGGTCGCTGCCACCCTGGTTCGTCAGCTTGGCGATGACCTGCTCGACCGGGCCGCCGGGCGCAAACTGGATGACGGCGAACGAGATCGCCATGATGCCGAACAGGGTCGGAATCATCAAAAGGATGCGGCGCAGGATATAGGCGCCCATCAGATGGTACCCTCCCGACGCATGTGATTGGCGAAACCGTCGATGAACGCGCCTCTTTCCCCGTCACTATACGGGCAGAGGATGCCGGCAGGCAGGTGAGGGGCGGTGCTTACGCCCGCAAGAAATTCAGCCTTTGCCAATTTTTGCCGCCTTGCCCTTGTCGAACCACCACAGCGTCTCGACCGGAAAGCCGAAATCGGGCTTTTGCTCGACGAAGCCGAACATGTCCCAATAGGCGACGCGGTGATTCGCCAGATAGTATGTTGGAATCCAGTCCAGCCGCGCGCGCAAGACCCGATCGAGGGCTTTGAGCGCGGTGACGAGTTCGGACCGGCTTTGCGCCTTGCCGGCTGCCACGATCAACGCGTCGATGGCCTTGCTTTCTGTTCCGGGGTAGTTGCGCTGCCCCGGGATTTTCGCCATTCGAGAATCATAGAGCATCTCCAGGCTGTCGTCAGTCGGCGTCGCCCCGATCGACCAATGCAGCACGGTAAGATCGAAGTCGAAATCGCTCTGCCGCTGTTCATATTGCGCCGAATCGACCTGCCGGATCGAAGCGTCGATCCCGATCGCCTTCATATTCTCGGACCATGGGGTGTAGATGCGAACGATGCCGTCATCCTCCGTCAGCATTTCCACCCGTAGCCGCTCGCCCTTGTCGTTGACGACGAAATTGCCCGCCCGCTTCCAGCCGGCTTGCGCGAGCAATCTCGAAGCCTCGCCCAGCAGCTTGCGGTCATCGCCTGACCCGTCGGACAGAGGCTGCGTCACGGCTTCGCCAAAAACCTCCGGTGGCAACTCGGCCCGGAATGGCTCCAGCAGGACCAGTTCCTCAGGCGAGGGCAAGCCTTCGGCCTTATAATCCGACCGTTCGAAGTTCGATTGAGAGCGCTCGTAAGAGCCATAAAACAACGCCCGCTTCATCCATTCGAAATCGAAACACCGGGCGATCGCCCGTCGCACCCGCTCATCGCGGAATTGCGCACGACGCTGGTTCAGTGCGACGCCCTGCATGTCTGGCGTCTTCTCGCCGGGAAATTCCCGCTTGACGACCTTGCCGTCCTTCAGCGCCGGAAAGTCGTATCCGGTCGCCCAGACCCGCGCGGTAAACTCCTCGCGAAAATGGGTATCGCCCTTCTTGAAGGCTTCGAACGCCGCCTGCCGGTCGAGATAGAAGTCGATGCGGATACGGTCGAAATTGTACTGGCCGCGATTCACCGGGAGGTCGCGGCCCCAATAGTCGGCCACGCGCTCATATTCGACTGTCTGTCCCGCGGCCACTCGCCCCATTTTGTATGGTCCCGAGCCGAGCGGCGGCGTCATCGTCGAGGCATTGAAATCATTGGCCGCATAAAAGGCCTTGGACACGATCGGCATCGCCACGATCCTGAGGATGTTTTGCGCGGACTGTTCGCCGTTGAAGGTAAGGTTGAGGGTGAGCGGATCCTCGGCGACCGCGTCGGTCATATACCGCAACGCCTGGGAAAGGTTCGGATGCCCTTGCTCTTTGTAAAGCTTCAACGCGAAGACTACGTCTTCGGCGGTTAGCGGCGAGCCGTCGTGGAAACGCGCTTGCGGTCGCAGCGCGAAGCGGAAGCCGTTGCGGTCTTGCGACAAGGTGACGGACTCGGCAAGCAGGCCGTAGACCGCATCCGGCTCGTCGAGCGCGCTTGCCATCAAGGAATCGAAACAGAGTTCGGTGCGCGGCGGCGCATCTCCTTTCAATACCAGGGAATTCAACGTGTTGAAGGTCAGGAAGCTTTGGTTGAGCGTGGCGTTCGGCGGCGCGAAATTCATCTGGCCGCCCTTGGGTGCATCCGGATTGACGTAGTCGAAATGCGTGAAATCCGGTTTGTATTTGAGGTCGCCATAGGCGGACAGGCCGTGCAGTTTGGTGCCGGTCGCAATATTGGCAAAGGCTTTTCCGGGCAATAGGGCGGCGACAGCGGCGGCACTGCCCAGGCCCAGGAAATCGCGACGGGGCAGCACCGCCATCAATTGTTGCCCTTGTATTTGGCCGCCAGCGCCTTTTCCTTCTCCGGATCGATCCACCAGGAATTCTGGTCGGCGCCGATATAGCTCGGCTGTTTGGCGGGAATGCCGAATTTGTTCCAGTAAGCCAGCCAGACCACGGCTCGATAGTACTGCGGCACGACGTAGTAGTTCCACAGCAGCACGCGGTCGAGTGCATGAGTGGCGGCAACCAGATCCTTGCGGTCGGTGGCGAAGATGATGCGGTCGACCAGGGCATCGACGACCGGGTTCTTGATGCCGGCGTAGTTGCGCGACCCCGGCCTGTCGGCGGCCTTGGAACTCCAGAAGTCGCGCTGCTCATTGCCAGGCGATTCCGACTGGCCGAGCTGCCCGATAATGACATCGTAGTCGAAATTGTTGACGCGGTTGACGTACTGGGTCTGGTCGATGATGCGCAACGTAGCGTCGACGCCGATCTTGCGCAGATTGGCGATATAGGGGCTGGAGATGACCTGGTCGGTGTCGTTCCAGCCGAGTATCTCGAACTTGAACGGCTCGCCGGTCTTGGCATTGACCATCTTGCCGCCCTTGATCACCCATCCAGCCTTGGCGAAGAGGTCGACTGCCTGCTTCAGGTATTTCCGCTCGGCCTGCGGTGAATCGTAGACCGGCAGCTTGAATTCCTGCGTGAACAGCTCGGGCGGCAGCTTGTCGCGATACTGTTCAAGAATTTCCAGCTCCTTGCCTTGCGGCAAGCCGCTGGAGGCCAGTTCAGTTCCCTGGAAATAGCTGCTGGTGCGGGTGTTGAAACCGTAGAACAGCGTACGGTTCATTGTCTCGAAGTCGAAAGGATAGGTCAGCGCGGCCCGTACCAGGCGGTCCTGGAACAGCGGGCGCCTCTGGTTGAGCATGAAAGCCTGCATCGGCTCTGGCGAGGTGGTCTTGAATTCCTGCTTGATGACATCGCCGGCCTTGACCGCCGGGAAATCATAGAATGTCTTCCAGCGCTTCGAACTGTTTTCCGGTTTGATGTCGTCAAGTCCGCCCTTGGTGAAGGCCTGCCAGGCGGCATTGTCATCAAGAATGTAAGTGAAACGCTGCCTGTCGAAATTCTCGCGGCCGATCTTCACCGGCAGCTTGGCACCCCAATAGTCCGGCACGCGCTGCCAGACGATTTCCGAGCCAGGCTTGAAGCTGGCGATCTTGTAGGCGGCGGAGCCGAGCGGCGGCTCCAGCGTCGGCCTGGTGACGTCGCGCTTCTTGCCGTTGGCATCGGTGCCTTCCCACCAATGTTTCGGCAGCACGGCGAGATCACCCAGGATTTTAGGCAGCTCGCGGTTGCCCTTCTGGCTGAAATGAAACTCGACTTCGCGATCCGAGACAGCCACGGCATCCGTGACGTTCTCGAAATAGCGGCTGTACATCGGGCTGTTCGCCTTCAGCACCTGGAATGACCAGATCACGTCGTCGACGGTGATAGGCTGGCCGTCATGCCACTTCGCGCGGGTGTCGAGCCGGTAAGTCGCCGAGGAAAAGTCGGCCGGGTATTTGTAGGCGTCGGCGATCAGCGGATGACTGACACTGCCTTCGTCGGTCGCCTGCTCCATCAGCGTGTCGTAGAGCAGGCCGCCGCCGAACCCGACCAGGCCGGCGGCCGGTGAACCCTGCACGATATAGGGATTGAAGCTGTCGAACGTGCCCAGTACCACCGAATTCAGCGTGCCGCCTTTGGGCGCGTTGGGATTGACGTAGTCATAGTGCTGGAAATTGTCGCCATATTTGGATTCGCCGATCAGCGATGAGGTGGTGCGCCATTCATCGGCCAGGGCCGCCTGCAACCCCGCGGCCAGCAGGGCCGCCGCCAGCAACGATTTGAGAAGCACTCGGCCAAGCGTCATCCACTGTCCTCTTCGCGATGCGTGCCATCATCCAGAAAGGGCAATCTAGATGATTTGCCGCGCGTGAAAACCGCCATGCGCGGCTTTGTCGCCGCATATGCGGTTTTCCTAACGAAAAAGCCGGGCTGAACCCGGCTTTTTCAAGGTCGTCAAGACGAGATCCGGTTTATTGAGCAGGCGCCGGTGCCGGGGCGGCCGGAGCTGGTGCGGCGGGAGCCGCAGGCGCCGCTGGCTTGGCAGGAGCTGCGCCTTCGGCCGGCTTGGCCGGTGCGGCCCCTTCGGCGGGCTTGGCGGGGGCGGATGCATCGGCGGCAGCGCCCGGCGCGGGCAGCGGCTTGGGATTGTCCGACAGCGTGCGCAGATAGGCGATGACGTTGGCGCGGTCTTCTTCCTTCGGCAGGCCGGCAAAGCCCATCGCCGTGCCTTTCACGAATTTTTTCGGCGAGGTGATGAAGTGGTTGATGTTGTCGTAGGTCCACTTCTCGGTGCCGCCCTTGGAAAACTCCTTCATGCCGGCCGAATAGGCGAAGCCCTCATGCTCGGCGACCGGGCGGTCGATGAGATCCCACAAATCCGGGCCGACCTTGTTGGGGCCGCCCTTCTCGCCGGAGTGGCAGGCCTGGCATTTCTTGAAGATGGCAGCGCCCTGTTCGGCACTTGCGTTGGCCAGAAGATCCGCGATCGGCTTTTCGGCGGCTGCCGGAGCGGCGGGGCCGCCCTCGGCGGGCTCGGCGGCCTCGATGGCGAAGCCGGGCTTTTCCGGAGCGGGCGAGGCAAACAGCGCGTCCGACACGATGCCGACCGAGAACACCACGAAAACGGTTCCGAGCAATCCGGCGAGCAGCTTGTTGACTTCGTTGGAATCCATACGCCCCTTGCTCCCTTTTCCGGCGGACCGATCCGTCCACTCCGTCCGTCGGTATCGAGACCTGCCCTCCAGAGCCGGTCAAATCGCGCGGAAACTAGGTCTTTTGCTCCGGCGTTGCAACACCTATAAGGGCGCTTCCAGTGAGACCTTTTGCCACTTTCCCCTCCTCGTTTCGAACGCCCGCCAAACCGATGTCCACCTTGATCCTGATCCCCGCCCGCATGGCCTCGACCCGGCTCCCGGGCAAGCCGCTGGCCGACATTGCCGGTGCCCCGATGATCGTCCATGTCGCGCGCCGCGCCGCCGAGGCCGGGCTTGGCCGTGTGGTGGTGGCGACCGACACGCAAGGCGTGGCGGAAGCGGTGCGCGCGCATGGTTTCGAGGCGGTGATGACGCGCTCGGACCACGAATCGGGTTCGGACCGGATATTCGAGGCCCTGACGGTGCTGGATCCGGCAAACAAGGTCGAAACCATCGTCAATGTGCAGGGTGACCTGCCGACCATCGATCCCGCGATCATCGTGGCCTCGCTCAGGCCCTTCGAGGACAAGGCGGTGGACATCGCCACGCTCGGCGTCGAGATCGAGCGCGACGAGGAAAAGACCAATCCCAACGTCGTCAAGATCGTTGGCTCGCCATTGTCGGCCACCAGGCTGAGGGCGCTTTATTTCACCCGGGCCACCGCGCCCTGGGGCGAGGGCGCGCTCTATCATCATATCGGTCTCTATGCCTATCGCCGCTCGGCGCTCGAGCGCTTCGTGGCGCTCAAGCCGTCGCCGCTTGAACGCCGCGAGCGGCTGGAGCAGTTGCGGGCGCTGGAAGCCGGCATGCGCATCGACGCCGAGATCGTGCGGTCGCTGCCGCTCGGCGTCGACACGCCGCAAGACCTGGAACGGGCCAGAACGATCCTTTCAAACTGAGCGCCGAACCGACACCCCTTCAACGAGAATTGGCCATGCCTGAAAAGACCAACAGAATATCCTTCCAGGGCGAGCCCGGCGCCAATTCCGACACCGCCTGCCGTAACGTCTATCCCTCGATGCAGCCTTTGCCATGCCCGACCTTCGAGGACGCGTTCAACGCGGTCGAGACCGGCAAGGCCGATCTCGCCATGATCCCGATCGAGAACACCATCGCCGGGCGCGTCGCCGACATTCACCATCTGCTGCCGGAATCGAGGCTGCACATCGTCGGCGAATATTTCCTGCCCATCCATTTCCAGCTGATGGTGCTGCCAGGTGTGAGGCGTGACGAGATCAAAACCGTGCACAGCCACATCCATGCGCTCGGCCAGTGCCGCAAATACGTCCGCAAAAATGGCTGGAAGGCGGTTGTCGCCGGCGACACGGCGGGCGCGGCCAAGATGGTCTCCGAGGTCAAGGACCGCACCATGGCCGCCCTGTCCCCGGCATTGGCCGCAACGCTCTACGGCCTAGACATCATCGAGGAGAATGTCGAGGACACCGATTCCAACGTCACGCGCTTCGTCGTCCTGACCAAGAACAAGCAGTGGGCCGAACGCCCGTCGCCTGACGCCAAGATGATGACGACGTTCATCTTCCGCGTCCGCAACGTGCCGGCCGCCCTCTACAAGGCGATGGGCGGTTTCGCCACCAACGGCATCAACATGACCAAGCTCGAGAGCTACCAGCTCGGCGCCTTCACGGCGACACTGTTCTACGCCGACATCGAGGGCCACCCCGACGATCCGCTGGTCGAGCTGGCGCTGGACGAGCTTCGCTTCTTCTCGCGCGAGGTGCGGATCCTCGGCGTCTATCCGGCGAGTGAGTCACGCGAGCAGTGGAAGGTAGCGGATTGAGCTACCAGCCAAGGGGCACATAGTCGATCTCCATGAAGGTCTCGACTTCAGGAATCCAGCGGTCGCGCACGAAGGCGACGTGGTCGGGATGGTCGTTGTACCTGGTATAGGCGGCCTGGTCGGCGAATTCCATGGAGAAGCCGAACTGGTAGTCGTTCTTGGGGCTGACCTGACGCAGCTGTTCGAAATGGGTGACGCCCCTGATCGCCGAGAGGATTTTCCTGGCGTCGACCAGGAACCTTTTTTCCTCCAGCGAGTGCGGCGGATGCTTCAGCGTGAACACGACGGTATGGCGGATCATTTCCCTCTCCTGATTTCCATTATTCGCTGTCGACCCAGGCGCGGATCAGGTGATGCGCGATGGCTCCCTTCGGCGGCGTGATCAGATTGCCCGGATGCTCCCTGGCCAGCATCAGGCGCACCTCGTCGCGCAAGAACCAGCGGCAGTCTTCCAGCTCGTTGAGGTCGGCCTGGATGTCTTCATTGAGCGGCTCGCCGAAGCAGCCGATCATCAGCGAATAGGGGAATGGCCAGGGCTGGCTGGCGTGGTAGACGACGCGGCCGAGCCGGATGCCGGCCTCCTCCAGCGTCTCGCGGCGCACCGCCGCCTCGATCGTCTCGCCCGGCTCGATGAAGCCGGCAAGGGCGGAGTACATGCCCGGCGCGAAATGCCGGCCGCGCCCGAGCAGGCATTTCTCGCGCGTCGCCGTCAGCATGATCGCCACCGGATCCGTGCGCGGAAAATGCTCGGTGCCGCAATTCGGGCAATGGCGCTTGTAGCCGCCGGCCCGCATTTGTGACTCGGTCCCGCATTTGCTGCAGAAACGATGGCTGGCGTGCCAGGCGAGCAGTGCGGCGCCCTGCGCCATCGCTCCGGCGGCCGCTTCGTCGATCAGGCCTTGCATGTAGACCGAGCGGTAGTCGATGGCCTTGACTGTTTCGGGAAGCTGTTCCGGCTCGAGACCGGCGGTCACCGCCAGCACCGGGCCCTGGTCGGAGAATCCAAGCAGCACACCGCTGCCGGGCAAGGTCTGGAAGGGCAGGCTTTCGGCGACGCCGAACCAGGGATCGAAGCTGCCGTCACGAACCTTCAGGTAGAGCCGGCCGCCCTGCATCAAAAGCAGCCTGGTTCCGGGATCGGCGAGCGCTTTGTCGACCGAATCGTCGGCGCGGTTCTCGGATTGTCGGTCGATACTGTTGCCGGCGAAGCCGACGAATTGGCTCGGCTCGCGCAAGGGCGCGTCAAACAGGCTAAAGCTCATGCGGACTCTGGGCGTTCGGGATGGACATGTTCGGGATGGACACGGGAAGGCTTATAGCGCCGCCCTTATCGTTTCGGCAAACCGGCGCAGCTCGGAGCGCTGATAGGGCTCGCGCAGGCCGTGTCCCCACACCGGGCCGGGCCAGCCGGGATCGCCTTCCGAACGGGCGATGACGTGGATGTGCAGCTGGCGCACGATGTTGCCGAGCGCGCCGGTGTTGATCTTGGTGCAGCCGGTCACCTTCTTCAGCGCCTGCGCCACCATATTGGTCTCGAAGGTCAGCATTGTCTGGTCGAGCGGCGTCATGTCGTGGATTTCCTCCACGCCCGGCCGCTGCGGCACCAGAAGCAGCCATGGCCAGCGGCGGTCGTTCATCACGCGCAGTTCACACAGCCCAAGCCACATCAACTGCTCGCTGTCCGCCTCCAGCCGGGTATCCAGCGTGAATCCGGCCTTCAGGCCCGGCAGCATCGGCGTTTCCCTTGCTTTTGGTGTTTTCCTCAGAGTCATGAACGCTAGAGCGGCTGCATCGAGGCTGCAAGCGAATCTCGTGGCTGGTGCAGCCGATTTGCCTGCGCCCTTGCATTTCGTCGCCGAATTGCCGATATGGACGGAGGGAGGTTGGTGGTGGACGATCCACTCGCCAACCGGGTCAGGTCCGGAAGGAAGCAGCCCTAACGAGCCCGGAACGGGTCATTGTTCCAGCCTCCCACCTCATCGGCCCTTCTCGCGACGTTGACGACGCATTGCAGCGCGGGCGAAACTATGCGCAGGAATCGGCCGCCTTTTGGCGCGGCCATTTGGAGTTTTGCGGGCGAATGAGCGAAGCCGGAAATTCGGGACCAAAAAGCCTGGAGATAGGCAAGGCTGGCGCCTATCGCGTGCTGGCGCGCAAGTACCGTCCGGCGAATTTCTCCGAACTGGTCGGCCAGGAGCCGATGGTGCGCACGCTCACCAACGCTTTCGCCACCGGCCGCATCGCCCAGGCCTGGATGTTGACCGGCGTGCGCGGCGTCGGCAAGACCACGACCGCGCGCATTCTCGCGCGGGCCCTGAATTATAAAACGGCAACAATCGACCAGCCTTCCGTCGACCTTGCCGTGCTCGGCGAGCACTGCCAGGCGATCATGGAAGGCCGCCATGTCGACGTCATCGAGATGGATGCCGCCTCGCACACCGGCATCGACGACATCCGGGACATCATCGAACGGGTGCGCTACGCGCCGGTCTCGGCCCGCTACAAGGTCTACATCATCGACGAAGTGCACATGCTGTCGACGCAGGCCTTCAACGGCCTGTTGAAGACGCTGGAAGAGCCGCCGCCGCACGTCAAGTTCATCTTCGCCACCACCGAAATCCGCAAGGTGCCGATCACCGTGCTGTCGCGCTGCCAGCGCTTTGACCTGAGGCGCATCGATGCGGCTGTGGTGAAGGCTGATCTCGCCCGGATAGCGGGCCTGGAAGGCATCGAGGCGGAAGACGACGCGCTGGCGATGATCGCGCGCGCGGCCGAGGGGTCGATGCGCGATGCTCAATCGATTTTCGACCAGGCCATCGCGCATGGCGGTGGTGCGGTCAGCGCCGAAGCCGTGCGCGCGATGCTGGGTCTCGCCGATCGCGCCCGCGTCGTCGATTTGTTCGAACATGTCATGAAGGGTGACGTTGCCGCGGCACTGGCGGAATTGCGCGCGCAATACGACACCGGCGCCGATCCGGCCGCCGTGCTGACAGACCTTGCCGAATTCAACCATCTCGTCACCCGGCTGCGTTTCGTTCCGGCCGCCGCCGACGACGCGGCGCTGTCGCAGGACGAGCGCGAGCGCGGCGCCGATTTCGCGCGGACGCTCTCGATCAAGGTGCTGTCGCGGACGTGGCAGATGCTGCTCAAGGGCATCCCGGAGGTGCAGTCGTCCAACCGCCCTGTAAGTGCCGCCGAGATGGTGCTGATCCGGCTGGCGCATGCGGCCGACCTGCCGACGCTGGACGAAGCATTGAGATCGCTGGAGAACGGCCTGCCGGCGCCGGGCGCCGCGCCGCGTTCGAACGGCGCGCCGGCGAGCCCCGGTAATGGCGGCGCTCCTGGTGGCAACGGCGCCAGCGCAGTGGCGCAGGCGCGCATGCCCGGCGGGTCGGGCGGCGCGCAGACCATGCGGCTGGTGGAAGCCGCGCCCGCTCCGGCCGCCTTCATTGCGCCTGTGCAGCCGGCGCCGGAGGCGCAGCCAATACCGCTGAAATCGCTGGCCGATATTGTCGCCCTTGCCGACGCGCAGCGCGACATCGCCTTCAAGGTGCTGGTCAAGCGCTGCATCCGCCTCGTGCGCATCGAGCCCGGCCGCATCGACGTCAGCCTGACCGACGATGCGCCCAAAATGCTGCTTAACGATTTGACGACCAAGCTGCGCGCCTGGACCGGTCGCAACTGGCTGGTGTCGCTGTCGAAGGAAGAGGGCGGCCAGACGCTGGCCGAAATGGAATCGACCAGGCGCGAGAACGCTTTGCTCGACGCCAAGAGCGATCCGACGGTCGCCGCCATCCTGGCGCGTTTTCCCGGCGCCAGGATCATCGACGTGCGCATCCCCGACGCGCCGGAAGCCGACGCGGTCGAAGCCGAAGTGCCGGTCGAGCCGCCGGCGGACGACGACGAACCCTGACGAAACCACGACTCTGCAAAGGATCGGACCATGAAAGATCTTCTCGGCCTCATGGGCAAGGCGAAGGAAATGCAAGCCAAGTTCCAGGCTATGCAGGACGAAATCGCCACGGTCGAAGCCGTCGGCCAGGCCGGCGGCGGCCTGGTCATTGTCACGTTGACCGGCAAGTTCGAGATGAAGTCGCTGAAGATCGACCCGTCTCTGTTCAAGGAGGATGAGGTGGAGATCCTCGAAGACCTGCTTCTGGCAGCTCACAATGACGCCAAGGCCAAGGTCGAGCAGATCATGCAGGAAAAGACCAAGGCGCTGACCGCCGGCCTGCCGATTCCGCCGGGAATGAAACTGCCGTTCTAGATGCATGTCGCCCAAGAGTGTGCGACGGTTTTGGGGATAACGACATGCATAAAGCCAAAGACTAGTTGGCCATGGCCGAAGAGCCGTCCGAAAGGCTGATCGAGCAGCGTATCCGCAACAGGATCTACGAGATCCTGGAAATCCTGGCCGATTCTGATGCCGGCGTCGATCTCGTCGGCATCAAGGGCTATTTCAACCTGTTCGAGGATTTCGTGCATCGCCCCTCGATCGAAGCCGGTACTTCGGCGCTCTCGAAGGAAGAACGCGCCATCGTGCTGGAGATCGCGGATTTCCTGGAGGCTGCCGGGGAGGCCAACCCCGATTTCACCAGGTCCGAGTTCATCGACAGCGACTGGCCGGGAAAGATCGCGCCGGTCGCCCGCAATGCGCGAGCATTGTTCCTGAGGCGCGGGCTGTTCTCGGAGAAATTCGAAGAAATTGAGCCAGGACGGCCGGCTGCGATTTCAGCCGGGCGATAATGCATGTCGCCCAAAAGCGGTCTCGGCATGGACAAGGGCGTGCATAAAACAAAGGCTTGAAGCCCGGATCTTGCCACGTAACTGTGCCAGTTTGGCAACAGCATCTCACTAATAACGTTTTAGCCATCATTTCGCCCGAAAGTGTCTCATTCTTGCCGCAGCCTGGGGGCGGGCATCGAAGTGAGAGGGTTACCTGTTGATTGCCACGCGATGGAAGACGCCGCTGTTGCTCGGCGTCGTCACGTCTCCCCTGTTCCTGGCCGCTTGCAGCCAGACCGCGTCACACGGCATGTCCAGCCTGACCGACGCCATCACGCCGAGTTTCCTGAGCTCCCGCGGCTACCACACGCCGAAGGATAGGGAATGCCTGGAAAGGGCGATGTTCTTCGAATCCAACCGGTCGAGCCGCGATGGCATGATCGCCGTCGGCACTGTCGTGATGAACCGGCTGCGCTCCGGCAAGCATGGCGACACCATCTGCGCGGTGGTGGGCGAGCGCGGCCAGTTCGCGCCCGGCGTCATGACCAGGCCGATGAATTCGCGTGCCATGCCCGATGTCGAGGAAGCCGCCGACGCCGTGCTCAAGGGCGAGCGCAAGGCCAAGCTCAAGAACACGATGTATTTCCACACCGCGGGCCTGCGCTTCCCATACAAGAACATGCATTACACCATGGTCGCCGGCGGCAATGCATTCTACGAGAAGCGCGGCCGCAACTGGCAGCCGCTGCCGGACGAGCCGACGGTCGCGGTCGCCTCGGCCGAGCAGCCAGCAGCCCTGCCCGGAGTTGCCGCGACTCGTGTTGCTTCCGCCGAGCCGGCGGCCAAGACATCCGATCGCACCGCTGCGGCGTACGTGACTGCCGCGGCGGAGCCGATGCACTCCGGCAAGGCGGCCCAGCAGACCTACGTGACGGCATCGGCTGCGCCGGCCGCAAAGTCTGCGCGCGTCCAGGAAAAGCCGACGATGGTGGCGATGCAGGAGCCGATGGAGGAACCGGACGCCGCTCGTTTTGGCGGGACCTTGAACACGAAGGTCATTTCCTCGGTGCAGGGCGCGCCGCAGGAAGCGGCGATGGGATTCCAGTCGACGCCTGAGAACACCGATGCCATCGGCGCGATGATCGTCAGCCAGAGCCGTCCGCTCGAAACCAACTGAGGCGGGCCGCACTTGACGGCCTGCCGGTGCTGGTTGGAGACGCGGTCCGGACGCAAAACCGCTTCGCACTTTTCGCGGAATTGCTCTAGATCAGGGCAATGTCCAAGCGAATCGCGGGTCCCGAGATCGAACGCCTGATCCAGCTCCTGGCCAAAGTGCCGGGGCTCGGTCCCCGCTCGGCCAGGCGCGCCGCGCTGCATTTGATCAAGAAGAAGGAACAGCTGCTGTCGCCGCTCGCCGCCGCCATGGGCGAGGCGGCCGACAAGGTGCGCATTTGCTCCACCTGCGGCAATGTCGACACGTCGGACCCCTGCATGATCTGCACCGATCCGCGCCGTGACGCCGGCACGCTGATCGTCGTCGAGGACGTCTCTGATCTGTGGGCGCTGGAGCGGGCGGCGGCGATGAACGTGCGCTACCACGTGCTGGGCGGCACGCTGTCGCCGCTCGACGGCATCGGCCCCGATCAGCTCAACATCCGCTCATTGGTCGACCGCGTCGCCGGCGGCGAGGTCAAGGAGATCATCCTGGCCGTCAATGCCACGGTGGAGGGCCAGACCACGGCCCATTACCTGACCGATCAATTGTCCGGTTTCGAGGTGAAGATAACGCGGCTGGCGCATGGCGTGCCGGTCGGGGGCGAACTCGACTATCTCGACGAAGGCACGCTGGCGGCAGCGCTGCGCTCCAGGACGGCGTTTTGACGCGATTGCGGGGAAGGATGCTTGTCACGGTGATCCCGCATCCTCAAAAGTTGGCGTTCCGTGGCGCCCCCCTCTGTCCTGCCGGACATCTCCCCCTCAAGGGGGGAGATTGGCAATTTCGCAGCCGGCATCTCCTTTTCAACGGCGGTGTTTGGCGAAGGCAGAGACAACGGTCGATCTCCCCCCTTGTGGGGGAGATGGCCGGCAGGCCAGAGGGGGGCGCCAAGGAACGCGGCCTCCGCAAGTTCTGCTTTGCGTTTTTCCTGGCGATACTGGCTGCACTGTTCCTCTCCACCTCCGCCTCGGCCGCCAAGATCGACGACCAGTTCCGCGCCTGGCTCCGGAGCGATCTGTGGCCTGACGCCAAGGCCAAGCGCATTTCCAAGCAGACCTTCGATGCCGCTTTCGACGGTGTCAAACCCAATCTCAAGCTGCCCGATCTTGTCATGCCCGGCGAGAAGCCGAAGACGCCGCAGAAGCAGCATCAGGCCGAGTTCGGCTCGCCCGGCGCCTATTTCGCCGAGAAGACCATCCGCGCCGTCACATCGGGCGGGCGGACGCGCGCGGCGGCCAACGCCAGGACGCTCGCCGCGATCGAAAAGCGCTATGGCGTGCCGGGCGAGGTCCTTTTGGCGATCTGGGGTCGCGAAACAGGATTCGGCGCGGCGAAGATGCCTTACGACGCCTTCGAGGTGCTGGGCACCAAGGCGTTCATGTCGACGAGGAAGGACTTCTTCCGCACCGAGCTGCTGGCGGCGCTCGAGATCGTCGAGCGTGGGCTGGCCCCGGTGGATGCGATGAAATCGTCCTGGGCCGGCGCGCTCGGCCAGCCGCAATTCATGCCGACGTCGTTCCTCAAGCATGCCGTCGATTTCGATGGCGACGGGCGCGTCGACATCTGGAGCTCGACGCCTGACGTGCTCGCCTCCATCGCCAACTATCTCGTCCATTATGGCTGGGTGAGGGGACGTGGCTGGGGATTCGAAGTGACCGTTCCCGAGAGCGTCTCCTGTTCGCTCGAAGGCCCCGACCAGGGCAAGACAATCTCGCAATGGGCCGCAATGGGCATCAAGCGTGTCGGCGGCAAGGCATTCCCGGCGAGCGAGCTGAAGGCCGAGGGCTTCCTGCTGATGCCGGCCGGCCGCAGCGGCCCGGGCTTCATCGCCACGCCCAATTTCTACGTGCTGAAGCAATACAACACCAGCGACCTCTATGCCCTGTTCATAGGCCATGGCGCCGATCGCATCGCCCATGGCGATGCGAATTTTTCCGGCAACTGGGGCGCGGTCGGTGACCTCCACCGCTCCGATATCGCCGCCCTGCAGCGGGCGCTGGAGGCCAAGGGCTATGATGTCGGCAGCGCCGACGGGCTGCCCGGCTTCAAGACCCGCCGCTCGATCGGCGCCTGGCAGGAAAAGAACGGCAAGCCCGCCACCTGCTTTCCCGATGCCGGCCTGGTCGCTGCTCTGAAGTAACTCTCAAGTCAGGGTTTTTTCTCGACTGCCGGCCTCTGTTGGCCTTCGCATGCTCCCGCTCGCCCGCCTGCCACTATGATCCAGTGAGCCGACGCATAAATGCTCGTTGCCCGCCGCGAGGCCGCCGGATATGCTGTTGACCAACTGGACAAAAACCACGACGGTAAGTGGTCAAAGGGGGCCCTTGTCGGCCTGGAAAAACACCGCAACCCTGAGCCGGGAACTCAGGTCAACAAAACAGGGAACAATCACCATGATGATGGAAAAGCTTGCTCTACGATCCCGCATTCTGCTTGCGGGTGCCGCAATGTCGGCGCTGCTTCTCGCGGGAGCGCCGGCTGGCGCGGTCACGCCAGCCGACACGCTGGTCGAAGGCTTTGCCATCGACGACATCATCTCCATGGATCCGGGCGAGGCGTTCGAGCTGTCGACCGCCGAGGTCACCGGCAACACCTATGACCTGCTGGTCCGGCTCGACCTCAGCGACACCTCCAAGGTCAAGGGCGACCTCGCCGAAAGCTGGACCGTCTCGGACGATGGCCTGACCTACACGTTCAAGCTCAAGCCCGGCCTGAAATTCGCCTCGGGCAACCCGATCACCGCGGCCGACGTCGCCTATTCGTTCGAACGCGCCGTCAAGCTGGACAAGAGCCCGGCCTTCATCATCGACCAGTTCGGGATCAGCGGCGACAATGTCGCCGAAAAGGCCAAGGCGGTCGATGACACCACCTTCCAGTTCATCGTCGACAAGGCCTATGCGCCGAGCTTCGTGTTGAACTGCCTGTCGGCCACCGTCGCCTCGGTCGTCGACGCCAAGCTGGTCAAGGAACATGTCGCGGCGGTCACGCCGAGCGCCGACTACAAATGGGACAATGATTTCGGCAATGCCTGGCTGAAGACCGGCTATGCCGGCTCGGGCGTCTACAAGCTGCGTGAGTGGCGCGCCAACGAGGCCGTCGTGCTCGAACGGAACGACAATTACTACGGCGAAAAGGCAAAGCTTGCCCGCGTCATCTACCGCAACATGAAGGAAAGCTCAGCACAGCGCCTGGCGCTTGAGGCCGGCGACATCGACGTCGCCCGCAATCTCGAGCCGAACGACCTCGACGCCATTGCCAAGAACGCCGACCTCACCACAACCAGTGCGCCGAAGGGAACTGTCTACTACATCAGCCTCAACCAGAAGAACCAGAACCTCGCCAAGCCCGAAGTCCGCCAGGCCTTCAAATATCTGGTCGACTATGACGCGCTGAGCTCGACCATCCTCAAGGGCATCGGTGAAATCCACCAGACTTTCCTGCCCAAGGGCGTGCTCGGAGAACTGGACAAGAACCCGTTCAAGCTCGACGTCGCCAAGGCCAAGGAACTGCTGGCCAAGGCAGGCCTGCCCGACGGCTTCAGCGTGACCATGGATGTGCGCACCGGCCAGCCGACAACCGGCATGGCGGAATCGATCCAGCAGACGCTCGGCCAGGCCGGCATCAAGCTTGAGATCATTCCCGGCGACGGCAAGCAGACGTTGACCAAGTACCGCGCCCGCAACCACGACATCTATATCGGTCAGTGGGGCCAGGACTATTTCGATCCGAACTCCAATGCCCAGACCTTTGCCTCGAACCCGGACAATTCGGATGAGGGCAAGTCCAAGACGCTGGCCTGGCGCAACGCCTGGGATATTCCGGACCTGACCAAGCAAACCGAAGCCGCTTTGCTGGAGAAGGATTCGGGCAAGCGCGCCGACATGTACAAGGATCTGCAGCAGAAGATCCTGGACACCAGTCCCTTCGTCATCATCCATCAGCAGCTGGAAGTCGCCGGGTTGCGCAAGAACCTCAAGGGTTTCGCGCTCGGCCCGAGCTTCGACACCAATTTCGTTGGGCCGGTTTCCAAGGAATAGCGCCGGCGGATGAGCGTAGCTGAAAATCAGGCGGCGGCAGGGCGCGGCAGCGCCCGCGCCGTCACCATTTTCTCATCGATCGGCCGCTTCCTGGTGATCGCGATCACGACCTATCTCGGTCTGCTCGCGGTGACCTTTTTCATCGGCCGCGTCATCCCCATCGACCCGGTATTGGCCGTGCTCGGCGACCGGGCGCCGGCCAATGTCGTGGAGCGCACGCGCCGCGAGATGGGTCTCGACCTGCCGCTGATCGAGCAGTTCTACATTTACGTCAAAAATGCTCTCAATGGTGATTTCGGCACCTCGGTGCTGACCACCAATCCGGTCATGACCGACATCCGCCGCGCCCTTCCGGCAACCACGGAACTGGCGACGTTGGGGACACTGATCGGCGCGCTGTTCGGCGTGCCGCTGGGTGTGCTGGCTGCCGTCAGGCGCGGCAGCCTCATCGACCAGGTCGTCCGCGTCATCGGCCTGATCGGCTATTCCGTGCCGATCTTCTGGCTTGGCCTGCTCGGGCTCGTCCTGTTCTACGCCAAGCTGCAATGGGTGGCTTTCCCGGCGCGGCTCGACGTCGTCTACGAATACACCTTCACGCCGATCACTGGCTTCTACCTTCTCGATTCGGCGATGCAGGGGCAGTGGGATGTCTTCTGGGACGCGTTCCGCCACATCATCCTGCCGGCCTCGCTGCTCGGCTATTTCTCGCTCGCCTATATCAGCCGCATGACGCGCTCCTTCATGCTCAACGAACTCACCCAGGAATACATCGTCGCCGCGCGCGCCAAGGGCCTGTCGGAAACCCGCATCATCTGGGCTCATGCATTGCGCAATGCCGCCGTGCCGATGGTGACAGTGATCGCGCTCTCCTATGCCGGGCTGCTCGAAGGTTCGGTGTTGACCGAGACGGTCTTCTCCTGGCCCGGCATCGGCCTCTACATCACCAATTCGCTGCAGAATGCCGACATGAACGCGGTGCTCGGCGGCACCATCGTCATCGGCTCGGTGTTCATAGCCATCAATCTTCTGTCCGACCTGCTTTACCGCGTGCTCGACCCGAGGACCAAGGTAAGATGAGCAGAGGAATCCCACTTTCAGGCTCGGCTGCGGCCCACCCCGGCCCTTCGGGCCACCTTTCCTCTCCCCCGTCGAACGAGGAAGAGATGGTCTGCGAAGCAGACCGGAGTGGGGGTCGACAGCGCCAAGAGGCATCGTCATGACCGCCTCCGACGCCGCCCCCCTCTCCCGCCGCGACTGGCTGCTCAGCGAGCGGCCGGCCTCGCGCATACAGGCGAGGCTCGGCCGCGCCTATGTCGCGTGGCGGCGTTTTTCCGCCAATCGGCTGGCCTTTCTCGGCCTGCTCATCATCATCGCACTGCTGGTCATTGCCGCCCTTGCAGGGGTACTGGCGCCTTATTCGCCGACTTTCGGCGATCTGAAGAATGCGCGCCTGCTGGCGCCAAGTGCTGAGCACTGGTTCGGCACCGACGATCTCGGCCGCGATATCCTCTCGCGCATTCTCTACGGCTCGCGCTGGACGCTCTATGTCGTCATCCTGGTCGCCATCATCGCCGCCCCCATCGGCCTCGTGGTCGGCACCGTCGCCGGCTATGCCGGCGGCTGGACCGATGCCATACTGATGCGCATCACCGACATCTTCCTCGCTTTCCCCAAGCTGATCCTGGCGCTGGCCTTTGTCGCGGCCCTCGGCCCCGGCATCGAGAACGCGGTGCTCGCCATCGCCATCACCTCCTGGCCGCCCTATGCCCGCATCGCGCGTGCCGAAACGCTGACCGTGCGCAATTCCGATTACATCAAGGCGGTGGAACTGATGGGGGCCTCGCCCTTCCGCATCGTGCTGCGCCACATCATGCCGCTCTGCATCTCCTCGCTGATCATCCGCGTGACGCTCGACATGGCCGGCATCATCCTCACCGCCGCCGGCCTCGGCTTCCTCGGGCTCGGCGCGCAGCCGCCGCTGCCGGAATGGGGCACGATGATCGCTTCGGGCCGCCGCTTCGTGCTCGACCAATGGTGGGTGGCCGGCGCGCCGGGCTTCGCCATCCTGATCGTCAGCCTCGGCTTCAACCTGCTTGGTGACGGCCTGCGCGACGCGCTCGACCCGCGGAGCGGCGACCAATGAACGGCGAAACGAGGACACGGCCGGAACGCGCATTGCTCGAAGTCGACGATCTGCGCGTCACCTTCCCGACGCGCACCGGGCTGATCGAGGCGGTGCGCGGCGTTTCCTTCTCGCTAGGCCGCGAGCGGCTCGGCATCGTCGGCGAGAGCGGCTCGGGCAAGTCGCAGACCGGCCGTGCCATCATGGGGCTGACGCCGCCCCAGGCGCGGATATCGGCGAAGAGGCTGGCTTTCGACGGCATCGACCTTCTGGCCGCATCGCCACGTGAGCGCCGCGCGCTGCGGGGCAATCGCATCGCCATGATCCTGCAGGATCCGAAATATTCGCTCGACCCGGTGATGAGCATCGGCCGCCAGATCGTCGAGACGCTGCGCACCCATGAGAAGGTCTCCAAGGCCGAGGCGCGGGAGCGCGCGCTGGCCATGCTGGAAGCCGTGCAGATCCGCGACCCCCGGCGTGTCTTCGACCTGCATCCGCACGAGGTCTCCGGCGGCATGGGCCAGCGCGCCATGATCGCCATGATGCTGATCGCCGGGCCGGAAATGATGATCGCCGACGAGCCGACCTCGGCGCTCGACGTCACCGTGCAACTCGACGTGCTCGGCATTCTCGACCGGCTGGTCGGCGAGCGCGGCATGGGGCTGATCTTCATCTCGCACGATCTGCGCCTGGTCTCGTCCTTTTGCGACCGCGTCATCGTCATGTATGCCGGCAAGGTGGTGGAGCAGCTCAAGGCCTCCGAACTCGGTCGCGCCCAGCATCCCTACACGCGCGGCCTGCTCAACTGCATGCCCAAGATCGGCGCCGATCGTCACCCGCTGCCGGTGCTCGACCGCAAGCCGGAGTGGGCGGCATGACATCAGCAATCGCCGTCGACGGGCTGGAGGTCATCTTCGACCGCTTTCGCGCACTGAAGGGCGTCAGCCTGGACGTGCAGCCGGGCGAATCCTTCGGCCTGGTCGGTGAATCCGGCTCCGGCAAATCGACGCTGCTCAGGGCGATCGCCGGCCTTGCGCCGGTCGCTTCGGGCAGCATCGCGGTCAACGGCAAGAAGCTCGGCGCGCGCCGCGACAAGGCCTTTTACCGCGAAGTGCAGATGGTGTTCCAGGATCCGTACGGTTCGCTGCACCCGCGCCAGACCATCGACCGCCTGCTGCAGGAGCCGCTCGCCATCCATGGTTTTGACGACGGGGAAAAGCGCATCCAGCGGGCGCTCGACGAGGTCGGTCTCGGCAACGGCTTCCGCTTCCGCTACTCGCATCAATTGTCGGGCGGCCAGCGCCAGCGCGTGGCGATCGCGCGCGCGCTCATCCTCGAACCGTCGGTCCTGCTGCTCGACGAGCCGACCTCGGCGCTCGATGCCTCCGTGCAGGCCGAGGTGCTCAACCTGCTCGAGGAGGTCCGCCGGCGGCGCAAGCTCACCTTCCTGATGGTCAGCCACGACCTCGCCATCATCACCCATATGTGCGAGCGCCTGATGGTGATGCAAAGCGGCGAGGCGGTGGAGAATTTGACGGCGGGTGACTTGGTCGAGCGGCGCGTGACGAAGGATTACACGCGCAATCTCTTGCGGGCCAGCGACGGGTTTGTGAGGGTGTAGCTGAACTTTCAACGCGACGCTGATCGCCCCTTGTCTTCAGGCCCTGCCGCTTTCCGGGATGGCATCATCGGCCGGCGCAGTGCTTTCCTGCCCTCGCTTCGGCTCCTTGATCCTGAACCACGTCACATAAAGCGCCGGCAGGAACAGCAGCGTGATCGCAGTACCCGCGATGATGCCACCCATCATCGCGTAGGCCATCGGTCCCCAGAACACTTCGCGCGCGATCGGGATCAGCGCCAGGCTGGCGGCGGCGGCCGTCAGCGCGATCGGCCGCATCCGGTGTTCGGTCGCCTCGATAACGGCGGCCCAACGGTCCTTGCCCTCCGCGACAAGGTCCTCGATCTGCACGATCAGGATGACCGAGTTGCGGATCAGGATGCCGATCAGGGCAAGCACGCCGAGGATGGCGACGAAGCCGAGCGGCGCGCCGCTCGGCACCAGGGCCGCCACCACGCCGATCAACCCGAGCGGCGCCACCGCAACGACCAGGAACAGGCGCTGGAAGCTCTGCAGCTGGACCATCAGGATGGTTGCCATCACAAACAGCATCAGCGGCACGACGGCCGCTATCGGCCCCTGGCTCTTGGCGCTTTCCTCAACGGAGCCGGCGGTCTCGATCGAATAGCCCGGCGGCAGCTTGGCGATGAAGGCATCGACCGAAGGCTTCAATTCGTTGACCACCGTTGCCGGTAGAACGTCGCCGACCAGGCCGGCCCGCACCGTGATGGTCGGGATGCGGTCGCGTCGCCACACCGTCGGCTGTTCGAGCTCGTAGCGGAAGTTGGCCACCGCCGCGAGCGGGATGGCCTCGCCGGTGCTGGTCGGCAGTTGCATGTTCTGCAACGTCTCGATCGAACCGCGTTCGGCCTCGCGCGAGCGCGCCACCACATTGATCAGATAGGTGGCATCGCGCACTTGCGTGATGGTGGCGCCGCCGACGGTGCTGTTGAGCGCGCTGGCGATGTCGGAGGAGGTGATGCCGAGCTGCCGCGCCTTGTCCTGCAGCACGTCGACCCTGAGCACGCGCTGCGGCTCGTTCCAGTCGAAGGTCGGCGCGGCGAGTTTGGGATTGGCTGAAATCACGCCGGCGAATTGCTGCGCCAGCGAGCGCACCGTCTGGATGTCGGGCCCGCCGACGCGGTACTGCACGGGGCGGCCGACGGGCGGTCCGAGTTCGAGCAGCTTCACGAAGGCGTCGGTACCGACGAATTCCTCGCGCAGCAGCTTTTCCAGCGCCGGCTTCACCCGGTTGCGCGCCTCGATGCTCTTGGTGACGATGACCGTCTGGCCGAAATAGGGATTGGCCGGTTGCACGTCATAGGCGAGCACGAACCGCACCGCGCCTTGGCCGATATAGGACGAGAAATGGTCGATGTCGGGATTGCCGACCAGCGCCCGCTGCTCGAACCGCTCCATCTGCTCGCGCGTGTCGGCGATCGAGGAATTCTGCGGCAGGTTCCAGTCGACGATCAGCTCCGGCCGGTCCGAGGGCGGGAAGAACTGCTGCTGCACCAGGCCGAAGCCGGCGATCGACGCGGCAAACAACAGCACCGTGGCGATGATGGTCAGCCAGTGATGGCGCACCGAGCCGACAAGGGCACGCCGGAACAGCGAGGTGAAGCGGCCCGGCTGGTCGTGATGCTTCGTCTTCATCGTCGCCGGCAGAATGGTGACGCCGAGCAGCGGCGCGAAAAGCACCGCCACGATCCACGACACCAGCAGCGACACGGCGATGACGACGAACAGGGTGAAGGTGTATTCGCCGGCGGCGCTGTTGTTGAGGCCGATCGGAATGAAGCCCGCGACGGTCACCAGCGTGCCGGTCAGCATCGGGAAGGCGGTCGATGTGTAGACATAGGTCGCCGCCTTGCGCAGGCTATCACCGACCTCCAGCCGCGCCACCATCATCTCGACCGCGATCATCGCGTCGTCGACCAGAAGCCCGAGCGCGATGATCAGCGCACCGAGCGAGATGCGCTGGAGCGAGATGCCGAGATAGGACATGACCGTGAAGGTGATGGCCAGCACCAGCGGGATCGACAGCGCGACGACGAAGCCTGCGCGCATGCCGAGACTGATGAAGGACACGGCCAGCACGATGGCCACCGCCTCGAACAAGGCGCGCGTGAAGCCCGAGACCGCTTCCTCGACGATGACCGGCTGGTCGGCGACCAGATGCACGCCGACGCCGACCGGCAGGTCTGCCAGCACCTTGTTCATCGCCTCATGCAGCGCCTCGCCGAATTTGAGCAGATTGGCGTTGGGCTTCATGCCGATGGCAAGCCCGATCGCGTCCTGGCCGTTGAAGCGGAACAGTGCCGTTGGCGGATCGGCATAGCCGCGCGTGATCGTCGCCACGTCGCTCAGCCGGAAGAAGCGGTCGTTGACGCGAAGATTGATGGCGCGAAGGCTCTCTTCGGAGGTAAACTGGCCGCCGACCCGTACGCTGATGCGTTCCGGGCCGGACTGGATGACGCCCGACGGCGTGATCGCGTTCTGCGCCTGCAGGCTTGCCACGATCGCCTGCTGGTTGAGGCCGAGGGCCGCGATCTGGCGGGTCGAGAATTCAAGATAGATCGCCTCGTCCTGGGCACCGACCAGGTCCACCTTGCCGGCATTCGGCACGGTCAGGATTTTTGTCCTGACATCCTCGACATAGTCGCGCAGCTGGCGCGGCGTCAGCCCGTCCGACGTAAAGGCGTAGATGTTGCCGTAGACGTCGCCGAAACGGTCGTTGAAGAACGGTCCCTGGACGCCTTGCGGGAACTGCGCCTTGATATCGTTGACCATGTTGCGCACCTGAATCCAGTTCGGCACGACGTCGCGCGCCTTGGTGGTATCCTTCAGGTTGACGAAGATGACGGTCTGGCCCGCTGTGGTGACGGATTTGGTGTAGTCGAGGCTGTCGAGTTCCTCGAGCTTCTTTTCGATGCGGTCGGTCACCTGCTGCACCGTCTCCTTGACCGAAGCGCCGGGCCAATTGGCCTGGATGATCATGGTCTTGATGGTGAAGGCGGGGTCTTCCTCGCGGCCGAGGTTGAGGTAGGAGAAGATGCCGGCCGCAACGAAGACCAGCATGAAATACCAGACCATCGAGCGGTGGTTGAGCGCCCAGTCGGAGAGGTTGAAGCCCTTCATGAGGCCCCTCCCGCGGGCAGTTTGACCTTCTGGCCTTCGGTCAGGCTGTGGACGCCGGCGGTGACGACGCGCATTCCCGCTTCCAGTCCCTGAGCCACCGTGAAGGTTCCGCCGTTCCTGGAGGCAACCTTGATCTCGCGCGTGCTCACGCTCGATGTCTGCGCATCGACGATCCACACCCTGTCGGAGCCGTTCCTCTGGAAGAGCGCCGACAGCGGCAGTTCGATCGTCGGCTCCACCGTGGTCATGCGCGTTGCGGTCACGGTCGAGCCGAGCCGGAAGGCCTGCGGCGGATCGGTAAGCGTCAGCCGCACGCGCCGCGTGCGCGTCGAGCCCTCGGCCTGCGGCGCGATCTCGCGCAGCTTGGCCTCGGTCCGGATCGTCGGCAGCGATTGCAGGATGACCTGGAACGGCGTGCCGGCCGTGAGATCGCCGGTCAACTGGTCTGGAATATCGACCACCGCTTCGCGCGGGTCCGAGCGCGCCACGGTGACGACCGTCTGGCCGGGGGAGACCGTCTGGCCGACCTCGGCGCCGACAGCCGTGACGACGCCGTCGAAATCCGAGAACAGCCTGGCATAGCCGAGCTGCTCCTGCGATTTGGCCAGCGAGGCCTTGGCCCGCTCGACACTGGCCTCGGCCGCCTTCCTCGCCTGCTGCGCGGCATCGAACACGGCTTGCGTGGTGTTGGCGCTGGCAAGCAATTGGCGCTGGCGCTCCTCGCTGGCGGCGGCGTTGGCAAACTGTGCCTCGGCATTGGAGAGCTCGGCCTTGGCCGCCTGGACGGACAGCTCCAAGGCGGTCGGGTCCAGTGCCGCGATCGTCGTGCCCTTGCTGACGATGTCGCCGACATTGACGTCGCGGGACACGACCCGGCCGAGCAGGCGAAAGGCGAGATCGGCGCTGACCTGCGGCTCGACCGATCCGGCGAAGCCGAAGACCTGCGTGGTGCGCGGCTCGACCACCACCGACAGCACCGGCCGGATGATCTCCGGCGGCTTCTCCTCCGATTTCGAGCAGGCGGCGAGCGCGCCAAGCGCGATCACGCCAAGCAGGAGGCGCGGCAGCCGGCTCATTGGCCCGCTCCCGATATCTCGATTTTCTGACCCGCACTGAGCAGCTGTCCGCCCGCGGTGACGACGCTTTGGCCCTCCTCCAATCCCCTGGCGATGACGACGGTGCCGGAATTGAAAGCCAGCACCTCGACCGGTGCCATCGTCACCGTACCGGTCGAGGGATCGACGATCCAGACCGCCGGCTTGCCGGCGCTGGACGTCAATGCCTGCCAGGGCAGCAGGATCGCCTTGGCCGGTTTGGCGCCGACCGAGCCGATGACGGCCGCGCCCAGCGGCATGCCGGCGGGCGTATCGGCAATGCCGACCTTGACCCGGATCGAGCCCGACGCCGGATCGACCGCCGGGGAGATTTCGCGCACCTTGCCCGTTGCCCTGATCTGCGGGTCGGACAGGAGCGTGATCGTCACCGCCGGCGAGGTCGGCGTCCTGGCGATCAACGTCTCCTGGACGTTGAACACCGCGTCGCGGTCGCCGTCCTCGGCGACGGTGAAGACGGTCTGCGCAGCCTGCACCACCTGGCCGGTTTCGACCTGGCGGGCGGTGATGACGCCCGCGGCGCCAGCCTTGAGTTCGGTGAAGGACAGGTTCTGCTTGGCATTGGCGAGCGCGCTCTGCGCCGCGTCGAGGCTGCCTTGCGCCACCTTCAATGCCTGATCGGCGGCGTCATAGTCGCGCCTGGTGGTGTAACCCTGGGCAAGCAGCGTCTTTTGCCGCTCGAAGGCGGCGGCGGACTGGGTCAACTGCGCTTGCGCCGCGTCGAGATCGGCCTGCGCCGAGCGCAAATCGGATTCCTGCTCCTGCGGGTCGATGCGGGCAAGCACCGCGCCCTTGTCGACATGCTGGCCGACATCGGCAAGCCGTTCGGCGACGCGGCCGCCGACCCGGAACGACAGATTGTTCAGCGTGCGCGCCGCGATCACCCCGGTCAGCGCGGTTCTCGGCGCATAGTCGGCCATCGCCACGGTCTCGGTGCGCACCATGATCGGCAGCTTTTTTTCCGCCGCTTCCTGTTTCTGGCAGCCGGCCAAAAGCAGGACGGCCGTGCAAGTGAAAAGCGCTACGCCGATGGAAAAAGTCGAAAAATTGGAAGGTTTGACCGATGGCGGCGAGACGGACGATGTCGCGTTCCTGCTCATGGGTTCCCTCAGCCGCAGGCCGCTCGCCGATCGCGATGCCTCGCGGATCCCGGCACGATAGTCGATCTCCCGAAAAAGGAAACCGGACTCGTACCCGTGTCAGGCATCCGACTCGGGTTTGCAAAGGCCTGACGACGGCCAGTCCCGGCCGGGCAGCTTTTCGTGATAGGAATTTTTTCCTTGACGAGGTGAAGGCAACTATGATAGATATTTGGATATGGTGCTGAGTTGCGCCAGGGACCCGCCGCACAGGCGGGTTTTTCCGTTCAATGATCCTCAACAGCGCGCCGCGAAGGCTCCGAACCCGTTAACGCAGTCCGTTGCCCTGGTACGGATATCGCCGGCTGGTCAGGCGCGATACCTCAGGCCCAATCGCCTGCCGGCGGTGCCGACTTGAGGAAAGCATGAAATAAGCCCAGAAGACATCTGATCAAGCAGAACGGGCGCCGGCCCTATGAGGGACATCATGAAGAACTCAGCCATTTCCGAACGCAAGAGCCAGTCGATCTCGCGCGGTGTCGGTATGACCACGCAGATTTACGCCGACCGGGCCGAGAACTCGGAAATCTGGGATGTCGAGGGCCGCCGCTACATCGATTTCTCCTCCGGCATCGCCGTCGTCAACACCGGCCATCGCCACCCCAAGGTCATCGAGGCGGTCAAGGCGCAACTCGACCGCTTCACCCACACCTGCCACCAGGTGGTGCCCTATGAGAGCTATGTAAGGCTGGCCGAACGGCTGAACGGCATTCTTCCGGGCAAGTTCGAGAAGAAGACAATCTTCGTCACCACCGGCGCCGAGGCGGTCGAGAACGTCATCAAGATCGCCCGCAATGCCACCGGCCGCCAGGCCGTCATCGCCTTTGCCGGCGGCTTCCATGGCCGCACCTTCATGGGCATGGCGCTGACCGGCAAGGTCGTGCCCTACAAGGTCGGCTTCGGCGCCATGCCGGCCGACGTCTTCCACGCCCCGTTCCCGGTGCCGCTGCACGGCGTGTCGGTGGCCGATTCGCTTGCCGCGCTCGATCGCCTGTTCAAGGCCGACGTCGATCCGGCCAGGGTCGCGGCCATCATCGTCGAGCCGGTGCAGGGCGAGGGCGGCTTCTACGAAGTGCCGCGCGATTTCATGACCGCGCTGCGCAAGATCTGCGATCAGCACGGCATCCTGCTCATTGCCGACGAGGTGCAGACCGGCTTCGCCCGTACCGGCAAGATGTTCGCCATGGAGCATCATGAAGTGACCGCCGACATCACCACCATGGCCAAGGGCCTGGCCGGCGGCTTTCCGCTGGCTGCGGTCACCGGCCGCGCCGAGATCATGGATGCGCCTGGCCCCGGCGGGCTGGGCGGCACCTATGGCGGCAGCCCGATCGGCGTTGCCGCCGCGCATGCGGTGCTTGACGTGATCGAGGAAGAGAAACTGTGCGACCGCGCCAACTCGCTCGGCGCCAGGCTGAAGCAGCGCCTGGGATCGATCCGCGACGACGTCCCGGAAATCGTCGACATCCGTGGCCCCGGTTTCATGAACGCGGTCGAGTTCAACGACGTCAGGAAGGGCTTGCCATCGGCGGAGATGGCCAATGCGGTCAGGCTGAAGGCACTCGACAAGGGGCTGATCCTGCTCACCTGCGGCGTTCACGGCAACGTCATCCGCTTCCTGGCGCCGCTCACCATCCAGGACGGCATCATGACCGAGGCGCTCGACATTCTGGAAAGCTCGATCCGCGAGGTTCGCGCTGCCTGAAGGGCCGGCGCCCATTTCTCCTGACGGCTTACACTGAGCCCGGTGAACGTGCCGTCAGGAGCTCGGATTCTGTAACCAGGCTGGAATGTCCATCTTGGCGTGCAGCACCCGCCAAACATCGATATGTTCGGTCTGTTCAAGATAAAAAATCAGGTATGGATAGCGCCTGACTTGCACGCTACGCAGACCAGGCAATCCAATTTCGTAGCCATATCTCAGAGAGCCCGATGCGGGATGGCTGGCTAGCAGTTTGTAGGCGTTTTGAAGCTCCTCGATGTAGCCCAATGCCGCGCGCGAACCAGCTTCTCGCGTATAGTAATCGACAGCATCCTCGACATCCCGCAGGGCTAGTTTTCGAGGAATGATCGCCTTTATGGGCACTTACTCTATTGGCCCTGCGCCCGTTTCCGCAGCGCGGCGAAATAGTCGTCGTCAACCGGAGCGCCCGGGGCGGACGATGCGCCCTCAAGGAGCAAGCCGCGCAGAAGCTGACGATCTTGATCGCGGCGGATCAATTCACGCACATACTCGCTGCTCGTGCCATAGCCGCGATCGGTCACTTGCTGATCGACAAAATGCTTCAAGCTTTCCGGCAGGGAGATGTTCATGGTGCTCATTCAGGCATTTTATAGCCTATGGCAAAAATTGGCAATCTTAGGCACTGGCCTCGGCTGACTCTTTGTTCTGGAACGCGACCAGCGCCGCTTTCAATCCGTCCGGCCCCGCTGCCACCGTCTGTGGCGCCGGCGAGAAGCCGGCGCTCAGCATCTTGCGGCCGAGCATGTGGTCGCCGGGGCGGTTGACCGATTCGATGCCGAGCAGCCTGTCTGCGGCATAGTGGTAGATCGAGAACTTGTTGTCGGCGAGATCGCCCAGCACGACATGGCTGTCGCCGCCGGATGTCAGGCCGACCATCTGCAGCTTCATGTCGCCGATGTCGGACCAGAACCAGGGCACGGCCGAATAGGCGTCGGCATGGCCCGTTATGGTGCGCGCGGCAAGCCGCGCCTGGTCGGTGGCGTTCTGTACCGATTCCAGCCGCACGTCGCCGCCGGTGAACCAATGCCGATAGGAGGCGGCGTCGCCGATGGCGAGGATTTCCGGCACCGAGCTACGCATCTGGTTGTCGACGCGAATGCCGTTGGCGATGGTGAGGCCGGCTTCCCCGGCCAGTTCGACATTGGGCACGGCGCCAATGCCGACGACGACCATGCGCGCCGGCAGCCTTTCGCCAGACGAGGTGATCGCTGCCGTGACATGGCCGTTTTCGCCCTCGAGCCTTGCGATCGTGGTGCCGGTGAGAATGTGCACGCCGGTCGCTTCCAGCCGTTGGCGGACATGGCTCGCCACGATCGGCGCCACGGTGCGGCCAAGCAGCCGGTCAACCGCTTCCACGACCGTTACGGTGCGGCCGGCCGCGCGCAGCGTCGCCGCGATCTCCAGCCCGATGAAGCCGCCGCCGAGGATAACGACGTCTTCGCTCCGTGCGCTCAAGTCCCGGATCAGCCGCGCATCGGAAAGCGAGCGCAGCGACACCACACCGGACAGATCCGCGCCCGGCAGCGGCAGCAGGCGCGGGCGCGAGCCGGTGGCGAGGATCAGATGATCGAAGGCAAGTTCGCCGCCGCCTGATATCTCCAAACGGCGACGTCCGGCATCGATGCGGTCGATCCGAACGCCCGGCCGGTAGTCGACGGCGCTGCCGGTGTAAAATGCCTCGCCACGCAAGGGTTGCGGCTTGGCCTCGGCATCCTTGATGAAGGTCTTCGACAGCGGCGGCTTGTGATAGGGCAGTTCGTTCTCGTCGCCGACGAGGATCACCGGCCCGTCGTAACCCTCCTCGCGCAGGCTTGCCGCCGCCTGCACGCCCGCATGTCCCGCACCGACAATGACCACGCCGTTCTTCATCGCATTCCGATCCCAAGCTTGATTTTAGGATGTCTCGCCACGTGGCAATTGTCTGGCGCCGCCGCAAGAGGCCATTTGCGGGTCGCACCCGGAACGGCGGCTGTCAATCGGACAGTTCGGCGATGACGTCGGCACACGGTGCAGGCGGCTAAAGTTGACTATCGCAGTTTAGAATAATTCTAAACTGTTGTTTCGATTGAGTTTTCCTGTCGATTTTCGTTGACTTCCATCGGTCCTGAAGCTTTATGGGGCCTCGCGCATCGGCGCATCCCTTTGATGTCTGGGCCTTGAACCCTTTCGATTGGAGGCATTTTGGTGTCTTTCTTCTTCGACCCGCGCGACAGCGCGGCATGCCCCGCGAATGACGGCCTGCACATGGCCTGGCGCCGGTTGTCGCGCGCGCCGTTCACAAAATTCCCGAAAAACTGGAGAGTGATAATGACGGCACGACATGGCAGCAGGCTTGCGGCGATCAGTGCCACGGCGCTGCTGACGGCGGCGGTGTTCGTGCTGCCGGCCAAGGCCGAGAGCGATCCCAAGGCGGTCATCAAGACCTATGCCGACATCGCGCTTGCCAAATACGAGGATTCGCTGACCACCGCGCAGGCGCTCGACAAGGCGGTCGATACCTTGTTGGCCAAGCCTTCGGCCGAGACGCTCAATGCCGCCCGCGAGGCCTGGAAGGCATCGCGCGTTCCCTACCAGCAGACCGAGGTCTACCGCTTCGGCAACAAGATCGTCGACGACTGGGAAGGCAAGGTGAATTCCTGGCCGCTGGACGAAGGCCTGATCGATTATGTCGCCAAGAGCTACGGCACAGAATCCGACGCGAATTCGCTCTACACGGCCAATGTGATCGCCAACAAGGAGATCGAGATCAACGGCAAGAAGGTGGACGCCTCGAACCTTTCGCCGGAATTCCTCTCCGGCACGCTGCAGGAGGCCGGCGGCGTGGAGGCCAATGTCGCCACCGGCTACCATGCCATCGAGTTCCTGCTCTGGGGTCAGGACCTGCACGGCACCGGACCGGGCGCCGGCGAGCGCCCCTACACCGACTATGATCTCAAGAACTGCACCGGCGGCAATTGCGACCGCCGCGCGGAATATCTGAAGTCAGCCAGCACGCTTTTGGTGTCCGACCTCCAGGAGATGGTCGGCGACTGGAAGGAAGGCGGCGCTGCGCGCAAGAACCTGGTCGACGGCGAGCCGAACGCCGCTATTTCGGCCATCTTCACCGGCATGGGCTCGCTCTCCTACGGAGAACTCGCCGGCGAGCGCATGAAGCTCGGCCTGCTGCTGCACGATCCGGAAGAGGAGCATGACTGCTTCTCCGACAACACCTACAATTCCCATCTTTATGACGCCGTCGGTATCCGCGCCGCCTATCACGCCAGCTACACCAGGCTGGACGGCACCGTCGTTTCAGGGCCGTCGGTGGCGGACATGGTCAAGGCGGCCGATCCGGCCATCGACAAGGAACTGTCTGACAAGCTCGATGCCACCGTCGCCAAGATGGAGGCAATCAAGGCCCGCGCCGAAGGCGGCGAGGCTTACGACCAGCAGATCGCCGAAGGCAACACCGAGGGCAACGCCACGGTGCAGGCGGCAATCGACGCACTGGTCGACCAGACCAAATCGGTCGAACGCGCCGTCGGCGCGCTGAAGCTCAACGCCATCGCCTTTGAGGGTTCAGACAGCCTCGATGCGCCGGACAAGGTGTTCCAGTAAGCGTCGAAGCCTGGAAGCCCGGGCCGAAGTCACAAAGGCTTCGGCGCGGGGAAGATAGAGTCAAGCCACACGGCGCGGAAGGCGCCGTCAGCCATCCGAGCAAGTTTATGCTAATCTGCCATTGCAACATCATCACCGAGAAGGAGATTGAGCAGACGATCGTCGGGCTGCTGGACCAGGATCCCTGGCAGCTCATCGTGCCGGCAAAAGTCTATCACGCCATGCACAAGCGCGGTCGCTGTTGCGGCTGCTTCCCAAATGTGGTCGAAACGATCATTCGGGTCACCGAGAACTACCACGCCCGCTCGCAGGCGAGCGGCGTTGACATCGTTTCACATCTGGATCGCGTCAGAGGCCTGCGCGTCCAATACGGGAGCAGAACCCATGAAAGGCGAACCACAGATCATCGAGCGGCTTAACGAGGCTCTGTTCCTGGAGCTTGGTGCCGTCAATCAGTATTGGGTCCATTTCCGTCTGCTGGAGGACTGGGGATACGCCAAGCTCGCCAAGAAGGAACGCGCCGAATCGATCGAGGAGATGCACCATGCCGACAAGCTCGTGGCCCGGATCATCTTCCTGGAAGGGCACCCCAATCTGCAGTCCGTGGCGCCGCTGCGTATCGGACAGAACGTGAAGGAAGTGCTCGAATCCGACCTTGCCGGCGAGTATGACGCTCGCACCGCCTACAAGCGCTCGCGCGAGGTCTGCAACGAAGCCGGCGACTATGTCAGCATGAAACTGTTCGAGGAACTCTTGGCCGACGAGGAGGGGCACATCGACTTCCTCGAGACGCAGCTCGATCTGCTTGCCTCGATCGGCGAAGAAAAATACGGCCAGCTCAATGCCGCATCGGCGGACGAGGCGGAGTAAGGGCATGCGGGAATGCGGCGCACCCTAGCATTGCTGCGCCGCTGGCGGCGGGCCGAAGGCCTGTCGTCAAACAGAAAACCGGGAAGCGTCGTGCTTTCCGGTTCGGCCGCCATCATTCTTTTGGCCTTCGCCACGGGCGGGTCCGGCTCGCAGCAGCCCGCCAATTTCGCCGCCACGCGCACCGACCTCAGCCCGAAGGATCAGGCGCGCGTCACAGCCGTTACCAGGCCGACCAAGGACTTCTCGAAACCCGAGCAGTTCGAATTGATGCAAGGCGGCGCCGGCACATCCAGGAAGGACGTCAACCGCGATTCCTTCTCGCAATCGTCGGCCAACATCACCTTCGAGGAAGAAGGCACCTTCAAGCTGGGCAACGCCCTGTTCCGCAAGAATTGGGTGTCGTCGCCGTCCTCGACGCAGGCTTCCGACGGGCTCGGACCGCTGTTCAACGAACGCGCCTGCCAGAACTGCCATCTGAAGGACGGCCGCGGCCGTCCGCCGCAAGGCACCGGCAGCACGTCGATGTTCCTGCGGCTGGCGCGAGAGGCGAGCACCGAGGAGGAGAAGGCTGGGCTTGCCGACCACAGGCTGCTCAACATCCCCGATCCGGTCTACGGTTCGCAGCTGCAGGATCTTGCCGTCCCCGGCCTGCGCGGCGAGGGCCGGATGCGCGTCGACTACAGCGAGGAAAAAGTCGGGCTCGGCGACGGCACCGTGGTTTCACTGCGCAAGCCCACTTACGCGGTCGATGATCTGGCCTACGGCCTGCTCGATCCGCGCACCACGCTGTCGCCGCGCCTGACGCCGCCGATGATCGGGCTCGGCCTGATCGAGCAGATCGCGCCCGCTGATATAATCGCCCATGCCGATCCGAACGACCGGGACGGCGACGGCATTTCCGGCAGGCCGAACATCGTGCGCGACGGCATGAGCGGCGAGCTCACCCTTGGTCGTTTCGGCTGGAAGGCGCAGACCGCGTCGATCCGCCAGCAGGCCGCGGATGCCTTTGCCGGCGACATCGGCATCTCGACGCCGGAGGAGCCCAAACATTGGGGCGACTGCACCGCCGCCGAGAAGGATTGCCTTGCCATGCCGGATGGCGTGCAGGAGCGGCTCGGTCAGGCCGAGGCGCCGGCGCCGGTCATGGACCTCGTCACCTTCTATTCGCAGAACCTGGCCGTGCCGGCACGCCGCGACCTCGGCGCCCCGGATGTGCTCGCCGGCAAGAAATTGTTCTACGAGATCGGCTGCGCTTCCTGCCACGCGCCGAAATTCGTAACCCGCCGCGACGCGCCCAACAAGGCGCAGGCCTTCCAGCTTATCTGGCCCTATTCCGACTTCCTGCTGCACGACATGGGCCCCGGCCTTGCCGACGGCCAGGCGGTGGGCGAGGCGACGGGCAACGAATGGCGCACGCCGCCGCTATGGGGCATAGGCCTCACCGAAACGGTCAACGGCAACAATTTTTATCTGCACGATGGCCGCGCCCGCAGCCTGGTCGAGGCGATTCTTTGGCATGGCGGCGAGGGCCAGAAATCGCGCGACCGCTTCGCCGCCGCCGGCGCCGCCGACCGCGAGGCATTGCTCAAATTCCTGGAGTCCCTGTGATGTTGAAGCGTCCCGCGCTGGTAATCCTTCTTCCTCTGGCCCTGCTGGGCGCCACCCCCGCATCGGCGGGGGTGAAGGCCACCGACGTCATCCAGCGGGCAATCGACGGCTTTGTCCGGCCGGCCTATGCCAGTCTGCACGACCGCGCGGCGGGCTTGAACAAGGCGATGCACGCGCTTTGCGAAAAACCCTCAAAGGGCGATCTCGATGCGGCACGCGCCGAATTCTCGCGCACGGTGGATGCCTGGTCGTCGGCCGAGATCATCGGGTTCGGCCCGATCAAGGAAAACAACCGGCTGGAGCGAATGCTGTTTTGGCCGGATCGCAAAAGCATCGGCCTGAAACAGGTGCAGGCCGCGTTGGCCGCCCAAGACCCGAGCGCCACCGATCCGGCACAGCTTTCCGGCAAGAGCGTCGCCATGCAGGGGCTCGGCGCCTTGGAGTTCGTGCTCTACGGTGACGGCGCCGATGCGCTTGCCGGCAAGAACGATCCCTATCGCTGCGCCTATGGCGCGGCGGTTGCCGGCAACATCGAAACCATGGCCGGCGATGTCGCCGACGCCTGGAACAGGCCGGACGGCTTTGCGGCGCTCTGGGCCAATCCGGGGCCGCAGAATCCGCTCTATCGCGACGGCACGGAAGCGGTGACGGAACTGGTCGGCATCTTCATCAACGAGCTGGACATGGTTCGCGACGTGCGCCTGAAAGGCTTCCTGGGCGGCAAGCCGGAGGCGGACAAGCCGAAACAGGCGATCTACTGGCGTTCGCAAAACACCACCAATTCGCTGGCCGGAAACCTTGCCGGCATCGACGGGCTGTTCGAGGCCTCGAAGCTCGGCGATGCGCTGCCGGCCGATGCGCGCTGGATGGCGGAATCGATCCGTATCCAGCTGGTCAACGGCGTCGCCACCGCGAAGTCGGTCCAGGGCCCGATCGACATGGCGCTCGCCGACCCGGCGCTGCGCGCAAAGCTCGAGCATCTCGCGCTGATCACCTCCAGCCTGTCGACCCTGTTCGGCACCAGGCTGACCGCCGAATTCGGCCTGACCGCCGGTTTTTCCTCGCTGGATGGGGACTGAGCGTGAAAACCTCCCTCATTGACCGTCGCGATTTCCTGAGAGCCGCGGGCATCGGTTTTGCCGCCGCGATGGCGCCGCCGGCCTGGGCAAATACGCTTGCCGCCGATGCCGTCTTCGCCACCGCCTTCGTCAAGCGCGACGGCAGCTATGGCGCCGCAATCCTGTCCGAGGCCGGCAAGCTCCTGCACGCGATCGACTTGCCCGACCGCGGCCACGACGTCACCTTCGATCCCATATCGAAGCGCTCAGTGGTGTTCGCCCGCCAGCCCGGCACCTTCGCCGTGGTCTTCGATCACGCCGGGCGCGATGAACCGCTGACCATCGCCAGCATCACCGGCCGGCATTTCTTCGGCCATGGCGTGTTCTCCCCGGACGGCGCCTTGCTTTATGCCACCGAGAACGATTTCGACAACGCGGCCGGCGTCGTCGGCGTCTACGACGCGCGGGCGAAATTCAAGCGCCTTGGTGAATTCCCGACCTATGGCATGGGACCCCACGAGCTTCTGCTCCTGGGCGACGGCAGGACGATCGCCGTTGCCAATGGCGGCATCGAGACTCATCCCGATTATGGCCGCGCCGAGCTCAACATCGCCACCATGAAGCCATCCTATGTACTCATCGACCGTGTCACCGGCGATCCGGTCGAGAAGCACGAATTGCCGGCGGCGCTGCACCAGTTGTCGATCCGCCACATGGACACCGACCAGACCGGCACCGTCTGGTTCGGCTGCCAGTACCGGGGACCCGGCACCGACCGTCCGCTGCTGGTCGGCCGCGCGGCGCGTGGCAAGGATTTGCAGCTCCTCGACATGCCGCGGGATGTCCTGTCCAGCTTCCGCAACTATATCGGTTCCGTCGCCGCCAATCCGGTTGCCGGCACCATTGCCGTCTCTTCGCCGGAAGGCAATTCGCTTGTGGTGATCGATGCGGCGAGCGGGCGGCTCGTCTCGTCAAGCGCACTGGTCGAGGTCTGCGGCGTGGCGCCCGACGGGACGGGTTTCATGGCTACCACCGGAGCCGGCGAAATCGTCGAGGGCAATGGCGCGACACGGTCCGAACCGGACTATGTCTGGGACAACCACATGCTGCGCATAGCGCCTGCCGCATAGACACCGTTCCCGCTGTGCCGGAACGAAGCCGCTTAACAAATTATGCGCTATCCCCTTGCGGTGGCGCGCTGTGGCAGGCACAGGGAATTGTTTTTCGAACCGGTCGTTTCATGAAAGTGCTCGCCATCGACTGTGCCGCCAACCTCTGCGCCGCCTGCGTCTATGATGCCGGGGCGAGGCAGGAACTCGGCCGCGCGGTGCTCGATCTCGGCAAGGGCCATGCCGAGCATCTGATGGGCGTCATCGCCGAGGCGCTGAAGGCCGGTGCAACCGCCTATGCCGGTCTTGGCGCCATCGCCGTCTCCGTCGGCCCCGGTTCCTTCACCGGCCTGCGCGTCGGGGTTTCCACGGCGCGCGGCCTGGCGCTGGCGCTCAAGGTGCCTGCAATCGGCGTGACGACGCTCGAGGCGCTGGCAGCCGAGGCGGCACGGGCATTTCCCGGCCGCGCCGTGCTGGCCGCGCTCGATGCCGGCCGCGAGGAGATCCATGCCGCTCTCTATGATGAAATGTCGGTTTTGACTTACGGTCCGGCCGTGGTCACGCTGGCGGATGCCGTGGCCATGGCGAACGAGCGGTCTTCGGTGCTCGCCGGAACCGCCGCGACGCGGATCGCGGCATCCGCCGGACGCGCCTTCGACATCGGACCCGAGACGGCGACCGCGGACATTCTCACTTACGCCCGCCTGGCGGCCGCCAAGGGCGAGGGCGAGAGGCCGAAACCTCTTTATCTGCGCGGCGCCGACGCCAAGCCGCAGGCCGGGTTCATACTTTCCAGGCAAGGGAAATAATGCGCATACCTTTTCTCCAGCCGCGCCGCCGCGATTACGCGCTCGAACCGCTCAGGACCACCGACAGTCCGGCGGTCTCGCTGCTGCACCGCGAGGACTTCGTCCGCCCCTGGACCGATGGCGAGTTCGCGGCCTTGCTCGAACAGGACACCGTGTTCGGCTATGCCGCGCGCGAAACCGGGCACGGCGCCAAGCCGCCGGTCGGCTTCGTGCTGGCCCGGCTGGCGGCCGGCGAGGGCGAGATCCTGACCGTTGCAGTGGCGCGGTCGCATCGCCGCCAGGGGCTCGGCTGGCAGTTGATGGATGCGGTGCTGCGCGAACTGCACGCGCAACGCGCCGAAGCGCTCTTCCTCGAGGTCGACGAGACCAATGTCGCCGCGATCGCCCTCTACAGGCGTCTCGGGTTCCGCGAGGTCGGCAAGCGCCCCAACTATTACAGGTCGCCAGAGCATGGCCCGACCGGCGCGCTTGTCATGCGCCGCGATCTTCGCTAGCCAGGGTTTCGGGGTGGAGCGATGATCGGAAAAATCAGGATTTTCCTGGCGATAGGGCTGGTCGTCGCCGGTTCGCTGATCCTGGTGCCTTTGCAGGTCCTGTCGATGAAGACCGGCTGGTGGCCGGAAACCTTCATCCTCAAGATCTGGCACAGGCTGATCGTCAGGGCGCTCGGCATGCGCATCCATGTAAAGGGCACGATGTCCGACCGCCGCCCCTTGTTGATTGCCTCAAATCACATCTCCTGGACCGACATCATGGTGCTGGGCTCGTTTGCCGATGTGAAGTTCATCGCCAGGGCCGACATGGAAGGCTGGCCGCTGATCGGCATGCTGTCGAAGCTGCAGCGCACCGTCTTCATCGAGCGTGAGCGCAAGCGCTCGTCCGGCGACCAGGCGAGCGAGATCGCCAACCGCATGGCCAAGGGCGATGCCATGGTGCTGTTTGCCGAGGGCTCGACGGGCGACGGCAACATCGTCCTGCCCTTCAAGAGCACGCTGTTCGGTGCCGCCTCAATGGCGATTTCGGAGGGCGCGGCGGAGCAGGTCTTCATCCAGCCGGTAGCGATCGCCTATACCCGGTTGCATGGCGTGCCGCTCGGCCGCCGGCACCGGCCGATCGCGGCGTGGATCGGCGACGAGGATCTGATGCCGCACCTCAAGGTGCTGATGGCCGAAGGCGCGCTCGATGTCGAGGTGCATTTCGGCGAACCGATCGCCTTCGCCAAGGGGTCGAACCGGAAGGAAACGGCGAAGCTGATGGAAAGCCGCGTGCGCGAAATGATGCAGGCGGCACTGGCCGCGCCGCGCCCGAGCCGCTGAATCCCGAAGGCCCCCAGGCAGAATCGTCTGTTTTTTGTCGCGGAAAGGCGTTAGAAGCCGCCGGATGGACTTGAACACGGTTGAAACCGACGACATCGGCACTGCGGCTGGACAGCAGCCAGTGATTTCCGCGGCAGCGAAAAAGGTCTTCGTCAAGACTTATGGCTGCCAGATGAACGTCTATGACTCGCAGCGCATGACAGATGCGCTGGCCGCCGACGGCTACACGGCGACGCAGACCATCGGCGAAGCCGATCTGGTGCTGCTAAACACCTGCCATATCAGGGAAAAAGCGGCTGAAAAGGTCTATTCCGAGCTCGGCCGCATCCGCGAAATGAAGGCCGAACGCGCCGCCGCCGGCCGCGAATTGCTGATCGGCGTCGCGGGTTGCGTGGCGCAGGCCGAAGGCGCCGAGATCATCCGCCGCTCGCCCGCCGTCGACCTGGTCATCGGCCCGCAGACCTATCACCGGCTGCCGGACGTACTGGCCAGGGTGCGCGGCGGCGAGAAGATCGTCGAAACCGACTACGCCATTGAGGACAAGTTCGAGCACTTGCCGCAGCCGAAGCGCGCCGAGGTGATCAAGCGCGGCGTCACCGCCTTCCTCACCGTCCAGGAGGGCTGCGACAAGTTCTGCACCTTCTGCGTCGTGCCCTACACCAGGGGGTCCGAAGTGTCGCGGCCGGTGGCACAGATCGTCGCCGAAGCCGAGCGCCTGGCGGAAGCCGGGGTGCGCGAGGTGACGCTGCTTGGCCAGAACGTCAATGCCTGGCATGGGCAGGGCGAAAACGGCGAGGAATGGGGCCTTGGCCGCCTTCTGTTCAGGCTGGCCGAAATTCCCGGGCTGGCGCGCCTGCGCTACACCACGAGCCATCCACGCGACATGGACGACGAGTTGATAGCGGCCCATCGCGACCTGCCGGCATTGATGCCGTATCTGCATCTGCCGGTGCAATCCGGGTCCGACCGCATCCTGAAGGCGATGAACCGCAGGCACACGGCGGATGATTATCTGGCGCTGCTCGACCGCATCCGTTCCGTGCGGCCCGATATCGCGCTGTCGGGCGATTTCATCGTCGGTTTCCCCGGCGAGACCGAGACGGATTTCGAGGCGACGATGGAGTTGGTGCGCCAGGTGAACTACGCCTCGGCCTTTTCGTTCAAATATTCGCCGCGCCCCGGCACGCCGGGCGCCGAGATGGCCGGCCATGTGCCGGAAGCGGTCAAGGACGAGCGTTTGCAGCGGCTCCAGGCGCTGCTTTTGAAGCAGCAGCAGGATTTCGGCTTGAGTCTCGTCGGCCGCACCATAGATACGCTGATCGAGAAGCCAGGTCGCCAGGCCGGCCAGAAGGTCGGACGCTCACCTTGGCTTCAGCCCGTTATTGTTGATGAAAAGGCCGGCGAAATCGGTGACATTATCCAGGTGCGAATCACGAAGACGGGTTACAATAGCCTGTTCGCCGAATTGGTCTGATGACCTCGGCAGATGAGGAGAGACGGTTGAGCGCAGCGGAGCTGAAGAACCTGCCCCCGGTACCGGCATCTGGGGCTTCTGACATGGCGCACATCGTACTGACTTTCGACAACAACAAGCTTGCCAGCGCCCTCTACGGCCAGTTCGACGAGAACCTCGCCCGGCTCGAGCAGAAACTGGGCGTCGACATCCGCTCGCGCGGCAACCAGCTCACCATCAAGGGATCGGCTTCCGCCGCCGAGCAGGCCCGCCGGGCGCTCGACAATCTCTACGGCATTCTCCAGAAGGGGGTGGATATCGGCCAGTCCGATGTCGACGGCGCCGTGCGCATGGCGGTCGCCGCCGATGACCAGCTCACGCTGCCGACGCTGGAGCGCAAGGGCAAGGTTTCGGCCGCCCAGATATCGACGCGCAAGAAGACGATCTACGCCCGCTCGCTCACGCAGGACGCGTATATGCGGGCGCTGGAGCGCTCGGAACTGGTGTTCGGCATCGGCCCGGCCGGTACCGGCAAAACCTACCTGGCGGTGGCGCATGCGGCGATGCTGCTCGAACGCGGCATGGTCGAGCGCATCGTGCTGTCGCGGCCTGCCGTCGAGGCCGGCGAGCGGCTGGGCTTCCTGCCGGGCGACATGAAGGAGAAGGTCGATCCCTACCTGCGGCCGCTCTACGACGCGCTCTATGACATGATGCCGGCCGACAAGGTCGAACGCGCCATCGCCGCCGAGGTGATCGAGATCGCACCGCTCGCCTTCATGCGCGGCCGCACGCTGGCGCATGCCGCCGTCATTCTCGACGAGGCGCAGAACACCACGCCGATGCAGATGAAGATGTTCCTGACCCGTCTGGGCGAGAATTCGCGCATGATCGTCACCGGCGACCCGACGCAGATCGACCTACCGCAGAACACCAAGTCCGGCCTTGTCGAGGCGCTCCGGATCCTCGATGGTGTGACCGGCATGGTGACGGTCCGCTTCAATGAAGGCGACGTCGTCAGGCATCCGCTGGTCGCCGAGATCGTCAAGGCCTACGACCGTGACGGCAAGCTCGCCCGCGGTCTGGGGACCGAAGGCTGATTTGATCGAGCGACCTCATGGTTGAGCCCGAAACGCCGAACGGGCCGGCTCCGCCGCTGCCCGTCGACATTGATCTGACGGTCGAGGCTGGGCATTGGCCGGACGAAGCCGAGCTTGTCCGGCTGGTCGCCGCCGCCGCCGCCGCTGCATTCGCCGAGACGGGTGCGGCTGGCCGTTCCGAACTCAGCGTCGTTTTTTCCGACGATGCCCATGTCCAGGCGCTCAACGCCGGCTGGCGCGGCAAGGACAAGCCGACCAACGTCTTGTCTTTTCCGGCATTTCCTTTCCCCAAGGGCGGTCCCCTGCCGCCGATGCTCGGCGATATCGTGCTGGCCGCGGAGACGGTGGCGCGCGAGGCGGGACTGGAAGACAAGCCGCTGGAGAACCATATTTCCCATCTCGTCATCCACGGCCTGCTGCATCTCATGGGCCATGATCACGAGACCGATGCCGAGGCCGAGGAGATGGAGGCCGTCGAGCGCGCCGCGCTCGCCAGACTTGCCATTCCCGATCCCTACGCGTAACTACTTCTAACCAATTGACGGACGAAGATGAACGACAAACCTGAAACTGCCGTCCGCCCCGACGCCGGCAGTGCGACCAAGGCTTCCGACACGTCGGAAGAGGGATCAAGTCCGAGTACCGTTACCCCTGGTGTTGCCAACACCGGCAGCGTCGCCGGTGAGCCGTCGCCTGCCGGGCCTTCCCTGTTCAACCGCGTTCTGGGCCTGTTCAGGCAACGCAACGGAACCAGCCTGCGCGAGGAGATCGCCGGCGCGCTCGCCGAGACGACGAGCGATGTCGAATCCTTTTCGCCGGGCGAACGCGCCATGCTCAACAACATCCTGCGGCTGCGCGAGGTGCGCGTCGAGGACGTCATGGTGCCGCGCGCCGACATCGAGGCGGTCGAGATCACGACCACGCTTGGCGATCTGCTTGGCATGTTCGAGCAGTCCGGCCATTCCCGCATGCCGGTCTATGCCGAGACGCTCGACGACCCGCGCGGCATGGTCCATATCCGCGACGTGCTGGCCCATATCACCAAGATTGCGCGCGTCAGGAAAGGCCGGGCGACCAGGAAGACACCCGCCGCCACGGTTCTCGACCTCACCCAGGTCGATCTCTCGCGCACCATAGGCGAACTGAACCTGATCCGGCCGGTGCTGTTCGTGCCGCCGTCCATGCTGGCCTCCGATCTGATGGGCCGCATGCAGACGACCCGCACGCAGATGGCGCTGGTCATCGACGAGTATGGCGGCACCGACGGGCTCGTCTCGCTCGAGGATATCGTCGAGATGGTGGTCGGCGACATCGAGGACGAGCACGACGACGACGAGCCGATGATCACCCAGACCGGTGAAGGCGTGTTCGTCGTCGACGGCAAGGCCGAGATCGACGAGGTCGCCAAGATGATCGGCGGGGATTTCGCCGCCGGCGAACATGGCGAGTATGTCGACACCATCGGCGGCATGATCTTCAACACGCTTGGCCGGGTGCCGGCGCGCGGCGAGGTGGTGCAGGCCATCCCTGGCTTCGAGTTCCATGTGCTCGACGCCGATCCGCGCCGCGTCAAGCGCGTGCGCATCGTGCAGAACCAGAAGGGCGAACGTCGCCGCCGCGCCGCGGCGCGCACCGAGCAGGCTTAAGCGCCTGCGGATGACCGAAGACCCCTTCAAGCACGCCGCCTTGGGATCCGGCGTGTTCTACAGGGATCCGCAGGCCGCGCTGGATTGGCTGGAGGCAGCTTTCGGCTTCGAGCGCAGCATGGTGGTCAGCGATGCCGACGGCAAGCTCGTCCATTCCGAGATGCGGTTCGGCGACTGCTACATCATTGTCGATTCCGAATGGAGCGACTACGTCGCCAGCCCGGCCTCGGTCTCGGGCAAGAACACGCAGTCGGTCTATGTCAGGCTGAAAGACGGCATTGATGCACATTGTGAGCAGGCGCGGACGGCGGGTGCCGGTATAATCCAGGAGCCGGCGGACCAGTTCTACGGCGAGCGCCAGTATCGGGCGCGCGATCCCGAGGGCCATGTCTGGACCTTCACCCAGACCATCCGCTCCGTTCCGCTGGAAGAGGCCGAACGGCTCGGCGACGTGCGCATAGAAGGGTGGCACCGCTGATCCATGTCGCCCTAAATAACTTCGGTTTTGGGAGGAGGACATGCACAAAAACAAAGACCTAAGGCGCGTCGTCTGATCAGTTCAAACGCGATGCGCTCCAGCAGTGGTGAGTGGGTTTCACGGCAGACCACCCGAAGTTTGGAGCGCAGGCCGCGGCCTGATAAATCTGCTGCCGTGATTCGCACGACTCGGAACAATGCATGAACCGCCTGGCCGGCCGGATAATTCTGTTTTGGGGTTGGCGGCGTGCGCTCGTGGCGTTCCTCGCGGGCGCCCTGGCGGTGCTCGGCCAGGCGCCGTACGATTTCTTTGCCGCTTGTTTCATTTCGTTTCCGCTGCTGGTCTGGCTGCTCGACGGGGCGACCGGTGAGGCCTCGGGCAGCCTGTTTGCGCGGCTGCGGCCGGCCTTTGCCGTCGGCTGGTGGTTCGGCTTCGGCTATTTCCTCGCCGGCCTGTGGTGGATCGGATCGGCGCTGCTTGTAGAGGCCGACAGTTTCGCTTGGGCGCTGCCCTTCGCGGTGGTCGGCATCCCCTTTGCATTGGCCTTCTTCTACGGCTTTGCGGCCATGGTCGCCCGGCTCCTGTGGAGCAACGACATCGGCCGCATCGCGGCCCTGGCCGCCGCCTTCGGGCTGGCCGAGTGGCTGCGCGGCTTCCTGTTCACCGGCTTTCCCTGGAACGCGATCGGCTACGCGGCGATGCCGGTGCCCCTGCTGATGCAGAGCGTCTCGGTCACCGGGATGGTCGGCATGAACGTGCTCGCCGTGTTCGTCTTCTCGCTGCCGGCGCTGCTGGCGGCGCGCACGCATCTTCGTCTTGGCGTCGCGCTGCTTGTCGTGCTCGTGGCCGCTCATGCCGGCTTCGGCTATCTCAGGCTCAACGCTCCGGCCGCGCCTGAGGCCCGCACGATCGATGTGCGCATCGTCCAGCCGGCCGTCGACCTTTCGGAAAAGTGGGACGCCTCGGTGCGCGACCGTATCTTCGCCACCTTGATAGGCCTGTCGGCCAAGGCGCCGGACCCCGGCCATGAAAAGCCGCAACTGATCCTGTGGCCCGAAACCTCGGTCCCGTTCCTCCTCACCGAGCGGCCGGACGCTTTGACCGCACTGGGCGACATGCTGGACGCCGGCCAGATGCTGATCGCCGGCGTCGTGCGCGAGGAAGGCGGTGCGGCGGCCGGTGCCGGCAGCCGCTACTACAACTCCGTGGTGGCGATCAACGACAAGGGCGAAATCGCTGACGCCGTCGACAAGGTCCATCTGGTGCCGTTCGGCGAATACCTGCCTTTCGCCGACCTGCTCGATCGTTTCGGCATCGAACAACTGGTCGCTGGCCCGGTGACCTTCACGGCAGGCAATGAGCGGCATGCGATCACGCTGCCGGATGGCGTCCGCGCCTTGCCCTTCATCTGTTACGAAGTGATCTTTCCCGAACTGGTGGCGGTTGACGCAACGTCAGCGCAGCTTATTGTCAACGTTACCAACGATGCGTGGTTCGGCGATACGCCGGGTCCCTATCAGCATTTCAGGCAGGCTCAGATTCGCGCGGTGGAGAACGGGTTGCCCTTGTTGCGTGCGGCCAACAACGGCATCTCGGCGGTTGTCGACCCACGGGGGCGCATCGTCGATGCGCTGGCGATCGACGCGCGCGGGGCCATCGACGTCCGTGTGCCAATCTCGCGGCAAGCGGTCGTGTCCGCCGGCCAGCTGCGCATTAACGGAATGCTGATCATGTTGCTGTTTGCCCTGGCTGCCGTCCTGTTCAATGTAAGGCAAAGGCTACGGGTGAATTGACAGTCGACACATTAGAAACTCATACTGTAACGCCTGAAAATTTCTCGAAGCCGGTGGATCGTTCTGTTGGGGCAGTCGCCTCCGGCTTTGTTTGGGTAGGAAAAAAATCACAAAGCCGAAAAAATTCGGCGAGGAAAAAATGACAGAAGATAACAAGAAGAAACCGAATCCGATCGACATCCATGTTGGAAGTCGCATCCGGCTTCGCCGCAATATGTTGGGAATGAGCCAGGAAAAACTAGGCGAGAACCTCGGCATCACATTTCAGCAGATACAGAAATATGAAAAGGGCACCAACCGGGTCGGCGCAAGCCGCCTGCAGGCGATAGCATCCATACTCGGCGTGCCTGTCGCCTTCTTTTTCGAGGATGCGCCGGGCCAGGAGAGCCCGGCCGGCCGCGGTTTCGCGGAGGATGCTTCGATGGCTTTCGCCGTGGAATTCTGCGGCAGCCCGGAGGGCCTTCAACTCAACCGGGCCTTCGTTAAGATCGCCGACGTCAAGGTGCGTCGCAGGATCATAGACCTGGTGAAGTCGCTGGCGTCCGAAGATTCCGACTGATCCGCAACAGGACTCGACCGGCGGCATTTCGGCCGCTGGTGGTACAAAATATCGACATCGACATTCATGCCAGAAGGGCGGCACCGCTTGACGAGCGGCGCTTCGCCCCGCTAACACGTGGCGCGCCAAATCGGCAGCCTGCCGATCGTTTTTTCAAGAGGGGACACCCGTGACGCGGCAGAACTACTTCTTTACCTCGGAATCCGTTGCCGAGGGCCATCCCGACAAAGTCTGTGACCGGATATCCGACGAGATCGTCGACCTGGTCTACCGTGAGGCCAAGAAGACGGGCATGGATCCGTGGAAAGTCCGCGTCGCCTGCGAGACGCTGGCGACCACCAACCGCGTCGTCATCGCCGGCGAGGTGCGCGTTCCCGAGACGCTGCTGAAGAAGGACAAGGAAGGCAACATCCTGAGGGATGCCGCCGGCCATCCGGTCGTCAACCCGGCGAAGTTCAAGTCGGTCGCCCGCAAGGCGATCCGCGAGATCGGCTATGAGCAGGCCGGCTTCCACTGGAAAAAGGCCAAGATCGACGTTCTGTTGCATGGCCAGTCGCCCGACATCGGCCAAGGCGTCGACAATGCCTCCGACCGCCAGGGCGAGGAGGGTGCCGGCGACCAGGGCATCATGTTTGGCTATGCCTGCCGCGAGACGCCGGACCTGATGCCGGCGCCGATCTACTACAGCCACAAGATCCTCGAACTTCTGGCCGCCGCCCGCCACCAGAACAACGGCGATGCAGGCAAGCTCGGGCCGGACGCCAAGAGCCAGGTCACCGTCCGCTATATCGACGGCAAGGCCGCCGAAGCGACGCAGATCGTGCTGTCGACCCAGCACCTCGATGCGAGCTGGGATTCCAAGAAGGTGCGCAAGGTCGTCGAGCCCTATATCCGCGAGGCATTGGGTGACCTCAAGATCGCCGACGATTGCATGTGGTACATCAATCCGACCGGCAAGTTCGTTATCGGCGGGCCTGATGGCGACGCCGGGCTGACCGGCCGCAAGATCATCGTCGACACCTATGGCGGCGCCGCACCCCATGGCGGCGGCGCTTTCTCGGGCAAGGACACCACCAAGGTCGACCGTTCGGCCGCTTATGCGGCGCGCTACCTGGCCAAGAACGTTGTGGCGGCGAAACTTGCCGACCGCTGCACCATCCAGCTTTCCTACGCCATCGGCGTCGCCCAGCCCTTGTCGGTCTATGTCGACCTGCACGGCACCGGCAAGGTCGACGAGGCAAGGCTCGAGGAGGCGCTGCGCACTGTGATGGACCTGTCGCCGTCCGGCATCCGCCGCCACCTCGACCTCAACAAGCCGATCTACGCCAAGACCTCGTCCTACGGTCATTTCGGCCGCAAGGCCGGCCGCGACGGATCTTTTTCCTGGGAAAAGACCGATCTCGCCAAGGCGCTCAAGGATGCTGTCGCTGCCTGAGGGCGGCGACAGGACCTTGATCAGCCGATGAGTTCCGGGGACAGGCCAAGCCGCGCGACAGAAGCCTTCTTCGGCCGTCGGCGCGGCAAGCCGGTTCGCCCGCAGCAGGCGGCGGCGCTGGAAAGCGGCCTCGACGCCTATCGGCTCGATCTGACGACCGAGGCGCCGTCGGATCTGCGGGCTCTGTTCGAAGCCGATGTTTCCGCCGTTCGCCTCGAAATCGGCTTTGGCGGCGGCGAGCATCTCCTGCATCGCGCGACCGAAGCGCCGATGACCGGCTTTATCGGTGTCGAGCCCTTCGTCAACGGCATGGCCAAGATGATGATGGCGGTGCGGGAAAAGCCGCTGGCCAACCTCAGGGTCTACGACGACGACGCCACGCGGCTGCTCGACTGGCTGCCGCAGGCCTCGCTCGATGGCATCGACCTGCTCTATCCCGATCCGTGGCCGAAGAAGAAGCACTGGAAGCGCCGTTTCGTCAGCCCGGTCAATCTCGAGCGTTTCGCACGCGTTGTGAAGCGTGGCGGCGAATTCCGTTTCGCTTCCGACATCGACACCTATGTGAACTGGACCCTGCTGCATTGCCGCGCGCATGGCGGTTTCGCCTGGCAGGCTGCAGAGGCCGTCGACTGGCATCGCCCCTACGATGGCTGGCCAGGCACCCGCTACGAGGCGAAAGCCGTCCGCGAGGGCAGGCGGCCGGCCTATCTTACCTTCATCAGGACCTAGGCATCAGGTCCCAGGCATCGGGATTGGGCATCAGGATCCAGGCGCCCTTCGTGAGGGGGGCGATCTTCAATTGTTGCGGGGACACAGAAATCGAATGTCGCCCGTTGGCCGGAGTTCAGAAACGGCCGATCTTGTCGAAAGCCGTCGGATCCATGCCGAGCCTGCGCAGATCCTGGGCGTGCGGCTTGCGGCTGGCTTCCACCGCCCGCGACGCGGCTACGGCGCTGCCGAATGTGGTGAAGAGATCGCCTATGGCGGAAAAAACCTTGCGGCTGTTCATTGTCATGTCCTTTCGCGTGCGGTGACGCGCTATCGCTATCGTTTTGTGCAATGCAACATAGATAGGAGCGCGGCTTGAGGACCAACAAGGGCCGTTGCCGCATGGATGGCATGCACCTGGCGCAAGCCCAATGCACCGGACATGCGCTCAGTTGGGACGGCGGGCTTGAAACACCGGGGCGGATCGTTTATATCAGCCTCAAATTCTTGGTCGGTATGACGAAGAGTGGGTCCACCCGGTCCCGCTCTTTTTTATTACCTGCCGACGGCTAGAGAATGATCGACAGGAATCGAATGACGTCAACGGCAAGCGAGAGCGACGATCGCATCATCCGCGAAAGCGGCATCGATGCGCGCATCGCGCTGATCGTCCAGCCGGTGCTGCGCGGCATCGGCTTTCGCCTTGTACGCGTGCATCTGTCCGGCCAGAACGGGCTGACGCTGCAGATCATGGCTGAGCGCGAGGACGGCACCATGACCGTCGAGGATTGCGAAGAGGTGAGCCGTGCGGTGTCGCCGGCGCTCGACGTCGACGATCCCATCGAGAAGGCGTATCATCTCGAAGTCTCATCGCCCGGCATCGACCGGCCGTTGGTGCGCAAATCGGATTTCGTGACCTGGACCGGTCATCTGGTGAAGATGGAAACATCGGTCGTTGTCGCGGATCGCAAGCGCTTCAAGGGCAAGATCGCCGAAGCCGGTGAGAACGATGTGCTGATCGAGCGCGACAAGGCGGCCTACGGTGAGGAGCCGACAGTGCGCGTGCCCTACGACGCCATTGCCGAAGCCCGGCTGATCCTGACCGACGACCTCATCCGTGATGCGTTGTCGAAGGACAACAGGGCGCGCAAGGAAGCCAAGAAACGCCGCGGCGAACCGGACGACGACGTACCGGAGGGTACGGAACCGGGCGCTACGGAAGAACACGAACAGGAAAGTTGATTGAGCTGCCAGGCCCCAGGGGCCGGCAAACAGGCTCGGGAGAAAAAACATGGTTGTAAGCGCCAACAGACTTGAACTGCTGCAGATTGCCGATGCGGTCGCGCGTGAAAAGTCGATCGACAAGTCGATCGTCATCGCCGCCATGGCTGATGCGATCCAGAAGGCGGCACGCTCGCGTTATGGCCAGGAGACCAACATCCGCGCCGACATCAACCCCAACACCGGTGAGATGAAGCTGCAGCGGCTGATGGAAGTGGTCGAGAAGGTCGACGACTATGCCACGCAGATCGCCATTTCCTCGGCGCGCGAGCGCAATCCCGACGCCCAGCTCGGCGACTTCATCGCCGAACAGCTGCCGCCGATGGATTTCGGCCGCATCGCCGCCCAGTCGGCCAAGCAGGTCATCGTGCAGAAGGTGCGCGAGGCCGAGCGCGACCGCCAGTATGACGAATACAAGGACCGCATCGGCGAGATCGTCAACGGAACCGTCAAGCGCGTCGAATACGGCAATGTCATCGTCGATCTCGGCCGTGGCGAAGCGATCATCCGCCGCGACGAGCTGATCCCGCGCGAAAACTACAAATATGGCGATCGCGTCCGCGCCTATGTCTACGACGTGCGCCGTGAGCAGCGCGGCCCGCAGATCTTCCTGTCGCGCACCCATCCGCAGTTCATGGCCAAGCTCTTCACCATGGAAGTGCCGGAGATCTATGACGGCATTATCGAGATCAAGTCGGTCGCCCGCGATCCCGGTTCGCGCGCCAAGATCGCCGTCATCTCGCGCGACAGCTCGATCGATCCGGTCGGCGCCTGCGTCGGCATGCGCGGCAGCCGCGTCCAGGCGGTCGTCGCCGAATTGCAGGGCGAGAAGATCGACATCATTCCGTGGTCGCCCTCGGCCGCATCCTTCATCGTCAATGCGTTGCAGCCGGCGGAAGTCGCCAAGGTCGTGCTCGACGAAGACGCCGAGCGCATCGAAGTGGTGGTGCCGGACGACCAGCTGTCGCTGGCCATCGGCCGCCGCGGCCAGAATGTGCGCCTCGCTTCGCAGCTCACCGGCTGGGATATCGACATCCTGACCGAGGCCGAGGAATCCGAGCGCCGCCAGAAGGAATTCGTCGAGCGCTCGGCGCTGTTCATGGAAGCTCTCGACGTCGACGAGATGGTCGGCCAGGTGCTCGCCTCCGAAGGCTTCACCAGCGTCGAGGAAGTCGCCTATGTCGATGCCGGCGAAATCGCCTCGATCGACGGCTTCGATGAGGATACCGCCTCGGAGATCCAGACCCGGGCCCGCGAATATCTGGAGAAGATCGAAGCCGAGCACGACGAAAAGCGCAAGGCGCTGGGCGTCAAGGACGAGCTGCGCGAAATCCCCGGCATCACCACCGCCATGATGGTGACGCTCGGCGAGGACGGCGTGAAGACGATCGAGGATTTCGCCGGCTATGCCGCCGACGACCTCACCGGCTGGAAGGAACGCAAGGACGGCGAGACCAAGGTGTATCCGGGCGTGCTGGCCGATCATGGCGTTTCGCGCGCCGATGCCGAGCAGATGGTGCTCGCGGCCCGTCTCAAGGCCGGCTGGATTTCCGAAGACGAGCTTGCAGCCGAAGAAGCGCCGGCTGACGAAGCCGTTGGTGCGTGAGGTGAAACCGCATCGCACAGAAACCGCCCTTGGACGAGATGAACGATCGCACCTGCATCGTCACCCGCAAGCAGGCCGAACCGGATGAACTGATCCGGTTCGTCGTCGGCCCGGATTCGGCCGTCGTTCCGGATCTCAAGAGAAATCTGCCCGGCCGTGGTTGCTGGGTGAGCGCCGACCGCCTACATATCGACAAGGCGGCGGCCAAGAACCTTTTTAGCCGCGCCTTTAAGGCACAGGTGGTCGTGCCGCCCGATCTCGGCGGCATGGTCGATGGGCTGCTTTCCAGATCCGCCCTTGGCATGCTGGGTCTCGCTCGCAAGGCAGGGGCGATCGCGCTGGGCGCCACCAAGGTGGAGAGCGCGGTGCGCGGTGGATTGGCGCTTTTCGTGCTCCACGCGACCGAAGCCTCAGACGATGGCGTGCGCAAGATCAGCCAGGCGCGGCGGGCGACCGTCCATATTGGCGGCCCCTCCATCCTTGCCTACAAACTTTTCTCCGAGGCCGAGTTGAGCTTGGCATTGGGGGGTACAAATGTGATACATGCTGCCGTCCTCGCGGGAGACGCGGGTAAGGCGGTCCAGAAGCGCATGGTTGCGCTCGACCGATATCGGGGCGGTACCCCGGACGATCTGGCAATGCTTGCGGCCGTTGCTGACGAAGATGAGGCCGCAGAGGATATGGAATGAGCGATACGAAATCGGGCGACGACAAGACGTTGAGTGTTACGCCGAAGAAGACCTTGACGCTGAAGCGCCCCGGCATGGAACAGGGCACCGTGCGCCAGAACTTCTCGCACGGCCGCACCAAGTCGGTCGTGGTCGAGACCAAGAAGCGCAAATTCTCGCTGCCCGGCGACAAGCCGGAGCCGGCGGTGGCGGCACCCGTGTTCACCCCGAAGCCGGCGGTCGCGGCGGCTCCCGTCGTGCAGGAGGCACCCAAGGCGCCGCCTCCACCTCCGCCGGCACCGGTCGAGCGCAGCGGCATGGTGTTGAACGAACTGTCGCGCAGCGAAATGGAAGCGCGCCGCAGGGCGCTCGAAGGCTCCAAAGCGCGCGAGGTCGAGGACCGCCAGCGCGCCGTCGAGGAAGCCAAGCGCCGCGCCGAGGATGAGGAGCGCCGCAAGCGCGAGCGCGAGGAATCCGCACGCCGCCAGGCCGAGGAAGAAGCGCGGTTGCAGGCCGAGGCCGAATCCCGCCGCCGCGCCGAGGAAGAGGCGCGTCGCCGCGCGCCGCAGGCCGCCGAACTGGCGACCGCCGACGAGGAAGAAGAGGTCAAGCCGAAGCGGACTGGCGCCGGTGCGCCGGTGCGCCGTCTGGTGACGCCCGAAGTGGCGCGTCCGGCCAAGCCGACCAAGGGCGAGGAAGACCGCCGTCGCGGCAAGCTGACTTTGAACTCCGCGCTTTCCGACGAGGATGCGCGGGCCCGTTCGCTGTCGTCGATGCGCCGCCGCCAGGAAAAGTTCAAGCGCGCGATGCACAATGAGCCGCGCGAGAAGGTTATGCGCGAAGTGATCCTGCCCGAAACCATCACTATCCAGGAACTGGCGCAGCGCATGTCCGAGCGCGCCGTCGATGTGGTCAAGTTCTTCATGAAGCAGGGCCAGATCCTGAAGCCGGGCGACGTCATCGACGCCGACACGGCGGAACTGGTCGCCACCGAATTCGGCCACACGGTCCGCCGCGTCGCCGAGTCCGACATCGAGGAAGGCCTGTTCAACATCGCCGACCGTCCGGAAGACCTGGTGTCGCGGCCGCCTGTCGTGACCATCATGGGGCATGTCGACCACGGCAAGACCTCGCTGCTCGACGCGATCCGCAACGCCAATGTCGTCTCCGGCGAGGCCGGCGGCATCACCCAGCATATCGGCGCCTATCAGGTCGAGAAGAACGGTCAGAAGATCACCTTCATCGACACGCCCGGCCACGCCGCCTTCACGGCCATGCGCGCCCGCGGCGCCCAGGCCACCGACATTGCCATCCTGGTGGTGGCGGCCGACGACAGCGTGATGCCGCAGACGATCGAATCGATCAGCCATGCCAAGGCGGCCGGCGTTCCGATCATCGTGGCGATCAACAAGATCGACAAGCATGACGCCGATCCGCAGAAAGTGCGCTCCGAGCTGTTGCGCCACGAAGTGTTCGTGGAATCGATGGGCGGCGAGGTGCTGGACGTCGAAGTGTCGGCGACCAAGGGCACCAATCTCGACAAGCTGCTCGAAGCGATCCTGCTGCAGGCCGAAATCCTCGACCTCAAGGCCAATCCGGACCGCACCGCCGAGGGCGTCGTCATCGAGGCGCAGCTCGACAAGGGCCGTGGCCCCGTCGCCACCGTGCTGGTGCAGACCGGCACGCTGATGCCGGGCGACATCCTTGTCGCCGGCAATGAATGGGGCCGGGTGCGCGCGCTGGTCGACGATCGTGGCGAACACGTCAAGGAAGCGCCGCCGGCGATGCCGGTCGAGGTGCTCGGCCTCCAGGGCACGCCGCAGGCCGGCGACCGCTTCGCCGTGGTCAACAACGAGGCCCGCGCCCGCGAGATCACCGAGTACCGCCAGCGTCTGGCCCGCGAGAAGGCGGTTGCCCGTCATGCCGGCCAGCGCGGTTCGCTCGAACAGATGATGTCGCAGCTGCAGACGAGCGGACTGAAGGAGTTCCCGCTGGTCATCAAGGGTGACGTGCAGGGTTCGATCGAGGCGATCAACGCAGCGCTCGACAAGCTCGGCACCGACGAGGTGCGTGCGCGCATCGTCCATGCCGGCGCCGGCGCCATCACCGAAAGCGACGTGTCACTAGCGGAGACGTCGGGCGCGGCGATCATCGGCTTCAACGTCCGCGCCAATGTGCAGGCACGCGCCGCTGCCGCGGCCGCTGGCATCGAGATCCGCTACTACTCGATCATCTACAACCTCGTGGATGACGTGAAGGCGGCTCTGTCGGGTATGCTCTCGCCGGAGCGTCGCGAGACCTTCATCGGCAATGCGCAGATCCTCGAGATATTCGACATCACCAAGGTCGGCAAGATCGCCGGCTGCCGTGTCACCGAAGGCAAGGTCGAGCGTGGCGCGGGCGTGCGCCTGATCCGCGACAACGTCGTCATCCACGAAGGCACGCTGAAGACGCTGAAGCGCTTCAAGGACGAGGTTTCGGAAGTCCCGGGCGGCCAGGAATGCGGCATGGCCTTCCAGAACTACGAGGACATGCGCGTCGGCGACATCATCGAGTGCTTCCGCGTCGAGATGGTAACCCGCACGCTCTGAGTTCGTGTGACGTCCGTCATGCCAGGCGGTGGCCGAGAGGCCGCCGCCTGGCAAACATTTGAGACATGAGGCACGGTCCTATCCCGCGCCCCACGCTTTCAGGATCGAGAAAAAATGCCCCGTTCGACCACATCAGGCCCATCCCAGCGCATGCTGCGCGTCGGCGAGCAGGTGCGCCATGCGCTGTCCGAAACCTTGCAGCGCGGCGAGATCATCGATCCGCTGGTCGAGAATGCCGTGGTTTCGGTGTCGGAAGTGCGCATGTCGCCCGACCTCAAGATCGCAACCGCCTTCATCTCGCCGCTCGGCGCCACGGACGCCGGCGCGGTGGTCGAGGCGCTCAACAAGCATGCCAAGTTCATCCGCGGCCGTGTCTCCGGCGCGCTGCGGCAGATGAAGTACATGCCCGAGTTTCGCTTCCGGCTCGACACCTCCTTCGACAATTTCGCCAGGATCAACGATCTCCTGAAATCGCCGGAAGTGGCGCGCGATCTGGATGCGGACGACGACGATAAGGACAGCGAATAATGGCGCGCCGCGGCAAGAAGAAGGGCCGGCCGGTCTCGGGCTGGGTGGTGCTGGACAAGCCGGTCGGCATGGGCTCGACCGAGGCCGTCTCCAAGATCAAGTGGCTGTTCCAGGCGGAGAAGGCCGGCCACGCCGGCACGCTCGATCCGCTCGCTTCCGGTATGCTGCCGATCGCGCTCGGCGAAGCCACCAAGACCGTGCCCTACGTCCAGGACGGCGCCAAGATCTACCGCTTCACCGTGGCCTGGGGGCAGGAGCGCTCGACCGACGACCTCGAAGGTCCGGTGACGAGGGACTCCGACCGGCGCCCCGTGGAGGCCGAAGTGCAGGCGCTGCTGCCGAAATACACCGGCGTCATCATGCAGACGCCGCCGCAATTCTCGGCCATCAAGATCGCGGGCGAACGCGCCTATGATCTCGCCCGCGACGGCGAGACGGTCGACATTCCCGCGCGCGAGATCGAAATCGGCCGCCTCGACATCGTCGAGCACGGGGCCGATCACACGGTTTTCGAGGTCGAATGCGGCAAGGGTACCTATGTGCGCTCGCTGGCCCGCGACATGGGCCGCGATCTCGGCTGCTTCGGCCATATTTCTGAACTGCGCCGGATCGAGGTCGAGCCGTTCACCGCCGAGGATTTCGTCACCGTCGCCGAACTGGAGGCGGCGCGCTTCGGCGAGCAGGGTCATGGCACGCAGCAACCGTCCCCCGATTCGATAGAAGCGCCGATCGATTTTGCCGCGATCGACGCGCTGCTTGTCGACACCTCGGCGGCACTCGACTGCCTGCCGCAGATAGCCATCAGCGACGATGCGGCGACGAAGATCCGCCTCGGCAATCCCGTCATCATCCGCGGCCGCGACGCGCCGGTGGAGGCCGAGGAAGCCTGCGCGACCGCGCGCGGCAAGCTGGTGGCCATCGGCGCCATCGAGCAGGGCATGTTCAAGCCCAAACGGGTCTTTGCCGGGTGAGGGCCCTCGTCTAATCTCTATGCGATATCTATCCGAGGGGCCGCATGGCAAAGGTTGAGGCGATCAAGACGCGGGCGCCGCTCAGGGCCAGGCGGCCGCCGGTCGGTGCATCGCCCGGAACGCTGATCGCCGATCCCGCGGCGCGACGCTCGGAACTGCGGCTCACCCTGATCTCGCCGCAAAAGTCCAAAACGATCGACAATGCCAGCATCGACGACGTCAATGCCAATTGCGAAAAGTGGCCGGTCATCTGGCTGGACTGCACCGGCCTGGCCAATATCGAGCTGATCAAGGAGATCGGCCGCATCTTCAGCCTGCATCCGCTGGCGCTGGAGGACGTCGTCAACACGGGCCAGCGGCCGAAGGTGGATTTCTACGAAGACCATGCTTTCGTGGTCGTGCGGATGATCGACGACGTCGCCTCGCACCGCTACGAGCAGATCGCCGTTTTCCTTGGCAAGAATTTCGTCGTCACCTTCCAGGAGCGCGAAGGCGATCCGTTCGATCCGGTGCGCAAGCGCATCGAAAGCTCGGCGCCGAACCGGCTGCGCGCCCGTGGCGCCGACTATCTCGCCTATGCGCTGATCGACGCCATCGTCGATAGCTACTTTCCGCCGATCGAGGCGGCCGGCGAACTCGTCGACAGCATCGAGGACCAGATGCTGCACGCACCGCACAAGCATCAGATGCAGCAGCTTCATGGATTGCGGCACGACGCCAATGTGCTGAAGGGGGTGCTGTGGCCGGTGCGCGATGCGCTAGCGACGCTGATCCGCAACGACGTGTCCTATGTGAAGGCCGAAACCAAGGTCTTCCTGAACGATACGCTCGACCACGCGCTGCGGCTGATCGAGCTGGTCGAGAACCAGCGCGACATGCTGACCGGCCTGATCGAGATGCATCTGTCGCTGAGCCAGGCACGCACCAACGACGTCATTTCCTATCTGACGATCGTCTCGGTCATCTTCATGCCGCTCACGTTTCTGGTCGGCGTCTGGGGCATGAATTTCGATCCGGAGACGTCGCCTTGGAACATGCCTGAGCTGAAGGCCTATTACGGCTATCCCTTGTCGCTGCTGTTCATGGCCGTGGTCGCGGTTGGGCTGATTGCCTTCTTCAAATGGAAAAAATGGCTTTGACAGGGATAACTTGCCGTTTTGGCGTGAAAAGCCGGCTTCGTGAATTGGGCTGGTGTTTTCTTGGGAATTGCACTATATGCGCCGCAGCTTAGCGCTATGACGCTCTGCTTGCACCGGCCCCTGCTGGACGACATCCCGGCTGAGGGCGACCCGTTTCCTCGAACAGATAAGGAAAAACACGATGTCGATTACTGCCGAGCGCAAACAGGAATTGATGACTGAATTCGCAACCGCCAAGGGCGACACCGGGTCTCCGGAAGTTCAGGTAGCCATCCTTTCCGAGCGCATCAAGAACCTGACCGACCATTTCAAGGACCACAAGAAGGATAACCATTCCCGCCGTGGTCTGCTCGCTCTCGTCTCCCAGCGCCGAAGCCTGCTTGATTATCTCAAGCGCAAGGACGACACGCGCTACCAGACGCTGATCGAGAAGCTCGGCCTGCGCCGTTGACGAATTGACCGGCGGGCCTCACAAGGGCCCGCCGGTCGCGCATTTGAGCACCGGACCAATCCGATCTCGAATGCAGGTACTGGAGCGCCGCGCACCCATCCGGATGCCGGACGGACGCTCCAACAAGTTGAGTTTGCGCGTGACGCATTCCACAAGCCGCTGCTTGTGGGGTCATGCGCAGGGCCAGTCGGATCGATTGGCCAAATCCGGTTTCGAGCGTGCAGAGGGCCCCCTCGAAGCCACCCCATGGACGGTCATGGGGCAGGATTGCAGGACGCTCGCGCGGCCATCCGGCCGACATGGATCGAGCTTCCCGTTGTCTTGCCCGTGGCTGCCCGAGAAAGGAAGCCAGGGGAAAGGGCACCCGCGCACGCTGAAACGGCGCGGCCCTTTCCTCATATGAAGGACAAGACATGTTCAATCACCACAAAGTGGAAATCGAATGGGGCGGTCGCCCGCTCATCCTCGAAACCGGCAAGATCGCGCGCCAGGCCGACGGCGCCGTGCTCGCCACCTACGGCGAGACCAAGGTTCTCGCCACGGTCGTTTCGATGAAGGAGCCCAAGCCGGGCCTCGACTTCTTTCCGCTGACCGTCAACTACCAGGAAAAGACCTACGCCGCCGGCAAGATCCCGGGCGGCTATTTCAAGCGTGAAGGTCGTCCGAGCGAAAAGGAAACGCTGGTTTCGCGCCTCATCGACCGCCCGATCCGCCCACTCTTTGCCGACGGCTACAAGAACGACACGCAGATCGTCGTCACCGTCGTCCAGCATGATCTCGAGAACGATCCGGACATCCTGTCGATCGTCGCCACCTCGGCGGCCCTGACCCTGTCGGGCGTGCCCTTCATGGGCCCGATCGGCGGCGCCCGCGTCGGCTACATCAACGGCGAATACGTGCTCAACCCGCATGTCGACGAGATGCAGGAATCCAAGCTCGACCTGATCGTCGCCGGCACCGCCGACGCCGTGCTGATGGTCGAGTCCGAAGCCAAGGAGCTCGGCGAAGACCTGATGCTCGGCGCGGTCATGTTCGGCCATCGCGGTTTCCAGCCGGTGATCGACGCGATCATCAAGCTGGCCGAAGTCGCCGCCAAGGACCCGCGCGACTTCACCGCGCCGGACTATTCCGCTCTCGAAGCCGAGATGCTGAAGATCGTCGGCGACGAGCTTCGCGACGCCTACAAGATCACCGACAAGCAGAAGCGCTATGCCGCCGTGGACGCCGTCAAGGCCAAGGTCAAGGCGGCCTTCGCTCCGGCCGAAGGCGAAGAGCCGAAATATTCCTCCGAGCAGATCGGCAGCGTGTTCAAGGAGCTCCAAGCCAAGGTCGTGCGCTGGAACATTCTCGACACTGGTTCGCGCATTGACGGCCGTGACCTGAAGACCGTGCGCAAGATCGTATCCGAGGTCGGCGTCCTGCCGCGCACCCACGGTTCGGCGCTGTTCACCCGCGGCGAGACCCAGGCGCTGGTCGTCGCCACGCTGGGCACCGGCGAGGACGAGCAGTATGTCGATTCGCTGACCGGCATGTACAAGGAGAAGTTCCTCCTCCACTACAACTTCCCTCCCTATTCCGTCGGCGAGACCGGCCGCATGGGCTCGCCCGGCCGCCGCGAGATCGGCCACGGCAAGCTCGCCTGGCGCGCCATCCGCCCGATGCTGCCGACATCAGACCAGTTCCCCTACACGCTGCGCGTGGTCTCGGAGATCACCGAGTCCAACGGCTCGTCGTCGATGGCAACCGTCTGCGGCACCTCGCTGGCGCTGATGGACGCCGGCGTGCCGCTGGCCAAGCCGGTCGCCGGTATCGCCATGGGCCTGATCAAGGAAGGTGAGCGCTTCGCCGTGCTCTCCGACATCCTGGGCGACGAGGATCACCTCGGCGACATGGATTTCAAGGTCGCCGGCACCGCCAACGGCATCACCTCCTTGCAGATGGACATCAAGATCGAGGGCATCACCGAGGAGATCATGAAGATCGCTCTCGACCAGGCCAAGGACGGTCGTCAGCATATTCTCGGCGAAATGGGCCACGCGCTGTCCGGCGCGCGCGCCGAGCTCGGCGAGTTCGCGCCGCGCATCGAGGTCATGCACATCCCGACCGACAAGATCCGCGACGTGATCGGTTCCGGTGGCAAGGTCATCCGCGAGATCGTCGAGAAGACCGGCGCCAAGATCAACATCGAGGATGACGGCACGGTCAAGATCGCTTCGGCGAACGCCAAGGAGATCGAGGCGGCGAAGAAGTGGATCCACACCATCGTCGCCGAGCCGGAAGTCGGCGAAATCTACGAAGGCACGGTCGTCAAGACCGCCGACTTCGGCGCTTTCGTCAACTTCTTCGGCCCGCGTGACGGCCTCGTCCACATCTCGCAGCTTGCCAACGACCGGGTCGCCAAGACTTCGGACGTCGTCAAGGAAGGCGACAAGGTGTGGGTCAAGCTGATGGGCTTCGACGAGCGCGGCAAGGTCCGCCTGTCGATGAAGGTCGTCGACCAGGCCACCGGCAAGGAAATCGTTCGCGACAAGAAGGCTGAGAGCGAAGAAAACGCCGCCTGAACGGCCTGACCGAAAAATCGAAGCGGGCGCGGCTCATGTCGCGCCCGCTTTCGTTTATGGAGCAAAGGCATGTCTGCCGAACCGCTGAAGACACTTTTCCATCCATTCGAGGCCGAGGCGGTCGCTTTGCCAGGCAAGGGCGAACGGGCGCTTTTTCTCGGGGCCGAATCCGGCTTGCGGACACCGCGGGACTTCGACGCCGAGCTGCACGTGGTGCAAGGCTTCCGGCCGCATTTTCGCGCGCTGCAAGCCGCGGGCTTCACTGTCACCCCGCAAACGCAGGGCGATGGCTTTGACGCCGCGCTGGTGCTCGCGGGCCGCCATCGCGGCCAGAACGAGCTGCGCATCGCGGATGCGCTGGAGCGCGTCACCGAGGGCGGATTGATCGTCATTGCCGGCGGCAAGGATGATGGCATCGCCAGCCTGCGCAAGCGCATGGACGAGCTTGTGCCGCTCGAAGGCCATCTGCCCAAATATCACGGCATCGCCTTCTGGCTTCGCCGGCCGGCCGGGACGGACGCGTCGACAGCGCTGCGTGCCGCCAATCCCGCCGGGCTGGTCGACGGCCGCTTCAGCACGGCGCCCGGCATGTTTTCCTTCGATCGTGTCGATGCCGGTTCGAAGTTGCTGGCGGACCATCTTCCGGCCGACCTGCGCGGCCATGTCGCCGATTTCTGCGCCGGCTGGGGCTATCTGGCGGCGGAGATGGAAGCGCGTTCGCCCGGCATCTCGGCACTTGATCTCTATGAGGCGGATTTCGCTTCTCTCGAAGCCGCCAAAGCCAATCTTGCCACGGCCAGCCAGTCGGTTGCGAAAGGTTTCTTCTGGACGGACCTGCAGGGGGAGCCGGTCGAGCGTCGCTACGACGCGGTCATCATGAACCCGCCTTTTCACCGCAGCCGCGCGGCCGAACCGGAGATCGGCGCCGGCCTGATCCGGGCAGCGGCAAAGGCGCTGAAGCCGGGAGCACGGCTGTACATGGTGGCGAACCGCCAGCTGCCCTACGAGCCGGTACTGGCCGCCGCCTTCTCCAGCCATGCCGAGCTCGCCCGTGACGGCATGTTCAAGGTTCTTTCCGCGCGTCGCTGACACGCAACGGCGTGACACTCAGTGCAGATTGGCGACGCGCCTCGAATCCTCGATGACATGTCCCTCGCCGGCCATGACCGCAAGCGGCGCCGGCCGGCCGAACAGATAACCTTGCACCACCTCGCAACCGGCTGCCCTGAGCAGTGTCGCCTGGTCCTCTGTCTCGACACCCTCGGCAATGATACTGACGCCGAGTGCTCGCGAGAGGCCGACAATGGTCGATACGACGGCGCCGGAGCTCGAATCCGTATCGATGCGGCTGACGAAGGAGCGGTCGATCTTCAGCTTGCCGAAGGAAAAATCGATCAGGTAGCTGAGATTGGAATAGCCGGTGCCGAAATCGTCGACGGCAACCGAGATGCCCATATCGGCAAGCTCTTTCAGGATGGCGGCGGCGCGGTCGCGGTCCTGCATCATGGCCGTCTCGGTGACTTCCAGCTCCAGCCGCGAGGGCTTGATGCCGGTGGTCCGCATCGTGTCGCGCACGAGGCCGATGAAGTCCTTGGTCATGAACTGGACCGGCGAGATGTTGACGGCGACGAAGCAGTCGTCGGGTAAATGGCGGGCGTCGCTGCATGCCTTGCGCAGAACCCATTCGCCGATCGGATTGATCATGCCGGTTTCCTCGGCGATCTGGATGAACTCCAGAGGTGGGATCATGCCGCGTTCTGGATGGTTCCAGCGGATCAGCGCTTCATAGCCGACGATGCGGCCGCTCGGCAGGTCCAGCTGCGGCTGATAGTGAAGGTCGAAATCACCGCGCTCGAATGCGATGTGCAGCTCGGATTCGACCCATTGGCGATGATCGGCGACCCGCCCCATCTCGGTATCGAAGACCGACCAGTTGCCGACTCCCCTGGCGCGCGCATTTTGCAGCGCCAGGTTGGAGCGGCGCAGGATGAGGACCGGGTCGACGCCGTCCTTGGGCATCGCCACGATGCCCACCGACAGGCTCACCGATTGCTGGTGGCTGCTGAGCTCATAGGGCTCCATCATCTCGTCGATGAGCCTCTCCACCATAGCTTCCATCGTTCCCTGAATCTGATGATCGGGAAGCAGCACCGCGAACTCGCCGGCGCCGATGCGCCCGATCTGCACGCGCTCGGGCACGCAGGCCTGCAGCCGCTTGGTAAAGGCGCGGATCAATTCGTCGCCCTGGCTGTAGCCGATCGCGTCGTTGATCTGCTTGAACCGGTCGATGTCGATGTCGATGAGGAACATCGGGGCCCCGGTGCGGCTCGTCGCGCAGGCTGCCTCGGCGATCTTGCCGACCATCGCCGGACGCGCCAGCAATCCGGTCAGCTTGTCGAACTGGGTTTCGTTGAAGACGAAATCAGCCGATTCATCGACGCCGGCGAAGAAAGACATCGCGGCTCCCGCCGCCGCCAATGCGCAAAGGGCAGCCATGATCGCCACCATCACGTCCGCCGGCATGCCGGCAAAGCCGTCGCCAAGCGCGTGCTTCAGCCCCCAGATGCCGAGAATGAAACTGCCAATGCCCGAACTGGCTATGGTGATCAGCCGGAACACCGGTGTGCGGTTCGGGTTGCTGACGGCAGGCATTGAAAGTCCCCAAATTGCGGGACTCTATAGCCGATAGGCCCTTAAAATGAGTTTCCGCGAATGCATCCAATTTTATTGGAAGGGAATTATTTCTTCGCAGGAGAAAAGACTATTTCGCGAAATGGCCTATTCGCTCGCGCGATCCGTCTGCTTCAGCTCCTCAAGCGTCGGCATGGAAACGATATGATAGCCGGAATCGACATAGTGGATTTCGCCGGTGACGCCGGAAGCGAGGTCGGACAGGAGATAGAGTGCCGAGCCGCCGACCTCGTCGATGGTCACGGTGCGGCGCAGCGGAGAATTGCGCTGCTGGTAAGAGAACATGTGGCGCGCATCGGAAATCCCGGCGCCGGCAAGCGTTCGCACCGGTCCGGCCGATATGCCGTTCACCCTGATGCCGCGCGGGCCGTAATCGTTGGCGAGATAGCGCACGCTGGCCTCGAGGCCGGCCTTGGCGACGCCCATGACGTTATAGTTCGGCATGACGCGCACCGAACCGGCATAGGTCAGGGTGATCATCGATCCGCCATCCTGCATCAGGGCCGCGGCGTGGCGCGCGACCTCGGTGAAGGAATAGCAGGAGATGACCATGGTGCGGATGAAATTGTCGCGGCTGGTGTCGGCGTAGAGGCCCTTGAGCTCATTCTTGTCTGAAAAGCCGATGGCATGGACCACGAAGTCGAGCCTGCCCCAGGCCTTGGCCAAGGTCTCGAAGGTGGCGTGGACCGAGGCGCTGTCCTCGACATCGCAGGGAACCACCAGCGCCGCGCCGAGCTTGTCGGCAAGCGGCTTGACCCGGCGGCCGAAGGCGTCACCCTGGTAGGTGAAGGCAAGTTCGGCCCCATGTTCGGACAGTTTCCGGGCTATGCCCCAGGCGATCGAATGATCGTTGGCGACGCCCATGACAAGCCCGCGCTTGCCCTTCATCAATCCGTCCATGATCGCCAATCCTCGTGGAAAAAACGTGGCCTTATGCGGAATAGCGCTGGAAAACCAGCGTTGCGTTGGTGCCACCAAAGCCGAAGGAATTGGACAAAACGGTGTCGATCCTGGCGTTGTCGATGCGCTTTCGCACCACCGGCATGCCCTCGAATTCGGGGTCGAGAGTCTCGATATGGGCGCTTTCGCCGATGAAACCGCCTTGCATCATCAGGATCGAATAGATGGATTCCTGCACGCCGGCCGCGCCCAGCGAATGGCCCGTCAGCGATTTGGTCGAGGTGATGAAGGGCATCTTCTCGCCGAACACCTCGCGGATCGCGCCCATTTCGCGGGAATCCCCCACCGGCGTCGAGGTCCCATGGGTGTTGACGTAGTCGACCGGGGTGGTGACGGTCGCCAGCGCCTGCCGCATGCAGCGGACCGCGCCTTCGCCCGAGGGCGCAACCATGTCGAAGCCGTCCGAGGTGGCGCCGTAGCCGACGATCTCTGCATAGATCTTGGCGCCGCGCGCCTTGGCATGCTCCAGTTCCTCGAGCACCAGCACGCCGGCGCCGCCGGCGATGACGAAGCCGTCGCGATCGACGTCATAGGCGCGGGAAGCGGCAGATGCCCTGTCATTGTACTTCGACGACATGGCGCCCATGGCATCGAACAGGTCCGACATCGTCCAGTCGAGATCTTCGTGGCCGCCGGCGAACACCATGTCCTGCTTGCCCCACTGGATCAGTTCGTAGCCATTGCCGATGCAATGCGCCGAGGTCGAACAGGCCGACGAGATCGAATAGTTGACGCCGTGGATCTTGAACCAGGTGGCCAGCGTCGCCGACGCGGTCGACGACATCGCCTTCGGCACCGCGAATGGGCCGATGCGCTTGGGGCTGCCATTCTTGAGCGTGGTTTCGGCCGCCTCGACGATGGTGCGGGTGGAAGGCCCGCCCGAGCCCATGACGATGCCGGTGCGCTCATTGGTGATGTCGCTCTCGCCAAGGCCGGCATCGGCGATCGCCTGGTCCATGGCGACATGGTTCCAGGCCGCTCCCTGGCTCAGGAAGCGCATCGCGCGGCGATCGATCATGGCGCTGGGATCGAGCGTCGGCGCGCCCCAGACCTGACAGCGGAAGCCGTGCTCGGCGAAGGAGTCGGAGAAGCTGATGCCGGATTTGGCGTCATGCAGCGAGGCTTGCACCTCGTTGGCATTGTTGCCGATCGACGACACGATGCCGAGGCCTGTGACTACGACACGTCTCATTCGCAACTCCTTCCAGGAATGCTGGCCACGAAGTCGGCCAGGGCGACGGTCAAGCGACCGCCGACTGCTTGGACAGACCGACTTTCAGGTCCGTTGCCGCGTATATGGGTTCGCCGTCCGCCTTTAGCCAACCATCGGCGATGCCCAGCACCAGCCGGCCACGCATCACACGTTTGAATTCCACGCCATACTCGACCTTTTTAACCGAGGGCGTGACCATTCCCTTGAACTTGACCTCGCCGGTCGACAGCGCCATGCCTTTGCCGGGTTCGCCCAGCCAGCCGAGATAGAAACCCGTCAGCTGCCACAGGGCATCGAGGCCCAGGCATCCAGGCATGATGGGATTGCCGATGAAATGGCAGGCAAAGAACCACAGGTCCGGCTTGATGTCGAATTCGGCGCGGATGAAGCCCTTGTCGAAAGCCCCGCCCGTTTCGCTGATCTCGGTGATGCGGTCAAACATCAGCATCGGCGGGTAGGGCAACTGGGCATTGCCCGGTCCGAACAGCTCGCCGCGGGCGCAGGCCAGCAATTCTTCGTAGTCGTAGCTGGATTTCGAACCCGCCATCAATCTCGTTCCCATATGTCCCGGGCGCTGGCGCGCCCTTGTCGTTGGTGTCCTAACACAATCTGTTTCAGGCCGGAAACCGGCGTTTGCGCTTAACCCGCCAGTCTTGCCGGGTCAATGCGCGCTATTGATCGCATCCGGACGACAGAATATATGTCGAAAGGGGTCCGGTTTCGGCAGACATCCATTTTTTTGCCATTCTGGACGTGTCTTGAGGCGGAACTGTGAGCTTGGACGACCAGATGGACCGGGGCTGCCGGAAGGAAAATGTCGCTGTGGACAAGCGGGTTCGTGAAGCCGGCCTGAGGCCGACACGGCAGCGCATTGCGCTTGCCGACCTGCTTTTCGCCAAGGGCGACCGCCATCTGTCGGCCGAGGAACTGCACGAGGAGGCCGTCGCCGCCGGCGTGCCGGTGTCGCTGGCCACCGTCTACAACGCCCTTCACCAATTCACCCAGGCGGGACTCCTGCGCATTCTGGCTGTCGAGGGCGCCAAAACCTATTTCGACACCAACACCTCCGATCATCACCATTTCTATATCGAAGGCGAAAACCGGATTTTCGACATCGCCAATGGTCCGGTCACCGTCACCAACCTACCGGAACCACCCGAGGGGATGGAGATCGCCAATGTCGACATCGTGGTGAGACTGCGCCCCAAACGCGCCGAATGACCGACGGTCAGGCACGTATGCACGGCCGGGCACGTATGCACGGCCAGGCACGTATGAACGGCCGGGAATGAAACCCCTCGATCTGGCTGTCCGGCTGGAATGGGCCGCTGTCGCGGTGTCCGCTATCGTCTTTTATGCACTCGCCGGTGCGTCCTGGCGGTTGTTCGCCTTGTTGATCCTGGCGCCTGATCTGTCCATGTTCGGCTATCTCGCCGGGCCGCGCGTCGGCGCCGCCTGCTACAATGCCTTCCACATCTTGGTCCCACCGGTGTTTTTGGTGCTTGCCGGCAGCCTGTTCGGCAATGCAGCCGCTCTAGCGGTTGCATTGATCTGGATCGCCCACATCGCTATCGATCGCGCGCTGGGTTACGGCTTGAAGCTGTCGAGCAGCTTTCAGGATACCCATCTCGGCCGCATCGGCCGCTAAACGGTCCGGCCTGCGGTTCAAACGAGTCGCGGCAAGGCCAAAAATCAGTCCTTGACCCGTTCGCCGGGATAGGCGCCCCAGACGACGGATTGGGCGAGCCAGCCGGTGTGGCCATCGAGCGTCATTTCGCACCACTGGCCGTCGCAGGATTTGATCGTGCCCATGACGCCCGGCTCGACGATCGCCACCACGCTGGCGTCCTTTTCGGGGCGCCTGAGGAGATTGATCTGGGCGCCCTTGCCGCGCTGCCACGGCGCCACGATCGCCGTGCGCCGGCCCGAAAGCAGCGACTGGTTGATCCAACCTTCCGAACCGTCGGCGTCGCGCACGCGGCGCCATGTGTCGAATTCCTGAATGATCTCCATCGGCAGGCCTGCCTTCAGATACATCCAGTCGACCGAGTAGTTGGCGCCCGGCCCGACACGCGAATTGACGCGGCCGGATTTCAGGCTGACGAATCGTGGCAGCGGCAGGCCGCTCGGCCCGAGCGTGACGACGCTCTGGGCGGGGGCTGCTGCACCTTGCGCGCACAGTTGGGGTGAATAGAGCAGAGCGCCGAGAAATGCTGCGCTGAGGGTCAGGCGAAGCGACGCGAAACCAGACACTTTCGTTCCTTTCGGCGCTGGCCTGCCGGCCCCGGCGCCCCTTTTTCTTTGTCTTCGGCGGCACCGCTTGGTACATGGGTAAATCGGCTACCGCGACCGGCTTCCAGTTTCGCCGGTCTTGGTTAAAGAGGTCTCAACGAGGGAAACAATGGCAGGCAAAAAGAAGCCTCTCGTGGTCATCACGCGAAAACTGCCCGACCCTGTCGAGACCCGCATGCGCGAGCTGTTCGACGCAAGGCTGAACGTCGAGGACAGGCCGATGACGCAACCGGAACTGGTCGCGGCGGTCAAGGAGGCCGACGTGCTGGTGCCGACGGTGACCGACCGCATCGACGCGGCATTGATCGCCCAGGCCGGCGAAAACCTCAAGCTGATCGCCAATTTCGGCAATGGCGTCGACAAGATCGACGTGGCGGCCGCGGCCAAGAAAGGCATCACCGTAACCAACACGCCCAACGTGCTGACCGAGGATACGGCCGACATGACGATGGCGCTGATGCTGGCGGTGCCGCGCCGGCTGGCGGAGGGCGCCAATGTACTCACCGGCGACAAGAAATGGGCTGGCTGGTCGCCGACATGGATGCTTGGCCGGCGCATCTGGGGCAAACGGCTCGGTATTGTCGGCATGGGGCGTATCGGCACCGCCGTTGCCAGGCGTGCCAAGGCCTTCGGCCTCTCCATCCACTATCACAACCGCCATCGCGTGCTGCAGGCGGTCGAGGACGGGCTGGAGGCGACCTATTGGGAAAGCCTCGATCAGATGCTGGCCCGCATGGACATCATCTCGGTCAACTGCCCCTCGACGCCGGCGACCTTCCATCTGCTTTCGGCGCGGCGGCTGGCGCTGCTCCAGCCCACCGCCTATATCGTCAACACCGCGCGCGGTGACATCATCGACGAGGAGGCGCTGGTCAAGCTGATTCAGGATGGCAGGATCGCCGGCGCCGGACTCGACGTCTACGAGCACGAGCCCGCATTGAACGGAAAACTGCTCAAGCTCGCGACCAAGGGCAAGGTCGTGCTTTTGCCGCATATGGGGTCGGCGACGCTCGAGGGCCGCATCGACATGGGCGAGAAGGTGATCATCAACATCCGCGCCTTCGTCGACGGCCACCGCCCGCCGGATCGCGTGCTGCCGCTCAGGACCTGAGCGGCTTCGCAACATAATGTAAGTGGAAACTACGAAACGGTCTTGCGCATGGTGACCGAAGTCGGTCGCGCATAACCTTCATGCGCCGTTCTCACGGTCTCGCGAAAACCGAGCCGGGCAAAGGCTGCCTGGTTCCCAGCCAGCTCGATTCGCGTCTGCAGCTCGATTGCGGCCTTGCCGCGGCTGCGGGCAAAATCCTGGACGGCTTGCATCAACAACCTGCCGATGCCCTGGCCCTGACAGTCCGGCGTGACGGCGAGCTTGCCGACATAGAGGTGGTCGGTTCGTTCCAGGGCGAAGATGCAGCCGACGATCCTGTTGCCGCTGAGCGCCAGCATGCCGGTCTCGCGGCGGGCTTTGTCGCGCAAGGTTTCCGCGGTGAGCAGGTGCGCCGAGGACGGCGGGTCGATGATGCCGTCCATGAAGGCGAATGCGCGCAGGATCAGGGCGAGCACTTCGTTCCAGCGGTCGAAATCGGCCGGAATCCGGGTGATGACGATATCGGCAGTGCGCGTCAACGTCAGTTTCGTCTCTTGTAGCGGATGGTCTCGAAACGCGCGGCCAGCGCGTCATAGAGCAGCAGTCGTCCGATCAGCGGCTCGCCAATGCCGGTGATCAGCTTGATGGCTTCCATCGCCTGCAACGTGCCGATGACCCCAGTCAGCACGCCAAGCACCCCGGCCTCGGCGCAGGACGGCACCAGACCCGGCGGCGGGGCCTCCGGGAAGAGGTCGCGGTAGCCGGGGTTGGAGGTGCCATCCCTATCGGCTTGGAACGGCATCAGCACGGTCACGGAGCCATCGAAACGGCCCACGGCGGCGTGCACCAGCGGCTTTCCCTCCGCCGCGCAGGCATCGGCCACGACATAGCGCGTCTCGAAATTGTCGGACCCGTCGACGACCACGTCGTAACGGGCGACGAGGGCTTGGGCATTGTCCGCGGTCAGGCGCAATGTGTGGATTTCGACAGCGGTGTTGGGATTGATGCGGGCAATTGCCGCCTTGGCGCTGTGGGTTTTCAGCATGCCGACAGTGTTCGTGCCGTGAATCACCTGCCGCTGCAGGTTGGAGAGCGAAACCGTGTCGTCGTCGATCACGCCGAGCGTGCCGACGCCGGCTGCGGCAAGATATTCAAGCACTGGTGCGCCCAATCCGCCGGCGCCGATGACCAGCACCCGCGCTCGCTTCAGGCGCTGCTGGCCGGCGCCGCCAATTTCGGGCAGCACGATGTGGCGGGCATAGCGTTCGAGTTCTTCGTCGGTGAGGGCGGTGGCGATCATGGCTCGACCATATAGCGGGAGAAAAACCTTGTCAGGTGCTCACACAGCCATCGGCGCGACCGTGCCGTGATCCACGATCAGGAACTGCGCCCGGCCCGCCAGGCTGGAAAACAGCGCAGCATCGGTTCCCGTCATGAAAGCCTGGCAGTTCAATTCCTCCAGGATCGAGAACAGCGCCGCACGCCGGCCACCATCGAGATGTGCCGCGATCTCGTCGAGCAGCAGGATTGGCGTCAAGCCGGACATCTCGCCGGTCAATCTGGCATGCGACAGGACAATGCCGACAAGCAAGGCTTTCTGTTCGCCGGTCGAACACAGCGCCGCCGGCATCGCCTTGGGTCGGTGCCGGACCACGAGATCGGAGCGGTGCGGGCCCTCGAGCGTGCGCCCGGCGGCGCGGTCGCGGTCGCGGCCCCCGGCGAGCGTGCGGCGGAACCGCTCCTCGACGTCGACAGCCGGCATGGTGGCGATCTCGGCTTCCAGATCGCCCGACAGGCCGATATCGGCCTGCGGAAACGGGCCGCTGTCGGGCAGCCTGTCGATCATGGCGGCCAGAAGGCGCACCATTTCGGCGCGCGCCGCGGCGATCGCCACGCCCGTCTCGGCCATCTGCATCTCGATCGCCTCGAACCAGCTCAAATCCCGCGAACCTTCCGTCAGCAACCGGTTCCGGCCGCGCATCGCCTTTTCATAGTCGAGGGCGCGCTGTCCGTGGCCTGGATCGATCGCCAGCACCAGCCGGTCGAGAAAGCGCCGGCGGTCCGCGGCCGGTCCGGTGAACAGAGCATCCATGGCCGGCGTCAGCCACACGACGCGCAGCCATTCCAGCATGTCCTCGGCGGATCGCGCCGTGGCGCCGTTGATGCGCACCCGTCTGCCGCCCTCGCCAAGACTGTCGCCACCCGAAATGCCCGTCCCTATCTCGACTTGGCCGTCAGGTCCGTCGAGCCGTGCGTGCAGCGCAAAGCCGCCGTCACCGCCCTCACGCGCGACGTCCGCGTAAGGCGCGCGGCGCAGGCCGCGGCCCGGCGTCAACAGGGAAATCGCTTCCAGCAGATTGGTTTTGCCAGCGCCATTGTCACCGGAAAACACCACCACGCCCGGCTCAAGCTCGACCGACAGCGCCGCATAGTTGCGGAAATTGGTAAGTGTAAGCTTACTTATATGGGTTTGTGCCGGCAACCGCTACTGCTCTACACCCGCATCGGCATCAGCACATAAAGCGCGGTTTCATCGGCCATGTCGTGGATCAGCGTTGGCGAACCGGCGTCGGCCAACATGAACCGGGCCTCTGAACCGGTCAATTGTGCGGCAACGTCGAGCAGGTACTTGGCGTTGAAGCCGATCTCGATCGGGTCGGCTGAATAGTCGGCGGCCAACTCCTCGGTGGCGCTGCCCGAATCCGGATTGTTGACCGCAAGCGTCACCTGGCCCTCACTGATCGAAAGCTTCACCGCGCGCCCGCGTTCGGAGGAGATGGTCGAGACGCGGTCGACGGCGGCCGCGAAGCTCTGGCGGTCGATGATCAGCTTCTTGTCGTTGCCGGTGGGAATGACCCGCTGATAATCGGGGAAGGTGCCGTCGATCAGCTTGGAAGTCAGGATGACGCTGCCGATGGTGAAGCGGATCTTGGTGTCCGACAGTTCGGTGGTGACCGCCACGTCGGGATCATCGACCAGCTTCTGCAATTCGCTGACCGTCTTGCGCGGTATGATGATGCCCGGCATGCCTTCGGAACCCGCCGGCGCGTCGATCTCGGCGCGCGCCAGGCGATGGCCGTCGGTCGCCACCGAGCGCAGCTTCAGCTTGCCGCCGACCTCATGTGTGTGAAGATAGATGCCGTTGAGATAATAGCGCGTCTCCTCGGTGGAGATGGCGAACTGGGTCTTCTCGATCAGCCCCTTGAGCGCGACCGAGTCGAGCCGGAAGATATGCGAGAAGGATCCGGCCGAAAGCTCGGGGAAGTCCGATTGCGGCAGGCATTGCAGTCGGAAGCTCGAGCGGCCGGAGGTCACCGTCATGGCGTTGCCGTCCTCGTCCGTCTTCAGCATCACCTCGGCACCGTCGGAAAGCTTGCGCACGATGTCGTAGAGCAGATGCGCCGGAACCGTTGTCGCGCCACCCCGCTCGACCTTGGCCGGCGTCGCTTCCGTCACCTCCAGGTCGAGGTCGGTGGCCTTCATTTCCAGGCTGGCGCCTTCGGCGCTGAGCAGCACGTTGGACAGGATCGGTATGGTGTTGCGCCGTTCGACCACGCGGTGGACGTGGTTGAGCGACTTCAGGAGATTTGACCGTTCCAGGATAACACGCATGACGAACCAGGCTCGCTTGAATGAATGAGCGGGTCTCCGGCTGGCGGCGTCCCGCGAAAGGTCTGAACAGGCTTCAGAATCTGCGTAAACTGACAGGAAAAAACCAGCAAACGCAAGCCCGCGCGACCGGTTCGGGCCGGCTACGCGGGCTTTCTGGGGATAAAGGCGGCGAAGCACGCCGCCAGGCGTTTTCGAACGGCTCAGGCCTGGTCGTTGATCAACCGTCTCAACAGTTCCAGTTCCTGCGCCAGCGTGTTGTCGCCGCCGGAAAGATCCTCGATCTTGCGCACTGCGTGCAGCACCGTTGTGTGATCGCGGCCGCCGAAGCGCCGCCCGATCTCGGGCAGCGAGCGCGGCGTCATCACCTTGGACAGATACATGGCGACCTGCCTCGGCTTGACGATGGTGCGCGTGCGCCTGTTGGACAGCAACTCGGTCTTCGACACATTGTAGTGCCGCGCGACGATGCGCTGAATATCCTCGATACGGACCCGCTTCGGCTCGCCGGTGCGGTAGATATGGCCGAGGATCTCGTCGATGCGATCGATGGTGATCTGCGGCTCGAAAGACTGGCGGAACAGGAGTTGATTGAAGGCGCCTTCCAGTTCGCGGCCGCTGCCGGTCACCGTGCGGGCGACGTGATTGAGGATCTCGTCGGAGATGTCGAGGGAAGCGTCGTCGTGCCTGGCGGTGGCGAGGCGCAGCTTGAGCATGCCCAGGCGCATGGCGAAATCGGGGGCCGACATTTCGAGCGCGACGCCGCCATTGAGGCGCGAGCGGACCCGCGGTTCGAGGGATTCCAGTTCAGACGGGGGCCGGTCGGCGGCGACGACGACCTGCTTGGCGCTGTCGAGCAGCATGTTGATCAGATGGCAGAATTCGTGCTGGATCGACTTGCCCTGCAGGAATTGCATGTCGTCGATGATGAGCAGGTCGATATCGCGAAGCTGTTCCTTGAGCGTCAAGGCATTGTTGTCGCGGATCGCGGTGGCGAAGCGCCACATGAAATATTCCGCCGTCAGGTAGACGACGCGCGATTTCGGGTTCTGCTTCAGCGATTCCGCGGCGATAGCCTGCAACAAATGGGTCTTGCCGAGGCCGACCGTCGCATGAAGGAAGAGCGGGTTGAAGCGCACCGCGCTCGACTGCGATTCCGCCACGGCCTTGGCCGCGGCGAAGGCCACCCGGTTCGACGGCCCTTCGATGAAAGAGGCGAACGTGTAACGCGGATCGAGCGGCGATCCCAGCACATTGTGGCGGAACTCGCTCTCGGCCGGCATGCCCGGGCGCGGCGCCGGAGCCCGCTCCAGCCTGCCGGGGCTTACGGTGCCGGCGGCCAGCGCCGTCTGCGTTTGTCGCGTCATCTTGCGCGCCGGCGCCAATTCCGGTTCGGCATGGCTGCGCCCCTGGCGGGTGGCTGTGCGCACGATGATCTCGATCTTGAGGATCTCGGGATCCTCGTGCTTCCAAAGCTCGCAGATAAGGTCGAGATAATGGCCGTTGATCCACGAGCGCAGGAAGGCAGTGGGCACCGAAATGCGAACGATGCCCTTTGAAGCCTCCGCGACCTTCATGCGCCCGAACCAGCTCGAATAGACTTCGGTTCCCAACCGCGCCTTCAACTGGGCCTTGACCCGGTCGAACTTCTGTTCCGCGTCGCTGGAAGCCGCCATCTCATCAGCTCCGATCAGATTTCCTGAAAATGGGATGTCATTGGTAAGCTCCCTTTCGACGCCGCTCTGCATGATCGAGTTCCTTGTCTCTGTACCTGTTTTTCCGCCGGGGATGCGCCTCCTGCATCCGTGTTCCAGCGACTGCGCTTTGCTACGACGCCCGCTGCCGCCGCCGGCAGATGAACGTCGCCCATTGTCCAGGGAACCGGTGCCGGCCCATGGAAGCCAGTCCGTGTTGGGTATGTCAGGGCAATGCAACACCGTCCGGCGAAAATCGCCGGCGCTGTCGACCTGCCATGTATAGTTACGCCAGTCCCCTACCGTATCGAAAAAGAGCAAACCAAACCTGTCCGCGGACTTGATCCGCGCCACAAACCCCGCCAATTTAAGCTGGCCCATTCAGGCTGGGTCAGGGCCACCCGGCCCATCCCTTTCGATGGACCGACATTACCGAAATCGCTGTGGATAGGGCAAGGCCACGTCTAACGGATTTTTAAGGAATCTGGTTAGGTCCGGCGCGCCGAAGCGCCATGCGGCAGCACTATAGTTTGACAAAGCCATTGTGATTCAAACCCTTTTCCGGCGAATATGAAAAAGCCGGGCTGGCGCGAAATTTTGTGAAATAAATCGCTTGACAGCCAGTTGTTCTCCTGGCGCTTCGCCGCGCTGTGGACAACGTGTGGATGACTATCTGTAACTAGCTGGGAAATATTGATTATTTCTGCGGAGGGAGAATTTTTTAGCCGACACTTTTCAAGTATCTGGACCATCAGCCGGCACGCATATGCCGGCAAAGCATTTCGGACCGCAAACTCCGCTTTCGACGCCGTTTCCGAGTATTCTTTTTAAGTGCTTGCCGGCAAACGAAAAAACCCGGCACTATCGGCCGGGTTCTCAGAAGATCAGTCCGGAAAGGGACGTCAGGCCGACAGCACCTTGAGGCGCTGGGCCAGCCGTGAAACCTTGCGGGCCGCGGTGTTCTTGTGGATCACGCCCTTTGTCGCGGCACGCATCAATTCCGGCTCGGCGGCCTTGAACGCCGCCTGCGCGGCGGCCTTGTCGCCGGAGGCGAGCGCCTCCTCGACCTGGCGCACATAAGTGCGGACGCGCGAGCGGCGGTTTTTATTGATCGCCGCGCGGCGGACGATCTTGCGCGTTGCCTTTTTGGCCGAGGATGTATTGGCCATGATGCCTCTCTTCTGATCTGGTCGGCGCATGCGGCATGCCGCAGGGCACAAAAAACAAACGGGCAGCCACAGGGCCGCCTCGGTTGGTGCGGCTTATAGTTCAGCTTTCCCGGCGCGTCAACGCTGGCTGGCGTTCTTTTTGGCTGTCGTCGCGCCGGAGCATTTTTTCAGCCACGCCGAAGCATTTCGCGCCCCGGAGGTGCGCTGTCAGCGATTGGTGAAATTCGGCTTGCGCTTCTCGGCGAAGGCCGCCATGCCTTCCTTCTGGTCGTCGAGCGCAAACAGCGAATGGAACAGTCGACGTTCGAACCGCAGCCCCTCGGCGAGCGTCGTTTCATAGGCTCGGTTGACGGCTTCCTTTGCCATCATCACCGACGGCAGCGAAAAATCGGCGATCTTGGCCGCCGCCTTGACGGCCTCCTCGACAAGCTCGCCGGCAGGCACGACGCGCGAGACCAGCCCGGAACGCTCGGCCTCCGCGGCATCCATCATCCGCCCGGTCAGGCACATGTCCATCGCCTTCGACTTGCCGACGAACCGGGTCAGGCGTTGTGAGCCGCCCATGCCGGGAATGACGCCGAGCGTGATTTCGGGCTGGCCGAATTTTGCCGTGTCGGCGGCGATGATGAAGTCGCACATCATCGCCAGTTCGCAGCCGCCGCCCAGCGCATAGCCCGCCACCGCCGCGATGATCGGCTTGCGCGCCCGGGTCAACTCTTCCCAGCCGACGAAAAAGTCCTTGATGTAGGCATCGACGTAGGAAATCGACAGCATTTCCTTGATATCGGCGCCTGCGGCGAAGGCCTTCTCGGAACCGGTGACGACCATCGCGCCGATGCCGTCATCTGCCCCGAACACGTTTACCGCGGCCACCAATTCCGCCATGACCTGGGAATTCAGCGCATTGAGCGCCTTCGGCCGGTTCAAGGTGATCAGCCCGACCTTGCCCCTGGTTTCAACGACGATCGTTTCATAGGCCATGGCTTCGGCTCCTCTTCCAGGCAATTGAAGATCGATCTAACTCACCGCTGACAGGTCCGGCAATAGAAGGTCGAGCGGCCGCTCTGCGTGATGCGCTCGATATGGCCGCCGCAGCCAGGCTTGGAGCAGGGTTCGCCCTCCCGGTCATACACCGCGAAGGAGTGCTGGAAATAGCCCAGCGAACCGTCGGTCTGCATGTAGTCGCGCAGCGACGATCCGCCGGCCGCAATGGCATCTGCGATGACCGAGCGGACCGCCACGGCAAGCCCCCGGCTTTGCTCACCCGCTTTCTTGCCGGCTTTGGCTATCGTGCCCGCCTCGCGCAGCGGCGACAGCCCGGCGCGCCATAGCGCCTCCGAGACATAGATGTTGCCGAGCCCGGCTATCAATCTCTGGTCGAGAAGAGCGGCCTTCAGCGGCGATTTCCGGCCCTTCAGCAGTGAGGCCAGCAGCACTCCGTCAAGCGCATTGCCGGTGGGTTCGACGCCGAGCCCCGCCAGCATCGGATGGGTGTCCGGCGGCCCTTCGCAAAACAGCATGAAGCCGAAGCGACGCGGATCGTTGAAAACCACGCGCGAGCGGGTGCCGTCCCGAGAGGCGACGTCGAAGATGACATGGTCGTGCGTCGAACTCTTCGACCGCTCGTGATGGAACACGCCGGGCATTTCGGCAGCGTCGGCCGTCTCGATGCGAAACGAGCCCGACATGCCGAGATGGCAGATCAGGGCGGGACCGCCTTCGAGATCCATCGTCAGATATTTGGCTCGGCGTCCGAGCGCCGTGATCGTCTTGCCGGTCAGCCGCTCGGCGAATTTTTCGGGGAATGGAAAACGCAGGTCCGGCCGGCGTGCCTCGGCGCGGATGATGCGGGCACCCTCCAGAACCGGCTCCAGCCCGCGCCGGACCGTCTCGACCTCGGGCAATTCAGGCATGGCCGCCCATATCCGGGTAAAAGGAAGTGCCGTAGCGGCCGTGCGCCAACCCGAGATGTTCGGCCACGGTTTCACCAATGTCGCAGAATGTCGTTCTCAGCCCGATGTCGCCGCCCGTCAGACCTGGTCCGATGCCGATCACCGGAATGCGTTCGCGTGTGTGGTCGGTGCCGCGCCAGGTCGGGTCGTTGCCGTGGTCGGCCGTCAGGATCAGCAGATCGCCCTGTCGCAATCTCGCGAATGCTTCCGGCAGTCGCCGGTCGAAGGCCTCGAGCGCGGCGGCATAACCTGCAACATCGCGGCGATGGCCGAACTCGGTGTCGAAATCGACGAAATTGGCGAAGACGAGATCGCCGTCGCGGGCCGCATCCATTGCATCAAGCGCCTGGTCGAACATGGCCATGTTGCCCGCGGCCTTGCGCACTTCCGAAATCCCCCGATGGGCAAAGATGTCGCCGATCTTGCCGACGGCGATGACGCGGCTGCCACGCGCCGTCAGCCGGTCGAGCAATGTCGGCTCGGGTGGCGGCACGGCGTAGTCGTGTCGATTGTAGGTCCGCTCGAAAGTGGCTGCCGTCTCGCCGACGAACGGTCGCGCGATCACCCTTCCGATCCTCAACGGATCAACCAGGCGACGCACCACCTTGCAGAATTCGTAGAGCCGCTCCAGGCCGAAATGGACCTCGTGCGCGGCGACTTGCAGGACTGAGTCCACGGAGGTGTAGCAGATTGGCTTGCCCGTGCGGACGTGCTCCTCACCGAACCGTTCGATGATCTCGGTGCCAGGCGCGTGGCAGTTGCCGAGAATGCCCGGCACCTTGCCTTCGCGGATGATGGCCTCGGTCAGTTCGGAGGGAAAGGCCGGGACCGTGTCGGGAAAGTAGCCCCAGTCGAAACGTACCGGCAGGCCGGCTATCTCCCAATGGCCGGATGGCGTGTCCTTGCCGCTCGAAACCTCCTGGGCGGCACCGTGGAAGGCATTGGCGACGAGATCCGTCCCGAAAGAGGCAAAGCCCAGCCCCGTCGCGGTCTCGGCAGCCTTGCCAAGTCCGAGCGACGCCATGTTGGGAACAAACAACGGTCCCTGGCGAAGTCCTTCACGATCGGCGCGGCCTTCCGCACAGGCCTCGGTGATATGGGCGAAGGTGTTGGCACCGGCATCGCCGTAGCGTTCGGCGTCGGCGGCGCCGCCTATGCCGAAGGAATCCAGGACGAAGAGGAAAGCACGCGCCATGAGAACATTGTTGCCGGTTTGAGCATCCAGACATAGGGTTCCACGGCGGCATTGGCAATTCGGAAACCAAACGGCAACCGCTCGGCGCGATAGTCCGGAACCAATTCACTGACGGATCGCAGGACCGGGTCTCCCATGAAAGCTGCCCTGAAGGCATGCGCCGCTCTCATGATCGCGCAAGGCGCGGTCTGGTCCGGCTCGGCGCGCGCCGACTGGCGTGACGATATCGGCACGTTTCGCATCGGCATCGTCGCCGAACCCGGCGCCGCCAACACCGTTCCAGGCCTGGCGCGGTTGACCGAGGCCTTTACCAACGCGCTGGGCATGAAGGTGGAGTTCGTCGTTGCCCGTGACTATGCCGCGCTGATCGATGCGCAGGCCAATGCCCGCATCGAATATGCCGTCTACTCGGCGACCGCCTATGCAACGGCGTCAAGACGCTGCGAGTGCGTCGAACCGCTCGTGGCTCCGGTCGATTCCGATGGCGCGGTCGGCATCCGCGCCGTGCTGCTGACGAAGGATGGCAAGGTGCCCAGCCTGGCCGCGATGGAAACCCACCGGATCGCCATGCCGCCGGCGGACAGCATTGGTTCTCTTTTGCCATTGGCCGGACTGGCCGCCGAGCACGTCAAGATCGCAGAGGATGCATCGTTTCTGGTTCGCGCCGATTCCGCCTCGGCCGCGGAAGGAATGCTGGTCGATGGCCAGGCCGATGCCTTGTTCGGCTGGGCGACGGCGGCGGCCGACGGCGAGCCAAGACTATCGGGCACGCAGGCAAGGCTCGAAGCCGCCGGGCTTTCGGCGACCGCCCTTCAAGTCGCATGGACGTCGGGTTTGCTGAGATACGGTCCTCACGCGGTGCGTAGCGATCTCGACCCGGAAGCCAAGCGCCGGTTGGCGGTTTTCCTGACCAATCTCAAATCGACGACGCCCGACATCTACGACCTGCTGGAATCGAGGCATTCCGGCGGTTTCGCCACCGTGGTTCCCAAGGATTACGAGATGGCGCACGCCATCGTGCGTCTGGTGTCGGATGGTGGCGTGCGGCGATAGGGGTCGTCAGCAGTCGCCGCAAGGGATCGTCAGGCTTCTGCGCGGACGCAGATAATAGGTCTCGCCCATCGATATGTTGTTGAAGACCGTCGTCAATCCGGCCGTCTGTGAGCTGTCTGCGGACCAGGTGATGATCGGTTTGTAACCAAGTTTGCTTTCGACACGAATGAGAAAGGTGCCTGCGACCCTGAGCGTTGCCGGAACCGTAGTGGTTGCGGGCAGGGCGGTGCCGATACTGTAAGCACCATTGACCACCTTGCGCGACCACACCACGTTCACCCTGGGCGGCGTGTCGGTTGTGACCTGTATTGCCGTGATGGTGATATCCGGCTTCGAGCGATTGTACGGCTGCAAGGTGGAGGTGCCGATCTTCATGATGGCATCCAGATCCGCCTTGACGATGGTCGGCTGCTGCGTGACCAGATCCGCGACCATGCTGCCGATGCGGCTGACCTTCTTGCTGGTCTCGATGGCCTGAGAGGCCTCCATTGTGATGAAATACATGATCAGCAGGATGGGGACGATCAGGGCGAACTCGACCGCCGCGATGCCGCGGCGATCGCGTATGAAACCGACCCACTTCCCCCAGCGTCCTGCAATTCCTGGATGTGCCCCCGCACGCATCATGCCCGTCCCTTTTTCTTGGCTTTGCTTTCGCCGCGAACTCAGTTGTCGAATGGCTCGTTCTGCCAGGTCACCGATGCAAAATGCAGTGTCTTGTTACCGCCCATCGACTGAGCCAGAAGATCGGTCATGACGGGCCATTTGTAGAAGACCCGCAGCATGTTCTTCGATTCTGCCAGGCCCGGCGTGGTCGCGAAGGGCTGCGAGTTGGCGCCTTGCATCAAGATGATCTCGCCATTCTCGATCTTGAAGCTGGCCGTGGCCGCGTCGGCGAACGTGGTATATGCGCGAAGGTCCACGTCCAGCTGATTTGGGCAATCCTGCGAGACGATGATCTTCAGTTTGTCGCAGATCATGGTCTTCAACTTGTCCCCGGCGACGTCGGCCGGTCTCAACTGCCCGGTGCGCAATTTGCGCGCGATGTCGTCGGTGATGTTGGCCATAACTTCCTGGCCGGCAAATGAGATGCAGCTTTCCAGGATGGCGAAGACAAGAACCGCGAACGGCAATGCGAGCAGCGCGAATTCCAGTGCCGTACTGCCGCGGCGGTCGCCGGCGAAGCGTGCGAAAAGCCGTGCCCGTCTTGCCTTGCGGTCGCTTGTCGAGACGAATTCGATGCTCATGCTCTGATCCTGCCCATCCCCAGACGGTCTCGGCAGGTGTACTAGTGCAAACCAGTTGAAGTCCGGTTTGAATGATCGTTAAAGTCGCCGCGGGCGCCTTAACCACCCGCTAACCTGGACCGCGTGCCTACCGGCTGACGCTCATCTCGGCTTCTGAGGATTTTTCGGCTTCGCTCTTGTAGGAGCTTTCGCAATAGGGCGTGCAGGACATGGTCTGAACTTCAGCGCGCCGGTAGATGCGCACCGACGAGGCCGCCTGCCGCACGACGGTGATCTGTTCATCGATGATCGGGCTGCCATCCTGGTCGAGGACGACGAGGTTGGTGACGCCGAAGCCCTTGCCAGTCAGCACGATCGTCGAGGCGTCCTGCACGGACGCGTCGGCGATTGCCGGGTTGCCGACCACGATCGTGTCGGCGGGGCGCGACAGTTTGACGATCTTGGCCTGGTTCATGGTGACCTCGATGCCGGTGTCGGCCCTGGCGGGCATGACAAAGCTCACGGCGGCAAGAAGCACGGCAATCAGGATCGACGATTTCGGCTCGGCCATTGACGCGCTCCAGGCGGGCGGACTGTTCAACGGAACATGAACGAGATTGGTGAACCAACGGTTAAGCAGGCCCGGGCGCCATATGCCGCGATCGTCATACGCGCCGCGGAGCTGTTTCTTTTGCGGCTGCTTGCCTGGGAATTGCGCCTCGGCCGGCGCTTAGCCCATAGTTAACCACGCAATATGTTCCAACCGGGAAAGGAATCGGTAAGGCTGTTTATTAAGTCGATCGAAAGAGCTTCTCCCTAGATTGGCAGCATCCGATCAACCATCACAGAAGTTGACGGAAGTGCTGTAACACGTGGAGTAGGAGCTCTCGAATGTCTAATCTCATTGCACGTTTCGTAAAGGACGAATCCGGCGCGACCGCTATCGAATATGGTCTGATCGCCGCCCTCATCGCGCTCGCCATCATCGTCGGCGCCGGCGCGCTTGGCAACGCCATCAACGCCAAGTTCGAAGCTATCGGAACCTCTCTGAATAAAGTCCCGACGCCCTGAACGACGTCAAGTATATTGAGCGCTCGGATTGCGTTCTGGACAAGGGCCGCCACCTGGCGGCCCTTGTTCTATTCAATGTCTTTTTGCCCTGGGCCTCATCAATCGTTAATCGAACATGCTTAGATTGAGTGCGGCTTAATCCGATAATAGGCATAGCGCCGATGCTTGAAGCCCTGATCTTCGTCGTCTTCCCGTTCTGCATGCTGTTCGCGGCAATCTCCGACATGCTGTCGATGACGATCGCCAATCGCGTGCCGGTGCTGCTCGTCGTCGTCTTCGCACTGGTTGCGCCGCTGACAGGCATGGAATGGGCGGCCTATGGCTGGCATTTCGCCGCCGGCGCGCTGGTTCTTGCCGCAACGTTCGGCCTCTTTGCAATGGGCGGCATGGGCGGCGGTGACGCCAAGCTGCTGGCCGCGACCGCCGTGTGGATGGGACTCAACATCCAGCTCGTCGAGTATCTCGTGGTCTCGACCTTCATAGGCGGCTTGCTGACGCTTGCCATTCTCGTCTACCGGAAGTCGCCGCTTGCGGTTTTTACCGGCCGCAATCCGTTCCTGCGTCACTTCGCGGACGAGACGACCGGGGTTCCCTACGGCATCGCGCTCGGTTTGGGCGGATTGCTGACCTACCCGGATTCGCCCCTGATGGTATGGGCGCTGGCCAGGCTGGCGGCCTGACCTTACCGATCATTCCTTGGCTGTGTTGCGGCTGGCTCCGCGGAGCGGGGCTGGCTGTTTGTCTGTGGCTGCGCAATACAGCTAATTTATGTAAACCTTAAATTAATCACGATCGTAAGCATTACATTAACCTTGTTTTGACGATTGCCGCTGCAAAGTCCGGCCTGGCTAGGTGGTTTGCCAAGGCGAGGGTTCGGACAGATGCCAGCATCCCGATTGATTATTCTGAGCGTGGCGGTCGCCGCGGCGGGTGGTGCTGGCTATGTCGCGAAGAACATGGTCGCCGCGCCGCCACCGCAGATCGTCGAGTCCGGTCCAGCGGCTCCCGCCGTGGCATTGCAGGACGTGCTTGTCCTGTCGGGCGATGTCACCATGGGCAGCCCGCTCGAGAACAACATTGCCTGGCAATCCTGGCCGGCTGACGGCATCAACGCCAATTTCATCACCAAGGCCACTGCTCCCGATGCCCTAGAGAAACTGAAGGCGTCCATAGCCCGTGTGCCAATGTACGCGGGCGAGCCGGTGCGGCGTTCCAAGCTGATCGGCGAGGGGCAAAGCTTCATGTCGTCGATCCTGCCTTCCGGCATGCGGGCGGTCGCCACGACGATATCGGCCGACACCTCTGCCGGCGGCTTCATCCTTCCGAATGATTTCGTCGACGTCATCATGACCCGCCGGGCCGATGCCAACAGCGGCGGCTCCGGCTTCAACACCGAAACCATCCTCAAGAACATCCGCGTCCTGGCGATCGACCAGACCATCCAGGAGGACGAGGAAGGCAAGAAGACCAGGGTAGGCCAGACCGCCACGCTGGAACTGACGCCCAAGCAGGCGGAGATCATCACCGTCGCCCAGCAGATGGCGGATCGCCTGACGCTCGCGCTGCGCGCGATCACGGACACCCAGGAAAAGAATTTGGATGAGGCCGACTATCTCGTTTCCGGCAATGGCCGCAAGGGAACGGTCAGGCTGATCAAGTCGGGCGAAGTTTCCGAAGTGGGGGCAAGGAAATGAGGCTAAGCGGTAAACTGCCGGCGATCATGGCAGCGGCTTTCGGCCTGCTGCTCATTGGGACAAACGTGCAGAGCGTTGTCGAGGCCAAGAGTGCACAGGTTTCGGCTTCGGCGGCCACCCAGCGCGTCAAGCTCGGCCTCAACAAGTCGGTGGTCATCGACCTGCCGAGTGATGCCTACGACATTCTTGTCGCCAATCCGACCGTCGCCGATGCGGTGACCCGCACCGCGAGGCGCATCTACCTGTTCGGCAAGGCGGTTGGCGAGACCAACATCTTTGTGTTCGGGCCGAATGGCGAACAGATCGTCAGCCTCGATCTGGCCGTCGAACGCGACGTCGCGGGCCTGGAGGATTATATCAAGCGCTTCATCCCGACATCGGCCATCAAGGTCGAACTGCTGAACGACAACGTCGTCCTGACAGGAACCGTCGACACGCCGCTGGACGCCAAACGCGCCGTCGACCTGGCGACGATCTTCGTCTCGGGCGGTGAAGCGACGACGGGACAATATTCGCAGACCGCGGCCGGCGGCTCGGCCCAGAGTGGTGTCGACATCAACAATCCGGACCAGGAACGCCGCGTCTCGAAAATCGTCAATCTTTTGCAGATCATCGGCGACGACCAGGTCACGCTCAAGGTGACGGTCGCCGAAGTCAGCCGCTCCGTGATGAAGCAGCTTGGCGTCAACATGGTGGGCAGCGGCGGTAGCAACGGCATCAGCTATGACGCGATGAGCACCCCGGCATACGGGCTTGGGAAACCGCTGTCGCAATTCTCGGGAGCTTCGATCGGCACCTCGGCGCTTCAGGCGTATCTAAACGCAATGGAGCAAGGTGGTGTCATGAAGACGCTGGCGGAGCCGACCCTCACCGCCGTGTCGGGTGAGAAGGCGACATTCAGGGTCGGTGGCGAGTTCAATCTCATCACCAGCCGTACGAACAATGTTTCAGACGAGAACAAGACAGGGCAGGTCACATACACCAACGACAAACTCGAATACGGCATCGGCCTGGAGTTTCAGCCGGTTGTGCTGTCGGCCGGTCGGATCAGCCTCAAGGTCCGGACGTCCGTGTCGGAGCCGACTGCCGAAGGCGCCACCACGCTGGAAGCTGCAGGCAGGTTGCCCGGAACCACGCTGTTGTCTATCCGCAAGCGACTTGCCGACACGACCGTCGAATTGCCGTCAGGTGGTTCTATGATGATCGCCGGCCTCGTCCGCGATGACGTCAGGCAGGCTGTCGCCGGCCTGCCCGGGCTGACAAAGATCCCGGTGCTCGGCACACTGTTCCGAAGCAGAGACTTCGTGCGCAACGAGACCGAACTGGTGATCATCATCACGCCCTATCTGGTGAAACCGGTGGCACGAAACGACCTTGCCAAGCCTGACGACAATTTCAACGCCGCCAGCGATGGCGCCGGTATGTTCCTGGGCCGAGTCAATCGTGTCTACGGCACAATGCAGACGGACAAGCCCAGCGGCCGTTATCACGGCGTCGTCGGCTTCATCTATAAGTGAACGGGGAAGCGGACATGTCTCAGTCAGCATTGCAGGCAAGGACCATCGCCATGACCACGCGCTCCGGCCGTTCGCGAATTCTCCGGCGCGCCATTCCTGCCCTGGCGGTGGCGATGGCGGCATTGCTGGCCGGCTGCGCCCAGCGCGACAGTGTCACCGTCGGCGCCATTCCAGACGACTACCGCACCAACCATCCGATCGTGATCGCCGAGAAGAACCAAAAGATAGACCTACCTGTCGGCGCGGGTGACCGCGGCATGACCGGCTCGCAGCGCGACACGCTCCTGGGTTTCCTCGACGGCTATGACAAGAGTGCTGCCCCGACGCTGACGATCCAGGTTCCGAGCGGCTCGGCCAACGAGGTCGCCGCCGCCGCCGCCGCGCGCGATTTCGCCCGGCTCGCGGTTGCCGCGGGCGTCAAGCGCAGCCGGATCGTGGTCGTCACCTATCAGGCTGCCTCGAGCGAGACATCCGCCCCGATCCGCGTCGCCTACATCGCCGTGAAGGCCCAGACCGATAAATGCGGACGATGGCCAGATGACCTGCTGGAGACGTCTGAGAACAAACACTATGCCGATTTCGGCTGCTCCTATCAAAACAATCTCGCCGCCCAGATGGCCAATCCGGCCGACCTGATCGGGCCGCGCAAGCAGACCACCATCGACGCGGAAAATCGTGGCGCGGTGATCGATGTCTACCGCAGCAGGGGTATTTCGGACGAGTTCCTCGGCAATTCTGAAGTGACGTACTGAGCCGCGCCCTAAGGAAAAGAGAAGTCACGGAAAGATGACCATGAGCAATCTTGCCTATGACACCCCCTTGGACGGCGCTGAGACCTCGTCGCAGGACATCGCCGCGATGCAGGCGCTGCGGCCGGTTCCGCGCATCTCGATCCAGGCATTCTGCGAGACCGAGGGGGTCGCCAATCCGGTCGAGCGCGCCGGCGAGGACCGCCGCATGACCAAGGCCCATCTCAAGGTCCATATGGGCGGCGTCCCCACGGCCATCGAATTCTACCAGTCGGCGCCGACGCCGAACCTGATCCTGCTGGAGTCGCGCAGCGAACCCAAACAGCTGCTGGAACAGCTCGCGCAGCTCTCGGAATATTGCGACCCGTCTTCCAAAGTGGTGGTAATCGGCCACTACAACGATGTCGGCCTCTATCGCGAGCTCATCCGCTCCGGCATTTCCGAATATGTCATCGCGCCGGTGTCGATGGCCGACATCGTCAGCGTCATATCGTCGATCTTTGTCGATCCGGAAGCCGAGCCGCTCGGCCGCTCGATCGCCTTCGTCGGCGCCAAGGGTGGCGTCGGCTCTTCCACCATCGCCCACAACGTGGCTTGGGCGATGTCCTCCCTGTTCAAATCCGAGGTGGTCGTCGCAGACCTCGACCTCGCTTTCGGCACGGCCAACATCAATTTCGACCAGGATCCTGCGCAAGGCATCGCCGAAGCGGTGTTTTCGCCCGAGCGCATCGATGAAGTCTATCTCGACCGGCTGCTGACCCAGTGCGCCGAACACCTTTCGCTGCTCGCCGCGCCCTCGACGCTCGAACGCGTCTATGATTTCGATCCCGACGCCTTTACGCAGCTTGTCGACACCGCGCAGCGCACCGTGCCGCTCCTGGTGCTCGACGTTCCCCATGTCTGGACGGGTTGGACCAAGAACACCCTGATCAAGGCCGATGAAATCGTCATCACGGCGACGCCGGAACTGGCCAATTTGCGCAATACCAAGAATTTGGTCGACATGCTCAAACGGCTTCGTCCCAACGACTCGCCGCCCAAACTCATCATCAATCAGGCCGGCGTGCCCAAACGTCCGGAGATTTCCCCGTCCGATTTCGCCGAGCCGCTCGGCCTGGCCGCGATGGCGATCATCGGCTTTGACCCGCTGCTGTTCGGCAATGCCGCCAACAACGGACGTATGCTTGGTGAAATGGACGCCAAGAACCCGGTTGTCGCCACGATCAACGAAATTGCCCATGTGCTGACCGGTCGCAGCGAAATCCGGGTGAAGAAAAAAGCGGGTCTCGGAAATCTGCTCGGCAAACTTTCGCGCAACAAGAAATGATGCTTCTTCAGTGGAATCGGTAGTCGATCATGTTTGGTAAGAGAGGCAGCGACGACGGCAACCGGTTCAAGCCGGAATTCCGCCAGCCGGCACCGGCGCCGACCGCGCCAGCCGTCGCGGATTCGGCCGATACGGCGGTTCTTGCGAGGCCGGCGGCCGCACCTGCGTCGAGCGCTCCTGTTGCACCGCCGGCCCGCCGCGCGGTCGAGGCGCCGCCGATAGCTCCGGAGCCGAAGCGGGCGGCGCGCGAAAAGAGCGAAACCTATTACGACACCAAGAGCCAGGTCTTCGCCGCCCTGATCGACACGATCGACCTGTCGCAACTCGCCAAGCTCGATCCCGAAAGCGCGCGCGAGGAAATCCGCGACATCGTCAACGACATCATCGCGATCAAGAATTTCGCGATGTCGATCGCCGAACAGGAAGAACTGCTCGAGGATATCTGCAACGACGTGCTTGGCTATGGGCCGCTCGAGCCATTGCTCGCCCGCGACGACATCGCCGACATCATGGTCAACGGCTCCAAGAACGTCTACATCGAAGTCAACGGCAAGGTCGAACAGACCGGCATTCGTTTTCGTGACAACCAGCAGCTTCTCAACATCTGCCAGCGCATCGTCAGCCAGGTCGGCCGCCGCGTCGATGAATCCAGCCCGATCTGCGATGCGCGTCTTCCCGACGGCTCCCGCGTCAACGTCATCGCGCCGCCGCTCGCCATCGACGGCACCGCGCTCACCATCCGCAAATTCAAGAAGGACAAGCTGACGCTCGATCAGTTGGTGAAGTTCGGCGCCATCTCGCCGCAAGGAGCCGAGGTTCTCAAGATCATCGGCCGTGTTCGCTGCAACATCGTCATCTCCGGCGGCACCGGCTCGGGCAAGACGACGCTGCTCAACTGCCTGACCAACTACATCGATCGCGAGGAACGCGTCATCACCTGCGAGGACTCGGCCGAACTGCAACTACAGCAGCCGCATGTTGTCCGTCTGGAAACCCGCCCGCCCAACCTCGAAGGGGAAGGCGAGGTGACGATGCGGGATCTGGTCAAGAACTGCCTGCGCATGCGGCCCGAGCGCATCATCGTCGGCGAAGTGCGCGGACCCGAAGTGTTCGACCTTCTGCAGGCGATGAACACCGGCCATGACGGCTCGATGGGAACGATCCACTCGAACAGCCCGCGCGAATGCCTGAATCGTATCGAATCCATGATCGCAATGGGCGGTTTTTCGCTGCCGCAGAAGACCGTGCGCGAAATCGTCGTCGGCTCCATCGACGTGATTATCCAGGCGGCACGCCTGCGCGACGGATCGCGCCGCATCACTCACATCACCGAGGTGATCGGAATGGAAGGCGACGTCATCATCACGCAGGACATCGTCCTCTACAACATCAAGGGCGAGGACGCGAATGGGCGGCTGCTGGGAGAGCATGTATCGACCGGCATCGGTCGCCCGCATTTCTGGGACCGCGCCCGTTACTATGGCGAGGAGCAGCGCCTCGCAATAGCGCTTGAGGCGATGGAGAAACGCGCTGACTGACGCTGCTGCAGGCGTAAGGGTTCTGGTCGATGTTTGGAATTGACGGCACCGTATTGGCGTTTGTCGTGCTCGCCGGCTTCAGCGCCGGCGCGGTCGCCTATGCATTCCTGTTCACCCGGATCAGCAACGAAAAGCAGGCCGGCAAGCGGCTGGAAACGATCAAGACCGCGGAGACGGATCGCTCCGTCGTCAAGGCCTCGCGCGATCGCGTGGCGGAGGCGGCCAAAAGACGCAAGTCGGTCCAGGATTCCTTGAAGGAACTCGACGAGAAGCAGAAATCCAAGGACAGCGCGGTCAAGAAACCGCCGCTGAAGGCCCAACTGCGCCAAGCCGGCCTGAAGGTTTCCATCGAACGCTTCTACATCTATTCCGCCATTTGCGGCCTAGCCCTGACGATCATCGCCTTTGTGGTGGGGGCGCCGCTTTTTGTTTTGCCTGGTGTGCTGCTGGCCGGTGCGCTGGGCCTTCCGCGCTGGTTCGTCTCATTTCGCCGCGCGCGGCGGGTCAAGGCATTCCTCAACGAATTTCCCAACGCGCTCGACATCATCGTGCGCGCGGTCAAATCCGGCCTGCCGCTGAACGATGCGGTGCGCCTGATCGCCAATGAATCTCCCGAGCCCGTCAAGGCCGAGTTTCGCCGCATCGTCGATTCGCAGCAGATGGGCCTGTCGATCCCGGATGCCACCTTGCGCATGCCCGAAACCATGCCATGCACCGAGGCGAGCTTTTTCGGCATCGTCATTCAGATCCAGTCGCAGGCCGGCGGCAATCTCTCCGAGGCGCTGGGCAATCTTTCGCGCGTGCTTCGCGACCGCAAGAAGATGAAGGCCAAGGTCCAGGCGCTGTCGATGGAAGCCAAGGCGTCCGCCGCCATCATCGGCGCGCTGCCTTTCATCGTCGCGTTTCTCGTCTATCTCTCCAGCCCCAACTACCTGATGCCGCTGTTCACCACGAGCATCGGTAACCTGATCCTGGGGGTTTCGGCCGTCTGGATGTCGATCGGCATCTTCGTGATGCGCAAGATGATGAACTTCGAAGTCTAGGGCCGCGGCATGACCGAACAAGTCGTCAAATCACTGACGGATCCCGGCCTCCTGATCGCGCTGCTGGTCGGCATTGCCGTGTTCGCGACGGTCTTCACCTTGCTGCCGGCATTTGGCGGAAACCAGCTCAAGGCGCGCATGAAGTCGGTCGCGCTGGAACGCGACGAATTGCGCGCCAAGCAGCGCGCGCGGCTTGCAAGCGAGGCGGATCGCCGCCGCAAGGGCCTGCGCGAGGAACAGTCGATCGGCATGCGCAACATCGTCGACCGGCTCGACCTGCGGCGCGCCCTCGCCGACGAGGGTACTTTGCAGAAGCTCAAGGTTGCCGGCTTTCGTGGGCAGAACCCGCTGACGCGATTCCTCTTCTTCCGCCTCGTGCTTCCGTTTGTCGGCTTCGCACTGGGCGTTATCTACATATTCGTGCTCGGAGGACTGCCGCAGCAGCCACTGTTCATCCGGCTGTTCGTCTGCGTCCTCGTTGCCTATGGCGGCTTCTACGCACCGGTCGTCTATGTCAACAACCGCGCCACCAAGCGCAAGCAATCGATCCAGATGGCATGGCCGGACGCGCTTGACCTGATGCTGATCTGCGTCGAGTCTGGCATGTCGGTGGAAGCGGCGTTGCGCAAGGTCGCCGACGAGATCGGCGCCCAATCGGTGGCCCTTGCGGAAGAATTCATCCTGACGAACGCCGAGCTCTCTTATCTGCAGGAGCGCAAGCAGGCCTATGAGAATCTCGCCAGCCGCACCGGCCTGGAATCCGTCAAGTCGGTGTCGCAGGCACTCGTCCAGGCCGAGCGTTACGGCACCCCTGTGGCGCATGCGTTGCGCGTGCTCGCGGGTGAAAGCCGGGACCAACGCATGAACGCTGCCGAGAAGAAGGCCGCCGCCTTGCCGCCCAAGCTCACCGTGCCGATGATCCTGTTTTTCCTGCCGGTGCTGTTCGCCATCATCCTCGGCCCTGCCGGCATCCAGGTCAGCCAGCGCGGCATCTTCGGCCAGGCGCACGAAACCAGCAGCCAGTAGGTGAATCTGACCGATCCAAAGAAAAACTGCGCGGCTGACGCAGCGCGGTTCTCTTATGCAGGGTTCGGTGGCCGCGTGCCGCTCAGTTGGTTGCGGCTTTCGCCTTGTCCTAGTCCTTGAGCTGGCTCCAGGCATTTTGCTGAGCCAGCATCTGCCTGAGATAAGCGACATTGGCCTGCGCCTGTTCGGCTGACAGCTCCTGCGAGGCGATCTTCTCGGCTTCGTCGAAGCGGCCCTGCAGGCCGACGACCAGCGCCAGGTTCTGGCGCACGCGGCTGTCGGCATTCGGCTGCTGTGCGGCCGAGCGCATATAGGTTTCGGCGGTGCGCAGGTCGCCTCCCAGCACATAGGACATGCCAAGGTTGGAAAGCACCGAAGGTTCGTTCGGCTTGAGCTCCAGCGCCTTGCGGTAGAGCTGGCGCGCGTCGTCCTTCTGGCCGAGCTGGTCGAGAATGGCCGCTTCCGCCGACACCAGCCTCCAGTCGGGATATTCCGGCGTCTGCGCCCGGCGCACGGCATCAAGCGCCGCCTCGAACTGGCCGTTGGCGGCCAGCGCCTTGCCGTAGGCGGCAAGCACGTCGCGATCCTTGGGATAGGCGATCGCCAGCTTGCGCATCACGGCAAGCGACTGGTCGGCATCGCCATCCATCTGCAGCGCCGCAGCGAAGTTGGTCGCTATCCGCTTATCGTTGGGATTCCTGGAATAGGACTGGCCAAGCGCTGCCGTCGCATTGTGCAATTCTCCCGCCGACATCGTCTCCAGCGGCTTGCCGCTGGTGCGTCCGATCGAGCCTGTGCTGATCTTGTCGGTTCCGCAGCCGGCAACGCCTGCGGCGAGGGCGAGCATGAAGGCCGTGGTGATGAGCCGCTTTCCGCTGGCGTTCATCGTGCGGTTCGTCGACATCGGCACCCTGGGCCTCCATTCATGCGCGCGGCCATTGCGTGGCCATCTTCCCTCTCGAAGAAATATTCTGTTAACCCTAACGGACAGTTAAGAAGCGCCGAATCGACGGACGTCGGCAGGAGAACATCGAATGTCAGTGGAACTGGTCGAGAACAAGCTGAACAACCCGCTTCCTGTCCATCTAGTGGCTAAGGACGGTCTGGAGACGGCCGGTCTGACGTCATCAGCCGTGGCGTGGGCCAGGGCCAACGGCTTCTCCGGCGAAGCGGGCAGGACGCTCATCGTGCCTGCGGAAAACGGCGCGCTCGGCGGTGCCTTGTTCGGCATTGGCGACGGCGAGGGCGCGCTGGCCGTCGGCGCGCTGGCGAAAAGCCTGGCGGAGGGCGACTGGCATTTCGCCTCCGCGCCGGCCGAGCCGGAGCTGGCGGCGATCGCGCTGGCCCTCGGCGGCTATGTCTTTACCCGCTATGGCAAGAAACCGGGCAAGGCGCTGCGCTTCGAATTGCCGGCCGGCGTAGAGGCAAAACGCGTTCGCCGCATCGTCGAAGGCGTCTTCCTGACGCGCGATCTTGTCAACACGCCGACCAGCGACATGGGGCCGGACGAGCTAGAGAAGGCGGTTCGAGCCCTGGCCGAAATTCACAAGGCCGAGGTGTCGGTCATCAAGGGCGACGATCTCATCAAGCAGAATTTCCCGATGATCCATGCCGTCGGTCGGGCTTCGTCCAGTGCGCCGCGCCTTATCGACATGGGCTGGGGGTCAAGGAGCGCGCCGAAAGTGACGTTGGTCGGCAAGGGGGTCTGTTTCGACACTGGCGGCCTCGATATCAAGCCGTCGTCCGGCATGCTGTTGATGAAGAAGGACATGGGGGGCGCCGCCAATGTGCTGGGTCTGGCCTCGATGATCATGGCCTCCGGATTGAACGTGCGGCTGCGCGTGCTGATCCCGGCCGTCGAGAATTCGATCGCCGGCAACGCCTTCAGGCCTGGCGACGTGTTGGCGAGCCGCAAGGGCATGTCAGTCGAGATTGGCAACACCGATGCCGAGGGAAGACTGGTTCTGGCCGATGCGCTGGCGCTGGCCGACGAGGAGGAGCCGCAATTGCTTGTCGACATGGCGACGCTCACCGGGGCTGCTCGTGTCGCGCTAGGTCCGGACCTGCCGCCCTTCTACACCAGCGACGAGGCACTAGCCTCGGAACTGACGACAGCCTCGCTGGCGGTCGAGGATCCGCTGTGGCGCATGCCGCTGTGGCGGCCCTATGATGCGAAGCTGTCGTCGAAGATCGCCGACATCAACAATGTCACCACGGATGGGTTCGCCGGTTCCATCACCGCGGCGCTGTTTCTCAAGCGCTTTGTCGAGAAGACGGCAAGCTGGGCGCATTTCGACATATTCGCCTGGAACCCCGCCGATCGTCCGCACGGACCTGCCGGCGGCGAGGCGCAAGGCATCCGGGCACTGGAGCGCGTCATCTCGAAGCGTTTTGGCTGAGGTGGCGGCGACTTTCAGCGCCGGCAGGTTGCCGAAACTGAAACGGAACCGAAACAATTTGCCGTCATTCTCGTGCGATGTCGATTTCGATGCGCCCGAGCCAGGCCTTGCGATTGTGGCAGCAAGTGATGCTGTCGCAGGTGCGCGACGACGCGCCCGACCTCACCATGCGCCAGACGGCTATCCTGTTCACCATCTATCTCGATCCGCCGCCGCACACGGTGCGCGGGCTGGCGGCCCGTCTCAACGTCACCAAACCGGTCATCACCCGCGCGTTGGATACAATGGGTGCGCTCAAACTGGTGTCGCGCCATCGCGACGAGCTCGACAAGCGCAATGTGCTGATCAAGCGCACGGTCGAAGGCGCCCTCTTTGTCGAGCGCTTCGGCGATGGTATCATCGCCAAGGCACAAGAGCTGCCCATCTGACGATCAGCCGCTTCAATGGATAAACTGATTTGACCGCCAGGGATGCCCGCCTCCACGCCTTTCGGCCCGATCTTGCCGATGCGAGATTGAAAGGAGAGGTCGCTGCCGACCGCTTTGTCGCCGGCCGGCCGGCGCGGATTTCGATCCCGGTTGCCGATATCCGCAAGGCTCCGCGTCCAGACGCTGGTGTCAACACGCAAGCCCTGTTCGGCGATGACGTGCTCGTTTTCGAGGACAGAGAGGGCTGGGCCTGGATCCAGGCCGAACGGGACGGTTATGTCGGCTATGTCGCCGACGCCATGTTGGGCGGGCGGGATCATGCGCTCACCCATATCGTCTCCGTGCCCCGAACTTTCCTCTATCCCGGCCCGGATCTGCGCCTTCCGATCGCGGGACAGCTGTCGATGGGGTCCACCGTCACGGTGACCGGGTCCGCCGAAACGCGCGGCACCCACTATGCCGTCCTGCCCTCCGGTGAGGCAATCATAGCGGGTCACCTGCGGCCGCTCAGTAATGTGGCCGCCGACTATGTTTCGGTGGCCGAGACCTTTCTCGGCACGCCCTATCTCTGGGGTGGTGTCTCCGGCTTCGGCATCGATTGCTCCGGCCTCGTGCAACTGGCGATGCGCATGGCCGGCGCCGATGTCTTGCGCGATTCCGACATGCAGGCGCAGAGCATCGGCGAGCCGCTCGATCCGGGCCCCGATTATTCCGGCCTGCGCCGCGGCGATCTCGTTTTCTGGAAAGGCCATGTCGCCATCATGACCGATGCCGAGACCATGATCCATGCCAACGGCCACACCATGCTGGTGTCGCGCGAAGGTCTGAAGGAAGCCGTCGCCCGCATCGGCTATCTCTACGGCGGGCCGACGGGGTTCCGGCGGCCCTAGCGCCAATCCTCCCTTCTCCCAGGGAGAGAAAAACTGCTCGATCACCTTTTGTTCCGATTGTTCTTGGCGTTAGCGCGCCGTCGCGCTAACTCTGACGCGTGACAGAGAAGCCACGCCTTGCCGACCAGAATGCCGCCGTTGTCCTGCCCGAGCCATTCCTGAGATGGTTTGGCGAGAAAGGCTGGTCGCCGCGCGCCCACCAGATCGAATTGCTGGCGAGGGCTCAAGCAGGGCAGTCGGTGCTGCTGATTGCACCGACCGGCGCCGGCAAGACGCTGGCCGGGTTCCTGCCTTCGCTGACCGAACTGGCCGTCAGGGCCAGGCGAAAACCGGGACAGGCCCGCCGCGGCATCCACACGCTCTACATCTCGCCGCTGAAGGCGCTGGCTGTCGACATCGAGCGCAACCTCGGCAAACCGGTGGAGGAGATCGGGCTCTCCCTCACCATCGAGACCCGCACCGGCGACACGCCGGCGCACAAGCGCCAGCGGCAGAAGCTGGTGCCGCCCGACATCCTGCTCACCACGCCCGAGCAGCTTGCGCTGCTGATCGCGGCACCCGATGCCAGGCGTTTCTTCGAAGACCTGCGCTATGTCGTGCTCGACGAGTTGCATTCGCTGGTGATTTCGAAGCGGGGTCATCTCCTGGCGCTTGGTCTGGCGCGCCTGCGCCAGTTCATGCCCGAGCTTCAGACCATTGGACTGTCCGCCACTGTGGCCGAACCGGACGAATTGCGCCGCTGGCTGGTCGGCCAGAATCCACCCGGCGATATGGCCGAACTGATCGTCGTTACCGGCGGCGCAAAGCCCGAAATATCCATCCTTGACTCGGAAGAGCGCGTACCGTGGGCGGGGCATTCGGCGCGCTACGCGACGCCGGAGATCTACCGCGAGATCAAGCGCCATAAGACTACCCTGCTGTTCGTCAATACGCGCAGCCAGGCGGAGTTGCTGTTCCAGGAACTGTGGCGCGTCAACGAAGATACCTTGCCGATCGCCTTGCATCATGGGTCGCTCGATGTCGCGCAGCGGCGGCGGGTCGAGAAGGCGATGGGCGACAATGCGCTGCGCGCCATCGTTGCCACCTCGACGCTCGACCTCGGCATCGACTGGGGTGACGTCGACCTCGTCGTCCATGTCGGCGCACCGAAAGGAGCGAGCCGGCTGGCGCAGCGCATCGGCCGCGCCAACCACCGCATGGATGAACCGTCCAAAGCCGTCCTCATTCCGGCCAACCGCTTCGAGGTGCTCGAATGCCGGGCAGCGCTGGACGCCAACTATCTCGGCGCGCAGGATACGCCTCCACTGGTCGATGGCGGGCTGGACGTGCTGGCGCAACATGTCCTTGGCTGTGCTTGCGGCGCACCGTTCCGCGCGGACGATCTTTACGAGGAGGTGCGGTCGGCGGCCCCCTATGCCGGGCTGGGTCGGCCGACATTCGACCGCGTCGTCGATTTCGTCGCCACGGGTGGCTACGCCTTGAAGAGCTATGAGCGATACGCCCGCATCCGCCTCAACAAGGAGGGATTGTGGCGGGTATCCAATCCGCGCGTGGCCCAGCAATACAGGCTGAACGTCGGCACTATCATCGAGGTGCCGGCGCTCAACGTGCGTTATGTCCAGGCCGGCAGCAAGGGTTCCGTGTCGCGCGGCGGCAGGGTTTTAGGCAAGATCGAGGAGGCTTTCCTCGAGACGCTGACGCATGGCGACACCTTCATGTTCGCCGGCAAAGTTCTTCGCTTCGAAGGCATTCGCGAGAATGAGTGCTTCGTCTCGAACGCGCCCGGCAGCGATGCGAAGGTGCCTTACTATGGCGGCGGCAAGTTCCCGCTTTCGACCTATCTCGCCGAACAGGTCCGCGCCATGCTGGACGATCCGCAGCGGTGGAAGAAACTGCCCGAGCAGGTGGCCGACTGGCTGCGCTTCCAGGCCGACAAATCGGTGCTGCCCAAACGCGATGACCTGCTGATCGAGACCTTTCCGCGCGGCAACCGCCACTATCTGGTCGCCTACCCCTTCGAGGGCAGGCTGGCCCACCAGACGCTCGGCATGCTGCTTACCCGCCGTCTGGACAGGACGGGCGCCAGGCCGCTTGGCTTCGTCGCCACCGACTATGCCTTGGCCATTTGGTCGCTGGGCGACATGGGGGCGATGTTCAAAGCCGGAAAACCTTCGCTCGGCGCGCTTTTCGATGAGGACATGCTTGGCGACGATCTCGAGGCCTGGCTGGCAGACAGCTGGCTTCTCAAGCGCACTTTTCGCAATTGCGCGCTGATTTCAGGGCTGATCGAAAAGCGTCATCCCGGCAAGGAGAAGAGTGGCCGTCAGGTGACTGTCTCGACAGACCTTATTTATGACGTCCTGCGCAGCCATGAGCCGGATCACATATTGCTCCAGGCGACGCGCGCGGACGCGGCGGCGGGCCTGCTCGATGTCAGCAGACTTGCGGACATGCTCTCGCGCATTCAAGGTCGAATCATGCATAAGAACCTCGAACAGATATCGCCGCTCGCCGTGCCGATCATGCTCGAGATCGGCAAGATGCCGGTGCACGGCGAAGCCGATGAAACGCTGCTGATGGATGCGGCCACGCTGGTTGAGGAAGCCATGGGGCCGGAGATGGCTGAGGAATGAATTTTTCGCTGGCGCGCGCATCGTTGATCGCCGACGCCGATCTGGTCGGCATCGCCGGCGAACGTGCGGTCTGCGATCCGCGCGGCGTGCTCTACTTTCCCGAGCTCAAGCTTCTGGCCGTTTCCGATCTGCATCTGGAAAAAGGCTCATCGCTGGCAAGGCGCGGCATGCTGCTCCCGCCCTATGACACCGGCGCGACCTTGCTGCGATTGCAGGCCGTCATCTCAGACTACCAGCCGGCAATCGTCATCAGCCTGGGCGATTCCTTCCATGATGGCGGCGGCGCCGAGCGCATGCATCGAAGTTTCCGCGAACGGCTGGAGGCGCTGATGGCGGGCCGCGACTGGTTCTGGGTGGCCGGCAACCATGACCCGGAGGCGCCGGCCGACCTGCCGGGCGATACGGTGCGCGAACTCGCCATCGGCTCGTTGCTGTTCCGGCACGAGCCGTCGAAGCTGCGCGTCGAGGGCGAGATATCGGGCCATCTCCATCCCTGCGCCCGCATCGTCCAGCAGGGCCGTTCAGTGCGGCGGCGCTGCTTCGCCGGCGATGGCGGCCGCATGATCATGCCCGCCTTCGGCGCCTATACCGGCTCACTCAACGTGCTCGACCGCGCCTATGCCGGCCTGTTCCGCCTGGAATCGCTGATGGCCTATATGCTCGGCACGGACCGCATCTTTGCGATTTCAGGCTCGATGCTGCGACCCGGCTGAAGCCGCTATTTCCCGTAGTAGAGAGTGACCGTGTGCTTCGCTTCGGCGAAGAACAGCCAACGTTCGACCAGCATGCCGACAAACTGTGCGACCGCGGCGAACACCGATGCGAGCGCCGCGAAAGGTGACGGCAAGGCGAAGGCCGTAATCAGCAGCAAGGCGGGCAGCGCGAAACCCAGGAGCTGGGTGATCCGCCGCAGCTTTGCGCTGTGCTTGCGCGCGATGCGAAAACCCATTTCCTTGAGCAAATAATTTTCCTCGGTATGCGGCCATTCCAGCGATCTAACCGTCCCCCCGGCAAGCCCGGTTGCGGTGTTGGCGTTGGTGGGGATTTCCAATTGGTCGTTGTACCGCCAGGTCGCAAGCTTCCAGGCCCAACCGAGCAGGGTCAGCAGTACGCAGGCTGCCAGAAGCATTTTGGAACCGACGGCAAAGCCTTGGCATAGCGCGGCCAGAAGCACACTGCCGCTCATAGCCGAGAAAATGAGATAGCCGGGCAAGGTGTAAGGGCTGTGCCACTGAGCGATGGGTTTCAGCGAGGCATAGATCATGCCGGTCATGCAGACGGTGATGACGGCGCCAATCGTTGCCAGAAGTCCGGCGGCGGCGACCCAGCCATCGGTGCGGCCAAGAATGACCCAGCCAATGCCGAACAGTCCGGCCGGGACGAAGGTGGCGACCGAGGCGACGCCTTCGCGCGACAGCCAGGAACTGCGCCATTGCGAGAACGCACGCCAGGCGCGTTCGGGGCGGCCGAGATGTCCGGTCGAGGACAACAGGCCGGCGGTGATCAGCCCGAGCGCCAGTCCCATGCCGATGAAGCCCAGCCAGAAATCGGGTGCGATGACGCCAAGTGGCGCCAGCACGCCGAGCAGCGCCAGCAGGCCGTAGCCGGCGCCGGTGGCGGTGGTGAAGAAGACGACCGAGAAGGCTGGATGCATGGGGTTTAGTTCGAGAGCATGCGGTCGACCCAGCCGAGGAACCCACCCTCGGCCCTCACCGGCTCCAGGGTTGGCGCAGAAATCTTTGCGGCGCGTTCGGTATGCGCGCGCGGCGGCAGGTATTTGTTGGTCGGGCGGTAGCCGAGTTCCGGCATCAGGTCGACGCCGCCACGCTCCTCAACCAGTTGCGACACCGCCGAGGCGGGGTCGCCGAGATCGCCGAAATGCCGTGCGCTGGTCGGACAGGCCGCGACGCAGGCCGGCAGGCGGTCCTCCTCGGCGAGATTGTCATTGTAGATGCGGTCGACGCAGAGCGTGCATTTCTTCATCACGCCGACATCGGTGTCGAATTCGCGCGCGCCATAGGGGCAGGCCCAACTGCATAGCTTGCAGCCGATGCACTTGTCCTCATCGACCAGCACGATGCCGTCCGAGGCTCGTTTGTAGGAAGCGCCGGTCGGACACACAGTGACGCAGGCCGGCGTCTCGCAATGCAGGCACGAGCGCGGGAAGTTCACCGTGCGGCCGCCCATCGCGGTGGTGTGCTCGTAGCTGTGCACGCGGTTGAACCAGACGCCGTCGACATGGCCGCCATAGGGATCGATGTCTGTCAGCGGCGCCATGTGGCCGCCGGTGTTCCATTCCTTGCATGCGGTGACGCAGGCCTGACAGCCCACGCACGTGTCGAGGTCGATGACCAGGCCTAGTTTCTTGCCCGTATGGGCGGGGACGCAGGTCATTTGGCGGCTTCCCTGTTCATGCGGAATTCGGCGCCAAAGCGAAGTGTGTCCGGCGATGGCTGGAATTGCGGCGGCTGGTGGAAACGCTCGAATTGCGGCTCGGTGAAACCGGCTTCCTCCGCCGCGCATTTGACGATGCGCACCTTGAGATCGAACCATGCCGCCTGGCCGGTCACCGGATCGGAATTCGAATACCGCCTGCCGTTGGTGTCTGCCGCGGTCTGGTCGCCGATGATGTGGTTGAGCAGGAAGCCGCGATTGCTCTCGGCGGCATCGTCCTTCAGCCCCCAGCTGCCGCGCCTTTTGCCGATGGCGTTCCAGGTCCAGACCGTGCTTTCGTTCACGCCCTCGACCAGCTTGATCTGTCCCTTGACCTTGCCATTGATGCTTTCGATCCACACCCAGTCGTCGTCGGCAAGGCCGAGACCTGCGGCGGTCCTCTCATGCACGAACAGCCGGTTTTGGCTGGTAATCTGCCTCAGCCACGCATTCTGCGAACCCCAGGAATGGTACATGTGCATCGGCCGCTGCGTCAGCGCATGCAACGGATATTTCTGCTGGTCGACGGCCGCTTCCTCGAACGGCACGTACCAGAAGGGTAGCGGGTCCATGTAGGTCTCGATGCGCTGGCGTTCGCTCTCGGGCGGCACGGCCCGACCATGGCCGCGCGCGGCAAGACGAAAGCGCTGCAAGGGTTCGGAATAGAGCTGGAAGACGACTGGTTCGGCCTTCGGGATGAAGCCCATCTGCACCGCGAAATCGAGATAGGACCGGTTGGCCATCTTGTAGTAGCGCTGGTCCTCAGCGAAATCGTGGTGCCAGAAGCCGCCATTGTCGATGTAGCGCTGCAACTGGTCCGGGTTTGGCTCGCCCTTGCCGGTCGAATTGCCGTCCTTGCCGCGCCAGCCGGCAAGCGGGCCGATACCGGGCGTGCGCTCGTGATTAACGATGTAGTCGGCATAGTCGGCATATTTGGCCGCCCCGTCTTCTCTGACGAAACCCGGCAGGCCGAGGCGCGCGCCGAGCTCGATCAGCACCGATTGGAACGGGCGCACGTCCCGGTCCGGCTCGACCACGGGATGGCGTATAGCATCGCCCGGTCCGTCGGCATGGCTGATCGGCCGGTCGAGCAGGCTGATGCAGTCGTGCCGTTCGAGATAGGTTGTGTCGGGCAGCACGAGGTCAGCGAACGGCACGGTCTCGGAATAATAGGCGTCGGAATAGATGATGAAAGGGATCTTGTAATTGCCCGCCTCGTCGCGGTCGGTCAGCATACGAATCGTCTCGACGGTGTTCATCGAGGAATTCCAGGCCATGTTCGACATGTACATCATCAGTGTGTCGATCTTGTATGGATCGCCGGCCCAGGCATTGCGGATGACGGTGTGCATCAAGCCGTGCGCAGCGAGCGGCGCCTCCCAGGAATAGGCCTTGTCTATGCGGATCGGCACCCCTGCCTCATCGACCAGAAGGTCGTCAGGCCCGCAGACGAAGCCGAGCGGAATGCCGTCCAGTGGCGTCATCGGCCGGACGTTCTTGCCGGCAGGCTTCGGTCCTGGCGGCGCGCAACGCGGATAAGGCGGTTTGAAGCGGAAGCCGCCCGGGACGTCCACCGTTCCGAGCAGCACCTGCAGAAGATGAATGGCTCGGCAAGAATGAAAACCGTTGGAATGGGCTGAGATGCCGCGCATCGCGTGCATCGACACAGGCCGTCCCGTAATCGTCTCGTGGCGGCGGCCGGCCCAGTCGGTCCACGCCACCGGCAGTTCGATCGTCTGCTCAAAGGCGACATGAGCGAGCTCGGCGGCGATCCTGCGGATCGTATCGGCGGCAATGCCGCAGCGCTCCGCGACCGCATCGGGCGAATAACTCTCATTGAGGTATCGATCGGCGATCAGCTGGAACACCGGAACGCAGCGACGACCGTCGACGGTGAAGCTGCCGGTCAATGCCGGTTTGGCGCTGGCGTCGGTGGCGCGGACAGGCACCTTCGCCACCCTGTCCCAGGCGAGCAGGTTGCCGGCGCTGTCGCGGACAAACAGCCCGTCATTGGCCGCACCCGGATCCTGGATGACGAGCACATGGGCGTTGGTGTAGCGCAGGAGATAGTCGAGATCGACGCGGCCTGCCTTCAAGAGCTCGTGGATGAGGGCGAACACGAACAGGCCGTCGGTGCCCGGCCGGATGCCGATCCAGTCGTCGGCGATGGCGTTGTAGCCAGTGCGACATGGGTTGATCGACACCACCTTGGCGCCGCGCGCCTTCAGCTTGCCGAGGCCGATCTTGATCGGGTTGGAATCATGGTCCTCGGCGACGCCGAAAAGCATGAAATACCGGGTATTGTCCCAGTCGGGTTCGCCGAACTCCCAGAACGAGCCGCCGATCGTATAAAGCCCGCCTGCGGCCATGTTCACCGAACAGAAACCGCCATGCGCGGCGAAGTTCGGCGTGCCGAACTGGCTTGCCCACCAGCCGGTCAGGGATTGCGACTGGTCGCGGCCGGTAAAGAAGGCGAGTTTCTTCGGGTCGCTGCGGCGGATGGACGAAAGCCGCTCCGCGGCGATCGTCAGCGCTTCTTCCCACTCGATCTCGCGGAATTCTCCCGAGCCGCGCGAGCCGGTGCGCAGCAGCGGCTTTTTCAGCCGGGCAGGGCTGTAATGCTGCATGATGCCGGAGCTGCCCTTACCGCAGATCACGCCGCGATTGACCGGATGATCCTTGTTGCCGTTGATGTAGCGGACCTTGCCGTCCTTGATGTGCACGTCGATGCCGCAGCGGCAGGCGCACATATAGCATGTGGTCTTGGCGATGCGGTCGGAGATGGCGGGCGAGGTGTCGACGCCATCGTTCTCGTCGGGTGCGTTCGTGTCGGCGAGCGGGCGTTGGGACGGGGCGGAATTCGCGCCGCGCAGAGATCCTTGGGTCATGATCCCCGAGCGCTTCTGCGGTTCGCGGCTTTGGCCCTGGTTTTCGGCCCGGGACCGCGCATGTAATGCTCTTCCGGATGATAGCGATCGCCGGCCAGCCGCCGCCGCAGGCCGCGGGTCCAGTGCGCGAACAGGGACTTGAACCGCCCGATCATTTCATTCTCTGTCAATCGGTAGCGAATTTTTTCTAACTTCGATTGAAAACTTAGAATAAGCCTATCAACCCGTCTAATCAGTTGTTCTTGTAAATTCGATCGATATTGGTTCTTAATGCCTTATGACACTTGACCAGTTGCGGATATTTGTCGCCGTCGCCGAGCGCGGCCACATGACCAAGGCGGCGGAGCTGCTGGGCATCTCCCAATCGGCCGCGTCGGCCGCCATCCGCGCGCTTGAGGAGCAGCACGGCGTCCATCTGTTCAACCGCGTCGGCCGCAACATCGAGCTTGCCCAGACCGGTCACCGGTTCCTGCCAGAAGCCAAGGCCGTACTGGAACGAGCCGCCGCCGCACGCAATGTGCTGGAACATGTCTCGCAGACGGTTGCCGGCAGCCTCTCCATTGCCGCCAGCCTGACGATCGCCAGCTATTGGCTGCCGCGCCGGCTGGCGTCCTTCCACGAAGCCTATCCTGCGGTCAGGCTGAGCGTCAGCATAGGCAACACCAGGCAGGTCGAAGCCAGCGTGCTGGATGGAACCGCCGATCTCGGCTTGGTCGAGGGGCGCACCGAGTCCGACATATTGCGCCGCGCCAAGGTCGATATCGACCGGTTGATGCTGGTGGTTGCCGGTTCTCATCCCGAGATCGCCGAAATCGCGCCGGGCCGCCCCGACATAAAAGGGCTGCGCTGGATCATCCGCGAGGGCGGTTCCGGCACGCGGGAGGTGCTGGAGGATCTGGCGCGCCGCGAAGGGATTTCGCTTGACGACCTGCAGATATTTCTGGTGCTGCCGAGCAACGAGGCGGTTCGCCAGGCGGTCGAGGCCGGTGCCGGCGCCACCATCATTTCGGAGCTCGTCGTCGGACGCGCCGTCGCCGAAGGCAGCCTGCGGTCCGTGCCGCTCGAACTGCCGAAACGCGACTTCGCCATGATTACACATCGCGACCGCCAGGCAAGCTTGGCCCAGATGGCGCTCAAGGCGCATTTGGGGGCCGACGAGAAGGCGTCCGCGCGTTCGTGAATTGTCCGGATATCAGCCGAACTTGCGCTGCGCGTCCAGCGCAAGGCCAAGTCCGACCGAGCCGAACATGTCGCCCTCGATGACCGAAGCCTGAGGCACCAGCGACAGGATTTTTTGTCTCGCCAGCGGGATCGCGGTGGATCCTCCGGTCAGGAACACGGCGGTGATGTCGGACGACTTGACCCCGGCGTCGCCGATGGTCTGGCCGACCGTGGCGGCAACGCGCTCGATGTCCCTGGCGATCGTGGCGTCCAGCGCCTTTCGGGTGATCTCGGCGGCGAACTGGACTTCCGGCAGCCTCACCTCGACATCGGCCGAGACCTTGTCGGTCAGCTCGATCTTGGCCCTTTCGACAAGAGCGGCCAGCGCGTGCCCGTACCGGTGCTCGACGATCTGGATGAAGCGGTCGACGAGATCGGCGCGCTCGGCCTCGTAGCGGATCTGGCGCAGATGCGTCATCGCCTTGGCCGTGTAGACCAGGTTGATGCGTTGCCATGTGGCAAGATCGATGAAGTAGCTGGCCGGCAGGTTGCGCTTGCCGTCCTTGGTCGGGCTGAGGTAGCCGAGTTCCGGCATCACATGCGCGATGCTGAGCAATCGGTCGAAGTCGGTGCCGCCGATATGGATGCCGCGGCTGGCCAGGATATCGTCCTTGCGGTCAAGCGAGCGGGCACGCTGCGACGAGACCCTTACGATCGAGAAGTCCGACGTGCCGCCACCCATGTCGATGATCAGCGCCAGTTCCTCGCGCGTCACCTTCTGCTCGTAGTCGAGGGCCGCCGCGATCGGTTCGAACTGGAAGGCGATATGCTTGAAGCCTTGGGCGCGGGCGGCTCCTTCGAGCTCGCTTTGTGCCCTGGCATCGGCCTCGGCGTCGTCGTCGACGAACTGCACCGGCCGACCGAGCACCACGCTCTCGACGGCGCCGCCGGCATCGTCCTCCAGTCTTTTTCGGAGATGGCCGAGGAACAGGCCGACGATCTCCATGAAGCCGATCGACCGCGCCTTGATGCGCGTCTTTTCCTGCGCGAGCGCGCTGCCGAGCACGCTCTTCAGCGAGCGCATCAGCCGACCTTCGACGCTGTCGGTGTAATTGGCGATGGCGTGGCGGCCGAAACAGGTACGGTTGTCCTCGAAGTTGAAGAACACGGCGCTTGGCAGCGTGACCTCGCCGCCTTCCAGCGCGACGAGGTGCGGCTGGCCGCTCCTGACCACGCCCACGGTGGAGTTGGAAGTGCCAAAATCGATGCCGGCGAATGCTGGTCGCATCGCAGCCTCCTGTCATCTCTGCTAAGGCAGCGGTTCGGCGCCGTCTGTGAAGCGTGCGCTCTCTGTCGTCCGGGGTGATCGGACCGCTCTGCCGAATTGAATTGTGCGTGTTGCCCGGCGGGCCGGGAGGTGGCGGTCTATAGCATGATCCGGGAAAGGAAAACCCCTTTGTAGCCGCTTTAGTCCTTGCGGAAGATCAACCTTCCGAGCCAGCCCGTCACCATGGCCAGCGATATGGCGAAGACGCCGTAGAGGAAGGAATAGTCGTGGGCGACACGGAAGATCGACTGTTCGAAACCGGATTTGCGGATCTCGAGCTGGGCCGAGCTCTCCTTGATGAACAGGCCGCTCTTGAACAGGAACGCGCGCGCCTTGTGGGTGCCGACCGGAACGTTCGGCGCCAGCCGCACCGTGGCGCGGAACAGGTTCTGTGACAGGAACTGCACGCCGCCGACATTCTCGCTGTAGAGGCCGGTTGCGGCCTTGCGTTCGCGCAACGCCGCGGTGAATTCCTCGATCGTGGCCGGGCTGTCGCCGGCATCGGCCGGCTGCATGTAGAGATTGGAGGCGCCGAGCGACAATTGCCTGTAGCTGTTCGGCTCGGTGATGTCCTGCAACGGCCGCGTCGTCGCCACCGAATAGGACACCGGCACGTTTTCGAAGGTCTCGGATTCCAGGTTGACCCAGACGCCGAGCACCCGGTCCTTGCGGCGCACCACCACCGGCTTGGGTGGGCCTTCGAGCACGACGATGATATCGTAGCGGCCTTGGCGCGCCACCAGCGGATCGGGATTTTCCAGCGAGCCGAAAATGGTCAGATCGGCGCCGGAAAAGCCGGCAGTGATCGAGACTTTGTCGGTGGAAAGGCCGATCTGGACGCTTTCGGTCGGCGGCGTCTGCGCCTTCGCGGGTGCGGCGGCGATCAATGACAGAAGAGCCGCGGTTGCGAGCGCTTTCAGGCCATTCATCAGTTGAAGCCCGCGCCGGACAGCGAATAAAGGTTGGGCGGCGTGACGAAGAGGTCGATGGCAAGCCTTATCGCCACCGCCAGCACCAGCATCGCCAGCAGCGCTCTCAACTGCTCGCCGCGCAGCCGCTGGCCGGCCTTGGCGCCATATTGCGCGCCGGCGACACCACCGGCCATCAAAAGAAAGGCCAGCATCACGTCGACCGTCTGGTTGGTGGTGGCGTGGACCAGAGTGGTGTAGGCCGAGGTAAAGATGATCTGGAACAGCGAGGTGCCGATGACGACGTTGGTCGGCACTTTCAGGAGATAGATCAGAGCCGGCACCATGATGAAGCCGCCGCCGACACCCATGATAGACGACAGGAAGCCGATGGCCGCGCCCAGCCCAAGCACGGGGATGACGCTGACGAACAGCTTCGAGGCCCTGAACCGCATCTTCAGCGGCAGGCGGTGGATCCAGTTGTGCTGGCCGGATTTCTTCAGCACCGGTGCCGCGCCGCTGCGCGTGGCGCGCAGCGCGTTGATGCTTTCGACCAGCATCAGCCCGCCGACGGTGCCCAGAAGCACGACGTAGAGCAGCGAGATGAACAGATCGAGCTGTCCCAGCCTGCGCAGGAAAGCGAAGACATAGATGCCGCCAGTGGAGCCGACGATGCCGCCGGCAAGCAGCACCCCGCCGAGCTTGAAGTCGAGCGTGCCGCGCTTCATATGCGACAGCGCGCCGGAGAAGGATGAGGCGATGACCTGGTTGGCGCCGGTCGCCACCGCGATTGCCGGTGGGATGTTGTAGAAGATCAGGAGCGGCGTGATGAGAAAACCGCCGCCGACGCCGAACATGCCCGACAGAAAGCCCACCGCAGCGCCCATGGCCAGCAGCACGAAGACGTTGACGGAAATTTCCGCAATCGGGAGATAGATGCCCACCCGTCGGTCTCGATCAGTTTGCCAGTCGGCGAATACCGCCGTTGCGGATAGTATCGCACCGAAAAGCCAATTTTTCCTTGCGCCGAAGCGGCGGCAGGGTCAAACCCCGCCGCCGCGCCGAAACAAAAAACATCTCAAGCAGTTAACAGGCAAATGTGTGGCAGGGGCGTCGCGGATACGACGCTCCTGCCGCTATTTGCGCGCCAGCAACGCCTTGACCAGCTTTTCGTCGACCGCACCAGTCGCGGGCAGCTTGTTGTCAGTCTGGAACGCGACGATCGCGTTCTTGGTCTTCGCGCCCATCACGCCGTCGGCGCCGCCGGCGTCGTAGCCGTTCTTGTTGAGGATAAGTTGGATATTCTTAACCGCCTTCTTCATATCGATGCTGGCCGTGGTCTGCGGTGTGCCATCTTGCCAGGATTCGGGAATGTCGGCCGAATTGGCGGCCTGATCGAGCGGCTTGGCCTTCCACAATTCGGTGGCGGCGCGGGCGCGCTCGAGTTGCTCGGGACGCAGCGCGTTGGCGATCTCGTCGCGCTTGGCGGCAGCGTCCTTGTCGCCGGTCTTGGCGACGAGCGCGAACCATTTGTAGGACTCCTCCAGGTTCTGCTTCATGCCGACGCCCTTGGCGGCGAGGATGCCGAGATTGAACTGGCTGTCCTTCACGCCGAGATCGGCGGCCTCCTGGAACCAGTGCGCGGCCGATTCATTGTCGGTCACGCCGTCCGCGGCCATGGCGAACAGCACTGCCAGATTGTGCATTGCGCTGGCGTTGCCCTGCTCGGCGGCGAGCTGGTACCAGGTCTTCGACTTCTTGATGTCGCGCGGGACGCCGATGCCCTTCTCGTAGAAATTGCCGATGCGATACTCGGCCGGAGCGAAGCCGAGTTCCGCGGACTTTTCATACCATTTGGCCGCCGCCGCCATGTCTTCCTTGACGCCGCGCGCCTCGGAATAGCGCGAGCCGATCTCGAACAGCGCCTTGGCGTCGCCGGTGGCTGCGGCGTCGCGCAGGGCGACCGGGCCCGCATCGGCGGGAATGTCGAATTTGGCCGGGGCCGCGGGAGCGCCGGCGGGCACGACGGCGCCGGTGGTGTCATTGGCCATGGCCGGTGCAGCCATTGTCGGTTGGATACCGTTGTCCGCATCCGTCGTTTGCGTTCCGCCGGCAGCAGCGGAAGGTGCCGGAGAAGAAGGAGCCGCTGCGACGGGACCGGCGGAAATGGGTTCTGCCGAAGCCATCGCGTCGGAGCCTGCCGCACCCGCGCCGGCAGGCATGACGGGAGCCATCGCCGTCGGAGCCCGCTCCGCCGTCGGGCCAGCGTTCGTCGGCCCATCGCCGTCCGACGGCATGGCGAGCGCGGTCTGCGCCACCATGTCGTCCTTGACCGCCGGAGCGGAGGGCTCGGCCTGCCTGACCTCACGGGCCGGTTCGCTGTTCGCTGCCGCCAACTGGGTTTCCGGCCTGGGCGGGCTCGCAGCGTCGACGGATGCGGTTTCCAGCGGTTGCGAGGCAACGGCCGGCGCATCATTGCTTGCCACCTGGGCGGGATCGGCGAGGAACGCCTTGCCAAGCTGCAGGCCGGCAAGCGCCAGCATGATCGCGGCGGCCGCCATCAGAATCGGCTTGCGCCGCGCCTTGAGCAGGTCGCCGATCCTGAGCGCCTTCACCGGTCCCTTCATCGTCGACTGGCGCTTCAAGGCGTCGGCCTCGGCGGCGGCGGCCTGCGCCGCGCGGCGGGCCGCCGCGATGAAGTCCGATTTTGCGGCATCGCTGTCGCTGAGCTTTGCCGGTTGCCCGCGCTCGTCGCGCACGCGCTTCATGATGGCGTTGAGGTCGGGCGCGCCGGAGCCGGGCTCCAGTGGCCGGTTGGCCATTTTCGGGTCGAGCGGCTCGTCGAGATCGACGCTCGGGATTTCCGGGCCCGGCACCGAGCCCGCCAGCGGCGGAACGTCTGCTTCCTTCTTGCCCTTGAAGGCGCGCGCCAGGCCGCCCAACATCGATTTGCGGCGGCCTGCCGGCTCGCCCTTCCCGGCGATCGGATCGGAACCAAGCGCGGCCATGGCGGCGGCGGCCGCCGCCTCCGCGGGCGAGCGCGCACCCGGCCCGCGTGGCGAAGGGGGCTGGCTGCGCATGATCGCGGCGGCGCGGCCGTCGAGATCGGCCATGTCCCCTGTCAGCGGCATGGGCTCGTCGATATCCATCGACGGAGCGTCCACGGCCATCTTGCCGGCTCGCGCACGGCGCTTGCCGATCGCTTCATCCGGGCGTGCGTCCAGGAGCTCGCTCATCGCCTCGGACGGTTCGCCTGGCTCCAGCGAACCCAGCCTGTCGACGATCTTGAGCAGCGTGTCGTGGATGGCCTCGAACGTTCTCGAGTTACGCTCGTCGGAACGGCGTGTCAGCGTCTCGAGCGTCTTCAGGTCCTGGGCAAGGCCGGAAACTGCCGACGTGTCGGCGCCCGAGCCGGCCAGCGAGCGCACCGCGTTCTCGGCCGCCTCGCGCGCCGCGCCAAGGATGGAGTCGCGCGTTCCCGCCAGCGCCTTCTCGATTTCATTGAGGCGTGGGCTGATGTCCTCGAACTCCGGCAGCGGTGCGCTGGGCCTGGACAGGTGGGCGGACAGGCTGGCGACTTGCGCCTCCAGGCTGCGGATCAGCGCCGGATCGATGCCGGCGACTTGCGCGGCGGACGAGTCCAGGCGGCTCGAAATGTCTTCGAGCCGGCTTTCCAGGCCACGGATCGCGGCTTCGCCGGCGGGGTCGGGAATGCGTGTTTCCATGCGCTTGGCGAGCGCCGTGAAGCGGGCATCGATGGCTTCCATGATGCCGGCGCCGTCGACTTGCGGCATGCGCTGGTCGAGCCGGTCGGCAACTTCGTCCAGTCGGCGCTCAAGGTCGCGGAACAGCATGTTGCCCTGTTCGATAGCGTCGCCCTGGCGCCGTTCCATCATCGACGACAGCACGTCGAAGCGTTGCTCAAGCCCGTGGAAGATATAGTCGGCGTCGGGCATGGCCGGCGCCCGGTCGATCTTGTCGGCGATGAGCGCGATCTGCTTGGCCAGCCGTTCCATCGCCTGCTCGGGCAGGGCGGCGCGGCCGGCGAGTTCGTCGACCCGGCTCGACAGCGTGTTCAGCCGGTCGACGACGGCGTTGCCGGGGTGGTCCTGCGCCACTTCCTCGATCTGCCGGGCGAGCGAATCGATCCGTTTCTCGATGCGCTCGAAGGCTTCATGGTCGAGCGTATTGGCCTGTGCCGCGACGGTCGAGGCGACGATGGCGCGGGAGATCTCGTCCAGCCGCTCGTCGATCATGGCCAGCGTGCTGCCGCCGCGATTGTCCTGCTGGCTGGCGAAATGATCCACGGCGCTGGCCAGCGTGCGGACCTTTTCCTCCAGCGAGCGCAGGGATAGCGATTCCGGCAGGTTGTTGACGGCGTTGCTGATCTGCTCCAGCCGATCGGTCAGGCCCGAAATGGCGGGGTCCGGTGAGCGGTTGCGCTGGTCGGCGTCGACGCGGTCCTCGAAGGCTGTCCAGCGACGATCGAAATCGTCCCAGCGGCGGTCGACCTTCTGCACGCTCTCCTCGCGCGCCAGCGTGTCGAGCGCGGCTTTGACCTGTTCGAGTTCGAGCCGCAGCATGTTGACGCTTCTGTCGTCGCTTTTTTCCGACAGCGTCTTGATGGCGCCGGAAAGCCGCTCGAATTCGAGGCCAAGTTCGGCGCTGCCCTTGCCCGAAGCGCCTGACTTGGCGTTTGCCAGCAGGGCGCGGTCGATGTCCTTGCGCAGCGCCTCGAATTCGCTCTGCAGCCCGGCAGTCATCTGGTGGCGCAATTCCTCGCGCATGCCGCGCAGCTCGCCGGCTATCTTGCCGACCATGGCAACGCTGTCTTCCTGGCCGCGGATGCGGTCGATATCGCGGGCAAGGTTCTGGTAGTTCTGGCCGACGGCCGGCGCCGGCATCGGCGCCTGCGGATGCGGCGCGGGCTGCGGATCCTGGTACCAGCGCGGCTGAGCCGAAGGCTGTGCTGCGGGATAGCGCGGTTCGGCGCCATATTGGCGGGGATCGGGACGTGCCATCGTATCCTCGCGCGTCCTCTCCAGCCGCTGTTCCAGCGTCTCCAGCGAGCGGTTCAACTGCTCGAGCGTGGTCTGAGGCCTGCGCTGCCTGCCGGCGTTGAGTGTGTCGAGGTAGGACCGCTTGCTGTTCATCGGTGCGTCCGTCTTTCAGATTGGCCGGTTTGCGACCAGCTCCCCAAATCCTCGCCGGAACGAAGGCGACCGCACCACGGTGGAAGACAAGCCTCCCGGGTTCACCCGCGCTCCGAAAAACCGTGAAAAAATCGATACAGGATAAACACGGGTAGCCGACATGCGCACAATTCGCCCAACGTGGTAAACAACGCGTTAACCAAGCTTAAGAAGTTGCGACGAAGTTCGCGGTGAACCAGCCGCTGCGGCATAAAGCGCCGCCCGCACAACGCCCTTGCGTCATGTGAGGGCTATCGGTATAGAATTGACGTAAACGTAAAAGGCGCATCAAGCGTGCTGTTTGCGATTTGTTTGTTGAAACCAAGGCTGGAAGCACGCCCCCGCTTTCAGTCAGGCATCGCTTGGTCCAGGACCGCGACGCCACAGACGGGGAAAGCCAGTGACCATGAAGCTTATCTCGGCCGGCGAGACCGCGGCCAATACCAACACTATATCCGTTGACTCGGGCGAGGACCTCGTCCGCATCGGCGAAATGGCCAAGAAATATGGCGTGACGCTGCGCACGCTGCGTTTCTACGAAGACAAGGGCCTGCTCAACCCGCAGCGCGACGGTTCAACCCGCCTCTACACGCGCCGCGACAGGGTTCGGCTGAAACTGATCCTGCTCGGCCGCAAGGTCGGGTTCTCGTTGCGCGACGTCAAGCAGATGATGGATCTCTATGATCCCACCGGCTCCAACACCAAGCAGTTGCGGCTGGCATTGGACAAGTCGGAGAAGCAGCTTGCCCGCCTCCAGAAGCAGCGCACGCTCATCGATGACGCCATCAGCGAGTTGAGCACCTCCATGGCTGCCGTCCGGCAGATGCTGGTCGAGCGCTCGGCGCCGCAGGCGAGCGTCGCCGGCTGATTTGGGCCGCCGCCTTGCGGCGCAACATCCATGATCGAAAAAAGCCGTGTGGCGAGCGCCACGCGGCTTTTGTCATTAAGGGTTCCAACACATGTACTGCATCGCGTGCGGTTTGCTGCGGTGCAGGAGAAATTTTGTCGCATCGGCTGAATTGACGTTTACGCAAACGTCAATTTTTGTTATCTCCCGCTGAACACGGGTCCGCATGCCGCCTGACATGAATTCGGGGGTTTCGGATCAGGTCCGCAGGGTGGAGAAGAGCATGCCGATCTACAGGGCGCCGGTGCAGGATACGCTGTTCGTGCTCAACGAGGTGCTGGGCTACCAGCGCTATTCCAATCTCCCCGGCTTTTCTGATGCAACGCCCGACGTGCTGGAGGCGATCCTCGCCGAGGGCGCCAAGCTCGCGGAAAACGTAATGCATCCGCTCAACCGTGTCGGCGACATGGAAGGCTGTGTGCGCCATGACGATGGCTCGGTGACGACGCCGAGGGGCTTCAAGGAAGCCTTCGATCAGTATCGCGAGGGCGGCTGGATGGGGCTGGCGGCGCCCGTCGAGTTCGGCGGCCAGGGCCTGCCCTATGCCGTGCATACCGCCGTGGCCGAGTATATGGTGTCGGCCAATATGTCGCTGATGATGTATCCGGGCCTGACGCAGGGCGCGATCGCGGCGATCATCACCCATGGCACCGACGAGCAGAAAGCCAAATGGCTGCCGAAGATGGTCGAGGGCGCCTGGACCGGCACCATGAACCTGACCGAGCCGCATTGCGGTACCGATCTGGGCCTGCTGCGCACCAAGGCCGTGCCGAATGGCGACGGCACTTACAAGATCTCGGGCCAGAAGATATTCATCTCGGCCGGCGAGCACGACATGGCGGACAACATCGTCCACCTGGTGCTGGCCCGCATCGAGGGGGCGCCCGAAGGGGTGAAGGGCATCTCGCTGTTCATCGTGCCGAAGCTCAAGCTCGATGCTTCTGGCAATCCCGATGAGAGGAACACCGTCTCCTGCGGTTCGATCGAGGAGAAGATGGGCATCCACGGCAATTCGACCTGCGTCATGAACTATGACGAGGCGCAAGGCACGCTGCTGGGCGAGGCCAATGGCGGCCTCAAGGCGATGTTCACGATGATGAACGAGGCGCGGCTCGGCGTCGGCCTGCAGGGGCTGTCACTGTCGGAGATTGCCTACCAGAATGCCGTCGCTTACGCCAAGGACCGCTTGCAGGGCCGCTCGCTGTCGGGACCGAAGGCGCCGGACAAGAAGGCCGACCCGATCATCGTCCATCCCGACATCCGCCGCAGCCTGATGACCATGAGAGCCTTCAACGAGGCCGGCCGCGCGCTGGCGCTGTGGACGGCGATCAAGTCGGACATCGCCCATCGCTCCGCAGACGACAGGGACCGCCAGGCGGCCGACGACTACACCGGGCTGATGACGCCGGTGGTGAAGGGCGTGCTCACCGACAAGGGCTTCGATCACGCCGTGATGGCGCAGCAGGTGTTCGGCGGCCATGGCTACATCGAAGAGCACGGCATGAGCCAGTTCGTGCGCGATGCCCGCATCGCCATGATCTATGAAGGCGCCAACGGCATCCAGGCGCTCGATCTCGTCGGCCGCAAGCTGGGTCTGAACGGCGGCCGCGCGGTGCAGGCGTTCTTCAAGGAAGTCGGCGAGTTCTGTGAAGAGAACCGCGCCGACGAGAAGATGGCCCCCTTTACCAAGGCATTGAAGAAGAGCCTCAACGATCTTCAGACGGCGACCATGTGGCTGCTGCAGAACGGCATGGCCAAGCCCGACAATGCCGGCGCCGCCTCGACCGACTACATGCATCTCTTCGGCCTCGTGGCGCTCGGCTATATGTGGGCGCGGATGGCCAGGGCCGCCCAAGGCAAGCCGGGCGCCAACGGCGCGTCGTCCTTCTACGACAACAAGCTGGTGACGGCGCGCTTCTTCATGGAGCGGATCATGCCGGAAACCGCGACGCGTCTCGCCCGCATCTCCAGTGGCGCCGATACGTTGATGGCACTGCCGGCGGAAGCGTTCTAGAAATAGTCCCTCTCCCTTGAGGGGAGGGCGGTCCAAAGGGCCGGGAGGGGTCGCCGCGACAGTGCGCGGATTTCAATTTCGATGGCAGACCTTGGGAGGAAGATCATCGCATGACCAACCCAGCCGAAATCCTTGGCCTGCCGAAGCCCGCCTGGGCGGCGGACGAGGTCGGCATGCTCTACGACATGGCTCACCGCTTCATGTCCGAAGAGATCGCGCCGCGTTACGACGAGTTCGAGAAGAACGAAATGGTCGACCGCGAGAGCTGGCTGAAGGCCGGTGCCGCCGGCCTGCTCTGCGCCTCCATGCCGGAGGAATATGGCGGATCAGGCGGCACCTTCGCCCATGAGAGCGCCATCATCGAGGCCATCGGCCATGTCGGCGTCGACGGCTTCGGCATCGGTCTGCACAATTCGATCGTCGCCCCCTACATCCTCCACTACGGCTCGGAGGAGCAAAAGAAGAAATGGCTGCCGAAGCTCGCCACCGGCGAACTGATCGGCGCCATCGCCATGACGGAGCCCGGCGCCGGCTCCGACCTGCAAGGCGTCAAGACGCGGGCCGAGAGGGACGGCAACCAATACAAGATCAATGGCTCCAAGACCTTCATCACCAATGGCCAGCTCGCCAATTTCATCATCGTCGTCACCAAGACCGATCCGGCCAAGGGCGCCAAGGGGACTTCGCTGATCGTCGTCGAGACCGACGAGGTCGACGGCTTCGAGCGCGGCCGCAATCTCGACAAGATCGGCTTGAAGGCCAATGACACGTCCGAACTGTTCTTCAACGATGCGCGTGTGCCGACCTCCAACCTGCTCGGCCACGAGGAGGGACAAGGCTTCATCCAGCTCATGCAGCAATTGCCGCAGGAGCGTTTGCAGATCGGCACCGGCGCGATTGCCATGGTCGAGCGCGCGCTGGCGCTGACCATCGAATACGTCAAGGAGCGCAAGGCGTTCGGCAAGGCGGTCATCGATTTCCAGAACACCCAGTTCAAGCTGGCCGAACTGAAGACCGAGGCCACGATCGGCCGCGTCTTCTACAATGATTGCGTGGCGCGCCACATCGATGGCGGTCTCGATCCGGTGACGGCGTCGATGGCCAAGTACTGGCTTTCCGACCTGCAGGGCAAAGTCGTCGACGAATGCCTTCAATTGCATGGCGGCTATGGCTACATGAATGAATATCCGATCGCCCGCATGTTCCGCGACGCCCGCGTCCAGCGCATCTATGGCGGCACCAACGAGATCATGAAATTGCTGATCGGCCGCTCGCTCTGAGCATCGATCGGCAAACCCAAGGAGCAGGAAAATGGCCGAAGCTTACGTCTATGACGCCGTTCGCACGCCGCGCGGCAGGGGCAAGAAGGATGGCTCGCTGCACGAAGTGCCGGCAGTGCGGCTCGCCGCCAGGACGCTGGAGGCGCTGCGCGACCGCAACGGGCTCGACACTGCAACTGTCGACGACATCATCTTCGGTTGTGTCGACCCGGTCGGCGAGGCGGGGTCGGTCATTCCGCGCGCCGCGGCCTTCGAGGCCGGCTACGCGACCTCGGCGCCCGGCATGCAGATCTCGCGCTTCTGCGCCTCCGGCCTCGACGCCATCAATTTCGGCGCCGCCAAGATAGCCCAGGGCGCCGATGAGATCGTCATTGCCGGCGGTGTCGAATCGATGTCGCGCGTCGGCATGGGCGCCTCGGGTGGCGCCTGGTTCATGGACCCTTCGGTCGGCCTGCCCGGCTGGTTCGTGCCGCAAGGTATTTCGGCCGACCTGATCGCCACAAAATACGGCTTCAGCCGGGATGATGTCGACGCCTACGCCGTCGAGAGCCAGAAGCGCGCGGCAAAATCCTGGGCCGATGGCCGCTTCAGGAATTCGGTGATCCCGATCAAGGACCAGAATGGTCTCACCATCCTCGACCATGACGAGCATATGCGCCCATCGACCGACATGCAGTCGCTGGCCTCGCTCAATCCCTCCTTCGTCATGCCCGGCGAAATGGGCGGCTTCGACGCCGTCGCGGTGCAGAAGCATCCGGAAGTGGAGGAGGTCAATCACGTCCACCATGCCGGCAATTCGTCGGGCATCGTCGATGGCGCGGCCGCCGTGCTGCTCGGTTCGAAGAAGGCCGGCAAGGCCATGGGCCTGAAACCGCGCGCGCGCATCCGCGCCTTCGCCAACATCGGCTCCGAGCCGGTGCTGATGTTGACCGGCCCCGTTGACGTCACCGAGAAGCTGTTGAAGCGCGCCAAGATGAAGCTGTCGGACATCGATCTGTTCGAGCTCAACGAGGCCTTCGCCTCCGTGGTGCTGCGCTACATGCAGGCCTTCGATATCGAGCACGACAGGATCAACGTCAATGGCGGCGCCATCGCCATGGGCCATCCGCTGGGCGCCACCGGCGCGATGATCTTCGGCACCGTGCTGGACGAGCTCGAGCGCCGCGATTTGAACACCGCGCTGGTGACGCTGTGCATCGGCGCCGGCATGGGCACCGCAACCATCATCGAACGCGTCTGACGGGGAGAGAAACGATGAGCTACACCAATTTCACCCTCGACATCGACGCCGACGGCATTGCGCTGGTCACCTGGAACATGCCGGACCGCTCGATGAACGTCTTCACCGAGGAGGTGATGCGCGAGCTGAACGCCATTGTCGACAGGGTGGCGGGCGAGGCCGCCATCAAGGGCGCGGTCATCACCTCCGGCAAGGATACGTTCTCAGGCGGCGCCGACATCACCATGCTCCAGAAGATGCTGACGACCTTCGCGGCTGAAAAGGGCAAGGATCTCGAAAAGGCGACCAGGGCGCTGTTCGAAAACGCCGGCACCATGACCGGTCTGTTCCGGAAGCTGGAAACATCGGGCAAGCCGTGGGTTTCAGCAATCAACGGCACCTGCATGGGCGGTGCATTCGAAATGTCGCTGGCCTGCCATGGCCGCGTCGCCGCCGATTCCGACAAGGTGAAGATGGCGCTCCCCGAGGTGAAGATCGGTATTTTCCCGGGCGCCGGCGGCACCCAGCGGGTGCCGCGTCTCACCGACCAGCAGCAGGCGCTGCAAATGCTGACCTCCGGCCAGAACCTGTCGCCGCAGAAGGCGAAGTCGATGGGCCTGATCCACGAGATCGCCGAGCCGGCCAAGCTGGTCGAGACTGCGAAGGCCATGATCAGGAACGGCCTCAAGCCGGTAGCGCCGTGGGACGAGAAGGGATTCAAGTTGCCCGGCGGTCCGGTCTATTCGGCGGCGGGCGCCAATCTGTGGCCGCCGGCTATCGCCATCCTGCGCCGCGAGACCTATGGCAATTATCCGGCCGCCGCGGCGATCCTGAAATGCGTCTATGAGGGCCTGTTGGTGCCGTTCGACACCGCGCTCAGGATCGAACAGCGCTATTTCACGGAGATCATGCAGACCAAGGAAGCGGCGGCGATGATCCGCTCGCTGTTCGTGTCGCTGCAGGAATTGAACAAGGGCGCGCGCCGCCCGGCTGGCGTGCCGGAAACTAGGTTCAAGAAGATCGGTATTCTCGGCGCGGGCTTCATGGGCGCCGGTATCGCCTATGTCACGGCCAAAGCCGGCATCCCGGTGGTGCTGCTCGACCGCGACATGGAGTCCGCCGAGAAGGGCAAGGCCCATTCGGATGGTCTGATCTCGGATCAGGTGAAGAAGGGGCGTGCCAAGCCTGAGGACAAGGACAGGCTCCTGTCGCTGATCACGCCGACATCGGACTATGCCGACCTTGCCGGCTGCGATCTCGTGGTCGAGGCGGTGTTCGAGGATTCCGCGGTGAAGAAAAGCGCTATCGAACAGGCGGAAGCGGCGCTGAAGTCGTCGGCGGTCTTCGCGTCGAACACCTCGACCATTCCGATCACCGCCCTGGCCAAGAATTCGGCGCGGCCGAAGAATTTCATCGGCATCCATTTCTTCTCGCCCGTCGACAGGATGATGCTGGTCGAAATCATCCTTGGCAAGAAGACCGGTGACAAGGCGCTGGCCACCGCGGTCGACTTCGTGCGCGCCATCAAGAAAACGCCGATCGTCGTCAACGATACGCGCGGTTTCTACGTCAACCGCTGCGTCCTGCGCTATATGTCGGAAGCCTACAAGATGTTGATCGAGGGCGTTCCGGCGCCGATGATCGAGAACGCCGCCAAGGCCGCCGGCATGCCGGTCGGCCCGCTGGCGCTGACCGACGAGACGGCCATCGACCTCGCCCAGAAGATCATGAAGCAGACCATCAGGGATCTCGGCGAGAAGGCGGTCGACCCGAAGCAGATGGCGCTGATCAACACCATGGTCGACGACCACGGCCGCTTCGGCCGCAAGAACGGCAAGGGCTTCTACGACTATCCGGCCAAGCCGGCCAAGAAGAAGCTGTGGCCGGGCCTTAAGGAGCTCTATCCGCAGCTCAAGCCGGAGAAGGTCGACTATGCGGAATTGCAGCAGCGCCTGCTGGTCACCATCGCGTTGGAAGCGGCCCGGGTGATGGAGGAGGGCATCGTCACCGATCCGCGCGAGGCCGATGTCGGCTCGATCCTGGCCTTCGGCTTCGCGCCCTATACGGGCGGCGCGCTGTCCTACATCGACGGCATCGGCGCCGGGCAGTTCGTCAAGATCGCAAAGGGCTTGCAGAAGAAATACGGCGCCGAGTTCAAGGTGCCCAGGCTGCTGCTCGACATGGCCGAAAAGGGCGAGACTTTTTACCAGCGCTTCGACCCCTACGCGAAGGGCGACGTGAAGCAGGCGGCCTGAGCGTGGTCGGAATCAAAGGTGCCGCGGCGTCCCTTGCGCGTCCGAAAAGACGCGCCGCGCCGTAATGTATGTCTGGGGGCGCCTTGCGCGTATGATGGCCACGGCGGGCAGCCGTGGCTCCTACCAGATGGGTGATGAAAGCCGATTGGCCTTTCGCTGCCTGCCGACGGACATCGATTTTAACCGCCATCTCAACAATGCCCGCTATATGATGCTGGCGGACCTTGGCCGCATCGATATCTTCATCCGCGCCGGCCTCATCACTCTGGCGAGAACGAATGGCTGGGCGCCGATGATCGGCGGGCTGCAATCGGCCTATGTGCGTGAGATCAAACTGTGGCGGCGTTTCGAAGTGGTGTCTTCGATCGAGACCTGGGAAGGCAGCCAGGTCATCGGCAAGCACCGTTTCGTCCTCGACAATGGCGAGACCGCCGCATTGATCATGACGACAGCCGGCGTCTACGACCGCGCCGCCCGGCGCTTTCTCGATATTGACGAGGTCGTCGCCGCGCTTGGCCGCTCCGCCCAGCCGCGTCCGCCCAGCGAAGCCGAGCGGGCGTTCATGGCCTCGCACCGGAACCTGCGCGGGCAGGCCAAGCGGATCGGTTGACCCGGAAACCGGAATTGGCGCGGCCAGCAGGAAGATGTAGTGCCATGGCACAACCGGTGGACAAACCTTCATTCGAAGACTAGAAAGGAAAGGCATTTTTTCCTTTTTGCAAGGAGAGCGGAATTGCTCTCGCATGACCGTGTTTGGGCCGCCATCGACGCTCTGGCCGAGCGGTATTCGCTCTCGGCTTCCGGCCTGGCGAAGCGGGCCGGCCTTGATTCGACTGCCTTCAACAAGTCGAAGCGACTGTCGTCGGACGGCAGGCCGCGCTGGCCCTCGACCGAATCGCTGGCCAAGATCATCGAGGCGACGGGCGCTTCGCTCGACGAATTCACCGGGCTGATAGAAGGTCGGGCCGGCCACGGCGCGATGCCCGCCCGCGGGCGTGCCGTTCCGTTGCTCGGCTTTGCCCAGGCCGGCGCCGGCGGGTTTTTCGACGATGCCGGCTTCCCGGCCGGTCAAGGCTGGGATCTGGTGGAACTGCCGGCGCAATCGACCGAGAGTTCCTATGCGCTTCAGGTGCAAGGCGATTCAATGCTGCCGCTCTACCGCAATGGCGACGTGCTCATCGTCGAGCCGGCAGCCCTCATCCGCAAGGGCGATCGCGTCGTCGTCAAGACGACGGGCGGCGAGGTGATGGCCAAGGTGCTCGATCGCCAGACCGCTAGGTCGATCGCACTGGTTTCGCTCAATCCCGATCATCCGGACCGCGACATTCCCATGCGCGAGGTTGAATGGGTGGCGCGGATCGTCTGGGCAAGCCAATAGGGTGCGGGCTGGTGCGGCTTCCTCATCTTGTCCTTGCGGTTCTGATGGTCCCTGGAATGGCCGCGCTGGTAGTCGCCGGCGGCCGCGCGCTGAAGAGCGGCGAAGCTGCCGTCGCGGTGGAACAGATCGATCCGAGCGCCGATACGGTCTCTCAGCCAGGCACCGACGGCGTGCCGGAGGAGCCGGCCACATCGGCCATTGCCGCTCCGCCGCCCCCCGCCGCTAGCCCGCACTCGCGTGCGATCGATCCCCAAGTCGTGGCGCCGCCGGAGCTTCCCAGCAAGGAGCTGGAGCGGGTGGAGCCGCGCGCGCCGTTGAGCAAGCTGGCGCTGGCCATGCCGCCCAAGCCGAAAATGCCGGACGACTGGAAAGGGACGAAGCTGTTCCAGCCGTTCGCGCCCGCCGCCGGACTGATCGAGGCGAAGGGCTATTCTGTCGCGGTTTCCGGCGTCGACATTGTCGGGCAGGACGAGACCTGCACCTCGGACGGTAAATCCTGGCCCTGCGGCGTCCGCGCGCGCACGGCGTTCCGCGCCTTCCTGCGCGGCCGGGCGGTGGTCTGCGCCGTGCCGCCGGAAGGCGGCCGCGACCTGATCGCCGCCGACTGCCGGATCGGCAAGCAGGATGTCGGCCGATGGCTGGTCGAGAACGGCTGGGCGCGCGCCGCCAAAGGCGGCCCTTACGTCGAAGTCGGGGAAAAAGCGCGCAGCGAAAGGAAAGGCATTTTCGGATCGGCGCCAAGCCTTTCAGGCGTGCCTTCGATGCCGGCCGCGCGCGCCCCGGCGCCGCAAGCGCCGGGCTCGATCTTGGAAGAGGTCGGCGGCATTCTCAAGCCAGCTGACCAGCCAACGCCTTCTGAATGAGCCCGCGCGTCTCGGCGATGCCGTAGAGTGCCGCGAACGAGCCGAAGCGCGGTCCGCGCTCCTGCCCGATCAGCACCTGGTAGATCATCTGGAAGAAGGCGCCCGAAACGCCCGGACCACCTTCGGGGCTCTTCTTGGAATGATCCTGATAGCGTTCCACCTTGCGGGCGACGTTGAGCGCGGCGTTCTGGATCGCCTCGCCGTCCGAGCCCGCCGGCAGGGCGCCAAGCGCCTGATCCAACGCTTCCAGCGCCTCCCGCTCGACGTCGTCGGGCGCGCGGAAGGTCTTCGTCGGCTTCACGAAATCGTCGAAATAGCGGATCGCATAACCCGTCAGCCTGTCGAGCTCAGGGTGGGTCGCCGGCGTCACGCCCCGGACATGGCGCGAGATGAAGCCCCACAGCACGTCCTTATTCTGCGCATTGGAGGCGCTGACCAGGTTGAGCAGCAGCGAGAACGGCACGGGCATGTCGATGGCGGGCGGATTGCCGTCGTGCATGTGCCAGACCGGGTTGCCCAGCCGTTCCTTCCAGTCCTGCCTCCGATAGGCTGCAAGGAAGGTGTAATATTCGTCCACGGCCCGCGGGATGACGTCGAAATAGAGCTTCTTGGCCTGTCGCGGCCGCTGGTACATATAGAGTCCCAGGCTCTCCGTCGGCGCGTAAGTCAGCCATTCGTCGATGGTCAGCCCATTGCCCTTGGATTTGGAGATCTTCTGGCCGTTCTCGTCCAGGAACAGCTCGTAGACGAAATGCTCCGGCGCGTGCCCGCCAAGGATGTTGCAGATGCGGTCGTAGACCACTGCATTGGTCTGATGGTCCTTGCCGAACATCTCGAAATCGACCCCGAGGGCCGCCCAGCGCATGCCGAAATCGGGCTTCCACTGAAGCTTAACCTTGCCGCCGGTAACTGGCAGCGTGGTCTCGGTACCGTCATCGTCGAAGGTGATGGTGCCCGCCCTGGCATCGACATGCTTCATGGGAACGTAGAGCACGCGGCCGCTCTTCGGCGAGATCGGCAGGAACGGACTGTAGGTCGCCTGCCGCTCCTCGCCCAGCGTCGGCAGCATCACCGCCATGATCTGGTCGTAGCGTTCGGCCGCGCGCAACAGCATCGCGTCGAAGCGGCCGGTCTTGTAGTACTGCGTCGCGCTGGCGAACTCGTAGTCGAAGCCGAACGTGTCGAGGAAGCGGCAGAGCATCGCGTTGTTGTGGTCGGCGAAACTCGCATAATCCCCGCCGAAAGGGTTGGGTACCGAAGACAGCGGCTTGTGCAGGTGCGGCTCCAGCGCCGCGCGATCCGGCACGCTGTCGGGTATCTTGCGCATCCCGTCCATGTCGTCGGAAAAGCACAGCAGCTTGGTGGCGACCTTGTCCTGCGTGATGACGCGGAAGGCATGCCGCACCATCGACGTGCGCGCCACCTCGCCGAACGTGCCGATATGCGGCAGGCCGGACGGGCCATATCCGGTTTCGAACAGCACCGTTTGCGGGAGTTCGCGGCCCTTGTAGCGCTCGATGATCTTGCGGGCTTCCTCGAACGGCCACGCCTTGCTTTCGGCCGCCGCCGTCAGCACTTCGGGATTGAGATCGATGATGTTTGATCCCGCCATGTCACTGTTTTCCAAATTAGACGCCGGCAAAGCCGCAAGTGAGGATTTTCAACCGGTCTCTATGCGCGCCTGACCGGAGCGTCAACGAGCGCGGCGCTTTTTCCTTGCAGCGCAGGGAACGCGTTCCTACCTTCGCAGCCCGTATCGAGGAGTTGTTGAATGCCGACCCCGCATGAAGCGCTGATCTACCTGATGGTCATCACCTCCGCCTCCGACCGCGACATGACGGATGTCGAGCTGGCGCGGATCGGCGAGGTCGTCCGCTCATGGCCGGTATTCGAGGATTTCGACCACGACCGCCTGGTTGGCGTCGCCCAAGCCTGCCAGAAGAAGCTGCATGAAAAGGGCGGGCTGGAGGGTGTCCTGGCAAGCGTGGCCGAGGCCCTGCCGGAGCGCCTGCGCGACACCGCCTATGCGGCCGCCTTCGAGGTCGCGGCCGTCGATCTCGAAATGCGGATGGAGGAGGTGCGGGTGCTCCAACTCATTCGCCTCAAGCTGGATCTCGACACGCTGACCGTCGCGGCGATCGCCCGTGCGGCCAAGGCGCGCCTGCGCACGCTGACCTGAGCGGCGACACTCAACCCGACCGGAAGAAACTGACCGGGACCGGATCAGAAAAAGCTGACTCAGAAAAAGCTGACCGGGACCGGATCAGAAGAAACTGACCGGAAAATAGCGCAGGTAGAACTCGGCGAACGTGCCTTTCAGCGAAATCTCCTGCAGCGCGTAGTCGAGAGCGGCGGCCAACGCCGGGTCATCGGATCGGGCGGCGATGGCCATGCCCGAACCCAGATATTCCGGCGCCAGATAAGGTCCGCCGGCAAAGCGGCAGCAGCCGGCCGCATCCGAACCGCCCAGCCAGAAGGCGAAACGCATGCCGTCGCCGAAGGCGGCATCGATCTTGCCGGCCTTGAGGTTGGCGTAGAGGTCTTCCGGCCTGTCGAAGGTGACGACCTGAACGGTGTTGAAATAATCGCGCAGCATGCGCTCATGCGCCGAGCCTGATATCACGCCGACACGCTTGCCGCGCAGCTTGGCGAACAGCGGCTCGGTCAGCGTCTCGCCCTTCGGCATGATGAAGCGCGCCGGAAATTGCAGGTAGGGGCGCGAGAAGGCGTATGTCTGGCGTGACTGCGGCGTCGCGGCGATGCCGGCGATGATCGCTTCGCCTTCGCCTTTCTCAAGCGCTTCTTCGAGCTCGGCCCACGGCAATGCCTGGATCTGACATTTGTCGACGATGCCGAGCTCGGCGCAGATGGCGCGCGCCAGGTCGATGTGGAAACCGGACAGCTTTCCCGCGCCGTCCAGGAAGTTGAAGGGCGGGAAATCGGTTGTGGTCAGGAACCGCAGCCGCGGCAGTGCGGAGAGATCCGGTTTCGGTAGCCGCTCCTTGGCATCCCACAGCACCGGCACCTGCGGCTCGGCCGCGCGCGCGCGCTCACCCAACGCCAGCGACGCGATCAGCATCGACGCAAGGACGAGAGACCTCCGCTGGAACGCCATGATAAACTTCCGCCGCACCTGTGTTCGCATCGGTTCTGGTACGAAAATAGTACAGGCACAATGCTTTTTGATTTCAACGCGTCGATTTCAGGATATGCTTTAGCAGGTTTGCAAACAGCGGTGGCTGCCCGGGTGGGGACCAGGGTCGAGAACCACAACCACAAGGCAACGCTTTGCAATCCCTGGTCGGTGGCGAAGTGCCAACAAGGCACGGATCATCGATTTCAACGAGGCAACATGGGGTTTGATGTTGCGATGGGTCAGTTCGATCGCACGCTGGAATACATAGATCACCTGCAGCAAGCCGGAACGGCGGCTGCGGTTTGCGAGAGGCTGTTGGGCATAACGTCGGATTTTGGCCTGACCGCTCTGATGGCGGGCACCGTACCGCAACCGGGCACGCCGACCGGCCAGCAAAAGCAGCATGTGCTGCTTTGCGACTGGCCTGTCGAATGGTTGGAGCGCTACGTGGCGCGCAACTATGTCGATCACGACCCGATCGTCAGCCACATGAAACAGTTGCAGGCGCCGTTCCAGTGGCGGGAAGCGGCCCAGGGCGTTAGCATCGACAGAAGCAGCGGCGAAGTGATGGGCGACGCCGTCGTGTTCAAGCTGCGCGACGGGCTGGCCTTCCCGCTGATCACGCTCGACGGCCAGATCGTCATGGTGTCACTGGGTGGCGAGGCCGTGGAACTGTCCGCCGCCGAGTTCGGCCTGGTGTCGCTGGTGTCGACCTATGCGGTGGGCCGCGCCATGCAGCTTCACACGAAGGCTAGCAAGACCATCGATAGCGTAGAGCTGACACCGCGCGAACGCGAATGCCTGCAATGGGCCGCCGTCGGCAAGTCCGAATGGGAGATTTCGCAAATCCTCGGCATCTCGGAACACACGTCGGAGAAACACCTCCTTAACGCCAAAAGCAAACTCGGCGCCGTCAACCGCGTACAGGCAGTCGCTGAAGCGATAAGGCGCGGCTATATTAGTTAGGTCGGCCGGGTCGGCCTAGAAATTCCTGCCTACGTGATCGCGTAATTTTCTTGCGAGGGCACGGCCGTATCTTCCTCTTGAACAGGAGACGGCAAAATGATTTTTTCCCTTACAACAAAAGAACTGATGGAACATCCCGATCTGTGGGAGGCCGTGCATCGGCTGCGCTACAGGATTTTCGTCGAGGAAATGGGGTGGGAGGACCTGCGGCGCCCCGATGGCTTCGAGATCGACCAGTTCGATCATGACGAAGCGGTGCATCAGATCGTCATCAGAGGCAACGAGGTCGCGGGCTATCAGAGGATGTTGCCGACCACGCGGCCACATCTCTTGACCGAGGTGCTGGCCGATCTTTCCGTGGGAACGCCGCCGTCGGGTCCGAACATCTGGGAACTGACCCGCTATGCAGTGGCACCCGGCTTTCGCGACGGCCGCCGAGGCGTTTCGACCGTCGGTACCGAGCTCATTGCCGGCTTCGTCGAGTGGGGGCTGAAGCGCGGCGTCGACAAGGTGATCATCGAGTTCGAGCCGATGTGGGTGCTGCGCGCGCTGCAGCTGCATTTCCTGGCCACGCCGCTGGGCTATCAGCGCACCTATGGCAACCAGCAGGTCGTCGCGACGCTGCTCACCTTCAATGAGCACACGCTGGATGTGGTGCGTTCGCGCCGCAATCACCACGCTCCCGTTCTGGCCAGGGGATATCCCGATATGTTCGGGCAAAGGCGGGCGTCATGAGATCGGAAACGGCCATGAACGCGCACCCGCAACCCGAACTGCGCAACCACACGCTGATCGTCACCGTATCGTCGACCGACGGCCGGCCGGTGCTCGACAGAAGGGCCTATGAAAGCCTGGCAAGGACGTTCCACGAAGCCGCCGACAATGACGACGTTCGTGTCGTCGTGCTGCGCGGCCTGGCGGGCTGCTTCTGCCTCGGCGGCGATTTTTCCGAATTCCTCGACGCTACCAAGCACCAGAAGCTGATCGCCGCCGTCACCGACATGTTCCGCACGCTGGCGACGTTCCCCAAACCCATACTGGCCTGTGTCGACGGCGATGCGGTCGGCGTCGGCTGCACCATCCTGTTCCATTGCGACATGGTGATCGCGTCCGCCGAAAGCACGTTCCGGGTGCCGTTCGTCGATTTCGGCCTGGTGCCGGATGCCGCGACCAGCATCCTGGCGCCGCAGAAGCTCGGCTACGCCGGCGCCTTCCGCTTTTTCTGCCTCGGCGACACGCTGCGCGCCGACGACGCCAGGGCGCTCGGGCTGGTCGCCGAGATTGTCTCCGAAGGCAGCGTCGAGGAGGCAACCCTCGGCCGGGCAAGGCAGCTCGCCAGGAAGCCGGTCGCCGCGTTGCTGCAGACGCGGGGCCTGCTCAAGGGGAACCCCGCGGAACTTTGCGAACGCATCGATCAGGAGATCTCGCTGTTCCAGCAGGCGCTGCAGGACGACACCACGCTGCGGCGGCTGCAGCGGATTGCCCGGTTGGCGGCCTGAGCGTCGCGCCGAAGGCGTTGCGCCACGCGGTCCAGTGCCGCGTGGCGCAGGCACCGTCAGTCCTGTTTTGCCAGGAATGACGGCCCTTCGCCGATGATTTTCTTGTCTTCCTTGCCGATGATGTCGAGGTCGCGGCCGTCATAAGGCAGCGACAGGAGGATGCGCCGCATCACCGCCAGCCGCGCGCGGCGCTTGTCGTTGGCACGCACGATGATCCACGGAGCGAATTCCTTGTGGGTGCGCTCGAACATGGTATCGCGCGCCCTGGTGTAATCGTCCCACTTGGTAATGCCGGCAATGTCGATCGGCGAAAACTTCCAGCTCTTCAGCGGACTGTGGCGGCGATCGTGAAATCGCTCGAGCTGCGTTTCCCGGCCGATGTTCAGCCAGAATTTGAAGAAGTGGATGCCGTCATTGACGATCATCCTTTCGAAGTGCGGTGTCTCGTCGAGAAACTTCTCGTGCTGTTCTGGCGTGCAGAAGCCCATCACCGGTTCGACGCCGGCGCGGTTGTACCAGGAACGGTCGAACGTGACGAATTCGCCCGCGGTCGGGAAGTGGTCCGCATAACGCTGGTAGTACCATTGCCCCAGCTCGGTCGGCGTCGGCTTGGTCAGCGCCACGTTGCGTGCCGTGCGCGGATTGAGGTACTGGCGCAGGACGAAAATCGTGCCGCCCTTGCCGGCCGCGTCGCGGCCCTCGAACAGCGCCATCATCCGCCTGCCTGTCGACTGCAGCCACGCCTGCGCCTTGACCAGCTCGATCTGCAATGCCTCGAGCGTCTCGTCATATTCGTCGCTTTTCATCTTCTTGTCGTAGGGATAGCCGCCCGCGGTCAGCTTGCGCTCCTCGATCCAGTCCGGCAGTGCTGGATTCTCGATGTCGAACTCCCGCTCCTTGCCGTTGATCCTGAGCTTCAGCGGCCCCGGGGTCGGCGCGGCGGTGTTTTCCTTGGCTTTTTTCATCGAGACGAACCTTTCCAGCTTACGGACTCGTGCTATTGAGCCATTGCAGTGCCGCGCGCCGCTTCAGACGCAAAGGGCGCTGCACTTTTGGATTTTGCGCATGATCCTTTCCGAAAATCGATTCTGATTTTTCGGCGTCATGCGCCAGGCCGGTCCAGCGAAATTGCCGGACCGGGAGCGGGGCGCAGGCGCGAATGGCGGACCAGGGCGCAGATGAGAAGGGCGTGACGCAGGCGCTTGCCGCGCGGCTGTGGAACAGCCGATGGTTGCTGGTCGCCGGTCTTGTCGCGGTCATGGCGGTTTATGCCTTTGCGGGCATTTCCGCCTATGTGCTGCTGCCGGCGCTGGCTTTGCTGCTGGTGGCGGCGATGATACCGGCTGGAGCCACGCGCCAGCCCGGCGAAAGCGGCGCGGCGATCGAGGCCATCGGCCTGCAACGCCTGTCCGGCGAATATCTGGCGGCGGCCGTCGCCGACCCCTTGATCATCTTCGACCATGCCGCGGCCATTGTTCATGCCAACGCCGCCGCCTTCGCCGCCTTCGGCGGCATCGCGCCTGGCGTATCGTTGTCGCTGAAATTCCGGGCGCCGGAAATGCAGGCTCTTCTGGACGGCGTGCTGTCGGGCGAGGTCGCGTCGGATGTCATCGATTACACCGAGAGGCTGCCGGTCGAGCGGACTTACCGGGTCAGTGCCTCCTCCGTCGGTCACGGCACTGATCTCTACGTGATGGTGTTCAAGGACCAGAGCGAAGCGCGCCGCATCGACCGCATGCGCGCAGATTTCATCGCCAATGCCAGCCACGAATTGCGCACGCCGCTCGCCTCGATATCGGGTTTCATCGAAACGCTGCGCGGACCGGCCCGCAATGACCCGGCGGCGCGCGAGCAGTTCCTGCAGATCATGCAGAACCAGACCGGCCGCATGGCACGCCTGATCGATGACCTTTTGTCGCTGTCGCGGCTGGAGATGAAGCCCTATCTGCGGCCGGGGACCGAGGTCGACCTGCGCCAGACCGTCGACAGCGTCATCGATTCGCTGGCCCCGCTGGCGCGGGAAAACGGCGTCGTCATCGAGCGGGATTTCGCCGACGGCCCTCTCGACGTGCCGGGCGACCGCGACGAACTGTTCCAGGTCTTCGAGAACCTTCTGGAAAACGCCTGCAAATATGGGCAGTCGGGCGGCCGCGTGGTGGTGTCGATCGAGCGCGGCGACGCCGAGGGCGAAGCGGGCATCGACGTGACGATCAGGGATTTTGGCCCCGGCATTCCCGAGGAGCACATTCCGCGCATCACGGAGCGCTTCTATCGCGTCGACGTCGAGAGCAGTCGAACCCAGAAGGGCACAGGCCTTGGCCTGTCGATCGTCAAGCATATCCTGACGCGCCACAACGCCAGGCTCTCGATCAAGTCCGAAGTCGGCAAGGGCGCCGCCTTCTCGGTTCATTTGCCGGCGACCTGAGCCGCCCTAGTTTCCAAGGTGCCATTTCTTTTTTCTGTCATCCGGTTAGCGTATCAGCGGGGATTCGAGGAAACGACTCAAAATCAGATCATCCGTGGGAAGGCATCCGGTCATGCAGTCCGTGCACATAGTCAGCGCCTATGACGAGGAGCTGAAAGATCTGTCGAAGCGCATCGCCGCCATGGGCGGACATGCCGAACGCATGGTCGAACAGGCGATCTCCGCCTTGGTCAATGCCGATCCCGGCCTTGCCCAGAAGGTGATCCGCGACGACGCCGTCCTCGACGAAGGCCAGCGCGAAATCGACGACAGGGCAATCATCATCATCGCCCGGCGCCAGCCGATGGCGACGGACTTGCGCGAGATCGTCGGCGCGATCCGCATCTCGGCCGATCTCGAGCGGGTCGGCGATCTCGGCAAGAATGTCGCCAAGCGTGTGGTGGCGGTTGCCGACGGGCGCCAGCCGACCAGCCTGTTCCGCGGCCTCGAAGCCCTGGCCGACCTGGCGTTGACCCAACTCAAGGAAGTGCTCGACGTCTACGCCTCGCGCTCGGTCGAAAGGATCGGCTTCGTACGTGACCGCGACGACCAGATCGACGCCATGTACACGTCGCTGTTTCGCGAATTGCTGACCTACATGATGGAAGATCCGCGCAACATCACGCCCTGCACGCATCTGCTGTTCTGCGCCAAGAACATCGAACGCATCGGTGACCATGCCACCAACATTGCCGAGACGATCTACTATATCGTCACCGGCGACCAGATGCCTGCCGACCGGCCGAAGGGCGACAAGACGGACAAGATCGGCCTTTCCGCAACGCAGCCGATCAAGTGAACGCACTTTCTCTCGAACGCTTGGTCGTATTGCGCTAGACTATCCCTGAGGCAAGCCTGCTGGTTCCCCGCAAAGGCAGTGCTTCGGGAGGCTGCGATGGAATATGTCCGGGACTTCAAGCCCGCGCCGCCGACATCGGCCGTCATCGCCTCCAGCGTCTACACAGCCGGGCGCCGCATCGCCGACATCCCGATCGAGGAAGCCGGCACATGGGCCAGGAAAGCGGGACACGTCGTGTGGATCGGGCTGCTTGAACCCGACCGCGAGCTTCTGCTGCGCGTGCAGGCGCAATTTCATCTGCATGAGCTCGCAATCGAGGATGCCGAGCATCCGCACCAGCGGCCGAAGATCGAGCAATATGGTGATGCGCTGTTCATCGTCGCCCGCACCGCGCAGCTGATCGAGGGCCGCGTCACCTTCGGCGAGACGCATCTGTTCGTGGGCAGCGGCTACATCGTCAGCGTCAGGCACGGCCCTTCGACATCCTATGCTGTGGTGCGCCAGCACTGGGAAAGCTGCCCGCATTCACTGGCCAAGGGCGAGGATTTCGTCCTCTATGCCATTCTCGATTTCATCGTCGACAACTACATGCCGGTGCTCGAGCAGATCGAGGATGAGGTCGAGGCGATCGAGGACCGGGTCCTGCTGAAGCCGATGACCGGCCCCGATATCGAACGCCTTTATATGCTGCGTCGCGATCTGTTGCGGCTGCGCAATGCCGCACTGCCGCTGGTGGAGGTCTGCCGCCGGCTGACCAGCGCCGACCTGCCGCAGATCCATTCAGCCATGCACCCGCTGTTTCGCGACGTGACCGACCATATCCGCACCGTCCAGGAAAAGATCGACAGCTTGCGCGAAGTGCTGGCCTTTGCTTTCGAGGCGAGCCTGCTGGTGGGCCAGAGCCAGGAAACGGCGATCTCCAAAAAGCTCGCCTCATGGGCGGCAATCCTGGCCGTGCCGACAGCCTTCGCGGGCATATACGGCATGAATTTCAGCGACATGCCGGAACTGAAGATGGAATACGGCTACCCGATGGTGCTGCTGGCGATCGCGCTGATCTGCAGCTTCCTCTACTGGCGGTTTCGCAAGAATGGATGGCTGTGAGAGTAGGGCAGTAGGCAGTAGGCAGTAGGCTAAACGCTCGGGAGCGCAAATTCAAAACATACTGCCCTACTGCCCTACTGCCTTAGTCCCTTATCTATTCCGCCGCCGCTCCGCTGCCGGCTGGAACGCCACGCGGGCATGGTATTTACAATAGGGTCCGGTTTCGGCGGCTTCGTTGCCGCAGAAATTGAAGTCCTCCGACAGCGGATCGCCGTTCGGCCATTTGCAGGTGCGCTCGGTGAGTTCGGTGAGCTGGAGATGCCGCGAGATCGGCACCACCACATTCTCGACCGGCCGGATATAGTGGCGGGCCACCGGCTCGGCATCGAACTGCGCTTGCAGCGCCGTTGCTCCGATCGATGTCGTGACGTGGCGGGTCGCACTCGCGGGGCGCGACACCGATTTCTGCGCGCCCGACCCTTGCGCCGTCTTCTTCTGGCGTGCCGGCGCTGCCGTGGCGCGCCCGCGGCCCGACAATTTCAGCCGGTGCACCTTGCCGATGACGGCATTGCGGCTGACCCCTCCAAGCTGGGCAGCAATCTGGCTTGCGCTCAGACCCTCCGACCACAGTTTTCTCAAGAGTTCGACCCGCTCGTCAGTCCAATTCATGACCGCGCTCCTGCTAAGCGTACGGCAATCGGAATCCATTCCCGGCCCAGCACCACTGCTGGGGCAGACACCACATATATCTGGTGATTAGGTCCGCCGCACGAAATCTAGTTATTTCCCGACTACAACTACCTTATGCGCTGACTCGGTGACAAGAGTCCGAAGTGCAACACGAATCGGTTTTTTCGGTTTTCCCCAACTTGCCAGCTCACTTATGAGCCGGCGTCCCGTCGGGAGGCTTGCCGCGCGCCACTACGCGACGTTTTCGTTGACTTCATGGCTGAAAAACCCGATAAGCCGCAAAGGCCGCCGCTTTGGCGGCTTTTTTGATTTTCCGGTTCCGGAGACGCATATAATGAGCGGTTCGGCGCTTTTCGAGACCTTTGCTCGCGCACCCCTGGCCTTCGATCACGGGGAAGGCACTTGGCTGGTTACCGACAAGGGCGAGCGATATCTCGACTTTGCCGGCGGCATAGCCGTCAATTCGCTGGGCCACGGCCATCCGCATCTGGTCGCGGCGCTCACCGAGCAGGCTGCCAAACTCTGGCACGTCTCCAATCTCTACGAGATCCCGGGGCAGAGCCGGCTCGGCGAGCGGCTGGCCGACGCCACCTTCGCAGACAAGGTGTTCTTCACCAATTCTGGCGCCGAGGCGCTGGAATGCGCGATAAAGACGGCGCGGCGCTACCATTTCGTCAAGGGGCATCCCGAGCGCTTCCGCGTCATCACTTTCGAAGGCGCCTTCCATGGCCGCACGCTGGCGACCATCGCGGCCGGCGGCCAGTACAAATATCTCGAAGGTTTCGGCCCGAAGGTCGAGGGTTTCGACCAGGTCGGCTTCGACGATATCGACGCCGCCGAAAAGGCGATCACGCCGGAGACCGCGGCGATCCTGATCGAACCGGTGCAGGGCGAGGGCGGTATCCGCCCGGTGCCGACACAATCGCTGAAGCGGCTGCGGCAGCTCTGCGACCAGCACGGCCTGCTGTTGATCTACGATGAGGTCCAGTGCGGCATCGGCCGCACCGGCAAGCTGTTCGCGCATGAATGGTCGGGGGTCGCTCCAGACATCATGGCCATCGCCAAAGGCATTGGCGGTGGCTTCCCGATGGGCGCCTGCCTTGCCACCGACGAGGCGGCTGTCGGCATGACCGCGGGCGTCCACGGCACTACGTTCGGCGGCAACCCGCTGGCCATGGCGGTCGGCAATGCCGTGCTCGACGTGGTGCTGGAGGAGGGCTTCCTGGCGGATGTGCAGCGCAAGGCGCTGTTGTTGAAGCAAGGGCTGGCAGGGGTGGCCGACGAATTCCCCGAGGTCATCGAGGACATCAGGGGCACGGGGCTGATGCTGGGCCTCAAATGCGCCATGCCCAACGGCAAGGTGAACATGGCGCTGCGCGACCAGCATCTGCTCGCGGTTCCGGCCGGCGACAACGTCATTCGCCTGCTGCCGCCGCTCACCGTCACGGACAGCGAGATCCATGAAGCGCTGGAGCGCATTCGCGCCGGCGCCAAGGCCCTGTCCGAGGCCATCGCCGCTGAAGCCGCGAAGTAAATTCGAAAGCTCCTGATGTCACTTCGTCATTTCACCGACCTCTCCGCCGTTTCCGAAGGCGACCTGCGCTCCATGCTGACCGACGCAGTGGAGCGCAAGGCGCGCCTCAAGGCGGGCGAGCGCTCGAAACCGCTCGAAGGCAAGGTGCTGGCGATGATCTTCGACAAGCCGTCGACGCGCACGCGCGTCTCCTTCGATGTCGGCATGCGTCAGCTTGGCGGCGAGACCATCATGCTGACCGGCACCGAGATGCAGCTCGGCCGCTCCGAGACCATCGCCGACACCGCCAAGGTTCTGTCGCGCTATGTCGACGCCATCATGATCCGCACCACCTCGCATGAGCGGCTGCTGGAACTGACCGAGAATGCGACCATCCCGGTGATCAACGGGCTCACCGACGATACCCATCCTTGCCAGCTGATGGCCGACATCATGACCTTCGAGGAGCATCGCGGTCCGGTCGCCGGCAAGACCATCGCCTGGACCGGCGACGGCAACAACGTGCTGCATTCGCTGCTGGAAGCCTCGGCGCGGTTCCGCTTCAACCTCAACGTCGCGGTGCCCGAAGGCAGCGAGCCGGCGCAGAAGCATGTCGACTGGTCAAAGGCGCATGGCGGCAAGCTCTCCTTTACCCGCTCGCCAGAGGAAGCCGTCGACCAGGCCGACTGCGTCGTCACCGACTGCTGGGTGTCGATGGGCCAGGAGCACCGTGCCCGCGGCCACAATGTGTTTTCGCCCTACCAGGTCAACGCCAAGCTGATGGCCAAGGCAAAGCCCGACGCGCTGTTCATGCACTGCCTACCGGCGCATCGCGGCGAGGAAGTGACCGACGAGGTCATCGACGGTCCACATTCGGTGGTCTTCGACGAGGCCGAGAACCGGCTCCACGCCCAGAAGGCCGTGCTTGCCTGGTGTCTTGGGGCCTGAAGTGGACTTGAAGTGTCTTGGCGCTTGACGTGCCGGGGAACTTGATCTCCGGAGGCGCGATGCCTATCTGCGCGGCATCACGCAAATCAAGCGCGTTTAGACGCATGCTCCCCAAAGGGCGGCATGGCCGCGCCCTGGAGCTTTGTCATGCTGGAAACCCATCAAGTGGCTGAACATCACCCCAAACTCGGCGAATTCGGTTACGCCGGCGATGATCACGTCGTGCCCTTCGAGGTCGGCCCGCTCGATGTGCGCGGCCGCACCGTGCAGCTTGGACCGATGCTCGACGCGATCCTTGGCCGCCATGATTATCCCGAGCCGGTCGCCCGGTTGCTGGCGGAAGCCTGTGTGCTGACGGTGCTGCTAGGCACCTCGCTCAAGTTCGAGGGCAAGTTCATCCTGCAGACCCGCACCGACGGCCCTGTCGACATGCTGGTCGCGGATTTTTCCACGCCCTCGGCGCTGCGCGCCTATGCGCGCTTCGATGCCGACCGGCTGGAGGCGCTGATTGCGGCCGGCGAGACCTCGCAGCAAACGCTGCTCGGCAATGGTGTGCTGGCGCTGACCATCGACCAAGGTGCTCACACGCAGCGCTACCAAGGCATCGTCCAGCTCGACGGCGAGACCCTGGAAGAGGCCGCGCGCACCTATTTCCGCCAGTCGGAGCAGATCCCGACCGATCTCCGGCTTTCCGTCGCCAAGCTTTTGACGCCCGGCCCCGGCGGCGCGCGCGAGCAGTGGCGGGCAGGCGGCATCCTGGCGCAGTTCCTGCCGCAGGCCTCCGAGCGCATGCGCGTTCCTGACCTGCCCGGCGGGGATGGCGATCCGCGCGAGGAGATCCACGATCCCACAGACAATTCCTGGCAGGAATTGCTGGCGCTGCTCGGCACCATCGAGCCGACCGAACTGATCGATCCGACCATCGGCGCAGAGCGGCTGCTCTATCGTCTGTTCCACGAGCATGGCGTGCGCGTCTTCGGCGGCGTTCCCGTCGCCGATCAGTGCTCATGCTCCCGCGACAAGATCCGCGGCATCCTCGAGGGCTTCTCCGCGCAGGAGATCAAGGACAGCACCGAGGACGGTGGGATCCACGTCGCCTGCGAGTTCTGCTCGACGCAATATGACTTCGACCCGGCGGAATTTACGACCCAGTAGGGTTCCACCTTCTCTCCGTTCTACGGGGAGAAGGTGCCCGAAGGGCGGACGAGGGGCGGCGCTGCCCCTCATTGTCCTGCCGGACATTTCTCGCCGTATAGGACGGGGCGACGCTGTCGCCGATTTCGCCTGGTCTAATTCACCGTCCGCCTTGTCCCCGGCAGGTCGAGTGAGAAGGCGGGGATGGCGATGTCGAATGTCTCGCCCCGCTCGTTGCGCATGGTGTAGTGGCCGACCATGATCCCCGACGGGGTCGAGAGCGGACAGCCCGACGTGTATTGATAGCTGTCGCCGGGATTGAGTTCGGGCTGATCGCCGACCACGCCGGCGCCTCGCACTTCCTCGACCCGGCCGGCGCCGTCGGTTATGTGCCAATAGCGCGACAACAGCTGCACGAATTCGTCGGACTGGTTGTCGATCGTTATCTGGTAGCCCCAGACATAGCGGTTTTCCGAAGGATCCGAGCGGTCCTCGAGATAGAACGGCCTGACCTGCACTTCGATGTTGCGCGTGACGGCGCGGTACATGAGCGGCTCCAAAACAAATCCGGTGTGGAACATTCGGCGCTCTTTGCGGTTCGATCAACCGTGCGCGTCCGAGTTGCTGTCCCTGAAGGGCAGGTGCCGACAAACAATGTCATTTGAGTGACACATGACAGTGATGGTGTGCACCAGCAATGCCGGGCGACTCGGGCGCTCTGTCGAACTGTCGAAAACGGCCGCCAAGCGGGCCGGTTTTTCTGGAGTGACCGGATATCGATGGAACTCGCTCTCATAACCGGCTCGCTTTCGATCGCTCTCATCGCCTCAAATCTCGCCAGCATCCTGCTCGCCTGCTCGCGCCTGAAACGGCGCGCCGCCATCGCGCCGCCGGCCGGCAAGCCGCTGCCTGTGTCGATCGTCATCCCGGCGCGCGGCGTCGAGCCGTTTACCCATGAGACGCTTGAGCGCGCTTTCTCGCTCGACTGGCCGCGCTACGAACTGATCTTTTGTGTCGCCCATGCCGACGACCCCGCGGTCAAGCCGATCCGCGCCGCGATCGCCCGCTTTCCAGCCGTGCCGGCCCGCCTGCTCACCGGCGACGACCGCGTCAGCGCCAACCCGAAACTGAACAACTGCGTCAAGGGCTGGGAGGCAGCGCGCCACGACTGGGTCATTCTCGCCGATTCCAACGTGCTGATGCCGAAAGACTACGTCCAGCACCTGATGGCGGCATGGCGGCGGGACACCGGCCTGGTTTGCTCGACGCCGATCGGTTCGCGGCCCGACGGCTTCTGGGCAGAAGTCGAATGCGCTTTCCTCAACACGCTGCAGGCGCGCTGGCAATATGCCGGCGAGGCGCTTGGCCTCGGCTTTGCCCAGGGCAAGAGCATGTTGTGGAACAAGCAGATGCTCGACGCCAATGGTGGCATCCGTGCGCTCGCCGCCGAGATCGCGGAGGATGCCGCGTCGACCAAACTGGTCAACAGGCTCGGCCTGCGCGTCAATCTCGTCGCTTCGCCCTTCGAGCAGCCGCTCGGGCAGCGCATGCCGGGCGAGATCTGGTCGCGCCAGGCCCGCTGGGCGCGCCTGCGCCGCGTCACCTTTCCGCTCTTCTTCGCGCCCGAGATCCTGACCGGCGTGGCGGCTCCGCTCGTGCTGGCGCTGATCGCCGCGGCCAGCGCCGGCGTCAGCCTGCCCATGACAGCGCTTTGCGTGCTGGCGCTCGCCTACCTGCCGGAATGCATGCTCGCCTCGGCAAAGGGCTGGTATCTGTCGCCGCGCATCGTCACCGCGATGATCGCACGCGACCTGATGTTGCCGGCGATCTGGATGCGCGGTTGGCTGGGCGGGGCCGTCGACTGGCGCGGCAACGCCATGACCATCGGCACCAAGGCGGCCGAGCTCGAAGAGACGCCCTCCCGCGCTTGATGTCGGCGGTTCAGCTTGATGTCGAGGAAGGTTATCGTATATACAAAAATTGTTGAACTTGGCTCTATTTTTGTGTATACAATAACCTATGGAGCGCCCCGACGGCGATGCTGTTCGAGTGGGATGAAACAAGGCAAAGACAAACAGGGCCAAGCATGGCGTGGATTTCGCGATCGCTCCGTCCTTCGATTTCGCCAATGCCGTTATCCGGCTCGATGACAGCGAGGATTTTGGCGAGGATCGTCTTGTTGCCATCGGTCTGATCGAGGCTGGCGTTTATGTGATGGTCTATGTCGAGCGAAGCCATGCGATCCGCGTAATTTCGCTACGCAAGGCAACGAGACAGGAGATTACGGACTATGTCGAAAACCTCTAAGACGATCGTGCGCCGCGAGGCTACTCCCCCAAAGCAGTCGCGCGCTGATGCTTTGGGGCTCGCCAGAAAGGCGCTTGGCGCGAGGACCGACGAGGAAGATGCTGCGATCACTGCCGCCGCCGAGGCCGATCCGGATGCGCAGCCGACCGATGCCGCTTCGCGCCGCAAAGTTGGCCGACCGCCGCTTGCGCGACCCAAACGTGCGGTACAGTTGCGCCTCGACGCCGATGTTGTCGACCGTTTCAGGGCCGGTGGTGATGGCTGGCAGACGCGCATGAACGAAGCGTTGCGCAAAGCGGCAGGCCTGTAATCCTCGGTCTGCCACCAGTCCTCATCGGGCCTTCAACGCCTGCGCGATGTCGTCCAGCAAATCGTCGGTATCTTCCAACCCGACCGACAGCCTGAGCGTGCCGGGTCCGATGCCGAGCTCGGCGCGCGCTTCGTCGCTGAGGTTCTTGTGCGTCGTCGTCGCCGGATGGGTGATCAGGCTTTTGGCGTCACCGAGATTGTTCGAGATCAGGACGATGTCGAGCGCGTTCTGCAAGGCGAAGGCACCCTGCTTGCCGCCCTTGACGTCAAAGCAGATCAGGGTGGAACCGCCCGACATCTGCTTCTTCACGACGTCAGCCTGCGGATGGTCGGCGCGCCCGGGATAGATCACGCGGGCGATCTCCGGCTGCTCGGCCAGGAAATCGGCGATCTTGCCGGCGCTCTCCGTCTGCTGGCGCACGCGCAGCGGCAGCGTTTCCAGGCCCTTCAGCAGCGTCCAGGCATTGAACGGTGACAGGCTGGGGCCGGTATGGCGGAAATAATCGTGCAGGTTCTCGTCGATCCACTTCTTGTCCGACAGAATGACGCCGCCGAGACATCGGCCCTGGCCATCGATGTGCTTGGTCGCCGAATAGACCACGATATGCGCGCCGAGCTGCAACGGCTTCTGCTGCAGCGGCGTGGCGAAGACATTGTCCACGACCAGCCGCGCGCCGATCGAATTGGCAAGCGAAGCGACGGCGGCGATGTCCACCACCTCAAGCGTCGGGTTGGTCGGGCTTTCCAGGAAAAACAGCTTGGTGTTGGGCCGAACCGCCTTTTCCCAATTGGCGATGTCGGTGCCGTCGACCAGCGTCGCCTCGATGCCGTAGCGCGGCGCCAGCGTCTCGACCACCCAGCGGCAGGAGCCGAACAGGGCGCGCGCCGCAACGATATGATCGCCGGCCTTGACGCTGCACAGGAGGGCTGCCGTCACCGCCGCCATGCCGGACGCGGTGGCGCGCGCGTCCTCGGCGCCTTCGAGCGCGCACATGCGCTTCTCGAACATGTCGACGGTCGGATTGGCGTAGCGCGAATAGATGAAGCCCGGTTCCTCGCCCTTGAAGCGGGCTTCGGCGGCTTGGGCCGTCTCATAGACATAGCCTTGGGTCAGGTATATCGCCTCGGAAGTCTCGCCGAAGCCGGAACGCAGGGTTCCGCCATGCACGAGTGCGGTCTGAGGCTTCCAGTTGCGCGTCTTGCTCGTCATCGTCCTATCCAAACACAAAAAAACCGGCCGCGAAAAAGTCGCAACCGGTCCATGCGGCCTTGCGGCCCGACGGTCCTTTAGCGACTTGTTTAACGTGGCTGCAAGCCGACCGGCCAAATCACCACGGGATAACGACCCTTTAGACCCGCGCCACGCTTGCGTCAATTGCCGGCTTCATTAAGAGATTTGTACCAGCAGAGCGGAGCCAGACTTTGCGGCAGACAGGAATTCTTCCCGATCAGGACATTGCGGCGCTGTTCCAGTCCGGCGCGCTGAAGTCGTCGCGTGCGCTCGACGCCGACCAGATCCAGCCGGCCAGCCTTGATCTGAGGCTCGGCGACAAGGCGTGGCGGGTGCGCGCGTCCTTCCTGCCGGGTCCCAACCACAAGGTCAGTGAAAAACTCGACCGGCTGAAGCTGCACGAGATCAGCCTGGCCGACGGCGCCGTTCTGGAAACCGGCTGCGTCTACATCGTGCCCCTGCTCGAAAGCCTGGCGCTGCCGGCGGAAATTTCGGCGTCCGCCAATCCCAAGAGCTCGACCGGGCGGCTCGATATCTTCACCCGCGTGATGACCGATCGCGGCCACGAGTTCGACAAGATCGCCGCCGGCTATCATGGTCCGCTCTATCTCGAAGTCAGCCCACGCACCTTCCCGATCGTCGTGCGCGCCGGCTCGCGCCTTTCGCAGATACGCTTCCGCACCGGCAATGCGCTGCTCTCGGAAGCAGAGTTGCATCAATTGCACCGGGCCGAAATGCTGGTCGCCACCGAACCGCCGAACATCTCCGGCGGCGGCATCGCATTGTCGATCGATCTCAACGGCGACAGTGACGGGCTGGTCGGCTATCGCGGCAAACACCATACCGGCCTCGTCGATGTCGACAAACGCGCGGCGCAGGAGATCGTCGACTTCTGGGAGCCGATCCACAAGAGCGGCGCCGGCGAGCTGGTGCTCGATCCGGACGAGTTCTACATCCTCGTCAGCCAGGAAGCGGTGCATGTGCCGCCGCTCTACGCGGCCGAAATGACGCCCTTCGATCCGCTGGTGGGCGAGTTCCGTGTCCACTATGCCGGCTTCTTCGATCCGGGTTTCGGCCATTCGGCGGCCGGCGGCACCGGCAGCCGCGCCGTGCTCGAAGTGCGCAGCCATGAGGTGCCGTTCATCCTCGATCATGGCCAGATCGTCGGCCGGCTGGTCTACGAGCATATGCTGAAGCGGCCGCAGGCGCTTTACGGCACCGAGCTCGGCTCGAACTACCAGGCGCAGGGCCTGAAGCTGTCCAAGCACTTTCGCGCCGCGCCCTGAACGCTCATCACCGTCAGGCAAGATACTTGCCTGCGCCGGCTCGCCATGCTTGGCTGCCTCGCCGGCCGCCGACGTGGCGGCGCTCAAGGGGAATGAAAATGCAGATTTCGAAATGGATAATATCGGCGGCGGCCGCCGCCATGCTGACGCTTGGTGCCGGCGCCCTGTCGGCGCATGCGGCGGAGAAAATCAAGATCGGCACCGAGGGAGCCTATCCGCCGTTCAACACCATCACGCCCGACGGCAAGGTCGAGGGCTTCGACATCGACATCGCCAACGCCTTGTGCGCGCAGATGAAGGTCGAATGCGAGGTCGTCACCCAGGACTGGGACGGCATTATCCCGGCGCTGCAGGCCAAGAAGTTCGACGCCATCATCGCTTCGATGAGCATCACCGAGGAGCGCAAGAAGCAGGTCGCGTTCACCCACAAATATTATACGACGCCGCTGTCGCTCGTCGCCCTGAAGGACAGCGACATCGCCTCGACCGAACCGGCGGCACTCACCGGCAAGACGGTCGGCGCCCAGGCGGCGACCACGCAGGCCAATTACGCCCAGGACGTCTATGGCAAGGCCGGCGCCGAAGCGAAGCTCTATCCGACCCAGGAAGAGGCAATCACCGATCTCCAGAACGGCCGCCTCGACGCCGTCCTTTCCGACAAGTTCGTGCTGATGGACTGGATGAAGAAGGCGAGCGACGGTTGCTGCAAGATGGTCGGTGACGTCAAGGGCACCGAGACCGAAGCCGGCATTGCCGTGCGTCTCGAGGATACGGCGCTGCGCGACAAGCTCAACGCAGCCATTGACGCCATCGTCGCCGACGGCACCTACAAGAAGATCCAGGACAAGTATTTCGACTTCGATATTTATTGAGATGGAAGCTGCCGATCTCCTCCCACCAGGGAGGAGATCACGCTCATCTCACAGCGCCTTCACCGCCACCTTCACCGGCTGTTCGATTTCGAGCGGATTGCGCAGCGGCAGGCCGAAATCGCCGGCCTCGATCTCGAACACGTCGCCGGCCTCGGTCTTGATGCCGTCGGCGAAGGACAGGGTCGCGGTGCCGAACATGTGCACATGCACGTCGCCCGGCTGGCGGAAAGCCGAATATTTGAAATGGTGGTGTTCGAGATTGGCGATGGTGTGCGACATGTTCGCTTCGCCCGACAGGAACGGCTTTTCCCACATCAACTTGCTGTCGCGCCAGATGCGTGAGGAGCCCCTGATGTCGGCGGGCAGGTCGCCGACCAGGATCTCCGGTCCGAAGGAAGCGTTGCGCAGCTTGGAATGGGCGAGAAAGAGGTAGTTCACGCGTTCGGTCACATGATCGGAAAATTCGTTGGACAGCGTGAAGCCGACCCGGAACGGCGCGCCGTCGTCGCCGATGACATAGATGCCGGCAACCTCGGGCTCCTCGCCGGCATCCTTGGCGAAGGCCGGCGACAGGAGCGCGGCACCCGGCGCCACGGCCATCGTGCCATTGCCCTTGTAGAACCATTCCGGCTGCACCCCGATCTGGCCTTTCGCGGGTTTGCCGCCTTCCAGCCCCATGCGGAACATCTTCATGGAATCGGTGAGCTGCTCCTCGCCGTCGGTGCTGAGCTTCTTGTGCATGGAATCGCGCGTCGCCGCCGAGCCGAGATGCGTTAGCCCCGTGCCGGTCAGATGCAGATGCGCCGGATCGGGATGATTGATCGGCGACAGCAGCCGCCCCTTCTTGTAGGCGGCGTCGAGATCGACGGTCTCGCCGAGCCCCTTGCGTTCGATCAACGCGGCAAGGCCGACGCCGGTACGAGCGGCTTCCATCGCCAGCGAATAGACGCTGCGTGCGCCGTTGATGATCCGGGTCTTGCCGCCTGTGCGGGCAACGACACGGATGGTCTCGGCGTCGTCGAGAATCTGCGAGATCAGCATGATCAGTCCTCTCTCATATGTCTTGGCATGGCTGCCTTCTGGCAAACCCTGACCTGCGCGGCTCGGACTGGCCGTGCCACGGGTTGAACTCTTCGTCCGGATTGCGCTCGCGAGCCCGGTCCCTGAAGGACTTCTTCAAGCCGGCGAATTGCCGGCAGCGCCGCGACCGTATGCCTCCTGCTTGCCTCGCCTGAAACCTGTTCAGGCCTTGTTCTTGTTGTAGACGTCGAAGATCACGGCGCCGAGCAGCACCAGGCCCTTGACCACTTGCTGCCAGTCGACATTGACGCCCATGATCGACATGCCGTTGTTCATCACGCCCATGATAAAGCCGCCGACCACCGCGCCGATGACCTGACCGACGCCGCCCATCGCCGAGGCGCCGCCGATGAACACCGCGGCGATGACGTCGAGCTCGCTGCCGAGGCCTGCCGCCGGCACGGCCTGGCCGAGACGCGCCGCGATGATCAGGCCGCCAAGCGCCGACAGCACGCCCATATTGACGAACACGTAAAGCGTCAGCCGCTCGGTCTTGATGCCCGACAGCTGCGCGGCCTTGGCATTGCCGCCCATCGCATAGATGCGGCGGCCGATCGTCATGCGCTTGGTGACGAAGACGAACAGTGAGATCAGCAAGCCCATGACGAGCAGCACCACCGGCAGGCCCCGATAGCTGGCGAACTGGTAGACCAGGAACAGCGCCAGCGCGCTGCCGACCAGCGTCTTGATGACGAACAGGGTAAACGGCTCGGCCTCATAGCCGTGGCGTTCGCGTTTGCGTCGCGTCCGCAGCCCGAAATAGGCATAGGCCAGCACGGCGATCAGGCCCAGCACGATCGTCGTCATGTGCAGCGTCAGGCCGCTGCCCATAATCGTCTTGCCGGCTGCATTCACCGTTGGCGGGATCAGCGTCAGCGGTCCGATGACATCTGGAATGAAGCCGGAGCTGAGTGCCTTGAACTCGGGCGGCAGCGGCCCGACCGAAGATCCGCCGCCGAGCAGCGCCTGGCAGATGCCGCGGAAGATCAGCATGCCGGCCAGCGTCACGATGAAGCTCGGTATTCGGTGATAGGCGATCCAGTAGCCTTGCGCCGCGCCGATGAGGCCGCCCACGATCAGGCAGACGATGGAGACCACCAGCGGGTTGCTGAATATGCCGAGAGGCCAGATCACCATCATCATCGCCGCCAGCGCGCCGATGAAGCCGGCCACGGACCCCACGCTGAGGTCGATATGACCCGATACGATGACCAGCAGCATGCCGAGCGCCATCACGATGATGAAGGAGTTCTGCTGCACCAGATTGCTCAGGTTCACCGGCTTGAACAGCGTTCCCGAGGTGGTGAACTGGAAGAACACCATGATGGCGATCAGCGCCAGGATCAGGCCGTATTCGCGCAGGTTCGTCGCCAGCGCCGATACGGCGATGCGTGGACGCTGCCCTACATCTTCGGCGACGTTGCTTTGCGGGGCGGGGGCGCTTTCCGTGCTCATGCTGCTTTTCCTTCTCCCCGAACGATGGCGCGCATTATTCTTTCTTGGCTTGCGTCCGCCGCGGGCATTTCGCCGACGATGCGGCCTTCGTTCATGACATAGATGCGGTCGGTGATGCCGAGCAGTTCTGGCATTTCCGACGAGATGACCACGATCGCCTTACCTTCGGCCGCAAGGCGCGCGATGATCGTATAGATTTCATATTTGGCGCCGACATCGATGCCGCGCGTCGGCTCGTCCAGGATCAGCACTTCCGGGTCGGCGAACAGCCATTTCGACAGCACCACCTTCTGCTGGTTACCGCCGGAAAGATTGCCGGTCATCTGATAGACGCTGGAGGCGCGGATGTTGGTCTGCTTGCGATAGTCGTTGGCGACGGCAAGCTCGCGCAAATCGTCGATCACGCTGTGGCGCGACACGCCGCCGAGATTGGCCAGCGTAATGTTGTGCTTGATATGGTCGATGAGATTGAGGCCGTAGGTCTTGCGATCCTCGGTCACATAGGCAATGCCGTGTTCGACCGCCCTGCTCACAGAGGAGACGTCGATCGGCTTGCCCTTGAGCAGCACCTCGCCGGTGATGCGGCGCCCATAGGAGCGGCCGAACAGGCTCATGGCGAATTCGGTTCGCCCGGCGCCCATCAGCCCGGCAATGCCGACCACCTCGCCCTTGCGCACATTGATGTCGATGCCCTTGATCACCTGCCGCTCGGCATGGAGCGGGTGATAGACCGACCAGTTCTTCACCTCGAACACGACCTCGCCGATATCGGGCTCGCGCGGCGGATAGCGGTCGTCGAGCGAACGGCCGACCATCGAGGTGATGATGCGGTCTTCCGAGATGTCCTTCCTGGACAGCGTCTCGATGGTTCGTCCGTCGCGGATGACGGTCACCTTGTCGGCGACCCGGTTCACCTCGTTGAGCTTGTGCGAGATCAGGATCGAGGTCATGCCTTGTCGCTTGAATTCGAGCAGAAGGTCGAGCAGCGCCTGGCTGTCCTTTTCGCTGAGCGACGCCGTCGGCTCGTCGAGGATCAGGAGCTTGACCTCCTTGCTCAGCGCCTTGGCGATTTCGACCAGCTGCTGCTTGCCGACACCGATATTGGTGATCAGCGTCTTGGGGTCCTCCTTGAGGCCCACCTTCTTCAGCAGGGCGCTGGTGCGCGCCTCGTTGGCATTCCAGTCGATGACGCCGTATCGGGCGTGTTCGTTGCCGAGGAAGATGTTTTCGGCGATCGACAGCATCGGCACCAGCGCAAGCTCCTGGTGGATGATGACGATGCCCTTGCGTTCGCTGTCATGAATGCCTTTGAACTGGCATTCCTGGCCCTGAAAGATGATCTGGCCGTCATAGGTGCCGGAGGGATAGACGCCCGACAGCACCTTCATGAGCGTCGATTTGCCGGCGCCGTTCTCGCCGACCACGGCGTGGATCTCGCCTTCCTCGACCCGAAGGTTGACGTTCGACAGCGCCTTGACGCCGGGAAACGTCTTGGTGATGTCCTGCATCTCCAAAATCGTCGAGGCCATGGGTAAAGTGCTCCTGCGAGACCCGCAACAATACCGGGGTCGCTGGTGAACGAAAAGGGGCCCTGCGTTGCGCAGGACCCCTGGCTATACAACCGAATTTACTTCAGTTCGTCGGCCTTGATGTAGCCGGAGTCGACGACCAGGGCCTGGTAGTTCGACTTGTCGACCTCATGCGGCGTCAGCAGGATCGAGGGAACGACCTTGACGTCGTTGTTGTAGGTCTTGGTGTCGAGGCCTTCCGGCTTGCCGCCCGAGAGCACCTTGTCGACGAGCTCGACGGTGGCCTTGGCCAGTTCGCGGGTGTCCTTGAACACGGTCGAGTACTGCTCGCCCGAGATGATCAGCTTGACCGAGGCGGTCTCGGCGTCCTGGCCGGTCACGATCGGCCACGGCTGGGCCTCCGTGCCGTAACCGACAGCGCGCAGCGAGGCGGTGATGCCGCGCGACAGGCCATCATAGGGCGACAGAACGCCATCGACGCGGCTGCCGTCCGAATAGTTGGCTGACAGCAGATTGTCCATGCGCGCCTGGGCGGTGGCGGCGAGCCAGCGCAGCGTGCCGACCTTATCCATGCCGGTCTGGCCGGACTTGATCTTGATCGAACCGTCATCGATCAGCGGCTGCAGGACGGAAATCGCGCCGTTGTAGAAGAAGAAGGCGTTGTTGTCGTCGGGTGAGCCGCCGAACAGTTCGACGTTCCACGGCTTGGTATTCGGGAAGCGCTCCTTGAGGCCCTTGACCAGCGAATTCGCCTGGATCACGCCGACGCCGAAATTGTCGAACGTGGTGTAGTAGTCGACATTGGGCGTCTTCTTGATCAGGCGGTCATAGGCGACGACGACGACGCCGGCATCAGCGGCCTTCTGCAGCGCATCCGACAGGGTGGTGCCGTCGATCGAGGCGATGATCAGCGCCTTCGGACCCTTGGTGATTTCGTTTTCCAGCTGGCTGAGCTGGTTGGGGATGTCGTCCTGCGCATATTGCAGGTCGACCGTATAGCCCAAAGCCTCGAGCTGGGACTTGACGGCATCGCCGTCGTTGATCCAGCGCTGCGAGGTCTTGGTGGGCATCAGCACGCCGACGAGACCCTTGTCGGCGGCGTGCGCCGAATAGGTCATGGCAGCGATGCCAAGGGCCGCGACGGCGGCCAGCGTCTTGATGATCTTCACAATTACTCTCCCTGGTTGATGGACGCGACACCTCGGGGCTTCGCGGGCCGCGCAGGCGAGCAGGAGCGCAAGCGCCGCTGTCGTCTATCGATCTCCGGTATCCTCCCAATCGGCCCTGGGACTGATTTCAATCGACACGATTTCCTCGTCATCGACTGGCACGCCCCAGGACGCGCGAAGGGTGTGTCCCTTTGCCATAACTGTCAAATGCGATCTTTGATGATTGCTATACCGAAACTGGTATACGTTGACGCTAAACTCAAGGGCATTGGGAGCGAAGGGAAATCAATGGCAACGTTGCGCAATCCTGGCGGGATTTCAGAAGGTTACGAGGTGCTCCCCGGTGACGGCGAGACCCTGCTGCGCAGCGGCCTCAGCCTGCGCCATATGCGCATGATCGTTGCACTGGACGATCACGGCCGGGTCAGTTCCGCCGCCCAGGTCATGAATATCTCACAGCCGGCGGCCTCGCGCATGATCGCCGAGATGGAAGCCGTGCTGGACGTCACGCTCTGCGAAAGGCTGCCGCGCGGCGTCACCTTGACGCCCTATGGCAAGGCGCTCGCCAGGCGCGCGCGCTCCATCCTCTTGGAGATGCGCGAGGTCGATCGCGAGATCTCCGAACTCAAGGCGGGCAAGGGCGGCTCGGTGTTCCTTGGTGCGGTGACGGCGCCCGCGATCGAGCTCGCGGTGCCGGCGATCCGCGAAATCCGCCGCATCTACCCGCGCATCGAGATCACCATGCAGGTCGAGACCTCCAACGTGCTGGCGCGCGAGTTGATCGCGTCGCGCCATGACTTCATCATCGCGCGCATCCCCGACGATCTCAACCCGCGGCTGTTCGAGTCCCGTGTGATCGGCGTCGAGAAAGCCTGCCTGATCGTGCGCCGGGGCCATCCGCTGACCGAGGGCAAGGCGGTGCGGTTGGAGGAGACCGCGGCCTATGACTGGGTTTTCCAGTCCGGCGGCTCGCCGCTGCGCCAGGCCATGGAGAGCAATTTCCTGAACCGCAACATCGCGCTGCCGGACCGCATCCTCAACACCAGTTCGCTGCTCCTGACCCTGGTCATGGTCGCGCACTCCGACGCCATCGCGCCGGTCTCGATCCAGGTGGCGAAATTCATCCAGAATCCCGAAGGGCTGGCCGGCGCCATCGATGTCGTCCAGACCGAATTCGACATCGAGGTCCGGCCCTACAGCCTGATCACAGTGAAGAACCGCGCCCTGTCGCCGGCGGCAAAGATGCTGCATGACTTCATCCTGCGCGAAGTGGGATGACCGGAACAAAAACCAGGTAAGTGCGTTCAAAGGCCAATCGGCGTTCGCGCCGGAGCTCGTTTTGAGCCGGGGAACGATGCGCCGATGATAAACAACTCGGGAGATTTTGATGGAACGTCGGTTGTTTCTTACTGGAATGCTTGGCGTCGCGGGGGCCGTTGCTTTTGCAGGCCTGGCCAGGCCCGGCACAGCAGTTGCCGGGGTCCCGAACGGCAACGGAATCCTTGACGAGCTCGACAAGGACGACCTCGACAGGGCTGATGCGGCCGTCTTCGAAGGAGACGATCAAGCCGAGGTGGAGCAGATCTCGCATCGCCGGTGGCATCGCCGGCACCGTCGTCATGGGCGCCGCCGCGCCTGGCGCAGGGTCTGCCGCAGCTATTGGCGCCGCGGCCGCCGCCATGTCCGCTGCTGGCGCAGGCGCGTCTGGGTTAGTGTTTGGCTCTAAAACGATACCGGGAAAACGGCTGGAGCGGTTTTCCCGGAATTGCGCGAGAAACCGGTAGTTGGAGCGGCTTGGTAAGGGCTCAAACCCTTGCTGCGCAGACTGGAGCGGGTAGCGGGAATCGAACCCGCGCGTTCAGCTTGGGAAGCTGGGTGTGATGCTTATATTCCAGTGGCTTAGCTGTAAAACAGGTCGATTTTCGACCAGAAATTATCTAATGAAATCAATGGCGCTGTAAAACGGTTGAGGGCCGTCCTTGCGCTCGCCGACATCGCCAAGTTGCAGCCGACAGGTTCGCTGTCAGGTCGCTTTAACCCGATAGCCGTGCCCTCGCCGCATGAGGCATCAGGAATTCGGCAGCCTCGGCGATTATCCGTGCAAGCGGTGGCACTTCCTCCTCCAGGCTTCGGGCAAAGGCTGACCATTGCTGCTGCTTGGCTGGATCCGATGCGAAGCTCTCGGTGAGAGCATCTGGAATATCGACCGGGATTGTCGTCCTGCGCCGTTCGAATGTAGCTGCAATCGCTCGGGCCAGGCGGTCATCTTCAAAGCGATGTGTCTTCGCCAGCAGCCATATGTCGTAGAAATCCTTCATGCGGCTGTTGGCCCGCCCCAGCAGCACCATGGCCTGGAATTTCTCCGCTATCACCGTCTCGCGCGAATAGGCGCGAAGATGTGGAGCCGGGTTGTCGAGCAGAACGGGATAGTCGAGTTCCTCGAGGCCGGGTTCAGTTGCATCGCCAAATCCGATATCGATCGACACACGCACGGTCGCACCACCAATGACGGCATTGGTGCGCAGGCGCAGGCCTCCATACTCCAGTTCCTCGCGTATGCGGTCGACGATCAGGCCCTTGCCGTCGAACACGACGCCATCGTTGGCGTCGATCGCACAGAGCTCGGCAAAGATCTCGACCATGCCTTCGGCCTCGGGATCTCCATATCCCAGCAGATCCAGGTCACGCGTGGGCCGAAACGGCACGTCGAACCAGGTCGTCATCAGCATCGCACCCTTCAGGACGAAGCGGTCGCGAAAGCGGCTGGTTCCGAGACGGTAGAGAAGGCGCTCGATCGCATAGCGCGTCAGAATGAGATCGAATGTCTGTCCACGCCCCTTGGCGATGACAAGAAGCCTGGCGCGCACGGAGGCGCCCATGTTGACGATGGTCTTAGCCATTGGCCGTAAGGGCTTCGAGATAGGGTTGCACGACTTTCCAGACGCCGGCGTCCTCGGCGTAGGAGGCGATCTCCGAAGGACGCGCCTTGCCGCCGCGTAGCGCCTCTCGCAGGCCTTCAATCGCAAGATTGAGGCCGGTGCTTTGCTGGAAGCGTCTTCCTTCAGATCGGCGGTAGCGGAAGAGATCGACAACCGTTTTGGCGGGGCTGTAGATGCGAACCGTGACGCCCTCTATGGCATGCTCCTCGATTCCAGCATCCAGTGTCTTGGCTCCGAAGCGGACGAACTGGATTGGCGGGCTCTCGATCTTCGGACGTCGGTCCGTCGATCCGATCGCCATCCAGATACGTGATGGGATGGTGTCGGTCAGTTCGTGGAAGGCAAGGGCGGACACCAGGCAAATGATGCCCCGAGGGATGCGCTTGGCCGCTTCCGCCAGCGAGTGATTGGCATCGAGCTCGGCATCGGGAAGTTGATAGAGGCCGCGGCCGAGCTGAAGGAGTTCACCTCGCTTCTCCATCCGGGCTATCGTGGCGGAGGTGATCCCTGCCGCGATGAATTCGGATAGACGTGCGATACCCCGCTCGCGAAGGAGAGAGATTGCGCGTTCCTGATGTGTCTGGTCGCCTGCCGACATGCACATTAATTGATACAAAACGTTGTATATGTCAAGGATATATCTAACGTTTTGTATCGCCCGGATTGTGCCAAAATCCCCTGCGCTGATCCCACGAAGTCCCCAACAGGCCGTCGCTATAAAGAAAATAGCAGCACATCAAAGCTGTGATTTCAGAGGAAGACGACGATGAACAACCGTCCGGGGAAGCCCTACGCGGGCACTAGGCTCGTGAAATATCTCGAGAAGCGCATCCTGGAGCTTAGGCCCAAGAAGACTCAGATCGCGATCGCCGGCGAGGCAGGGTTCGTCAATGCGAACATGCTCGCGATGATCAAATCCGGAACGGCGAAGCTGCCGCTCGACAGGGTCGCCGCTCTGGCGAAGGCCCTCGAGTGCGATCCAGTGATGCTCTTTATGCTGGCGATCGAACAGCTCGGTGGCGACACCACTGATCTTGCCGTCAGGCAGATCTTCGGGACGCTGGTCAGCGAGAACGAGGTCGCCTGGCTCGAAGAAATCCGCCGGGCATCGGATCAATCCAATCCGAGCCTCACCTCGAAGGCGCGATCAACCATTCGTGGGATCTTCGGCAAATGAGCGGCCAGCAGGACTTCTCTGTCGAAGGCTGGCGCCAGGCGGCCCGCGGTCGTGACCGCGAGATCACGCCCAACGAGCGTTTCTGGCTCGAGGTGATCAGGCTCGCTTCCTGGGATGCGGATCCGGTGCCTACGCTCGAAAAGGTGCAGAAGCTAAGGCAGATATTCCAGACCTAGCTCAAATCTCCACCCGTAAACGTGGCTTTCTCCGATCAGCGTGCCGCCGGTGCTTCCGCTGATCTGGGCAACGAATTTATGGTTCATTGATAATGTCAGCTGACAAACACCCGAAACAGAATTCCTCCCACACTTTTTCCTTCGACGATGTGATGCGGCACATGCGCATCCATCACCCAGGTTGTCCGAAGAAGACCTGTCTCACGATAGCCGCTCGGGTGAGCGCCAAGGATTGGAAAGGCCTAAAACTGGGCGCAGCGGTCGGTATCGAATTGCAGAAACATATTCGCCATTCTTTGACTGACTACGACGAACTGCTCCGATCCAAAATGATGACACGCGACGAAGCGCGGGCTTTCATCGCGCCGCATGTCGAGGAGATTCTTCGGGCTTGGCGGAAGCCAAGGGTGAAACTTCGCTTGGCACCGCCCAAAGCAGACACATAGCTTTCTGGGCCGACAGACCTAAGATGGAAAGGTATAGCTGGACCGAGTTTTGTAAGTCAATTGAAAGCCTTAAGGGCTTCCCAGGTCAGTGTAGTCGTGAATAGCGGCGCGGCCCATGTAGTAGAGATGACAGTGTTTGCGATATGCGACTTCTCCCTTTTTTGAAAGATTCCAGGAGACGGGCTAGCAGGTTCGCCTAGCGCCGCCTGCCGCTTCCATTTTTTGCCCTCTCGGCGAGATATTTTCTTTGGCGCTTCTCGACCGCAGCTTTCCGCTTGCGGTCCATCTCCTGCCGGAGTGCTTTGGTCCCCTCTTCGGCAGTCGATGACTTCTTTGCTTTCTTGGCGAGGTATTTTTCACGCTGAGCGAGATACTGTCTCTCGCGCTTCTCGATCGTAACTTTTCGCTTACGCTCAACTTCCCGTTCGTTTGATTTGATCTCCTTCGCGGCTTTTTCAGCAGTTTGCTTCGCCGCGTATCGTTGCTTTAGAAGCTCAGCTTCTTCCCGTTCGCGTTCCACAGCGATCCGTATGGCCTCTTTGATATGGGCTTGCGGTATTGCTCGATTGGAAGGCGCCGTATGCTCCTCATCTCTCAAATAGTCTGACAGCTTACGTTTCCGAGAGATCGCGATCTCGGAACCGCCCGTTTGGAGTTCGAGCCTATTGGACGCGATGGCCCTTCTTCGAATGCTGTTCGTCGTCCAGTGAACGGAATAGAGGTGCTCGACCTCGCCATAACCCTGTAGCGAATCGAAGACATCCTCCTGAAAGTCACTTACCTCCGCCCGTATGCTAGCGATTCGGTTGCGGAGCCAACTTTCCGCAGCGATCAGCTTCTGCTCCACCAGTGCAATATGATAGTAGGTTGTCTTGATGTTCTCCGAGGTGATTTCGCCGCGCCGCATGCTACGTCGTAAGTTGGCGATATGCGTGTCGACCTCAGACGCTGCAGCCCGGCCTCGTGCTTCTAGCGTATGGATGCGCCTTTCGGCGTCTTCCTCTCGCTCCTCAAGCATCGCAAGGTGCTTCAAATCGCAGGTGCCTAAGAAATCCCAGTAGAGCGCCTCGGTGAGGTCTTCCAGATCGGCCGGGGGAATGTCCTCGGCCTCGCGCGGCAACGAGCAGCGCATCTCGAGGAGCTTGGAGGCGAGCCAAGCCGAAACGGGCTCGCCGTCATCGTCCACGCAGGCGACAAGCCGCGCCGACCAGGCGCTGAATGGCGTCTGCATTGTGGCACGCGACATCATCAGCCAACCCGACCTATGACGCAGCGAGCCGACTTCCCATGTTGGACCTGGATACGAGTCCAGCGAAAAGTCGAGCGCAACAGGCGTGCACCCAAAATCCTCAAACCTGCCCCCCAATGGCATATTACTCGATTGACCACCTTACCATGAACAATGGCTGGATGACTGGCTGGCGACTCAGACTTTCCGCCACGTCGTCCAGCATGTCCTCAACCTGCTTTCGCACATCCCGCCGCCTCTCGTGCTTGGAGAGCTTCAGGTCGTCCATCTCGCCTTCGAGCTTCTTCACTGTGCGTGAAAGCGAAAGCTTGTCGTCCATAGACAGATCCGGTGAGCGGCGCTCCTTTCGCAGCGCCTTGATCTCGCTGTCTAGCTCTTTGATGCGGGCGTCGAGCTCGATCTCGATGTCCTTTGCGTAGTTGTCGAGGCGCGCCTCCTCCTCCTCCAGCCAACGGAAGTTCTGCCTCTTCATCCGCTCGGAGAAAGCGCCGAAGTGCTCCAACTCCAGCCGGTCGATTTCACGCGGGGTTGCCGCCGCTGCCACTCCGTCGCTCCTGGCCGGGACCATGAACATGCGGTCGGCGGTTTCGGGGCTGACTTCCACGCCGCCGTCGGTTAGGCACGAGATCATCAGTTCCTCGCGCACGGTCCCGCGAGCCTTGATTTGGGCTTTAGATACCCGCAGCCAGCCTGACTGCCCGGTCAGGTTCTTCACGTCGGCGAGTTGACCCGGAAAGGCATAGGCAGCTGGGAGAAAGCGCAAAGACGAGACGGTCACGCCATGATCGCGGGCCTTTGCCTTTTCGACCAACTCGCTTGCGAGGTTGCCCTCCGACAGCCTGAAGAATTGCCAGTCATGGTCGTCCGCCTCCGGCCACCTTGTCGTGAAAGTCTGCCCTCGATAGTCGAAACGGGTGAGTGTCTCGCTATAAAAATGAGCCGCCGGGAGTTCGGCACGTGCAATCACGGCGAGGCGGCGCGTGAAGTCGTCAACAGCGTTATCGAGTTCTCCTTTGCGCCCCTTGAGGCGCGCAACGACGTCTTGGTCGAGGTGCTCAAGCACCTTGGCGCGGGCCGATTGCATATCGGCATCGATCCGGTCTTGAAGTGAGGCGGTAAGAGCATCGAATTCGCGCGCCACCTCTTCCTCGGTGCGACAAGACTGCACGATGCCTAGCACGCGCTGCTCAAAGTCGACGCCGCGCTCGATGGTGCCGAGCACTTCGTCGCTTGATCCGAAAACGCCGCTGAACAACTTGAACTTCTGGTCGAGCAGTTCGTAGATGCGCTGCTCCGCCTGGTTCTTGCGGTTCAACATGTTGACGACAGTGACGTCGATCTTCTGGCCATAGCGATGGCAGCGGCCAATGCGCTGTTCAACACGCTGCGGATTCCAGGGTAGGTCGAAATTGATGACCAATGAGCAGAACTGGAGATTGATTCCCTCGGCGCCGCTCTCCGTCGCGATCAGGATCGTCTTGTCGTCGCCCTTGAACGCGTCGACCACCGCTGCCTTCATGTCGGCCGTGCGCGAACCCGACACTTTGTCCGTGCCTGCGTGCCGGTCTTGCCAGCTCTGGTAGAGCGCTTTGCTGACGGGATCGCTGTTCGAACCGTTGAGCAGAGCGATCTGGCGGTCGTAGCCGTTGGTGGACAGGAGCTCGCTCAGATAGTTCTGCGTGCGCACGCTTTCCGTGAAGATGACTGCCTTGCGGCGCCCGCCTTTCTGGACAATGGCGTCCAAGACGTGCGGAAGCTGCGAGATCAGCTTTTCGCCCTTGGCATTCTGCCCGATCGAGATCGCCAGGTCGAGAAACGACCGGAGTTCGAGCAGCTCGGCCGCCAGTCTTTCGGGGTCGACAGGTTCCGGTTCCGTCCCGTCCTCGTCGAGTTCCTCGCCGATCTCATCGATTGTGTCGATGTCTTCGCTGACCGTCTCGTCGACAACGCCGTGGCGCTCCAAGCGCTCTATCAGGGAGCGGAGGTAGCCCGCCACGGCGAAGGTTGAAGAGCCAAGGATCTTGCGGACTTGCAGGATAACGAGCTGGTTGGCTCGGTCACCGTAGGAGATCGTGTCCTTCCGTTGCAGGAACTCGGACACCTTCTCGTAGAGCTCGACCTCACGACTGGGTGGCTCGAAATCGAAAATCACGGGATTGCGTCGCGTGAAGTTGATGTGGCCGGCCTCCTGAACCTGTCGGCGCAGCGTGCGGCAGCAGATCGTCGCGAGTCGCTGTCGCAGCATGTCGAGGGATGCCGTGGTCACGCCTGCGCCGGTATAGAGAGTCTTGAAGGCATCTTCGCCACCGAAGTGGTTGTCATCGATGATCGAGACGATGCCGAACAGCTCCATTAGCGAGTTCTGCAGAGGCGTCGCCGTCAACAGCACCTTGAACGGTTCCTTCAGGGCCTCCTTGAGCTCCTTGGCTCGCTTCGAACCACCCTGCTTGTAGACGTTGCGCAGGCGGTGCGCCTCGTCGAACACGACCAGGTCCCATTTTATCGTTGCGAGTTCATCGGCGCACCGGGCGGCGAACTCGTAGCTGCAGATGACGATCCCGTGCGCGTCCCGAAAGGGCTTCGCCTGACCTTGTTTTCGCAGTTCCTTGTATGTCGCTGCCTCGAGGATCGTCGCGGGTAGTGAGAATTTCTCGCGAAGCTCTTGTTCCCACTGCTTGCGAAGGGAGGCCGGCACAATCAGCAGGATCCGCCGCTTCTGCTCCGCCCATTTCTGCGCCATGACCAGACCGGCCTCGATCGTCTTGCCGAGGCCCACTTCGTCGGCGAGCAAAACGCCCTTCGAGAGTGGCGACCGAAGCGCGAACAGCGAGGCCTCGACCTGATGCGGATTCATTTCCACACGCGCGGAGGTGAGCGATCTCGTAAAGGCATCCTGGTCTAAACCCTCCAGGGTAATGCGATGACTGTGGTAGTGACCTTGAATGGGCGAATAGGCAGTCAATGGGGAAATCCAAGTGGGTAAACGAACAGCGGAAGTCGAATCAGGAGCCGAAGACAGTAGAGTCGCAGGACAACTAACTATTGCAACATTTACTTATCGTGATGGACGATTCGGTTTGTCTTGTTCGCTAGGAGATGTTCGGCGTCTGGTGTCGAAGGAGCCGTGATTGGGCCGCCCAATGGGCGGGAAGCCGCCCTGACCGTGTGGTTAATTGCAACCGCAGGAGTCCCAAGCCGGTTCTGGAACAGGCACCCGGTATATCTTGATGCCTTCGTGAAGTTGGTTACTATTTCGCCGTTAACCCCTCCAAATGTCCATGACTCGCCAGCGCTCGCATAGCCTGCGTGAGCAATGCGTCAAACTGCTGCCTGATATCCTTGCGATCATTCAGAGGCATGGTCGTCCAGACGGCTCTGTCCGCGTCATGCACTTGGATGCCATATCCATTTGGCACTTTCCGCTGGTCCACAATGCCCGACGCTCGGTATCCAAGCTTCCGCTGGCCAGTAGCATCCGTAGCCCGCATCTCGATCGACCACTCTAGCGTTGGCGTGACCTGGCAAAAGAACAAAGGCCCGTCATGCTTGTTCGACATCGTTCCCTCCCGTCACGCTCACAGCGCGACGTTGGCCGCTACGTCGTGCGCTTCTGTCGCGCTAGCCGCCACCGGTCCGCTACTGACACTTTGGGTGGCTTCACCGGCCGATGGCCGAGGCCATATCAGAAGCGCAGTTTCGAAAAGCGCATTTGCCCGTTCGATGATCTGCGCCTCGCTCCAAACATCCGGCCACCTATCAAGCAGCTTGGCGTTCAACTGCAGTTTCGAATGAGCTTTGAGGGCAACGGACTTGCCGTTCGGCTTGCCGTCAGCGCGAGGCGGCATCGTCCAGGCCGAGTTTGATAGCGACGGGTTTAGCGCGTTGCTGACCAGCGTGAGATTGCCGATGCCATGGAGTGCACGATCCCTATTGACCCGCCCGCTCTCATCGCCGTCGAAGGGCCAATGGTCCCGCCATTTCTGCGGCATAATGTGCTCAATGGTGAGCTTGGCGAAATCGAAGCCTACCACCGGCTCGCCCAAAGCTCCGGGCGTCTGGTAGTGTTCCTCCAGGGCCTGCAGGATCATAAGAACACGTGCACGACGGAGATTGCTGTAGAAGACCCGACTGCACCAATCTAATCTGAAGCGCTCATCGTCAGGCCACCACAGCGCGCCCTCGAGAGCGCCGAGATAGTTCGATATCGCCGCGCCAACCGGCTCGGCTGAATTGACCGAGTGGATTATCCCGATAAGATCGATAGCCAGATTGCCGTAGCCCCTGGTTTGGCCACCGCAAATCATCCGCCTGACAAGATAGCTCTCGAGGGCCGCGGCGACCGAATCCTGGTCGTCGTCGGTCGATCCCTCACGGCGCATAACTGCCATCAGCACAGGTTGGAACACTGACATATCCAGTGGCTTTAGGCGCATGCAGAAGGTTGCGAAACGAGAGTGTCCGACCGGCTGGTCGATCTGTCGGAAGAGGCTGCCGTGGATCTGGATGTCGTTCATGAAATCATGAACGGACTGCATGTCTCCAGGGGAGACGCGCGACTGCGCGTATTTCAGGAATTGATCATATAGGTGGCTTGCCGAGATCGGATGACGGACACGGCAAATGAGCCAATTTTGGAGAAAGGTGTCTACGCGTGCCCTGGCGGCGTGCCCGGTGCCAATCTTCTGTCGCCAATAGCCTGGATCGCGATCGAAACTGCTCCAGTATTTATCATAGGGCGCGGCCGCATCGTCGTTTCTTCGCGCGAATTGCCAAAGAAGCCAATTCTTGATCAAGTCGGCCGGCAGCAAAGGCGTGCCGTGGGCGTTGAGCGTTTCGAAGATCGCCTGCGGCTCGTCGGAGCTGTCGAGGTCGAGAACGATGAGACGAAGGTGGTCTTTGAGCGCGGACGAAAGCGCCGGCACGCGTTGCTCAGCAGGCCCTTTGTCCAACCAGTTCCGCATCGACTCGACAAAGAACGCGTAGGCTTCCGCCATCCGCGTCCTTACGCCCACCAGATCTTGCGGGCCAGGTGCATCCATGACCTGTCGAAACGCGGCCCGGTCCTCGTTAGTCGGCCAGACCTTGTATTTCTCTTCTTCCTCATACCCTGGTGGGTTCAGCGTCAGCGCCTCGAGCCGAGAAACCTCGATGCCCGCCGCCTTCTCGGCAGGTTCGTTGCCCGAGCCGATGATCTCGCCGAAGGCATGCTTTGCCGCCTGGAGCACGATCTGGAGCGTCGTTAGGCGCTGCTGGCCGTCGATGACTTCGCGCCTCGTCACGCGGCCACTGGGGGTGTCAGCTTGCTCGAGAACTACGGTGCCGAGGAAATGGCCAGCTACCTTCTTGCCGTTTGCCGTGAGAAGGCGATCCGCCAGATGAGCGAGGTCGTCCCAGAGGGGCTCCCATTGCTCTTCTCGGCTCCAAACATATGGGCGCTGGAACAACGGCACCAGGTGCCGTGTCTGCGTTCCAAAAATATTGGCAAGTGGATGATAGGCTGGTTGCATTCCAAATCCCCCCGGATTCTTGTTCCCGATTACGCAGGTCTAGTTGATGCCCGCCTCATCAGTAGCAACAGAGTTCGCCCACTGGAATACTCTCTGTTGCTCTCGCCTGAGAAATTCGACGGGATCAAGGACGGGGATTCCAAAATCTCTCGCCATTGAAGTGAAGCCGGCTAGGCTCTCCGGCTTCAGCGTTCCCGTCTCAACATTTTCTCCGTTGACGACGATAGCCGACAGAAGGGGCCAGCCTTTTCGATGAGCGTATTCGCACAGCCTCGTCAGATGATCTCCCATCTGCCAATGGACCTTCGCCCAGTCGGCGCCACTTTCATCCGCAACCTGCTTGTAGGTAAGAAATCGCCCCTCCGCGGCTGCACGGCGAATGACCGTGAGTGTCGTCTGGAAATCAAGGATTGGGCTCTTCAGCCGTTCTCTCGCGGCCAGAATTGCTGGGAAGATCGGATCCCGTTCTCTCCCCTGTCGGCGGTAGTTGGCGATCAGATTCTCGAGCTGTTCGAGCGAGTAGGTGGTAAGCTTTTGGGCGTCCACGATTATCCTTAGCTTTGTTGCCGGCTCGAGACACGTGCGAGTCCCAGAGGCGCGGGCCGATCGCTTTGGTCTCAGGTGCCCCTACGAGAACATCGCTGACTTGCTGCCCACCAAAGTGGAAACCAGAAGTCCCCTATCCAGCCTGGTGTTTCGAGCTTCGCATGATGTCTCGGGCACGAGAATGCATGCGTGGCACGCAGCACCGTGAAGCGGCCGCTCATCGAGATCCGTTCCCGCGTGGTGATCTGCGCATATCGGGTCGTTCGAGCACAGCTCCAGACCATGCACGGCCTTTGCCAGCATTTCTGGTATCCGCTCGGCCATGCCGCTCAGACCGCCGAGCGTGCCCTGGGCGCCCGCTGTCGAGGTGTAGATCAGGATCCCGAAGCGATCGGCCTGGCCGGCCCCACTGGCATAGATACGCTCCTTGAGCGAGGAAATGGGATATCCGCACTCCAGCGCCAGCTCGGCCATCAGCGCGTGCGAAAGCGACTGCAGAGCCCAATAGGTAACGCCGAGGTGCTTGGCAGGCCGATTGAAGCGCGCGGCCTCATGCGCCTCGCCACGATGCAATTCTTGCGCGCGGATAACAACTTCAGCTCGGTCGCGCCATACCCGGATGTAGCCAGGGTCCACGTGAAGGAATATGCCTTCACCAAACTGCTCAATGGCCGGCAGCCATTTTATCTCCCGATTAAGTGGTGCTCCATCGACCTTGAGCTGAATTTCGTCCAGTTCGCTCTCGGCCGGTGTAGGAGGCGGTTCCAAGCGCGTGAAGCCGTAGAGGCACGTGACTTCGCGCAGGCGACTCACCTTCACGACCCCAGCTAGGAACCGGTCCCAAGGTGGCGACAAGCCCAAGGCCGACCGGTCAAGTGTCTCTGCGAACAGGAATGCGCCGGCGTCGTCATGCCCGATGACCGGCGCACCCGATGACAACGCGTCGAATTCCGCGACGCGGGGATTGGTTGATGGGCCGTCGGCGGCGTCGGCCATGGTCGCCAAGGCGTTGATGATCTCCTCGTCCGAGAACGGAGCAAACGGCTCCTTGGTCTGCGGGAGAGATCTCAGCACCTGGATAAAGTTCGGCAGGCTTCTGAGCGACTCAACCGTTTGCCGATGCTCATCGATCGTCTGCCTCACACGATCATCGGTGCGGGTCAGCGAGATCACCGTCACCGTCTGCGCGAAATAGGTGTTGGTCGCCGAGCGGGGCAGCAGCCGAAGGTCCTCATCGCAGCTCTCGCCCGAGATATACCTCGGCATTAACCAGGGGCTGAATGCGGAGCATGTGCCGAGGAACTTGGGCTTGTATAGGTCGGCCATCGTCACGTGGGCGCCACAAGTGCATTGGACGGAAATGTCCGACGGATCCGAGCTGACCCCGCGCTCGACCCAGAACATCGGCTTCCGACAATTCCGGTCGGCGCCACGATGGACCAATCCCCGCCAGTCGACATCCTCAAGATGTCCCTTCGCACAGGCGCCCACGAAGCGGATGGGGTTCACGCCAAGCCGCTTCCCGCTGACGGTATCCACATAGCTGAGCTTTTCGCCGCGAACCTGCAGGTGTTCGAACTCGACCATGCGCCGCCGCGTCTCTGATGTAGCCGGGGTCTGTGCTGCTGGTTGCTGCGGTTCCTCGACGGTGAACCACGTGGGAAAAACCATGACATCCACGCCAGGCCTTCGATCATCATGACGGTCCTCGTCTTGTTCGGGTGGCGGTCGCAGCCCCTCGAATTCCGGCCCAAGTCCGAGTTGCTGACGCAACAGGGGAACTAGCCGCTGCTCCTCTATCGGCAGCCACTGACCGCTGTGATTCCACCCCTGTAGTCCCGCCACGACCACGGCGTGATCAGGCAAGTCCAGCATCGCGCCGGGACCGTAAGTCAGCAACAGTTGCGAGAAGCTCTGTGTGGTGTCGGGCATCGTGGCTCGCTGCTAAAAGGATTGTCCGGTCGGTGTCTTGAGGCGAAGCAACGCCACAGGTTCGGTATCGCGCATCGAGCGGCCCGCGATGAACAGCCGACGCTCCGGGGCCATGTTGACTTGCTGGCTCTGCGGATCCTGAAGCAGACGCCTGACGGGCTGCTCGTTCGCATATTTAAACGGATCACCACCGCTTGTCTGCTGATCCGCAATGCGGATCCACGCGCCCTTTAGATCGTCGAGGCGACCCAGGCAGCGATCGATTTCAGCCTGCGTGGCACCGCCTGCGATCATCTTATCGCGCACGGTCGCGGCGATCGCGACAAAGGCCGGCTCGTATTGCGAGAATCTGCTGGCTGCTTCGTTCGGTGTGAGTGCCGGTTCAAAATGACGAACTGCGGCGACCATGGTGGCGGCGAGAGCCCGGTCGAGAGCGCGCGTCGAGAACGGCGTCACGCTAGTCGCTTCCACCGCCCGGTAGAAGCTCTTGTGGAACGAACGGAACTGTTCGTAGTGCATTCGGTCGCGCGGCTTATGCACGTTAAGCAGCGTAACCACCAGGCCCGGCTTGTTTGTCTCGCGACCGACTCGCGAGGTCGCCTGAATATACTCGGCGGCAGTCTTGGGCTGCCCCTGGACGACCATGAGGCCTAGGCGGCCGATGTCGAGACCTACCGAGATCATGTTCGTGGCGAGGGCAACATCGACCGCGGTCTTTTCGCCTGCCGGGCGCCCCAGCCGCGTGCGGGCCTCTGAGACCTTGTCGGTGCTGTATCGCGAGGTCAGTTCCTGGATCTCGCGCAGCTGGCGATTAGCGAAAACTTGTCCGGTAGGCTGCAGCCGCACACGGTTCGACCCATAACTGGCCAAGTGCGCCCTAACCTCGTCATCGACGATGCGCCGTGCGCCGCCCAGCTCGCGTAGGGCATTGAAGTAGCACAGCGCGGTCAGATAAGGATCTGCCGGGTCGTTCGCGCCGCCGCTTGCCAGCGCCTCCGCTCCAGCCAGGAGCGTTTGCAATGTCCTGAGGAAGACGAGCTTCGGCCCTCTTCCTGGAGAGGCGACGCCGACATAGAGCCGAGACGGCGACGATGTGTCCGCCTTGGCGAAGAAGGAGTCGTTGCGGCTAATTCCCGGCGGGGGGAATATCGCCGTCCTCGTGCGCCCGAAGAGGTTCTTGATCTGCGCGCTGGCTCGTCGCACCGTCGCCGTGGACGCCACGATCTTCGGGCCGCGTGGCAGGCCATTGACCTGGCGAGAGGCTAACAGGTCGAAGGCGGTCTCATACAACCCAGCGATGGTTCCCAAAGGTCCGGAGATCAAATGCAGTTCGTCTTGGATGATGAGATCAATCGGCGGTAGCGGTGCGGGAAGGCGCGTGCCGGCATTCGGCTCGGCGGCGCCATAGAAGCCCGAGCCGTCGTGACGGGTCACATTGCCGAAAAAGGCGCCGGCGCCTCCCACCCAGGGAACGTTGGCGAACTTGTCGATGGTTGCGATCATGAATGCGGGCAACCGCCGATAAATCTCATCGTCGACAACGACGATCGGCAGTCTCTCGACGCTAGAGAAGTCGCAATCGATATTCTCGCAACGAATGTCGAGACGCTTCGGATCCTGCTGGTTGGGGTGGAGGTGGAACGCATCCGGCTTGAGTTCGCCGCCGCACCACGGACAATTCTTGAGCGGTGCCGGTGCCGGACCATGACCGCTGCGATAGCTTCGCACCCACTGAATAGCGGACCCCGGTGCCGGGCTCCTGGAATTGCCGAAGCTGTTCGGGGTCGCACCGCCGCCGACCCACAGCCCGATCTCGATCGGCCATTGACCGAGGCGGCCGTGATCCCGCCGTTCGAGTTCGAGCGCGCAGATCAGGCCCGCGGCGCGCTGTAATTGATCGAGCGTCAGAAGCCGCAGCGTATAACGCATCACAACCGACAGTCCCGCGCCGCTCATGCCTGGATTGTTCAGTCGACGACGTGCAATCGCAAAGGCTGCGAGGCCAAGATAGGCTTCGGTCTTACCGCCGCCGGTCGGGAAGAATAGCAGGTCGACGGTTGCGCGATCCTGATGGATCGGATCCACAAGGCCGTCGAGGTTGAGAAGGATGAAGGCGAGCTGGAACAAGCGCCACGTCGGCGCGGTCTGCTGGTCCGGCGCCTTTCCGTTGATGGTTGAGCCACGCTGCCGGTTTGCGCGCGCCATGGTCCGGTTCATGATCGCGAAGGCTTCGCGGCTGACCGGATCGCCAACCAGGCGGCCAATCCCGCTCGCGATGCGGCCCCTGGCGATCTCAATGTCCCGGAGCAACTGGTGCGCGACGTCCTGTCGCTTTTGACCGTCTATGTTCCCGACCGCCGCAGCCTGCTCCACGGCCCATGCGGCGTAAGCGGCCGGCACCTGCTCGAGAGCAGTCCGCAGGCCTTCCACATCTTCGGCGGCCTTGCCAAGCGCCTCCATGCCACGGGTGACCCCGGGAAGATCGATGTCCGCGCCGAGCTTCTCGACATCCTGGCTAGGAATGGGATTGGTAAAGACATTGGTAACACGGTGATCGCCCTGCGCCGACCAGTCACCCGAGCTGTTGTGACCGATCGCGTAGGAAACCACATCACAGTAGTGGAGGTCGGACAGACGCTCGTCGAATCCATCGGAGTCATAAGAAGCGCGGTCATCGTTCGGCTCGAAGCCTAGCGACGACGTCAGTTCCAGACGGGCCTGGAAGCAGAAGGCAAGGTCTCCGTAACGGCGAAGGGCTTCGGACCGCCTGTTGACCAGAAACACCGAAACAGCGAGCAGATTGCGTTGCCGGCCGTCGATGCCGGCGGTCTGCGTCGGGCGCACCGATACGGCAAGCTCAAGTCCGCCTCCGGGATAGGCGGGCGCTGCACTCTGAGGAACCAGATAATTATTTAGCCCATGCTTGATGGGGATCGAAATCCGCCGCTCCTGTGGCAGGCGACGCCACTGCAGGCTGCTGCGGGGAGGTTCGTCTAGCCTGCGCTTCTCCTTGGCCGCGACTACGCGCTCCTCCGGATTGACCAGAACCGAGGCTAGAGGCGGCTCGGTGACATAATCGCCCCAGGTGACGCGGGCCTCGATCGATGTGGTCTCACGCGACAAAAGCACCGTCAGGCCAATCGAGGATGGCTCGAACGAGCGGCGCGGCGGTGGCTCTGCCGGGCCGGCATCCTCGCCGGCTCCTGGCCGCGGCGCTCCCTGCTCAAGACCTTCCGTCTCCCGCTGGGTCTCAAGCGCGAGCTCCGCTTGCTGCTCGTCAGCGAGTTCGGCGCGCTTTTCCGCCCCCGTCTGGCGGTAGGGAGCAAGGAAGCCGGTAAGATACCAGGTCGAGGGGCTCGTGCCTTCCAGCACTTCGCGCGCGAGATCCGGATCGAGGTCCGGATGCGGGCCGACGAGATCGCGCCGCAATATGTCGACCAGTCGCTCGCGCACCTCGGCAGGCGTCCCCGGCTTTGGAAGTGTGCTTAGCCGATCTTGTGCCGCTGCAGGAGCGCCGCCCGACGCTAGTATCTCCGTCACGTCACTTCCTCTCCAATTGCGCTAACTGTATCAGCGCCTTTTCCAGCCACTGCTGGGTGTAAGCCGTCTCGACCTTCGGTCGAAATCCGGCATCGGCCAACAAGCGCTCCAGCGACACAAGACGATCCCGCATTCCCAGTCGAATGCCGATGCGAAGGCTGCCCTTGTCAGGGCCGCACAAAACCCAGGCATCAGTCCGGCTAAGCGCATGCGCCCATAGAGACTGTTCTCCGGGATCGAGAAAGCCAATCTGCGGGTCGCGCGTCAGCGCGACCGCGAGATCGATATCCTCGACTGGATGCACCTTCCTGAGCGTCCTTGCCAGCTCATCATGGTCGATCTGCTGCTCCGGACGACGATTTTGGGCACCGGTCTGCGTCTCGACAAAGCAGGCCGCAACGGTCTCCACTCCATAGCCTCCGGTCAGCGCCTTCCAAGCTCCGACACGCCAGCATTGGATGATGACGTTGGTGTCGACCAGGACTGGGCCTCTGTGGCGCGCCATGCCGACATCACAACTCGTATGGCGCGTCGACGCCGTGCTGAGCGAACAGTTCCGCGAAATCGTCGATCGCTACTCCAAGGATCGAGGCCATCCGCCGCATCGATGTCTTGCCTTCGTCTAGTGCAGTCGCAACGATCTGGACGAACGGCTTCGAGAAGAGCGCCGGCGGCGCCTGTTTCGCCGGCTTGTTCCGGCCGTTGTTTCGAAGGCTATCATCCGAAATGGTCTGGTTTTGTGCTCGGCTTATGCGGCCCATGCCAACAAGCCTCCAGCGCAAGGCCTGTGACGTAACCAATAGCTCGTCAGCCACCCCGTTGAGCCGGTCAACAAGAGCCTCGTCGATTAGCTGCGCCCAATCGCCGAACCGATCAAGCACGGGTGACGGCATCAGCAGCGCCGAAGCGAAATTATCGGCCAGTTGCTCGATGCGGCTCCTTTTGATCGGCATGGCCTCCTCGATATGCTCTGGCGGCATCTTCTCCCAGGTCAGGATGTGGAAAAGCTCATGCGCGAGATCGAAGTGCCGACGTCCCGGCACTTCGTTGCGGTTGATGAGCACAACGTCGAGTTCGGGCAATTGACAAGCGGCGCCAGAAACACCTTCGATCGGATCGACCATCAGGACCAGCATGTCGAGCTTGGTTTCCATGACTTCGGCGAGGCGAACCGCCGGCACTTCGCCGAGCTCGAATTCAGCGGCAAAGCGCTCGCCGTCCGCGATCGCTTCTTCATAGGTCGATTGCTTGCTCAAGCTGAGTGCAGGCCTGAGCAGCGGTGGCTTGTGCCCCACCTGGCGCCCAAGCGTGCGGAACGCCGCGATTAACCGACCCGCAGCCTCTTCATAGCTGCGCAACTTGTCGCCATCGACGCCAGTCTGACGCCAGGAGAAGCGTCCTTCGCCAGCGAGCATGAACGGGTCGGTGAAATAGTCGAGCGGGACGCCGAAGATCTGGACAGCGCGCAGCAGCTCATCGGCCGCCACCCGGCGCTCTCCGGTCTCGATGGCCGAGAGCGTCTGCCGATCCTTGAAGCCGAACGCGCGCGACAGGTCGTCCTGGGATAGTTTTCGCTCCTCGCGCAGCGTCTTGATACGGGTGCCGATTGTCGTGGTCATCAAGAACCTCCGGCGCGTTATATAACCTTGCAAAATCAGGCTTGCAAGATTTTCTTGCAAATCCACTAATCATTCTTGTCAAGGTGCGCATACAGTTCGTTGAGCCTAGCTGGTCCGGCTCGATTGGTGTCCTTCAGCCAGGTAACGATCCTCTTCATGGGATAACCCCATTGCTGGAAATTGTATCTGACGGAACAGGTTGGCCTTGCCTCATCCGGCCTGAAACAGGCCTCGGCATAGTTTAGGATAACGGGAGCCGTCAGACGCCACCTGTCTTCTGGGGACTCCGACATGGGCGGACAACAGAGAAGCGCTCGGACACGGACGTCGCCTTCGACCAGCCCCTTCCGTGCCTGTTCGATAGCAAGCTCTTCATCAAAGAGACCTCTCACCCTGCCAGCCACTTCGGCTACCTTGTCGGCCTCGAATGCTCCCGTCCAATTGAGAATGCCTGCCAGCGCGCCGGCGTCCAATTTCATCGGCTTGTTGAAGGTCAGCTTGTTTGGGTCACTCTTTACCTCACAGATCAAAACGTCCGTTATCCCGGAGGCCGTGTCCAGAAACGGGTCGTCGTCGATCATGCGCTCAGGCTGCGCGTGGTGAGATAGGCGAATTGCCAGACAATCCACTTCCGTTGTCGCCTGTCCGTGAATTGGGGAGTGGACGATGAGGCCGGAGGTGAAATAGCCGTTCAATCTCAGATAGAGCGTGACCAAGGCTTCGTCGATATCGGATTGCTTCATCCTGCCCTCGTCGTTCAGTCGTTTTCCTTGTCGACTTCCAACTCATCGTCCTCGCTTCGCACGCGCTTGCGGCCCTTCTCGTGCAGCCCTTGGCGGACTTCTTCCGCGTAGCGCTCGGCGTTGAGGGCGAGGAGGCGGGAAAGGACGAGATCGCGCTGGGCTGCGGGCCAGAAATAGCGGCCCTGGTAGGTGTGATCGTCCTCGCGGTCTTCGGTAAGGAACTCGGGCTTGACCGTTTCGGCGAGATCATCCCAGCCATAGGCGCGGAGCACGGCGCGATCCATCTCATCGTGCAACTCGCGCAGGCGCTGGATGGCCGGGCCGATCTCGCTGTCCTTGTGGAAGCGGTTGTAGGTCTTGGTCATGCCTTCGTTCAAATTGACCATCAACTTAGCGCGGTAATCATAATAAATTTGAGCAGAAACCTTGATTGAAGAGTCAAGCAAGAGCGGGCGCGGAAAGGTCTCAAAGCAGTCCGTTCCGGTGTAGACCGGCCTGTCCTCCAATGTAGAGCCAAAGAACTTGGCCCAGCACTCGTGGACTCGAGACTGTAGGACCGAAAACTGGTTCATCTCTTGAATAACGAAAACCGCAAGGCGATTGCTTGGAAGCACATTAGAGGGGACGAACGCGAGCGCATGATGCTTCGAGACTTTAGATAGAACGAGATATCGCGGCACCTGAGCGAGAAGACCACGCAGTTTGATGCGAGCTCGCCAAAACTGCCACCAGGGCGCAGTGCTGATTGGTGGGCCTTTGGCTTCCCGCTCAGGCTTCACGCTCAGCTCAATCAATTTTGTCGACAGCGGCCACAAGCTCAGCACGTCTGCTAACGAACGGTCAGCGAAATAGAACGCCTTTCGTTTTGGTGACTGTCGTGGATCCTCGTTTATCTCCTCGCCCCCAATAAAGGGAAGGATGACATCCTCAGCAGAGGGCTCGTCACGTAGGAGCTGTTCAACAGACGCGGACGAGTGAGCGCCCGGCGTTTCGTCACAGACCAGAAAGCCAGCGGCATAAGGAACAAGGCCTTCAAAGCAAACTCCTCCATTGCCGTGCAGTCGGGAAGGCTCGGAATCCCGATCACCTGCGAATAGGAAGGCTGTAATGTTGGAGACTGAAGCGCCGTTCAGTGTCGGAGACGGTAATGGCTGCCGCCCATAGTGAACAATAGAAACACGAACTGCGGCCTCTCCTGGCCACATAAAGTTTCGAGTAGCGTGGTGAATGTGCGCCCCTTGACTCAGGAGATAACGCAAGCCCGCTAATCGCGTATCCCCTTGGGCGACTGTATTCGTCGCTACCAGCCCAACCGCGCCATGGTTTGCCACCAGCTCAAATGCGCGCCGCATGAAATAAACGATCAGATCTGCGCGATTTCCGCCGCCCTCGTATAAAGTCATCAGATATTGAAGGTATCTTTTCGAAAGCTCCGTGGATATTCGGGTCCCCCCGAGAAACGGAGGATTGCCGACGATCGCATCGAACCCCGGGTTATCGCGCGAGAACACCTCCGGAAATTCGATCTGCCAGTGGAACGGCCCCCAGCCCTGGTCGGTGCGGAAGCGCCTCGCCGCGGATTCGATCCTGTCCCATGACGGTCTGAAATTGGCGGTGATCCAACTCTCGACTTCGGTCCGCGCCTGCTCTTTCGCTTTCGCCTTGTCCGCCGAAAAGAACGCAGCGATTACCGCATCGCCCACCTGCCTGGCCCGCTCGATCTCTTCCTCGACACGGCGATGTCGCGACTCCTGAATGGCTCGCGTCACATCATCGGGTGCCGTGCGGATGGCCTCGCGACCTTCAAGGGCCTTGCGAACCTCGTCACGGATCAGCTGCCGGTAGAGCGGCAGGCCTGGCTTGCTATCGTCCCAGTTCGCCGCTTCGATCTCCTTCTGCGTCAGCCCGACCAGACTGTCACCCGCCTTGATCGCGTGATCGAGGAACGAGAATTCGTGCTCGCGCGCGAGCGTGGCGAGCCAGAGCGACAGCCGCGCCAGATCGACGGCCATGGGGTTGCGATCGACGCCGTAGAGGCAGCGCTGCGCCACCAGACGGCGCGCATGGATCACTTCGTCCTCGTCCGGTGGGATGGTCGGCTTTTCCGCCTTGTGCATGTCCCAGGCCAGCTCGAGCCGCGTGCCGAGCTGACGGCAGGCCTCGACGAGGAAAGCGCCGGATCCGCAGGCGAGATCCAACACTTTCAGCGACAGCACTGCCTCCGGCGAGGCGTTCGCGCCGATGCGCTCGAAGGCTGGCTCCAGCGCGTGGCGCACGATCGGTTCCGTGAGAGAGCGGGGCGTATAGTGCGAGCCGGAGCGACGGCGCTCATCGGTAGGCTGCAGATAGGGCACGCCCACGCCGATCGGCGTGGATCTGGGCGAGGCGCGTTCGTCAACCGCGCTGCCAAGCGCTTCGATCAGTCCATCGACATCGTCCGCAGCCTTCACCGCAGCGGCCTGCTTCGTCGAGAGCTTGATTGAGAGGTCCTTGAGCCATTTCTGCCGCTCGGCAGGTTTCTGCGCCAGCAGCGTCTCGAGGCCGATGAAGTTGGGCAGTTTCTTTTCGTCCTTGAGCGCGATCATGCGCTCGCTTGCGCACTTGGCGGTGAAGCCCATGACCGTCTCGTAGACCGATCCGATGCTTTCGACATCGAGCGAGCGATAGGAGAGCCGCTCACGCACCTTCTGGCCGTCAAGGCTTTTCCCTTCCACGGTCATCAACCCGTGCAGGATGCGCAGGATCGTTCCGTCGGAAAGCGGAAGCACCTCAGCCGCCTCCTTCGCGGAGCCCTTGTGGCGTCCTTCGAGGAACGTAAAAGCGTGGAGATCGAACAGCTTGCCGCCGCGCCGCGCCACCCAGTTGGGGTAGCCCTCGTGAATGATGCGGAAAACGGCTAGCAGTTGCCCCCAGGCGCCGCGCCGCTCATCCATGGTGTCGGGGTTCAGCGCCTCGTCGTCGAGTAGGCGCGCGTAGAGCGTCTTGATCGAGTAGCCCTGTTCCCAAAGGGCCTTCAGGTCCGGCTCGCTGGCAGACGGAAGGAGGTCGCGATCCTCGGCGTAGAGCAGGAACACCAGCCGCATCAGGCAGGTCAGCAGTCCCTCATAGAGATGGTGCGGATCGTCAGAGGCCAGCGCTTCGATCCGGACAGGATCGGCGCGGTGGATGCCGCGCAGCAGCTCATAGAGCGCCTCCAGCACCTGGCTCGACAGCTTCTCGGAAACCTCGCTCTGAGCTTCGCGCGAGAGCTTGAGCAGATGACGCAGCCGGGTCTCCGGCGCGCCAGTCCAGAAAGCATTGCGGCCAAGGCAGAGCTTCAGGCCCGCGAGCATCGGCCTGCCTTCCACCCGACCGAGCGCCGCCAACGGCCAGGTGATCCAACCGGCGGTCTCGCCACGTGGCGCCTGGATCAGCCGCAGCGTATTGCGGGCGATCAGAATTCCCGTGCCCACACCGGTCTCTCGTAATAGCCGTTCAAGCCGTTGGTGTGGGCTGGCCTCCCACTCATCGGCGCCGAACTGGCCTCGATCGTCGGGGTCGAGAAGGATGGAGCAGCACGAGCGCCTGGGCCGGAATGTTCTCCTCGCCCTCGCCGTCCCGCCACAGCACGGCCATGTGCGGCTCAAGCAGCGTGCCGTGCTCGGGCAGAGCTCGCGAAAGCTCCGGCGGCACCGGTGGCCCATCCAGCGCACCGGCGACGAGCCTCGCTGGCCAGTTCAGCAAGGCACTAAGGAAGCGCCATGGGTCGCGGAGGATAAAGGCCTTGTCGTCCTCGACGTCGGTATCAGTGGGCAGGCCCAGCGCGTCGGCCGCTTCTTCGGTATCGAGCGGTGTCTGGCGCAGCGGGGTGAGGCCGCTGCTGCGCAGCACATTGGTGCCAAGGACCAGGCCCTCGGGTTGCAGGTAATTCAGCCACTGGCTGGTTTCGTCTATGTCGCCTAGTGCCACTTGATGCCTCAGCTGGTCGTCGGCCAGAGATATACGAGCCCGATCGGTTCGATCTGGCGCGCGGCCACGGCGTAGTTGTCGCGCACTTTTTGCGGCTCGGTCTCGAGGTCCTGCTGCAGCCGGACCAGCTTGCCATCCCACGAGCGGCGATCCGCCTCGAACTGACGAAGCTCGCGCTCGGCCTGCTGCTTCTGCTCGTCGCTCTGATAGAGATCGAGCGACAGTTGCGCCGGCGGCTCGGCGTCACGCATGCTTTCCCGCACACGCTTGATCTGCCGTTCGAGCAATTCTCGCAGCCCGCTGGCTTCCCGCTCGCCATTGTCGGCCAGATCCTTGATCGCCGCTATTTCGGCTGCCCCGGCTCGGCGTTCGAGATGCGGCCTAAGATCGGAGATGTCAGCATCTACGGACTGCCTGAGACGCTCTATTATGCTGTCGGCAGGCGGCCGCCCGGTGCGCAGGGCCTCTTCGAGTTGAGCGATGGTCGTCGCCTCGCCCGTGTCGCCGAAGGGCTCGAGCGGGATCTCCCTGCGCACATCACGCCATGCGGCGGTCACCGTGATGACTTCCTCGTGCAGCCGCCGCGCATCCGGCCCGAACAGCGACAATCGACCGATCAGCGCGACGCGTGGCTGAGCGCCCGCGCCCACGATCGCCGTCACGCGGCCGATCGAGCTGCGGAAACCCTGGGACGCGAAACGCGAAATCAGCCGCTTCACCAGTCGGTGTTCCAGGTGAAGCTGAACGATATCCTGGGGTTCGGGTTCGCCGTCGGCGAGCACCGGCGGTTCGAACACTAACCCGCGCACTGGCGTCTCGCGCCGCCACCGGGCACGATCGCGTTGCCGCGGCGGGCGTCCCGCGCGCAGCTCATCGAACAGCACGGCCCACGTGGGGTCCTTCTCGAAACCGGGAGAATTCGGGTCGATCGTAACTGCTTCGGGAGCAGCGAAGTGGCCGGCCTCAAGCCTGGCGCCATCATCGGCCAGTGCGATTTCGACAATCCGCTTGACGTCGGAACCAGCCACGCCGACGCGTAGGCGCGCATCTTCGAGGCGGCGCTGCAGCCAGTCCTGCTCTTCCTTCAAGCGCCGGATCCGCCGGTCCGCCTCATCGTCGAGGTCGCGCTTGGCCACGCCGACACCATCGTCGGCGACGTTCTCGATCTCATTCGCGATGCTCTCGGCGTCGCGGCGCGAAATGCCGCTTTCCGTGAGCCTCGTCTCGATTTTACGCCGTAGCACCTCGCCGGCGGTGCCCAGCTGCTTACGGATGATCTCGGTCTTGCGGATCAGCGTGTCGAGCACACGATCCTCGACGCGCTGCCTGTAGAGGAAGTAGCGACAGCTAACCGTGCGCGATGGCTGCAGCTTGCGATCGATGCGGCCGTTGCGCTGTTCCAGGCGCGACGGGTTCCAGGGCAGGTCGATGTGGATGAGGTCGTGGCAGCGTGTTTGCAGGTTGAGGCCCTCGCGCGCCGCATCGGTGCAGACCAGGATGCGGATCGGCGCCTTGTCGAATGGGGCGTTGAAGCGCTCCTTGATGACATCGCGTTCATCGAGGCTGGTCCGGCCCGTGAAGCTGACGATGCGGCCGTTCAGGTCGATCCTGCCACGGCTGCGCTCGCTCAGGCCTTCCTCAAGACGCTCGACGACCCAGCGGCGGGTGTCGTCCCATTCCGTGAACAGGATCAGCCTGCGGTCCCTCCACGCGTGCTTCTCGTCGAGCATTTCCGCCTCGATCCAGTCGAGGAGCCTTTCGATCCGCTGGTCGGGGGCATGGCGATGCGCCTCGGAGATCTTCAGCATCGCCTCGACATGGGCGATCGCGGCATTGATATCGCCAAGCTCACCGCGGGCGTCATGCGTGACCACCTCGATGAGGTCGTCGCTCTCGATGACGTCCTCGGCCGTGTCATCGGCGCTCGCCAACCTCTCATGTCGTCGCTGAAGCGCCCGCAGGTGCGTTCGCAGCGTGCGATCGAAAGCCGTGATCGAGGAGAACAGGCGCTGCTGCAAGTTGGCGAACAGAAACCGCGCCCGGCTGCCGCCCATGTTGCCTGAGCGGTAGGCGTCGAGCATTTCGGCCAGTTGAAGTTCCGGTGCGTCGGGCGGCAGACCGTCGATGACGATCGGGTCGACCAGGCGCTCGGGAAATTTGTGACCCAGCTGGCGCAGATCCTCCTTTAGTCGGCGGACCATGACGGGCTCAAGATCCTTGGCGTTTACCTCGATGCCGCGTGTGAAGCGCTGAGGATCCAGGATATCCAGCAGCGTGGAGAAGGAATTGGCGTGACCGTTGTGAGGCGTCGCCGACAGGAACAGCCGATGCTCGAACGGTTGCGCGATTTCCCGCACGGCGCGGGTCAACTGCGACTCGGTCGCCCAGGCGAGCCCTCCGGCCGGAGCGGCATGATGGGCCTCGTCCAGGATGAACATCGAGCGAGCGCGATAGGAGCCGAGCATGTCGCGCAGTCCGCTCATGTAGGTTTCGTCCGCAAGCACGCTGTGCGAGACGATGAAGCGCGATCCGATGCTCCACGGGTTGGCCGAAAAGCCGCGGCGACGGCGGGTCTCGAGCAGATAGTCGCGGTCGACGATGGTGAAGTCGAGACCGAACTTCTGCGACAGTTCATCCTGCCATTGCGACTGCATTGATGCCGGAGCGGCCACCACGACGAAGCTCAGCCGCCGGCGCAGCAGCAGCTCACGAACGATCAGGCCTGCCTCGATCGTTTTGCCGAGACCGACGTCGTCGGCGATCAACAGGTTGACGCGCGGGAGCTCAAGGGCCTTCGCTAGTGGCAGGAGCTGGTATTGCTCGAGCCTGATGCCGGAGCGGAACGGGGCCTGAAACAGCCTGCGGTCGGCGGATGTCGCGGTGCGCCACTCCGTGGTGAGCAGATGGGCGCCGAGCCGTCGCGGGCTCTCGAAGGTGTTCTTCAGCAGGTTCGACCAATCCGACGTGTCGACCCGCTCCAGATCGAGCTCGGCCTTCACCGCGACGCGCAGCCCGTCGCCTTGCGAGTCGTCTTCCACCGACACCAGATCAAGCGTCGGCACTGGCCCGTCGGTAACCAGATCCTCTACGATCCATGTCGTCGATCGTGCGCGAACGAAATCGCCAGGCCGGAATGTCGGTTTTTCAGTCAAAAGGAATCCCCCCCCAGGCCATGATGAAGCGCTTTGTCGAACGACGTCAACCTCAGAGACTTGTTGGAGGCCGTATCGTCCGGCACCTCCGGTGGCGATGTGCTGACCGTGTCATGATCTCAAAGAAGAAGTGAGCTCTATGAACCCGTGCCGATTGCGGCTATGGGCGCGGGCTCGTCTCCTCGGTTGCTTTGATTCCGCTACCTGCATGCTCACACACTCCGTCACCCTGACCGCTATCAAGTTCCCCACGACCTACGATCTGCACTACGTAGAGCAGCCGGTTGCAAAAAAGCAGAAGCGCTTTCAGAACCGGGTTTGCCTCGAGCCGCAGATCGACCTGAAGGCCTACACATGCCGAGCGGTCGTCGACTGGGCCGATATCCGGTTCCGGACGGTGGAACACACCCAGTGGCGATGGGTCAAACACTACGTGGACCGAGCCATTGGGGAGAAGGTCTTTGTGGAGAAACAGAAGCTCGACGACGACGGCAAATACCGGGAATTCCGGGTGCGCATCCAGGAGCCGGTCACCAAGGATCTGCTGCTCGCCGAAGAGGCCGTCAGGGCGAAATGGGATCTGGTAGGGCCGGCCGAGATCGTCGGCCTCGAAGTCAGCGTCGATTTCAAGCCGCGCGAACCGTCGGAGGAAGCGCGGGCGTTGATGTTCGGCGTGCTGGTGCGCAGCCATCTGCCCAGCCGGGATGTCATTGACGAGCCGGCCGACCGCCCGAGGTTCGCCTGGGACAAAGGTGACGGCGCCACCAGCTACGTGCTCGGCTATGATCCGAGGCATCCCGACCGCAGCGACGCTTTCCTGCTCGACCCAACGAAGGATAAACCGGCGACAATCGACTCCACCTACTACGCCGGCGCCAAAAGATCACGATGCTCATGGCGAACAATGGTCAAACTGCTCGACAAACAGAATATCGCCACCGGCACCAGGGATGTCCTGCCGGAAAAGAAGAAGAGAGCGCGGATCGAGGTCACGGTCGACAAGGGCGAACTCGACGAGATGGGTATCCGGACGATCGAGGATCTTGCAGACTTCAAGTTCCAGCGCTTCCAGGGCCGATACTTCAAGTTCGTTCTGCCGACCTTCCCGGATCTTGCCTACAAGCCGGAAGAGAAAAGGGGACTGCTCTTGGAACAGCTACGGGAGACGCGGCTGCGACGGTTTCTGAACGCGGGTGTCATCGGACTGGAAGCCTGGGACGAGGCCTGGCGAAGGAAGAAGAAGCAGACCCGGAAGAAGACCCTCAAGGGCGACCTACCTTTGGCGCTGACGTCTATCACGGCCGGAAGCTCCAGCTCGCTGACGGATTACAATGATCTCACAAGACGGGTGATACAGGCCCTCCGTCACATCGATGACCGGATGCGGCTGAAAGATCCATCCCCGAGCTCGGGCGCCAGCGATTCTTGAGGACTTGATGGTCTTCTCTGTCTTTCGATGCGTGTAGCGGTAAAGAAGAGGATGCATGCATGCAGTGAAGCAAGTTATTAGAGCCGAAATGTGCGCCATGACGCCGGTATCAACGCCCTCAAGCAGTTCAGCGCTTCACACAACAACCGGCAGACGCGCATTTCCGTGGAGAAAAGCTGAAATGCGTTCAATGCGGCGATCAGTTTCGATCGCGTCGGCCGAGGACATCCGCATCGCGCCGCGGCCATTGCCGAATGGAGCCACGAGAACGCGCCCGGCGAAGAGATCCAGGACGCAAATCACCTGGCTGATGATCGTGCAGTGCGACAGCGACGCTACTGTTCGTTTCAGATGCTCGCCTTTGTCACAGGGGCGCTCCAGGGCTGGCGCCGATGCTGTCGATGCAGCAATGACGCATCGAGCATACGGAACCAGCCGGTGACGCGCCCTCGCGAGAATGCATTCCGTCCTTCATCTGCATTGAGAACACTCGACAAGGTTTAGAAAAGTCAATGAATGAAGCTCGTCCGTTCGTCGCCTTCAGTTTCGCGTATGTAAGGCGGCAATTTCACTCGTTGGACGAGCTCAATGCCAACGGCGCGCTCAGGCGTCAGCGTGCAGCGCAGCTAATCTTCGAGAAAGTCAGTGGAGGGCGGATCCTGCAGACGATTGCCGACTGGAGCACCTATCGCGCGTCGTTCACATCGAGGGAGAAGTTCCGGCACGCGCTCGAAGTAGCGCGCAGTTCCGGTGCTGGCCTTCTCTTGGCCGACATCCGGGAACTGTTGGCACGCACGGCACGTAACCGGATCAGCGAGTGCGCGGATACATTGGATGCTCTCGATGTCGAAGTCTGGGATGCATCATTGCGTCGCACCTAGCAATCGATGACGGAGGACGAGCGGCGCTCTCTCGTCATAAACGCCGTGCAGACGAACAAGTCGCGGTCTGAAGCGGTGAAGGTCGGACTTCGGCTGGCCCCAACGGAGAAGGCGCCGCCTCCGACCGCCAACTACAAGCACGGCAATAGCGCCAATCGCCTTGCAGCCGATCGGCGCGCTCGCCGGCTCCGGCATTTTGTCCTGGAAGAGATGGCGAGGCTGCCGCCAGGCGGGGAATTGTCGCCGTCGGTCTTGGCAGCGGCACTGAACGCGGCGGGGATACGTTCTGCTCGGGGCGGGCACTGGAGCCACAATACAGCAAAGGACCTCATCGCCCGCATCGGCACCTTGCCAGCGAACCCTGGTGGCACTCTACAAGGCGAGCCCTGACTATCAGAAGCTTGCCCACTCGACGCGGCGCAACTGGGGACCCTGGCTTGACCGCATCGGCGATCATTTCGGCGAGTTGCGGATCGCACAGTTCGATCGGCCTGAGAGGATCAGGCCGATCATCCGGCAATGGCGAGCCAAATATGCCGAGAAGCCCCGGACGGCAGACTATGGCATGCAGGTATTGTCCCGCGTGCTCTCCTACGCTGTCGATCCGCTGGGCAAGATCGCTTCTAACCCATGCGAGGGGATCAAGCAGATCTACAACCATTCGGACAATGATCGCTCCGAGATCATCTGGACGGATGGCGATATTGCGCATCTGAAGAAGACCTGCTCGGTCGAGATTGCGCACGCCGTCGACCTGGCTGCCCATACTGGCCTGCGCGCCGGAGATCTCCTGCGACTGTCCTGGTCCCACGTCGGCGAGGATGCGATCGTTATCCCCACCGGCAAGAGCGGCCGCCGCCGTGAGGCGATCATCCCGCTTTACCAGGAATTGCGCGACGTCCTCGCGCGCATACCGAAGCGCTCTCCTGTCATCCTGACGCACAGCAAGAAAGGACCCTGGGCGCCGGGTAGTCTCACCAAAGCGTTCGACACGGCCAAGGAAGAGGCCTGGCCGAAAGGCGACAATCTGCACTTCCACGATTTGCGCGGCACTGCCGCGACAAAGTTCTACCTTGCCGGTCTCACCGCGCGCGAGATCGCCGAGATCATGGCTTGGGAGGAGAACACCGTTGAGCGGATCATTCGCCGCTACGTTGGCCGCGGTGCCGCGATCAAGGAGAAGATTCGCAGGCTCAACGAGGCCAAATCGAGAACATAGGCTGTAAAACTACCTGTAAAACCGCCTACCTCGATCACGGGCGGCTCCAGGCCCAAAACCTTGCGCTGCAAGCTGGAGCGGGTAGCGGGAATCGAACCCGCGCGTTCAGCTTGGGAAGCTGACAGGCTACCATTACATCATACCCGCGCAGCAGCCTCGTTACCATGAGGGCTGGCCATCGGGCAATCGCAAAGCGGCTCACTTTCCACACGGTACCGTCCCAGCGACCGGCGCGCCGCATGCCGGTTCCGCCTGCTATTTCACTTTCGCGATCTCGGTGCCGGCTGCAAAGCTCGGCCAGTATCTCGAGATGGCGAGTGCGGCGCCCGCGGAAGAGAAGTGACCATAGTCGAAATAGAGAAATTGCTTGTTGCCGGCATCGGCATACGAGCAGCCTGCGGCGTCGCACAGATAGGTCAGCGGGTCTATGAAGTCAGCGCCTTTGACGAAGGGCAGAACCCGCTTGTTGATGTCCGGATCCATGGCCATCGGCCAGGACATGTTCGCGGTATCTCCTCGTCTTGCGAAGAAGGCGATTTTCTGGACGTCGGCGATGAATTCGGGAGACTGGCCGATGACGTAGACCTTGACGCCCATCTGGCGAAGCCGGTCGATCGTCTTCTGGAGACCGCCGAAGCCCCTGACCTCGTAGTCGGTCCATCGGCCACTCAGGATCACGGCCTGAATGTTGGCTTCGCGGATGATCGACAGGGCCCGCTCGTTGAAGCTGGTACAGGCAGGTCGGGCATAGGAAAAATAGGTCAGGTCCGGGGGGCAGCCGGCATAGGTGTATTGGATGACGTTAGCCTGGATTTTCTGGGCGTTGGCTTCAAGTCCCGAGACATAGTGGGCGGCGAAGGAATCGCCCCATAACAGCACATTGGTGGCAAAGCCGCTCGTTCGGGTGCAGGCGGCAAGGTTCCAGTCCTCGATCCGGTTCGAGCCTTCGTTGAAGCAGATGCCGTTGCGCCAGTCGCCAACCTGGATCCGTTCCGTTGAAAAGTCCGGGAAGCGTTGCGGAAAACCGTTGCCGAGCGCCCCGGCCACGCCGCCGACGCAGAGCAGGACGATTGCCGTCGCGGAAAAGGCGAAGATAGGCAGCGGTGCGGTGTAGGCCCGTTTCCGCCGAAACGGCTGCTCGACATATGTCCACGAGAACGCCGCCAGGGCGAAGCTTGCCACGGTCATGGCGATGATCGTCGGCACGCCGATGGCTTTCAGCGAAACGTAATGGACGAAGGAATTGATCGGCCAATGAACGAGGTAGAGCGAATAGGAAATGAGGCCGATCCAGACCAGCGGAGGAAACTGCAACACCCGCGTGGCGATGGTTGCCGGCCCCTGTTCGCCCGCCCTTTCGTGGCCGGCATAGATGAGCAGGGCGGTGCCGATGCAGGGGAACAAGGCATTGTAGCCCGGAAAGGGGTCGCTCTCCGAAATCGTGACGAAGCCGAAGGCGACCATGGCAAAGCCGGCGAGGCCGATCAGTTCCATTGCCGGCCGGCTGGCAAGTGCCGGCGGCTTTCTCAGCATCAGCATGGCCCCCAGCGCCAGTTCCCAGATGCGCGTCGGCAACAGGTAGAAACCCGCCGTGGGCGCCATCGAGGTCGCCATGACCGCCAAGGCGAAACTGCCGATCGCGATCGGCAGCAATATCGTCAGCCAGCGTTTCGAGGCATAGCGATAGATCAGGTACACCAGTATCGGCGCGAAGATGTAATATTGCTCTTCGACCGAGAGCGACCATGTGTGCAGCAGCGGCCGCAGCTCGGCGTCGATCGAGAAATAGTTCGTCGTCTTCCAGAAATAGATGTTCGACCAGAAGGTCGAGGCCGCGATGACGCTGAGGCTGAATTCGTGCAGGTCCGATGGCAAAAGGATGAACCAGGCGGCAGTGCCTGCGAGCACGATGACGAAGGTCAGCGCCGGCAGGATGCGCCGCGCGCGGCGCCAATAGAAGCGGCCGATCGAAAACTGGCCGCGTTCGAGATCGTCGAGCAGGCTGCCGCTGATCAGATAGCCCGATATGACGAAGAAGATGTCGACGCCGGTGAAGCCGCCTGGGATGGCGGACAAGCCGAAATGAAAGAGGACGACAGGCAGCACCGCTATGGCCCGCAGGCCGTCGATGTCGCGTCTGTAGTTCATGCGGCCGGTTCGCGCGCCGTGGCCGGCGGCAGTCGTGGCGCACCCGGTTCACCGGCCCATGCGGCGGCATTGCCGCGATGCGAGAAAGCCTTGATTCTCGATCCCACTTTGTTCGTCCTCTCCGGTGCAATTTGCTGCACCGCAACATCGGTGTCAAGGCGAATGCTGGAGGGCCGAAGCCGGTTTGGGCTGGCGTCGCGGATCAGGCGCCGGGCAGGTAGATCACGGCGTATTCGTCCGCGTAGGTCCGCTTCCAGCCCAATTCCTCGAAGAAGGGAATGCGGGTGTCGCCGGCCGCGAGCAGCGCCCAGCCTATGGCGTATTTCTTCAGCCGGGCCTCGAGCAGTGGTTTGCCGTCACTGTGTCCGGTCGCGTCGTCGGTTTTCGTGAACCCGTCCAGGAACAGCTGGTCCGTCCTGCCGTCGATGTAGGTCTTGATCCCGTGGAAGATCAGCGTGCCGCCGAAATTGTAGGAATTCAGCACGTTGCCGGACAGCTGCTGATCCCTTGCGAAGGCGAGTGCTCCGCTGGCGGACGTCTTCGGGCTCGGCGCGATCTGTTGGACGCTGCCGAGGACCGAGACCGCGCCGATCAGCAGGACGGCCACCGCGCCTGAGATGGCGTAGTAATGCCTGGCGAGGACTTTTTCCAATCCGTCGCGCTTTTGCGCCAGCCAGGTCGCGGCTGAAAGTGCGGGATATTGCTGTGCGACCTCAACCATGATCACCAGCGGAACCAGCAGGAAGAACAGGTACATGAACCGCTGGTGACTGAGATAGGCATGCAAGGTGAAGAGGATGAACAGCGCCTTGGCCCAGCCGATCCGCAGCCGTGACACCAACAGCCCGAAAAGCGCCAGCAGCATCACGGCTTCCTTGATGAGCTCTTCCTGGGCGTTGAAGGGCCGCCATTCCAGGATTAGCGGCACCGCCTCGTTGCCATAGGCGACGGTAAGCGTCGCCAGGATGGCCTTGACGCCATAGGGATGGACCAGGCTGACCACTGGGCAGAGCAGGCCGAACGCGACCCATTTCGCCAGGAGAACCGGTTTCGACAGGCCTATGCGCGACAGGAGATACAGACCGGCAAAGCCGGCGATGACGAAGCTCAAGGTGAATGTGGCATGCAGGTTCGCCCACAACACGACGAGCGCGAGCAGCCACGGGGATGGCGCTCTTTCCTCCTGCGCCGCGCGAAACAGCATTGCCGTCCAAATGACGATGATCGGCAACGTGAAAACGTGGGGGCGCGCCGTATAGATCGGGGCGACAAGGAAAGCCGCGACGAAAGCCAGCACCACCGCTAACACCGGCTTCAGCCATGCGCTGAGGAACCATCCCATCAGGAAGACTGTCAGGCCGATCGTGGCGATGATCAGCGTGACGACGCCATTCCAGCCACCGGCGCCATAGGCGAGCGCCAGAAGCACCTGCCCCAGCCATTCCTTGGCGATCCAGGGCTGGCCGGCGAAGGTATAGGAATAGGGGTCGACGGTCGGAAATGTCCGGTTCGCCAGGAAATCCAGCCCGACCTTCACCTGCCACCAGCTGTCAGGATCCAGAAGGAGGGAGTTGGCATGCCTCATCAGCACGTAGGCAACGGTGCAGGCGCAGAAAAGACAGAACAACAGCCTGCTGCGCTGTGCATCCTCGAGCGACGGCGTAGCCATCGCGATTGCCGTGGCTTGGTTCATGTCGCGGCTCCCGGCCATTTCGCGTTCGTTCCGGTCGAGAGGTCCCGTTGCGGCCGGTCGATCGTCGCCTTAGCCACGCGCGGCTCTCTTCACCATTTCCTGGAGGCGGTGGACAGGCAGGTCCTGGTTTTCGACGGCCACATCGCTTCGCGAAACGATCTCGTTGACGAAATAGAGCGGCCGCCGCTTCGTCTCCATGTACATCCGGCCGAGATATTCGCCGAATATGCCGAGCACCAGAAGCTGAACACTGCCCAGGATCAGCATGATCGCGGCAAGGCTGGTCCAGCCCGGCAGGACGTTTCCCAGCGACCATTCGAGCAGCGTATAACCGAGCACGACCATCCCCAGCACGCCGGAAAGCATTCCCAGAAGCGAGGCAAACCGCAACGGCGCGATGGAAAAGCTGGTCATCGCATCGACAGCCAGGAGGACCATCTTCTTGAGCGGATAGTGGGTGGCGCCGGCGAAACGCCGTTGCCGCTCATAGGAGAAGGCGGCCTGTCTCAGCCCAATCCAGCTCACCATGCCGCGAATGAACCTGTAGCGCTCCGGCATGGCGTTCAGATGGTCGAGGGCGCGGCGGCTCATCAGCCTGAAATCACCGGTGTCCGGCGCGATCTCGACGTCGACCATCCGGCGCAGCAGCCGGTAGAACATCGACGCGGAAGCCAGCTTGAACCAGCCTTCGCCATCACGCTTGGCCCTTTGACCGTAAACGACATCGAAGCCTTCATCCATCTTGGCCATCATCGCGCCGAGCAGTTCAGGCGGATCCTGGAGATCGGCATCGAGAATGAGGATGCGCTGGCCCCGGCAGAACTCCAGCCCCGCGCTCAGCGCGATCTGGTGGCCATAGTTGCGGGCAAGGTCGATGGCGACGACATGGTCGTCCTTTTGCGCCAGTTCGAAAACGGCCTCGCGGGTGCCGTCGGTCGCCCCGTCGATGACGAGCACGATCTCGTAGGAAGGGTTTTGCGCCAGGCAAGCGGCGGTGACGCGTCGGTGAAGCTCAGCCACGCCGTCCCGCTCGTTATAGCACGGCACGACAACCGAAAGCATGACCGCGCGGCGCGCGCCGATTTTTTCCGCTTCCATCAAAGCCTGGCTCCCGCTCCAGGAATGGCAATAGCGGCAATTGGTTAGAAAACAGATAAGCCGGCCGCGATCAGCCGCCACCGGCTGCTCGCCTGCCATGCGCCTATGGTCGCCGGCTTGGTACCAGGGCACGATCCGCGTTAACGAGTTCCTTCGGAGCCTTCGACTGCGCGCTGTTGACGGAGCCTTGAACGGATAAACCCGCCTGTGCGGCGGGTCCCTGGCGCAACTCAGCACCATAGCCAAATATCTACCATAGTTGCCCTCACCCCGTCAAGGAAAAAATTCCTATCATGAAAAGCCGGCGGCACCGCCGGACCGGCCGTCATAGGCTTTGTCAGCCAGGTTCAGAGCCTTGGCCCGCCCGGCTTGAAGCGGGGCGGCCAAGTGCGTATTTCTGATCCTGTCGCCGAATCGGGCGATCAGAGCCGGAGACAGGTCTTGTCCGCATTGACGCGCTTTCTCGGCGACACCCCGCTCAGGGTACTCCTGAAGTTGCTGGTGGTGTCGTTCCTCGTCGGCCTCGTCATGACCGCCTTCGGCTGGTCGCCGATGGACGTGCTCTATGGCATCCGCAAATTCTTCCTGGATCTCTGGAATCTGGGCTTCCATGCCATCGACCGCTTCCTGGGTTATATTCTGCTGGGTGCGGCGATCGTGGTTCCGGCGTTCATCCTGCTCAGAATCGCCAACTACAGGAAATAGCGGTCAGGCGTAGTCCGCCGCCGCCTCGAACAGAATGGCATGGCGCGCCGCGAGCGCGGCCACGTCGGTCGAATAGCCGCCGCCGATGACGCCGCATAGCGCGATGCCGCGCGAGCGGAAGTGACCGATCACCATGGCGTCGCGGGCGCGAAGCCCGTCGTTTGAAAGCGCCAGCCTGCCGAGCCGGTCCTCGGCATGGACGTCGACGCCGGCATTGTAGAAAACGATGTCCCAGCGCGCATGGGCGGACAGTTCCGGCAAGATGGCGGCCAGCCTTTCGAGATAGGCGGCATCGCCCGTGCCGTCGGGCAGTGCGACATCGAGGTCGGAGGCGATCTTGCGCGCGGGGTAGTTGCGCTCGCCATGCATGGAGAAGGTGAACACGCGCTGATCGCCAGCCAGGATATCCGCCGTGCCGTCGCCCTGATGCACATCCAGATCGACCACGAGTATGTTCCGCGCCGCGCCTTCGGCAAGCAGCACCAGCGAAGCGACGGCGACGTCGTTGAAGGTGCAGAAGCCCGCGCCCTGCGCGCGGCGCGCATGATGGCTGCCGCCGGCGGTGTTGCAGGCAATGCCGTGGCGCAAGGCCAGCCGGGCCGCCAGTACTGTGCCGCCGGTGGCGAGTTGGGCGCGCAGCGAGACGCGCGGGCCGACCGGAAAGCCGATCTCGCGTTCGATCTTTTCCGGCACCGAACAGCTGATGACCTGGTCGACATAATCAGCCGCATGGGCACGCTTCAGCCATGGTGCGGGTGCCGCTTCCGGCATGCTGAGCGCCCCCTGCACGGCCAGTCCGCGTGCGCGCAAGGCTTCCATCAGCAGCGGATATTTGCTCATCGGAAAGCGATGGTTGACGGCGAAGCCGGCGTCGTAGTCGGGATGATGGACGATCTGGAGGGACATGGACCGGATCCGGCGGCTCGCGCCAGACCGGAATTTCGGTTGGCCGCCATGGCAAGGATGGATTGCGCGGTGGCCGGAAAATGGGGCACACCGGCTGTTCGATCAAGCCGCAATCAGCAAGGCAGCAATTCTTTGGAGAAGGGTGCAATCCCAGCCGACGCCGGATCCCCAATCGTTCCCGGATCCTTTGTCGTCACCAACCGCACGGTGCTCGTCATCGCCGTGCCGATGACGCTCGCCTACCTGACGACGCCGCTGCTCGGCATGGTCGATACGGCTGTTGTCGGACAGCTCGGCGACGCCGCCTTGCTTGGCGGCCTGGCGGCAGGCGCGCTGGTCTTCGACGTCGTCTTCACCACCTTCAATTTCCTGCGCTCCGGCACCACCGGTCTGGTCGCCCAGGCTTTCGGGCGCAACGACGCGCTGGAGGAACAGGCGGTGTTCTGGCGCGCCGTGCTGATCGCTGTTGTCGCCGGCGTCGTGCTGGCTGCGCTTTCGCCGCTGATCGCGGCCGGCGGGCGGTGGTTCATGGATGCCGGGCCGCGCGTCAGCGAGGCGATGGGCGTCTATATCGGCATCAGATTGCTCGCGGCACCATTCTCGCTGATCAACTACGCCATTCTAGGCTATGTCCTCGGCCGAGGCGAGGGCGGTCTCGGGTTGGTTCTGCAGCTGGTGCTGAACGGCATCAACATCGCGCTCTGCATCCTGCTTGGCCTGGAGCTTGGCTGGGGCGTCGCCGGCGTTGCCTGGGCAACCGTCACCGGCGAATTCCTGGCCATGTTGCTCGGCCTCGCCATCGTCATCAGGCGGTTCAGGGCAAGCCCGCCCGTGCCACGCCAACGCCTGCTCGATATTAGCGCGTTCCTGCGCATGCTGTCGCTCAACCGCGATATCATGATCCGCTCGTTCTCGCTGCTTGCCGCCTTTGCGCTGTTCACCCGCCAGGGTGCGCAATTCGGCACGGTCACGCTGGCCGCCAACGCCGTGCTGATGAATTTTTTCCTCGTCGCAGGCTATTTCCTCGACGGTTTCGCCACCGCGGCGGAACAGCTCGCCGGCCGCGCCGTCGGTGCGCGGGCTGAGCACCCGTTCCGGCGCGCGGTGCGGTTGACCCTGTTCTGGGGTTTCGGATTGGCGGGCGCCGCAACCCTGGTGCTGCTGCTGGCCGGTGCCAATCTGGTTGCCGTCGTTACAACGTCGCAGGAAGTCCGCTCGGTGGCCGACACCTACCTGCCCTGGGCGGCCTTCACCGCACTGAGCGGCGTGCTGGCTTTCCAGATGGACGGCGTCTTCATCGGCGCGACCTGGTCGCGCGACATGCGCAACATGATGCTTTTGTCTTTCCTGGCCTTCGCCGCCGCGCTGATTACGCTGGCGCCCGCTTTCGGCAATCATGGCCTGTGGGCGGCATTGCATGTCTTCCTGCTGGTGCGTGGCCTCAGCCTGCTGGCTATCCTGCGGTTGCGGCTGCGGACGGCATTCAGTTGAGCGGCCTTGAAGCCCATTGGTCGAGATGGCGGTCGCGCAAATCGCTGATGGAGTTGAGCCGTTCCGTGTCGGCGAAACGCGCCATGCCGGCGGCGATGCGTCCCGGCAGCGCCGGCCCGGCATAGATCATGCCGGTGTAAAGCTGGACGAGATCGGCGCCGGCGCGGATCTTCTCCAGCGCCGTTTCGGCGGAGTTGACCCCACCCACGCCGATGATGGCCACGTCCGGCCCCAGCAGCCTGCGCATACGGGCCAGCACGATGGTCGAGCGCTCGAATAATGGCCGGCCGGAAAGCCCGCCGGTCTCGCTTGCCGCGCCGCTGGAGCGTAGCGCCGGGCGAGAAATGGTGGTGTTGGAGACGATGATGCCGTCTATGGCCTTCTGGGTGACCTCGGCGGCGATGTCTTCCAGCTCGGCTTCGACCAGGTCCGGCGCAATCTTGAGAAACACCGGCGGCTGCCTTGCCGCCGCCGCGCGCGCGGCCATGACGCGCGACAGGAGCTCGCCAAGCTGTTCGCGCGCCTGCATGGTGCGCAGGCCGGGCGTATTGGGCGAGGAAATATTGACGGTGAGATAGCTGGCGTAGGGCGCGAAGCGGATGACGCCGCGCTCATAGTCACCGACGCGGTCGGCGCTGTCCTTATTGGCGCCGATGTTGACGCCGACGATGCCGGGGCGCCCTTTGCGGCCGACCAGGCGTTTCTCGGCGGCCGCATGGCCTTCATTGTTGAAGCCGAGCCGGTTGATCACCGCTTCATCCGCCGGCAACCGGAAGATGCGCGGCTTCGGATTGCCAGGCTGCGGCAGCGGCGTCACCGTGCCGACCTCGGCAAAGCCGAAGCCGAGGCCGAGAAGCGCATCGGGCACCTCGGCATTCTTGTCGTAACCGGCAGCCATGCCGAGCGGATTGGGGAAATCGAGGCCGCAGAGGCTGACCTTCAGCCGCGCATCTCGCGCCGTCCGTGCGCCGACCGGCAGGCCACAGCGCAGCGCCGCGATCGACAGGCCATGCGCGGTTTCCGGGTCGAACGTGAAGAGCAGCTTCTGGCCAATCCGGTCGAGCACGCTCATTCGGCCTCCAGCGCCGGGAACTGGTGGGTGCCGTCGGCGCCGAGCGGCAGCGGCCGGACCCACAGCACGGCTTTCAGGTCGAGCACGCCGTAGAGGTGCGGAAACAGCGCGCCGCCGCGCGAGGCTTCGTATTTTAGCGCATCGCCCAGGCTGGTCCCGTCGATGGCGACCAGCAGAAGCCCCGCCTGGCCGGCAAAATGCTTCGCCGCCGTCTCTTTGACCTGTGCCGCCGTGGAGAAATGGATGAAGCCGTCGGCGACATCGATCGGCGCACCGGTGAAGCGGCCGTTCGCTTCGGCCTCGCGCCAGGGCCCTTCCGGGGTTATCTTGTAGATAATCTGAGACATGGTTGCGCTATAGTCCGAACCAGCCGTGCGGGGAAGGCCGTGCCAAGCGTCTTCCCCATTTCCGGCGCAAACATGCGATATCTCAGGCTTTGGCCATGGAGGACAACATGCGTCTGCAGCACATCTTGATCCCCGCCGCGCTCGTTTCGCTGGTCGCGGCGTCCGCCTTTTCCGAGGAGACCGACCGCTATCGTCTGGAGAAATCCGCCAACGGCTATGTCCGCATGGACACGCAGACGGGCGCGATGTCGATCTGCGAGGAGCGTTCCGGCCAACTCGTCTGCAAGATGGCGGCCGATGAACGCGCTGCCTTCCAGGACGAGGTCGATCGCCTGCAAACTTCGATGAAAGCCATGGACGAGCGCGTCACCAGGCTCGAGAATTCGCTCTCGGCCCGCCTCGAATCGACATTGCCGAGCGAGGAGGATTTCAACAAGACGATGAGCTACATGGAGCGTTTCCTGAAGGGCTTCATGGGCATCGTCAAGGATATGGACAAGGACAGCGGCGACGGCGCCAAGCCCAACTCGCAGAAGACCTGAAGACAGGCCGTCTGGGGAAATCCGGTGCGCCGGCTTTGCTGCTTGAAAACAGCGCGAAGCGCCTCATAATCGTTGCATCAGGTCCCGAGAAAACAGAAGACCATCAAGGGATCCGGGGAGGGATATTTGCCATCAGGCTATTCTTTCGTCATCGCCGACGATCACCCGCTGTTTCGCGGTGCGTTGCGCGAAGCGCTTGCCGGCATCGGCAATGTCACCGCTATTCACGAAGCCGGCGATTTCGAAAGCGCCAAGGCGCTGGTCGTGGCCAACGAGGAGGTCGATCTGGTGCTGCTCGACCTGTCGATGCCGGGCGCGAGCGGCCTTTCCGGCCTGATCTCGTTGCGCGGCATCCATCCGGCGGCGCCGCTGGTGGTGGTCTCCGCCCATGACGACCCGGCGACCATCCGGCGCGCGCTCGACCTCGGCGCGTCCGGTTTCATCTCCAAATCGGCCAGCATGGAGGAAATCCGCGACGCCGTGCGATCGGTCCTTGCGGGCGATATCGCGGCACCGGCCGGCATCGATCTCGGTGTCGAGCGCGACCCCGAAATATCGGACCTGATCAAGCGCCTGCAGGCGCTCACGCCGCAGCAAACCCGCGTGCTCGGCATGTTGGCGGAAGGCCTTCTCAACAAGCAGATCGCCTATGAGCTCGGCGTCTCCGAGGCGACGATCAAGGCGCATGTCTCGGCGATATTGCAGAAGCTCGGCGTCGACAGCCGCACCCAGGCGGTGATCCTGCTGTCCAAGATCGGCAGCGATCCGCTGCAGCCGGTGAGCTGAGCGCCCGAACCTGGCGGATGGTTATGTGGATATCGGATCGGCGAGCAGTTTCTCGGAAACGCCTCGCCCGTCAGCAGAGATACAAGCCATGCCGACGCGACGGCCGACATGTTCTGCGCCTATCTCGAAGCCTGGGCGCTGTCGGCGGGGCCGAAATGAAGCAAACCTGACAGTTACTCCGCCGCCGGCACCAGCGGCCTGACCCTGGCCATCATAGAGCGCAGCACGGCCGGTTTGAGCGGCTTGTTGATCACCGGGACGTCGAGCCCGGCCGCCGCCGTGCGTACCTCGTTGGAACGGTCGGCGGTGACCAGCACGGCGGGCAGGTCGTCGCCGTGGATCGCTCGCAGCCTGACAATGGCGTCGAGGCCGGTTTCGCCATCGAGATGATAGTCGGCAAGGACAATGTCCGGGTGGCGGATCGCGATATCCAGGTTCGTTGTGCCGGACACGGTCTCGACGGCGCAGCCCCAGCCTTCGAGCAGCAGCCGCATGCCTTCGAGGATGCGGGCGTCGTTGTCGATACACAGCACGCTCAGTCCGGACAGCGAAGCCGCCGCGCGGGCCGGCGCCCTGGTTTCAACCTCGCGTTTCGGTTCCTGCACGGCCGCCACCGGCAGGATGACGGAAAAGCGCGTGCCCTTGCCCGGATTGGAGAAAATACGGATCTCAAGCCTCAGCACCCGCGCGATGCGATCGACGATCGAAAGGCCGAGGCCGAGGCCTTCGGCCTCGCGCGCGCCTTCGTCCAGCCGGGTGAATTCGCGAAACACCGTGTTCAGCTTGTCGCCGGCAATGCCGATGCCAGTGTCGATCACCTGGATTTCCGCCAGTTCGCCGCGCCGCCGCACGCCAACCAGGATGCGGCCGTGACGTGTGTATTTGATGGCATTGGAAACGAGGTTCTGGATCAGGCGGCGCAACAGGTTGCGATCCGTCATCACTGTCAGCGACGAGGGCATGATCGTCAGCTTGAGTTGCTTTTCCGCGGCAAGCGGCCGGAAATCGTTGCCGATCTGGCGCAGCAATGCGTCTAGGTTGAAGGCCGTGTCGTCCGGTTTCATGGCACCGGCATCGAGGCGGGAAATGTCGAGCACGGCGCCCAGAATGGTCTCGACCGATTCCAGCGAGGAGTCGATGTTGACCGCGGCCTTGCCGGCCGGGCCCTTGCCGGCCTTTTCGATCAACGACGAGCAGTAGAGCCTGGCGGCGTTGAGCGGTTGAAGGATGTCGTGGCCGGCCGCGGCGAGGAAGCGCGTCTTGCCCAGATTGGCCTCCTCGGCAAGCATCTGCGCCTGCGCCAGTTCCTCGTTGACCCGGGTCAACTCCTCGTTGACCCTGGTCAGTTCGATGGTGCGGGTCTTCACCCGCTGTTCCAGCGACTCGTTCGCCCGCTTCAGCGCCAGGTCCTGCTCGACGCGGCCGGAAATGTCGGCATAGGTGGCGACGATGCCGCCGTCCGGCATCGGGTTGGAGCGCAGCTCCAGGATCCGGCCGCTGGTCTTCAGTTCCATCTGCCAGGGGCTGACGAAGCTGGTCAGCCGGTTGAGCATCGTCACCCGCTGGTCGGTCGGGATATCGCCGCGCTCCGCCAGATGGCGCAGGATCTGGTCGAGCGAGACGCCGACCTGGCCCATGTCGTCGGGCAGGTCGAACAGCTCGCGGTACTGGCGGTTCCAGCAGATCAGCCGGAAATCCCGGTCGAAGACGGTGATGCCCTGTTCCATCTGGTCGAGCGCGATCTGCAACAGGTCGCGGTTGTGTTGCAACGCTTCCGTGGCGTCGTCGAGCAGCCGGAAGGCATCCCTGGATTCGCGGTCGTGGCGGCGAAACAGCAGCGACAGGATCAGCCGCGCCGACGAAGAGCCGACGGCGCTGGCCAAAAGCTGCTCGGAAAAGCGGATGACGTCCATGCTGGCTTGCTCATTGCCATGCAGGATGACGTTGGTGGTCTTTTCGAAGGACTGGAACGACCGCTCGGTGCGCTGCACGCCGAGATAGCGCGCGATGGTGTCCTTCAGGTCGTTGACGGTGACGGCGGTGCGGAAACGGCGCAGGCTGGGCATCGGCCCGGCTTCGCGCGGCACGAAGATCGACGCCTGGATGCGCTCCAGCGGCACCGCGGCGCGCGACAGCGAGCCCAGCACGAAAAACAGTGCGTTGATCGACAGGCTCCACAGCACGCCGTGGTTCAACGGCTCCGCGACGGTGCCGAACAGCGCCTGCGGCCGCAGCGCCTCGAAGCCGAACAGGCCATGCACCAATATGCCGGTTTCGGGCGCGACGAGCGACGGCAACAGCAGCGTGTAGCCCCAGATCAGGATGCCGGCGACCATGCCGAGGGCCGCGCCCCTGCCATTGGCGCCGCGCCAGATCAGCCCGCCGATCAGGGCCGGCGCGAATTGCGCGATCGCCGCGAACGACATCAGGCCGATCGACGACAGCCGCGCGCTGTCGGTGCTCTCGCGATAGTAGAGGAAGGCGATGAAAAGCATGATGAAGATCGATGCCCGCCGCACGTTGAGGATGAGCGTCGACCAGTCCTCGTTTTCGGAAGACGTTGTCCTCAGCAGCCGCCGCACGAACAGCGGGATGATGAGGTCGTTGGAGATCATGATCGACAGCGCCACGCTCTCGACGATGACCATGGCGGTGGCCGCCGACAGGCCGCCGATGAAGGCAGCCATGGCCAGGAAATCGTGACCGCCGAACAAGGGCAGCGACAGCACATAAAGGTCGCTGCTCGTCTTCGTGCCGACCAGCGACAGTCCGGCGAAGGCGATCGGCAGCACGAACAGGTTGATCGTCACCAGATAGAGCGGAAACACCCATGTCGCGGTGCGCAGTTCCGCCTCGCTGCGGTTCTCGACGATGGTGACGTAGAATTGCCGGGGCAGAAGGATGATGGCGAAGCCACTCAGGCAGGTCAGCACCAGCCAGGTGGCGAGTGACGTCGAATAGCTCATCGCCTGCCGCACCTGGCCGTTTTCGGCCAGCTTGCCGAACATGTCGCCGGGCCCGCCGAAGATCAGGAAAGTGACCATCAGGCCGATCGCCAGGAAGGCGGCAAGCTTGACCACGGTTTCGACCGCCACCGCCAGCACCAGCCCGTCCTGGTGCTCGGTGGCGTCGGCGTGGCGCGTGCCGAACAGCACCGCGAACAGCGCCAGCAGCATGGCGACCACCAGCGAGATGTCGCTGACGAAAGGATCGAACGACGGCGGCGAGCCGGTGTAATGCTCGACCATCAGGCTGACGGAACCGGAGATCGCCTTCAGCTGCAGCGCGATATAGGGCACCGCGCCGATGGTCGCGATCAGCGTGGCGATGGCGGCCACGGTGAAGCTCTTGCCATAGCGCGCGCCGAGGAAGTCGGCGATCGAGGTGATCTTCTCGGTCTTGGCCAGCCGCACGAGACGGTTGAGCAAGGGAAAACCGAACACGAACACCAGCACCGGGCCGGTATAGATGCCGAGGAACTCCAGGCCGCGCTCGGAAGACAGGCCGACAGAACCGAAAAACGTCCAGGAGGTGCAATAGATGGCCAGGCTGAGCGCGTAGATGAACGGACGTGCGCGACCGGGCCCGGAGCTGGCCGAGCGGCGGTCGCCAAGGCTGGCGATGGCGAACAGAAGCGTCACATAAGCGATCGCGATGACAACGATGAACAAGCCCTGCACGGCTCGCGCTTCCTCCCTGGCCGGCTCGACGCCCGCTCACCGCACGCAACCACAGCTTGGAAGCTGAGTCCATCGCGGCGTTCGGCGCATGGACGTCTGATGATGCGGGTAAAAACAAACCGGTGCCTTGGCCCTTTTTCCGGTTTTGCAACCGGAGGTTTTTGCTATTGTGGGCTTGGCCGGCGCTGGAGAACGCGGCCGATCATGGCAAGGAGGGTCGAAATGCTGAAAGAATTCCAGGAATTCATTTCCAAGGGCAATGTGATGGACCTGGCCGTCGGCGTCATCATCGGCGCTGCTTTCGGCAGGATCGTCGATTCCCTTGTCAACGACATCATCATGCCGATCGTGGGCGCGATTTTCGGCGGGTTGGACTTCAACAACTACTTCTTCGGACTGTCCTCGAACGTCCACTCGGGCACGCTGGCGGAGGCAAAGAAAGAGGGCGCCGTCTTCGCCTATGGCAGCTTCATCACGGTCGTGCTGAACTTTCTCATCCTCGCATTCATCATCTTCTTGATGGTCAAGGCGGTGAACAACCTGCGCAGGCGCCTGGAGGCCGAAAAGCCCGCGCCTGCCGCCGCGCCGCCGCCTGCCGATGTGCAGCTTCTGACCGAAATCCGCGATCTGCTTGCCAGGAGATAGAGACATCAGGTTCTTCTGGACCAAAACCCCGGTCGTTCACGGCCGGGGTTTTTTGCTTTCGCCCGTAGTAGAACAGCCGGCATGCTATCCCTGTTCGAACGGACCTGCCCATGACCCTGATCCAGAACCTGCGCCCCGAGGCCTTGGCTGCGCCCGAAAGCGGTATCGTCGCCGTCGTCAACTATGGCAGGCTGCGCGACGGCTTGATCCCGCTCTGGGCCGGCGAGGGCGATCTGCCGACGCCGTCCTTCATCACCGATGCCGCGTCGAAAGCGCTGGCCGGTGGCGAGACGTTCTACACCTGGCAGAGGGGCATCCCCGATCTGAGGCAGGCGCTTGCCCGCTATTACCACAGGCATTTCGGCAAACACTTCGCCGAGGACGAATTCATCGTCACCGGCTCGGGCATGCATGCGATCCAGCTTGCGCTCGACGCGCTCGCCGGTGCCGGCGACGAGGTGATCTATCTGTCGCCCGCCTGGCCGAATTTCGACGCCGCCGCCGCCATCGCCGGTGCCGTGCCGGTGCCGGTCACGCTCGATCAATCCGGCAATGGCTGGTCGTGCGATGTCGAGAAGATCGCGGCCGCCATCACGCCCAAGACCAGGGCGTTGTTCATCAACACGCCGTCCAATCCGACCGGCTGGACCGCCGACCACGAGACTTTGCGCGCCATTCTCGATCTCGCCCGGGCAAATGGCCTTTGGATCATCGCGGACGAGATCTATTCGCTGTTCCACTATGGCCAAGGCCGCGCGCCGTCCTTCCTCGACATCGCGACCGCAGAGGACCGCATCCTGTTCGTGAACAGCTTCTCCAAGAACTGGGCGATGACCGGCTGGCGCGTCGGATGGATCAAGACCCATCCGAGTTTGCAGCAGGTGTTCGAGAACCTGATCCAGTATTCGAATTCAGGTGTCGCCCAGTTCATGCAGCGCGGCGCGGTCGCGGCGCTCGATGAAGGCGATGTCTTCGTCGCCGAACAGGTGGAGAGGGCTAGGAAGGCGCGCGATCTGGTCTGCGGCATTCTCGGCGCCACCGACCGCGCCCGGTTCACCGTGCCGCAAGGTGCTTTCTACCTGTTCTTCAGGGTGGACGGCATCACCGATTCGCGCAGCGCCGCCTTCGAGATCGTCGACAAGGCCAATGTCGGCCTGGCGCCGGGCACGGCCTTTGGCCCAGGCGGCGAAGCCTTCCTCAGGCTGTGCTTCCACCGCCGCCTCGACCAGCTCGAGGAGGCGGCGCACAGGCTGGCGAAGTGGATGACGACTGTTTGAGAGGTTGATGACGCCCGAATTGAAAGTCGCTCCGGCGCCCCAGACGGCCGCCGGAGTGGAGTTTCAAACGGGTTTCAGCCGCCTGACTTGGGCACCAGCAGGGGAATGATCCGGTCGGTCTTGGCCACGGAAGGTCGTCCTGCTGAACCATAGGAAATGCCGAGCGCGTCCCAGGTCTCGACCAGGGCGTCCTGCAGCTCGGCGATCAGCGCATCCGAATGGAACGGCGTCGGCGTGATGCGCAGCCGCTCCGTGCCGCGCGGCACGGTCGGATAGTTGATCGGCTGGATGTAGATGCCGTGCACGCCGAGCAGCCGGTCGCTTGCCATCTTGCAAAGCTCGGGGTCGCCAACCAGCACTGGCACGATGTGGGTCGCCGAGTCCATCACCGGGAGGCCGGCGGCGGAGAGGATCTGCTTGGTCCGCGTCGCCTGCTGCTGCTGGGCGTCACGCTCGGCCTGCGAGCGCTTGAGATGACGGATCGAGGTGGTGGCAGCGGCGGCGATGGCCGGCGGCAGCGCGGTGGTGAAGATGAAGCCCGGCGCATAGGAGCGCACGGCGTCGATGACAGCGCTCGTGCCGGTGATGTAGCCGCCCAGCGTGCCGAAAGCCTTGGCGAGCGTGCCCTCGATGATGTCGATGCGGTCGGCGAGGCCTTCCCGCTCGGTGATGCCGCCGCCGCGCGGACCGTACATGCCCACGGCGTGGACCTCGTCGATATAGGTCATGGCGTTATAGCGCTCGGCGAGGTCGACGATCTCTCTGATCGGCGCGATATCGCCATCCATCGAATAGACGCTCTCGAACACGATCAGCTTGGCGCGTTCGCGGCCCGCCGCCTGCAGCAGGCTTTCCAGGTGCGCGACATCGTTGTGGCGAAAAATCTTCTTTTCCGCGCCCGAGCGCCGCACGCCTTCGATCATCGAGGCATGGTTCAACTCGTCCGAGATGATCAGGCAGTTGGGCAAAAGCCGCGCGATGGTCGAGATCGAGGCCTCGTTGGAGACAAAACCGGAGGTGAAGACCAGCGCGGCTTCCTTGTCGTGCAGGTCGGCGAGCTCATGCTCGAGTTCGACCAGCGGATTGCTGGTGCCGGAGATGTTGCGGGTGCCGCCGGCGCCCGAACCCATCCGGCCCGCCGCGTTCTGAAACGCTGCGATGACATCCGGGTGCTGGCCCATGCCGAGATAGTCGTTGGAGCACCAGACGGTGATTTCCTCTGCGCGGCCGTTGGCGCGCCAGATGGCACGCGGAAATTTGCCCGCTATGCGCTCGAGGTCGGCAAAGACGCGGTAGCGTCGTTCCGCATGGAGCTGGTCGATCGCGTCCTCGAAGAACCGCTGATAATTCATGTCGGCTTCCCAGTTTTGCGCTGGATCATAATCATTGCCCGATTGGCCGTCCACCGGCCCGTTTTGGTCAAAATGCCACGCCCCGCACCTGTTCCTAACGAGGGGCGGATCATGGCCTATTTCCTGGCGATAACGGCCTGTAGGGCGCTTTTGTTTCGGCATGATGCCATATGCCGGCCAAGTCGGTTACGCAGGGTTTTATTGGTCATGGGGCGGGCTTTCCAGTAGAGCGATATTGAGACAGTTTCCGATAGATCTTGAATGCGAGGACGCGGAATGACGGTTTTGGTGACGGGCGGCGCCGGTTATATCGGCAGCCATATGGTCTGGGAATTGCTGGATGCGGGCGAAAGCGTGGTCGTTCTCGACCGGCTTTCGACCGGTTTCGAATGGGCGGTGGCACCGGAGGCAAAGCTGGTCGTCGGCGATGTCGCCGACAAGGAATTGGTCGGCTCCATCATCCGCGACAACAATGTCGATGCGATCATCCATTTTGCCGGCTCGATCGTCGTTCCCGAATCCGTCGCCGATCCGCTCGGCTACTACGAGAACAACACCTGCAAGACGCGCACGCTGATCGAAACGGCGGTGCGCGAGGGCGTGCCGAACTTCATCTTCTCCTCGACAGCCGCCGTCTATGGCGGCGCTGGGCTGGAACCGGTGCGCGAGGATGCCCGCCTGGCGCCGGAATCGCCCTACGGCCTCTCCAAGCTGATGAGCGAATGGATGCTGCGCGATGCGGCGATCGCGCATGGCCTGCGCTACACGGCGCTGCGCTATTTCAACGTCGCGGGCGCCGATCCCAGGGGGCGCACCGGCCAGTCGACGCCGGGCGCCACGCATCTGATCAAGGTCGCTTGCGAGACGGCGCTCGGCAAGCGGCCGTTCATGCAGGTGTACGGCACCGATTATCCGACGCCCGACGGCACCTGCATGCGCGATTATATCCATGTCAGCGACCTGGCCGCGGCGCATCGCCTGGCCCTTGAGCGGCTGCGCGCCGGGGGCGCGAGCCTCGTCGCCAATTGCGGCTACAGCCACGGCTACTCGGTGCTGGAGGTGATCGAGAGCGTGCGCCGCGCCTTCGGCCATGATTTCGAGGTCAGGACGGGCGAGCGCCGCCCCGGTGACGCCGCCGCGGTGGTTGCCAATTCCGATCTCGCCCGGACGGAACTCGGCTGGACGCCGCAACGCGACGATCTCGACCAGATCGTTGCAGATGCGCTCGCCTGGGAGCGTATCCTGACGGGGAAGAATTCCGCACGCGGTTGAGCGGGTTTTCCCAAGGGCTCGCAAGCCGCTCCGCGAAGCGCTATGGAAGCGTTCGCGGAGGGTGCGGAAGCGCGCTGCCCGGTTCGACCTTTTTTGGGGGGACGACATGAAGATAACGGTGCTCGGGGCCGGCGTCGTCGGCACGGCGGCCGCCTACTATCTGGCGAGCGACGGCCATGAGGTCACCGTCATCGAGCGTCATCCGGCGCCGGCGCGGGGCACCAGCCAGTCGAATGCCGGGCTGGTGTCGCCGGGCGATGCCACCGCCTGGGCTTCCCCGGCGGCGCTGAAGACCTTCCTGCGCGGGCTCTACAACCACGATCTCGGCATCAAGGTGCGACTGCGCTTCGATCCCTATTTTCTCGCCTGGAGCCTGCGCTTCCTGCGCCAGTGCACGGTGGCGCGCCTGCGCGCCAACACCGACATCAAGCTGCGGCTCGCGCTCTATTCGCGCGACTGCATCAATGCGCTGTCGGAGGCGACCGGCATCCACTATGACGAGCGCAAGAAGGGCATCCTCTACTTCTTCCGCTCGCAGAAGAGTCTCGACACCGGGACCGACAATTATCGCTATCTTGCCGAGCATGGCTTGCCGATCGAGATCGTCGGGCGCGACCGGCTGGTCGAACTGGAGCCGGGGCTTGCCGGGGTGAAGGACAAGATAGCCGGCGGGGTTTATTCGCCCACTGACCAGACTGGCGATTCCAAACTGTTTGTCGACAGGCTCGCCGCCTATGCGACCGAGAGGCTTGGCGCCGAGTTCCGGTTCGGCACCACGGTCGAAGGTTTCGATATCGAAGGCGACAGGGTGCGGGCCGTCATCACCTCGTCAGGCCCGGTGGCCGGCGATGCGGTTGTCATCGCAATGGGCCCGGAAAGCGGCCTACTCGGCCGCCGCTACGGCATCGACCTGCCGGTTTATCCGGTGAAAGGCTATACCGCGACGATCCCCCTGGAGGACGAAAGCAAGGGGCCGACTATGGGTGGCGCCGACGAGGACCGGCTGATCGGCTATTCCAGGCTGGGCAACCGCTTGCGGATGTCCTCGACGGCCGAGTTCACCGGCTTTGACCGAAGCTTCAAGCCCGCTGACTTCAACACCATCATCAGCACCGGCAAGGATCTTTTCCCTGGCGCCTTCGACGAGAAGAAGGCCATGTTCTGGGCGGGCCTGCGGCCGATGATGCCCAATTCCGTGCCGGTCATCGGCCGGGCCCGCTACAAAAATCTCTATCTCGACACCGGCCACGGCCATGTCGGATGGACCATGGCCTGCGGCTCGGGCAAATTCCTCGCCGACCTCGTCGCCGGCCGAAAGCCCGAAATCGATCCACAGGGGCTGGTCTATGAAGATTAGGCAAGCGGATCCGTAGTTAGCCCCGCCCTTCGACCGCCGCACGCCAGGTGCTTGCATAATCCGTCAAGGCGGGGTCGACCGGCGGTTCTTGTCTCAAGCCCTTGCCATGCGCCTCAGCCTTGTCCGATGCCAGCAACGCGGCGCCGATGCTGGTGCCGGTCGCGGCTTCGGAGGCGACGACGCTTCTGGCGGTCGCCGCCGCCAGCATGCCGACAAAGAGCCGGTTGCGGGCGAAAGGGCCTTCGACAATGGTCGGGCCGTCGGCGCCGATCAGATCGAGGCAGGTCGCCGACATCAGCGCCAGATAGAAAGAGATGGCGGCAAAGCGCTGGCCGCTATTCATGCCGTCAGCGTTGAGCCACGCCGCCGCATGATGCGGGAACGGTCCCGACCCCTGTTGTGTCGATGGCAGCAGCAGCGTCCTTTTTGCCAGCACGGCCCCGACATCGTCTTCGGTCCAGTTCTCCGGCTGATCATCCGTCAGCACGGAAAATTCGCGGCCGCCCATGAAGCGCGCCGATGGCACGGGATCGCCCAGCGCGTTGACGTTGACCAGCGTATCACGCGCCGGGTCGAGCGCCACCGATCTGCCGCTGACCGACATCGACACCACCCAGGTGCCGGTCGAGACGACGCTGAAAGGCGGCGCGTCGGCGAGAAGATGCGGCAACAGCGAGGCGTTGGAATCGTGCAGGCCGCAGAACACAGGCGTCCGCGGATCGAGCCCCGTTCGCTCGGCAAGCGCCGGCAGGAGCGGGCCGAGCCGGTCCCTTGCCGGCCGCACCGGCGCCATCAACGCGCGCCAACCGAGGCGGTCGATCATCGCCGAGAAATCCGCTTTCCACGGGTTCCACAGATCGGTGTGGCAGCCGAGCGAGGTCACCTCGTTGGCGGCGATGCCGGTCAGCCGCAGCGCCCAATATTGGGGATACATCAACATCGCCGTTGCCCTGGCGAATTCCGTCGGAAAGCGCTTCTGCTGCCAGAAGAATTGCGCGCCGAGATTGAGGCCGAGCGGCAGCCGCGGCGTGCCGGTTTCAGCGAAGGGCGGACGGATCGCGTCATACTCGGCCGCGAGTTCCTCCGGGCCGTCGAATTCGTAGTCGAGCACGGGCAACACCAGTTCGCCGGAGGCCTCAACCAGAGCGCCCGTCGCGCCATGGGTAGTGATCGAAACGGCGTCGATGGTCTGTTCGCGGTTGAGATCGGCAAGACTGTCGAGGATGAAGGCCCACAGCGCCTCGACGTCGTGATGCGGGTAGCGGGCTTGCCGCACCGGCGCGTTCGCCACTCGGCGCAGCGCGACCTCGCGCAGCGTGGCGAGGTCGACCAGCGCCACCTTGGCGTTGGTCTTGCCGATGTCGATGACGGCGATGTGGCGCGGGGCACTCATGCCATGTGGAACATGGTTTCCAGGGGCACGGCCACCGGCTCATTGTCAGGCCTGGTCTCCATGAGGTCGGCCATGTCTGCCCACCAGCGCTGCATCACCGGATGCTTCGGCAGGTCGGCCATGCCATGGTCGTCCCGCCGCCACAGCACGCCGAACAGGATGTTGGTCTCCTCGTCGAGATGGATGGAATAGTCGGAAACCCCGGCCTGCTTCAACAGCGCGACCAGCGATGGCCATATCTCGTCGTAACGCTTCTTATATTCCGCCTTCATGCCGGGCTTGAGCATCATCTTGAACGCGTATTTTTCGGCCATCAGCGTCCCCCGCGCAGCCGCCGCCAGACGATCGGCAGCGCGATGACGATGATCAGGAGCAGGCCGATGAAGATCGACATGACGATGCCGGGCACGTTGAGCAGGCCGAGCCCGAAGGTCACCAGCCCCATGATGAAGGCGGCGAGCACGACGCCGACAATGCTGCCTGCGCCGCCAAGGATGCTGACGCCGCCAAGCACCACCATGGTGATGACTTCCAGCTCATAGCCCTGCGCGATCGAGGGACGGGTCGAACCGAGCCGGGAGGTGATCAGCACAGAGGCGATGCCGGACATCAGCCCGGTCAGGCAGAACAGGATGAACTTGATGCGGCCGACACGCACGCCGGAAAACTGTGCCGCGACCGGATTGTTGCCGATGGCGAAGACGCGGCGGCCGAAACTCGTGCGGTGCAGCGCGAACCAGTAGGCGACGGCGGCGATGAGAAAGAGCACCAGCTCGAACGACACCACCCACCAGACATAACCCTGGCCAAAGAAGGCGAAGCTCTCGGGATAACCCTTGTAGGCCTGGTCGCCGAGGATGATGAAGGCGATGCCTCGAAACAGGCTCATCGTGCCGATGGTGACGACGATCGAGGGCAGGCCAAGCCTCGTGACCAGAAGGCCGTTGAAGGCCCCGCAGCCGAGCCCGACGACGATGCCGATCGCCACCAGCACCGGCGTTCCGGCGCCGGCCTGCACCGCCATGCCCATCATGGTCGAGGCCAGCGCGATGATGGCGGCGACCGACAGGTCGATCTCGCCCGAAATGATCAGCAGCGCCATGGCGAAGGCGATCAGGCCCTTCTCGGTGAAGTTGAAGGTCAGGTCCGACAGCGAATAAGGGTCGAGGAAATAGGGCGAGGCGAAGCTGTTGATGGCGAAGATGGCGAGGGCCACCACGACCAGCAGCGCTTCCCAGGAAAAGATCGCCGAACGAAACGGCTTGTCGAGCCGGTCCGGAATGTGGCGCGGGGCAGGGACGTCGCTCATGCCGCCTCCATTTTTCTCAGGATGATGCGGCCCTGCTGGCGTTCGCCGCGCGCGTTGAGCACGACGGCGAGGATGATGGCGCTGCCCGAAATCGCCATCTGCCAGAAGGGCGAGATGTTGATGACCGGCAGCGCGTTGGAGATGATGCCCAGGAACAGCGCCCCCAACACCGCGCCCCCGACCGAACCGATGCCGCCGGCAATCGAGATGCCGCCGATGACGCAAGCGGCGATGATGTTGAGCTCGTAGCCATTGGCGACCTCGACCGAGGCGATCACGTAGCGTGAGATCCAGAGATAGCCGGCGAGCCCGCCGATCATGCCGGAGATGCAGAAGACGATGAATTTCGTCCGCCCGACATCGATGCCGGCATAAACCGACGCCGTAGGATTGACGCCGATGGCATAGATCGAGCGGCCGAGCGCGGTGCGCGTCATCAGGATGAAGAACAGCGCGATGACCAGAATGGCGATCCAGGACAGCACCGGAATGCCGAGTAAGGCCGCGCGTTGGAAGCCGATGAACTCGGGGCTCATCTTGTCGGCATTGACCCAGGCGCCGCCGGAGATGACGAAGGTGGCGCCGCGATAGATGGTCAGCGTGCCCAATGTCACCACGATCGAGGGGATGTTCAGCCGCCACACCAGAAGGCCGTTGATGGCGCCGAGCACCAGGCCGACGACCAGGGCAATGACGATCAGCAGCGGGATCGGGATCGCCGGGTGAGCGGCGTTCAGCATCGCCACCACCATGCCGGTGAAGCAGAGGTTCGATGCCATCGACAGGTCGATCGAACGGGTCAGGATGACCACCATCTGCCCGAGCGCCAGGATCATCAGGATCGAGGTGTCGTTGAACACCTGGCGCAAATTGCCGGGGTCGGCGAAGGCGGGAAAACGCGTCGAGATCAGCCCGATCAGCACGACGATGGCCGCCAGCAACCAGATTTCGCGATATTTCAGCAAAGTTTTCATGCCGCGATCCCCGCCGCCGTCCGGACCAGCGTCTCGGCGTCCAGTCCGTTGTTGTCGTAGACGGCCGCGACAAGGCCCTCGCGCATGACGACGACGCGGTCGGACATGCCGAGGATTTCGGGCAGCTCCGACGACACCATGATAACCGACAGGCCTTGCGCCACCAGCTCGGCCATGAAGCCGTGCACGGCGGCTTTGGAGCCGATGTCGATGCCCTTGGTCGGCTCGTCCAGGATGATGACTTTGGGGGCGGTCGCCAGCCATTTGGCAATCACGACCTTCTGCTGGTTGCCGCCCGACAGCGTGCCGACATCCTGGCTGAGCGAGGAGGCCCTGAGGTCGAGCCGCTCGGTGTAGGAGCGGGCGAGCGAAAACTCCTCCGCCAGCCGCAGCACGCCGGATTTGGAGGTGCGTGCCAGCGACGGGAGAGAAACATTCTGGAAGATGGGCAGGCCGATCACCACGCCTTGCTTGCCGCGCTCCTCGGGCACGTAGACGATGCCGGCCTCGATCGAATCCGCCGCCGATTTCGGCGCGATCGTCTTGCCGTCCAGCGTGATCGTGCCGCCGGAGGTGCGGGTGATCCCTGAAATCGCCTGCATCACCTCGCTGCGGCCGGCGCCGACAAGGCCGTAGAAGCCGAGAATCTCGCCCTTGTGCAGCTCGAAACCGATGTCGTTGAATTCGGTGGGGTGCGACAGGCCGGAGACCGACAGCACCGGCGCGCCGATCTCGGCCTTGCGCTGTGGAAAGATGTGATCGACCGCACGGCCCACCATCATGCGCACGATCTGGCTCTGGGCGGCATCCTTGATCAGCCCTTCGCCGACCATCTCGCCGTCGCGGAACACGGTGTAGCGGTCGGCGATGCGGTAGATCTCGTCGAACTTGTGGCTGATGAACAGGATCGCCTTGCCTTCGCTCTTGAGGAACTCGATCAGCAAAAAGAGCTCTTCGATCTCCTTCATCGAAAGGGCGGCCGTCGGTTCGTCCATGATGACGATCCGCGCGTCGATCGACATGGCCCGCGCCACGGCAACGAGATGCTTGTTGGCAATGCCGAGGTCCTTCAGCCTTGCATCGGCGTCGATATGGCGGGCATGCATGGTGTCGAGCACTTCGCGCGCATTTCTGCGCATGGTGCGCCAGTCGATGGTGCCAAAGCGGGTGCGCGGCGCATGGCCGAGAAAGATGTTTTCGGCGACCGTCAGATCGTCGAACAGCACGGTTTCCTGATGGATGGCGGTAACGCCGTGGCCGAAGGCGGCGTGCGCGCTGGGCAGGGTGACGTCCTGCCCGTCTATGCTGATCGTGCCCGCATCGGGCTGGTAGATGCCGGTCATGATCTTGACCAGCGTCGACTTGCCGGCGCCGTTCTCGCCGATCAGCGCCGTCACCTGGCCCGGATAGAGCGAGAGGCTGACATTGTGCAGCGCGCGCACGCCGGGAAAGCTCTTCGAGATGCCGGACAGCGTCAGGCGTGGCGTGGAGGCCTGGGGCCCATCCTTCACCGTGCCGTGTTGGGCTGTCGTGTCCATGGTCGTATCAAGCCCTGAAACAAGGTGCGTTTGAAGTTGCGGCGGGGCGTGAACCCCGCCGCGTCAGCTTGAAGCTCCGGATCAGTAGATCTTGGAGAACTTCTCGATGTTGGTCTTGTCGAACTGGAAGGGCGGAGCCATCGCAGCCGAATTGGTGTCGTCGAGCGTGACCTTGCCGACGCGGCCGATCGACAGCGTCGCACCGGGCTTGGCCTCTTCCTTCTTCACCGCCAGATCGTGGGCGAGGTAGACGGCGGAGTAACCGAGATCGATCGGGTTCCAAAGAGCCACGGCCTGTGAAGCGCCGTTGTCGATGAACTTCTTGAACTCCGACGGCAGCGCGAGGCCGGTGACGTTGACCTTGCCGATCAGCTTCTCATCGGTGACGACCTGGGCAGCGGCGACGACGCCGACGGTGGTCGGCGCGATGATCGCCTTCAGGTTCGGATAGGACTTCAAGAGGCCCTTGGCTTCGTCGGTGCTCTTGGCCGAATCGTCGTCGCCATAGACGGTGGCGACGAGCTTGATCTTCGGGAATTTCTCCGGCAGCACCTTCTTGGCCGCGTCGATCCAGGCATTCTGGTTGGTCGCGGTCGAGGAGGCCGACAGGATGGCGACGTCGCCGCCCTCCGGCAAATAGTCGGCGGCGAGCTTGATGATGGTCTCGCCGATCAGGCCGGTGTCGGACGGGTTCAGGTGAAGCTGGCGGCCTTCCTTGGCGACGCCCGAATCCCAGGAGATGACGGTGATGCCGCGCTCCATGGCCTTCTTCAGCACCGGCACCAGCGCGTCGGCGTCATTGGCCGAGATGGCGATAGCGTTGACCTTTTGCGCGATCAGTGAATTGACCACCTCGATTTGCGCTTCGGCGGTCGCCTTGGTCGGGCCGGTGTAGATGATGTCGACATCGCCCAGTTCCTTGGCCGCCTCTTCGGCGCCCTTGTTGGCGGCGTCGAAGAAGCCGTTGCCGAGCGACTTCACCACCAGCGCGATCTTGACGTTCTCGGCATAGGCGGCATTCACGACCATGGCGGCGGAAAAGGCCGCCGTAACCATCAGTTTCTTCAGAAAGCTCATCGAATATTCCTCCCTTGAGCGTTGCATTCCATCGCCGCTGCGGGCGTGAGGGTGTCTCAGGCTTGCAGCGAAGATTCTTCCTTTGCCGACTTGCGGGCGACGATCAGCGTTACCCCCGCTGTTTCGAGCATCTTTGCCTCGCGGTCCTCGATGCCGTCGTCGGTGATGACGGTGGCGATGCGCGACAGGCCGCACAGGATCAGGCTGGAGCGTTTGCGGAATTTCGAGGAATCGACCAGCACCACCAGCTCGTCGGCCTGGTCGATCAACTTCTGCTCCGCCTGGATCAACAGCGGATCGCCTTCCATCAGGCCGAGCGGCCCGAGCCCCTGGGCGCCCATGAACATGCGGCGCGCGTAGAAATTGCGCGTCACGTCATTGTCGAAGGGCGACAGGATGATGTTCTGCTCGCGGTAGATGGTGCCGCCGGACAGCATCACCGTGTTCTTGGAGTGCTTGAGCAGGCTTTCGGCGATCGGGAAGGAATTGGTGAAGATCGGCATGCGGCGGCCGGTCAGGAAATGCACCATCTGGAAGGTGGTGGTGCCGCCGTTGATGATGATCGGCTCGCCGTCCTTGCAGAGCTCCACCGCTTCCCGCGCTATCGCCCGCTTCTGCGCGGCGTTGAGCGTCTCGTTGACGGAAAAAGGCCGGCCGGCAAGGCCGATGAACTGTGGCGGCGTGATCGCCTCGGCGCCGCCGCGCACCCGGCGCAGTCGCTTTTGCACGTGCAGGGCCGCGATATCGCGCCGGATCGTCGCCTCGGACGACTCCGTCAGGTCGACCATTTCCTGCACCGTCACCACAGGCTTTTCCTGGACGGCGGACAGAATGATCCTGTGGCGCTCTTTTTCGTGCATGGTTCCTCCCTGCATGGCCATCTGGCATTAGAAATCGCGCAGTGTCAATCATTTCCGATCATATAATTTCATTGTGCAGTGCAATATGATTGATGTTGATCGTTTGTGATTGACAAAGCCCCGCCTTGCGTAGACATTCCCGACGAAAAGAGGAGCGCACCGTCCGCGCTTCAAGGGAGGATTACCCATGCTCGACAAGCGCTCCGGCTCGCGCCTCGCCAATCTTTGGGATGATGCGAAGGTAAGGGGGATGAGCGATCCCGAGCTTCTGGTCTATCGTTCGAACACGCTCGGCTCCGACAAGCGTGTCACCAATTACGGCGGCGGCAACACATCGTCGAAAATCCGGCAACAGGATCCGCTCACCGGACAGGACGTGGAAGTGCTGTGGGTGAAGGGCTCCGGCGGCGACAGCGCTTCGATCAAGCTTGATGGTTTTGCCACGCTCTACATGGACAAATTGCGAGCCCTCAAAGGCCTTTATCGCGGCGTCGAGCATGAAGACGAGATGGTGGGTTATCTGCCCCACTGCACCTTCAATCTCAATCCGCGCGCGGCCTCGATCGACACACCGCTGCATGCCTACGTGCCGAAGCCCTATGTCGATCACATGCATCCCGACGCCATCATCGCCATCGCTGCCGCCAAAGATTCCAAGGCCCTGACGAAGGAAATCTTCGGCGACGCCATAGGCTGGCTGCCGTGGAAGCGGCCGGGCTTCGAACTTGGCCTGTGGCTGGAGAAATTCTGCCTCGACCATCCAGCCGCCAAGGGCGTCATCCTGGAAAGCCACGGCCTGTTCACATGGGGCGACAGCCCGAAGGAATGCTACGAAACGACGATCTCGGTGATCAACCAGGCGATCGAGTGGTTCGAGCGGCGTTCCGAGGGTGTCGCCATTTTCGGTGGCGAAGCGGTCAAGTCGCTCGACCCCGCCGAACGCCGCGCCATCGCCGCGAAGCTGATGCCGAGGATCCGCGGCCTGATCTCGGAAAAGAGCCATAAGCTCGGCCATTTCGACGATTCCGCCGCCGTGCTCGAATTCGTCAATTCCAGGGATCTGCGCCCGCTGGCGGCACTCGGCACCTCATGCCCGGACCATTTCCTGCGCACCAAGATCCGGCCGCTGGTCATCGAGTTCGATCCGGCCAAGCCCGATGTCGATGCCGTCATCGCGCGGCTGGCCGACGACATTGCCGAATACCGCGTAGGCTACCAGGCCTATTATGACAGCTGCAAGCATGCGGACTCGCCCGCCATCCGCGATCCCAATGCCGTGGTCTATCTGATGCCCGGCGTCGGCATGTTCACCTTCGCCGGCGACAAGGCCACGGCGCGCATTTCGGGGGAGTTCTACGTCAACGCCATCAACGTCATGCGTGGCGCCTCGACCGTCTCCTCCTATGTCGGCCTGCCTGCGCAGGAAGCCTTCGACATCGAATACTGGCTGCTCGAGGATCTGAAGCTGCAGCGCATGCCGAAGCCCAAGGCTCTTGCCGGCAAGATCGCGCTCGTCACTGGCGGCGCGGGCGGCATCGGCCGCGCGACGGCGAGCCGGCTGCTGCGCGAAGGCGCCTGCGTGGTGCTCGCCGACATCGACGAGACAGCACTTGCCAGCGCCAACGACGAACTGGCCAAGGCCTATGGCAAGGATTTTGTCCGCCCCGTGGTCATCAACGTCACGTCGGAGGATCAGGTCGTCGCCGGCTTTGCCGAAACGGCGGTCGAGTTCGGCGGCATTGATATTCTGGTCTCCAACGCGGGCCTCGCCTCCTCGGCGCCGATCGAGGACACGACGCTGGCGCTGTGGAACAAGAACATGGACATCCTGTCGACGGGATATTTCCTGGTCTCGCGGGAAGCGTTCCGGCTGTTCAGGGTGCAGAAGATCGGCGGCAACGTCGTTTTCGTCGCCTCCAAGAACGGCCTTGCCGCCTCGCCGAACGCTGCCGCCTATTGCACCGCCAAGGCCGCCGAGATTCATCTCGCCCGCTGCTTGGCGCTTGAGGGCGCGGAGGCGCAGATCAGGGTCAACGTCGTCAATCCGGACGCCGTACTGCGCGGTTCCAAGATCTGGTCCGGCGAGTGGAAGGAACAGCGCGCCGCCGCCTACAAGATGTCGACCGACGACCTCGAGGAACATTACCGCTCGCGCTCGATGCTGAAGCGCTCGGTGTTTCCCGAGGACATCGCCGAAGCGATCTATTTCTTCGCCTCCGACATGTCGGCCAAGTCGACCGGCAACATCGTCAATGTCGACGCCGGTAACGCGCAAAGCTTTACGCGCTAGGCCTTCCTTCTCCCCGTTCACGGGGAGAAGGTGCCGGCAGGCGGATGAGGGGCAGCGCCAGCCGAACGAAATCTGGGAGGAACAGCAGTGTCCGAAACCATCATCTCGGCTGACGTCGTCGAAAAAAACAACGCCGCGCGCAAGGCCGACCTCGAGCGTGACTACGCCTCGCTCGGCGAACGGCTCGACCGTCGCGGCATCGCCATCGACGCGATCCGAGACAAGGTCGAGAAATTCGCGGTGGCGATCCCCTCCTGGGGTGTCGGTACCGGCGGCACGCGCTTTGCCCGTTTCCCCGGCGCCGGCGAACCGCGCGACATCTTCGACAAGATCGAGGATTGCGCCGTCATCAAGCAATTGACGCAGGCGACACCGACGGTGTCGCTGCACATTCCCTGGGACAAGGCCGACCCGAACCGGCTGAAGCAGGCGGCCTCGCGTTTCGGCCTCGGCTTCGACGCCATGAACTCCAATACGTTCTCCGACGCCAGGGACCAAAAGCTGTCCTACAAATTCGGCTCGCTCTCGCATGCCGATGCCGGAACGCGCCGGCAAGCGGTCGAGCACAATCTTGAATGCATCGAGATCGGCAAGACGCTTGGGTCGAAGGCGCTGACGGTGTGGATCGGCGACGGCTCGAACTTCCCCGGCCAGGTCAACTTCGCCAAGGCGTTCGAGCGCTATCTCGATGCCATGAAAGAGGTCTATGTCGGGCTGCCCGCTGACTGGAAGCTGTTTACCGAACACAAGATATACGAGCCTGCCTTCTATTCCACCGTCGTGCAGGATTGGGGCACCAATTACATTATTGCCAAGGAACTCGGCGACAAGGCGTTCTGCCTGGTCGACCTCGGCCACCACGCGCCCAACGTCAACATCGAGATGATCGTGTCGCGGCTGATCCAGTTCAGGAAACTCGGCGGCTTCCACTTCAACGATTCGAAATATGGCGACGACGACCTCGATGCCGGTTCGATCGACCCCTACCGGCTGTTCCTGGTCTTCAACGAACTGGTCGACGCCGAACTGTCCGGCGCCGACGGCTTCGATCCGGCCCATATGCTCGACCAGAGCCACAACGTCACCGATCCGATCGAGAGCCTGATGCTGTCCGCGGTCGAGGTGCAGCGCGCCTACGCGCAGGCGCTGCTGGTCGACCGCAAGGCGCTTGAAGCTTTTCAGGACGGCAATGACGCGCTGATGGCAACGCAGACGCTAAAATCAGCCTACCGCACCGATGTCGAGCCGATCTTGGCCATGGCGCGGCTGAACACCGGCGGCGCCATCGATCCGGTCGCCGCTTACCGGGCGGCAGGCTACCGCGCCAAGGTCGCGGCGGAACGCCCGGCCGTTGCCGGCGGCAGCGGTGGCATTGTCTGAGGCCGAGCCCGCCCCTCATCCGGTCGCTTCGCGGCCACCTTCTCCCCGCTGGGGAGAAGAGACTGGCGCGAGCGCTGACAGCCTCCTCTCCACTAGACTAGGGAAGAGGTCGGATGGCAATCCGGGTGGGGCTCTTTCTCGTGCTCCCTCAATTGTTAGTGGACTCGATCACCCCAACACGGTTTCCTAGGCGTCCCCCGCCAGGAGCCTCGCCATGCATATCACTCGCCGCACGCTGATCGCCGTCAGCCTCTCCTTCACAATCGCTTTCGCGCCATGGGCGGCCGCCTTCGCCGCCTCGCCAGCGCCTGCCAAAGGCGAGAACGGCATGGTTGTCACCGCGCAGCATCTGGCGTCGGAGGTGGGCGTCGAAGTCCTGAAGAAGGGCGGCAACGCCGTCGATGCGGCGGTCGCCGTTGGTTATGCGCTCGCCGTCGTCTATCCCAATGCCGGCAATATCGGCGGCGGCGGCTTCATGACTGTCCGCTTCAAGGACGGCAAGTCGACCTTCCTCGATTTCCGCGAACGTGCGCCGCTGGCCGCGACCAAGACCATGTATCTCGACAAGGACGGCAAACCGGTGAAAGGCGCCAGCCTCGACGGCTACCTCGCCGTCGGCGTGCCGGGCTCCGTCGCCGGTTTCGAGATGGCGCGCGAAAAATACGGCACCTTGTCCCGGCAGGACCTCATGGCGCCGGCCATTCGCTATGCCAAGGACGGGTTCATCCTCAATCAGGGTGACGCCGCCTCGTTTGCCGGAGGTGCCGACAGGCTGGCGAAGGATCCCGCCGCGGCGGCCATATTCCTGAAGCCGGATGGCAAGCCCTATGGCATCGGCGAGCGGCTGGTCCAACCCGACCTAGCCGCGTCGCTCTCGGCGATTTCCGAAAAAGGCCCCGACGCCTTCTACAAGGGCGCCATCGCCGATGCCATCGTCAAGGCAAGCGGCGCCAAGGGCGGTATCCTGGCCAAGGGCGATTTCGAACAATATGCGGTGCGCGAGCTCAAGCCGGTGACCTGTTCCTATCGCGGCTACGAGATCATTTCCTCGCCGCCGCCCAGCTCCGGCGGCGTCATCATCTGTGAAATCCTCAACGTGCTGGAAGGCTATCCGCTGTCCTATCTTGGCGCCGGTTCGGCCGAGACCGTGCATGTCATGGTCGAGGCCATGCGCCACGCCTATGTCGACCGCAATTCGGCGCTCGGAGATCCCGATTTCGTCGACAATCCGGTCTCGAAACTGCTGGACAAGGCCTACGCCAAGGACATCCGCGACAAGATCGATCCGTTCCGGGCCGGCGTGTCTCAGGACCTGATGCCGAAGGGGTTCGGCGAGAGCAAGGAGACGACGCATTATTCGATCATCGACAAGGACGGCAACGCGGTCGCGGTCACCTACACGCTCAACGGCTCGTTTGGCGCCGGCGTCGTCGCCGACGGAACCGGTATCCTGCTCAACAACGAGATGGACGATTTCACCCAGAAGCCCGGCGTGCCCAACCTCTACGGCCTGGTCCAGGGCGAGGCCAACGCCATCCAGCCGAAGAAGACGCCGCTGTCGTCGATGAGCCCGACCGTGGTGGCCAAGGACGGCAAGCCGTTCATGGTCATCGGCAGCCCCGGCGGTTCGCGCATCATCACCATTACGCTGGAAGCCATCGTCAACGTCATCGACCACGGCATGAACATCCAGGAGGCGATCGACGCGCCGCGCATCCATCATCAATGGCTGCCCGACACGGTCTACATCGAGCCGTTCGGCCTGTCGCCGGACACCGAAAGGTTGCTGGCCGGCATGGGTTATCACCTCGATCTCAGCGACAAGACCTGGGGCCAGGCGGCGGGCATCCTGGTCGGCGGCAAGAGCCTTGCGGAAATCGGGAAGGGTGGCGGCGCGCGCTACAATGGCGCCATCGACAGCCGCGCCGCTTCCGGCGAGGCGCTCGGCTACTGATGGGACTGGCGCACTCCGCAAGCGCGTGAACCCGCGTCCGCAATCGCACCGAAAACGAAAAGACAGGGCGACCTGAGTTTCCGTGAAACGACCGCTCTAATTGACGATCAAGCCGTCACGAAATCAGCGTGACGGTGGATGCGATCAGCATCAGGGCCGCGATGCCGACGAACAGTGCGTAGATGCGCGGCCGGTCGAGCAGAAGCGCGTTTCCCGATATCCAGGCCGATGTGGCGCCGCCGAGCGCGAACAGGAAACCGTTGCGGTGGCCGAAGGTCATCGACGCGGCCATCAGCCCGCCTATGATCAGGGCGCCGAACACGATTATGACGGCGACCGCGTATCTCTCGAAGTCATTGCCGCTGCCCATCGCCGGACCGATCGCATTCAAATTCGGCAGGTCATCCGGATCGAAGGGGCTGGTCGACCCGTATTCGTCTTGACCGATGGATTCTCGCATCACTCGTTCTCCGCTGACCGGCAACAAACCATCAACACATGCCGAGCGCAACCCGATCGCGTGTTTCTCCCTACGTGTTGACCGCGATATCAAACCGTCCGGCAGGGCGCGCCATCCGTTTTGGCGGGTTCGGATCACCGCCGCAACGCCAGCGGTGTCTGCCCGAATGGCAACGGCCCGCCAACCTGCTTTTATATGGGCGTTTCTTCTGGAGAAAACATGATGGCGGAGTTGATTCGAGCTTCGACAGAAGCATTTTTACGCGACCGGAGCCGCGGCGCCAGGCGCGGCCGCGTAAAATTTTCAGCTCCGGGCGTCCGCTTGATGTTGAGCCAGGTGCGTTCCGCACTTGGGCGAGCGTCATGCTGGCGCTCGCGGGCTCATGATGAACCAGCTCGACCAAAGCGGCCGGGCTGATCGCATGGACAAAGCTCGGCCGGGGATCGATTTTCGGCGACGGCCTGCGATATCCTAAGCTGGTATCAGGGCGGCGATACGATGGATGCTGATCTCCTTGCGTGCCTTGGACGCCTCGTTGGTCAGCCTCATGTCGAACCTCTGTACTGGACAGCCTCAATCCATAGTGCGAGCGCGGTGGCAGGCGACCGTCCCTTTACTTTCAAATCGCGGCCTCGATAGCCGCCGGCCGCGATCCATACCGTTTTTGAACGCTGATAGATCGTTACGCCTCGTGCATTCGCCCAAGCGCATGATTCCGCGAACTTTGGAGCCATTGCCGAGCCCGTTCCCGAGAATGCTGTCTCTATGTGACAAAGCTGCGTGGCCATATCAGGTCCCCTAATTTTGACGGTCCCGGCCGACGATCCCCGACCCTCGCCCAAAATCACCGAATGAATGATAGGACCGCTTCCGTTACGGTAATGTGTCGCCACCAGCGCGGTCAGGTATCTCCCGATGCAAAAGCCGCCAGCTTTCGGCAGGGACAGGTCTGGATTGGCCAGGGATTAAACCCAGCTTAGGTCAACGAGCGGGCGGAGAGCCGGGATCGGCCGCCATTCAAACCTGATCAGGAGATCGGGCTGGAGACGATGATGCGCAAGGCGCACCTGTTCGACGCACAGCGCGGCGCCAGGATAAATTAGGGGGAATGGCTGACGCGCGCTGGCGACTGTCAGTTCATCCTGTCTATCAAGGTTTGGCGTTGGCTTTCCGCCAAGCCTCGTACTCGTCGTTCGCGCTTGGGTGGAGTGGATAGTAGCGTTGCAACGGCGCGCCCCCCATGAGTTTCATTCGTGAGAATTCCTCCCAATCGTGATGCTTCTGGGATTCTTCGATGACCTTCGGGGCCATTGCGACGGGAAGCACCACCACCCCGTCGTCATCGGCGACGATGATGTCGCCGGGGATCACCGTGACACCGCCGCAGGCAATCGGAACGTTGACCGCATTGGGATAGATGCTGGTCTGCACATGATAATTTGGCGTCCAGCCGCGCAGCCAAAGAGGCAGGTCGAGCTTTTCGACATTGGGCCGGTCGCGCATGCACCCATCGATGACAATGCCCGCACCGCCTCTGCCCTTGAAATAGGTCGACATCATATCGCCGAAGACACCGGAGCTCATGTCGCCGCGCGCGTCGACGACGACCACGTCGCCCTCCTGCGCATGGTAGAGCACATGTCTGTGAAGTTGCGTCTCCGGATCGGCATATTCTCCCTCGGTGAAGAGGTCCGGTCTCTGCGGCATGAACTGCAATGTCAGTGCCGGCCCGACGATCGACTTCCCATGGTTCTGCGGCACCGGGCCGACCATGTGCGGATTGCGAAAGCCCATATGGCCAAGTGTGCCCGCGACCGTGGCGGCGCCGATCTCCCTTAGCGCGTCGATCAGGTCCTTGGGCGGCCGCGTGATATCGGGAGTATGCGTCATTTTCGGACTCCGGTTGAAATTGAATTACCAGTTGGTGACAGAGCCGTCGCGGCGCTTGAGATGTGGCGCTTCCCAGAAACGGAAACTCTGCGCCTGGACCGCCGCTTCATTGACCTCGACGCCGAGCCCCGGCAGGTCGCTGACCGGATAATCGGGCCCGTCGAGCCTTGGCTGTACGGGGAAAAAGTCGGAATTGTCGAAACCCAGCTTCCTTTCGGGGATCCTGGTTTCTAGCCACGCAAAGTTGGGCACCGCGGCGGCGAGATGCACGGTTGCGGCCGTGCACACCGGGCCAAGGGGATTGTGTGGCATCAGGTCCACATAGTGCGCCTCGCTCCAGCCAGCGACTTTCATCGCCTCGGTGAGCCCGCCGACATTGCAGACATCGAGCCGGTTGAACTGGTGGATGCCGCGCTCGATGTAAGGCAGGAACTGCCACTTGCTGGCAAATTCCTCGCCGATGGCAAAGGGGATGTCGGTCATCGTACGAAGGGACTCGTACGCCTCTGGTGTCTCGGCCCGTATCGGCTCCTCGAGGAAATCAAGCACGCCGCGGCCGAGCTTGCTGCAGAAGCTCGCCGCCTCGGCCACCGACAGCCGGTGATGATAATCGACGCCGAGCACCACCTCATCGCCCAGCGCCTCGCGCGCTTTGTTCAGCATGCTCGCCGTAGGGCCGATCGATTCACGCGGCTCGAAGACGTCCTTGCTGCTTTGTCCGATGGGGAAGAAGCGGATTGCCTGCCAGCCCTGCGCGCGCAGTTCGCGGGCGCGTTCGATCGCAACATCGCCCTCGGCCTCGTCTCCGGTCGAGGCGAAGGTGGGCACGCGGTCGCGCTGCTTGCCGCCAAGCAGCTCGTAGACGGGCACCCCCAGCGCCTTGCCTTTGATGTCATGAAGGGCGATGTCGATGGCGGAAATCGCCGCCTGCAGGACCCGGCCTCCTTCGAAGTACTGACTGCGGTAAACCTCCTGCCAGATCAGGCCGATCTGCATCGGGTCGCGGCCGATGAGAAACTCGCGATAGTGCTCGACCGCGCCCGCCACGGCTTTCTCGCGACCGCTCAAGCCGCTCTCGCCCCAGCCGAAGATACCCTGGTCGGTCTCGACCTTGACGAGCATCTGGTTGCGCGTTCCCACCCATACCGGGTAGGGCTTGATCGCGGTGATCTTCAGGTTCTTGGTCATACACGCCCGCGTTCCACGCGCATCCCCTGTCTCAATCGGCCTTGAGGGCCATTTCAGTTTCGCCGTCGAACAGATGCATCCGCTCCTGGTCGAACTCGAGCCAGATCCGCTCATCAGGTTTGACGGCGACGTTGGGCGACACGCTGATGTTGACGATGGCGCCCGACAGGAATGCTTGCACGAAGGTGACGTCTCCGGTCGGCTCCACCGTATAGGCCTTGGCCGGAATGGCGCCCGGGACCGCGCTTTTGTGCAGCTTGATCGTCGAGTGCCGCGCGCCGAGCACGACCTTCTTGGTGGTCGCTCCCTGGACCTTGCGCGCGTTGAGTTGCGACAGCTCAAGCGTCCAGCCTTCCGCGCTGGTCAGCGCGGTGCTGCCGTTTGCCGTCGAAGCCTCCAGCGGAATGAGACTCATCGCCGGGCTGCCGATAAAGCTGGCGACGAACATGTTGACCGGATGGGCAAAGACCTGCGCCGGTGAATCGTATTGCTGCAGATAGCCGCCATTCATCACCGCCATCTTGTCGGCCATGGTCACGGCTTCGAGCTGGTCGTGCGTCACGTAGATGATCGTTGCCTTGAGGTCCTGGTGGAAGCGCTTGATCTCGGATCGCATCTGCACGCGCAGTTTGGCGTCGAGGTTGGAGAGCGGCTCGTCCATGAGGAACACAGCGGGGTCGCGGACGAGGGCACGGCCAAGGGCGACGCGCTGCTGCTGCCCGCCCGAAAGTTCCCGCGGTTTGCGCTCGAGCAGGTGCGTCATGTCGAGAACGCGCGCCGCTTCCCTGACCTTCTTGTCGATCTCGTCCCTGGAGAGTTTGCGCATCTGCAGCGGGAACGCCAGGTTCTTGTAGACCGATTTCTGCGGGTACAGCGCGTAGTTCTGGAACACCATTGCGATGTCCCGGTCCTTGGGGTCGAGATCATTGACCACCCGGTCTCCGATGACGATGTCGCCCGATGTGATCGAGGTCAGCCCCGCGACGAGATTGAGCGTGGTTGTCTTGCCGCAGCCTGACGGGCCGACCAGCGCAACGAACTCGCCGTCATTGACCGTCAGCGAAACATCGTTGACAGCTTTGAAGCCGCCATAGGTCTTGACGAGATCTTTGAGGACCACGTGGGCCATTGGCAACTCCCTAATGCTTGACCGCGCCTTCTGTAAGGGCGCGTACGAAGTATCGTTGCAGGACGAGGAACAGCACCACGACGGGCACGCTCATCATGAAGCTGGCCGCCATCAGGCCCGGAAAGTCCGTCGTGTTTTCCGAGAAGAAGCGCTGGATGCCGACCGGCAGCGTCAATTGCTCGTTCTTGGAAAGGAAGGTGTAGGCGTAGATGTATTCGTTCCAGGCGCCGATGAAGGAATAGATCGCGGTGGCGATGATCCCGGGCGTCGAGAGCGGCATCACGATCAGGATGAAGGCCTGGAACCGCGTTGCGCCGTCGATGCGCGCCGCTTGCTCGAGTTGCACCGGGATGTTGTCGTAGAAGCCCTTGAGCAGCCAGATCGCCAGCGGCAGCCCGAACGTCAGATAGGTGAGAATGAGCGAGCCGTGCGTGTTCACCAGGCCGATCGCGCGCATCAGGATGAAGAGCGGCACGAGAAAGATCACTGCCGGGAACATGTTGCGCAGCAAAACGGCGAAGAACAGGAAGTTCCGTCCGGGGAAACTGAAGCGCGAAAAAGCGTAGGCCGCGGGGACAGCCACGATCACGGAAAGGATTGTCGTGACGGTCGACACGAACAGGCTGTTCCAGAAGAAGCGGAGGAAGTCCTGGCCGACGCTGTTCTGCGGATCGAGCAATTTCTGATAGCTGGCGAGGGTCGGCTCGTCCGGCCACCATTGCGGCGGGAATTGCGTCGCCGCGAACCCCGATTTGATCGAGGTGATCAGCATCCAGATCATCGGCAACGCCGTATAAAGCAGCATGAAAACGAGGAAGATGCGCCCGGCCCACCGCCATCCGTCGACGCGCATACGGCGACGGGTCTGGCCTCGGGAGACCGTCTCGGCAATCGCGCTCATACGCCGCCCTCCTTCCGCTCGTTGCCGCTCAGCGCACGGACGTAGAAGTAGCCCAGCGTCATCAGGATGATGAACAGGAGCACCGAATAGGCCGATGCCACGCCCCAGCGCTGCCGGCCGAAGGCGAGTTCGTAAATATGGGTGATCCAGATATGCGATGCGTTCGACGGCCCGCCGCCGGTCATGATCCAGGGGATGATGAAGGAATTGAAGTTGGCCACTGCCAGCAGCAGGATCGTCACCACCGAGACGTTGCGCAGATGCGGGAAGGTGACGTGCCAGAAGCGCTGCCAGGCATTGGCTCCGTCAACTTTCGCGGCGAGCAGCAACTGCTCGGGGACTGTCTGCAGGCCCGCCATCATCATGATCATGGCGAACGGAAACTCGCGCCAGATATTGACGACGATCAGCGAGGGGAGAACCGTGCTGACGTTGTCGATGAAATTCGGCGGTCGGTCGGCCAATCCGAGGCCGACCAGCACTGCGCCGATGATGCCGAAATCCGAATGGTAGATCCACTTCCAGATATAGGAGGCGGCGACCGCGCTGATGACCCAGGGAATGATCAGGATAGCGCGCAGCACACCGCGGCCGATAAAGTCGCGGTGGAGTGCCAGCGCAGTGGCAAACCCCAGGACAAAGGAGATGAAGGTGGACCCGAATGTCCAGATCAGCGTGTTCCAGGTGACTTTCCAGAACACCTCGCTGGTGAGGATGGCCGTGTAGTTGTCGAAGCCGATGAAGGTCTTGTCACGAAGCTGCAAGCCGGGCGGCGTCTTATAGAACGACAGCTCGATCGTGTAGTAGATCGGATAGGCGATGACGATGAGCATCACGGCGATCGCGGGCAGCACGTACGCGTAGTCGGCGCGATGCTCCCAGATATTCCGCAGCGCACCGGACCTGCCGGGTTGCAATTTTCGGCGCGCCTCGGCCTTGCCGGTCACGATCGTCACGATGGTATGCCCTTGTTTCTTCGGAACGAACCGGCTGCGCTGTCAGCGCAGCCGGTCAGGTCGTGGGTCAGGCGCAGGCTAGAGCCCGCCCATCAGGTCTTTCACCTTCTGGGCCGCGTCGTCCGCCGCCTGGTCGACGGTCATCGCTCCGGTCAGAGCATTCTGCAGCATGTCCGGGACGATGATGTTCATGATCTCCGGGGCCTGCGGCAGCGCCGGGAACGGGATGCCGTATGGCAGCATCGAGGTCGTGACATCGAGGAATTTGATGTTGTCCAGACGTTCCTTCATCCATTTGGTCTTGAAGCCGTTCAGGTTGCCGGGATTCGATCCGGCATAGGCCATCTTCAGCGACCATTCAGGGCTCGTCCACATGCAGATGATAGCCTTCGCCGCCGGCTCGTCTACCTTGCCGCCTTCGACATATTCGGGCTTCAGGATGTGGATGTTCGAGCCGCCGAACACGACGGCGCGCTTGCCGTCGGGCCCGGCCGGGATCAGGCCGTAGCGCATGTTGTCTATGACGGTCTGCGCCTTGTCCTTGTCGGTGCCCGTCGCCTTCTTCTGCAGGTCGAGCATGACATTGTAGTCGGAGGGGTGCGAGATCATCATGCCGAGTTGGCCGGCGACGAACAGGGGCTGGTTATCGGCCTGCTGGTTGGTGAGTGCCGAAACCGGAACCGACTTGTCGCGAACATACATGTCGTAGGAAGCCTGCAGCGCCGCCTTGCTCTGCGGGCTGTCCAGCTCGACCTGCTCATAGGTCGGGTTTGCCGCCGCTTCATCGAAGACGCCGCCACCATAGGCCCATAGCTGCGGCATGAAGCGATACGGCGTATTGCCGGCATTCTTGCGAGCCACGAGGCCATACCCGGCAATGCCGAGCTTGTCGTGGATCTGCTTGGAATACTTGATGACGTCGTCCCAGGTTGCCGGTGGCTTGTCCGGATCGAGGCCGGCGCGTTTGAAGATGTCGGCGTTCCAGATGAACGCCATCGTTTCGTTGTTGGTTGGAATGCCGTAGGTCACCCCGTCCCAGGTCACGGCCTTCATGGCGCCGGGCCAGAAGTCCTCGGTCGAATAGCCCACGTCCTCGGGCTTCAGCGGCTGCAGATAGCCTTTTGAAGCGAATTCGGTACCACCCAGGATTTGCAAGCGGACCGCCATCGGCGCGGCATTGCCGAGGAGCGCGGTGCGGAACTTGTCGAGAAGATCGTTATAGGTGAGGGCTTGTTCCTCGAGCTGGATGTTTGGATAGGTCTTGCGGAAGGTTTCGAAGAATTCCTTGTAGTATTGGCGCAGGAGGTCGGGGTCGCCCTCGAAAACGCCCTGATACCAGAAGGTCAGTCGCCCCTTGTAGTCCAGCGGGGTGACCTTGGCACAATCGGCCGCCGTGTCGAAATCCTGTGTGCCCGCAATGGCGCGGACATATTCCGGCGACCACTTGCTGAGGTCGACCGGCGGCGCGCCCAGCGCCGATGTGGACATCAGTGATGCCGCCAAAACGCTGGCGACAGTGCCGCGCAGGACCGCACTGCCGAGTATAATCCTCGTCATAGGTATCCTCCCTGGTTCTCCCATGCCGCTTTGCGGCGAGGCAAAGCGGTCTTGCTCGTTTGATCGCAGGACGTCTTTGTATCTGTGTACCCGTTCGGGAGCCTTGTACGTTTTCAGATCATGAATTGCCTGTCAACGCGTTAGATCGTACATTGTTTATCGAAACTTTGCGTGTTAATCGGAAAGGGTGTGTATTAATCCAGGGGAGCCGGCCTTGGCCGAACCAAACGATTTCAAAGCCAAGCCACCGGTGGGGATTGACCCCATAGGGGCGTCCAGCGAAGGCGCCTCGCTTTATGAGCTGATCAGGGAAGACATCATCGAGGGACGGCTTGCCGCCAACGAACGGCTCGTGGTCACTGATCTCGCCCGGCGCCACGGCACCTCGACCAACCCCGTGCGCGAAGCCTTGCAGCTGTTGCGCGGCGAAGGCTTTGTCACCTTTCTCCCCAACCGCGGGGCGCGCGTCCGGCCTATCGATCAGGAGTTTGTCCGCGACATTTATGAGATCGGCGTTCTGATCGAGCCGGCTCTGACGCGATGGTTTGTGAATATGGCCACCGGCGAGGACATCGCCGAACTCCAACGTCTCCAGGACCTGATTGAAGAGAACAACTTCGCCGATACGTTCAGGCACAGCGAGCTGGATACCGCCTTCCACACCGTGATGTACCAGCGGCATTACAACCGCCATGCCGCCGAGCTTTGGTGGAAGCATCGTGAAGTGCTGCGAGCCGTGAGCCGGCGTTTCAATTTCACGCTTGCCCGGCGTGCCGCGATCATTCGCGAGCACCGCGAGCTCATCGCGTTCGTAAAAGCCGGAGACGCCGACAAGGCGGCCGAACTCGTTGCTCGCCATGTCGAGGGCTCCGGCCGGCACATCCTCGAACATATGCGTGCGCGCAACGCCGCTCGGGCCGGATAGAATGCCCGTTCCAGAACATCGCTAGCCCGACGATCAGACAGAGGTAGCTGACATGAAAATTACGAGCATTCGGCCGTGGCTGATCAAGTCCGATGCGTCCTATTGGGGAGAGTACCTGTTCGTCGAAGTGACGACCGACGAGGGGGTGAGCGGCTGGGGAGAGATCACGACCACCACCAAGCTCGCCAACCGCGCGCTCTGCACGATCCTGCGGCAGATCGGCGCCGCCGTGACCGGCGAGGACCCGGCCCGGATCGAGCATCTCTGGCACAAGATTTTCCGCAGCTTCACCTATATGGGCAGCCGCGGCGCCGCGGTCGAATGCGTGAGCGCCATCGACATAGCTCTCTGGGACATCCGGGGCAAAGTTTTGGGCAAGCCGATCTACGAGCTGCTGGGCGGGCCGGTGCGCGATGAAATCGCGCTCTACACCCATCCCAACCAGTCCAAATTTACCAGCAAGGAGGCGGTGGTCCGCGAAATTCGGGACATCGTCGAGTCCGGACACACTGCGCTCAAGTTTGATCCTTTCCCGCATCAGGGACGTGGCGCCGATGGCGTGTCGCGCGAACAGCGGGACGGCTACCTCGATGGCAGCATGACTCGCAAGGACGAGCGCGAAGCGGCCGAACTCACGGCTCTGATCCGCGAAACGGCGGGCCCTGATGTCGATATCCTCATCGATGCGCACGGCCGTTTCGACGTTCCGACCGCCATTCGCCTCTGCCGAAGCCTCGAGGAAGCCGGCCAGATCGACTGGTTCGAGGAGCCTTGCCCGCCCGAGAGCCTCAATGCCCTCAAGCAGGTGCGTGAGAAGGTCAGCGCCGCCATCTCGTGGGGCGAACGCGGCCACACCAAGTGGGACTTCGTGCCGGTGCTCGAAAACAAGCTCGCTGACTACATCATGCCTGACGTCACCTGGACCGGCGGCATTACCGAACTCAAGAAGATCTCTGCCCTGTGCGAAGCCTACTACGTCCCGGTCTCGCCGCATGACGCCGCGGGGCCGATCAACGTGGTGGCGGGGGCGCAGGTGATGATGACAGTTCCTAACTTCTACAAGCTCGAGACGTCGGAGTGGAACCTGGGTAAATACGATCATCTCATCGACACACCGCTCGACGTTTCGAACGGCAGCCTGAAACTGACGTCGAAGCCCGGTCTCGGCATCGAGATGGACCGCGAGTACCTGCAAGCCCACGAGATTGAGCTGGGCTGACGCATGTCGCCTCATGTCGGGGCTGCATGCCGCCGAAAAGCCCGCCTACCAAAACGAGGATAAGTGATGCCCAAGACCGGTGGAGCCGACGAAGCCCTTGATCGGGTGAACATGAACTCCAAGCCGTCCGATCTTCGCATCACCGACATGCGGGTGGCTGAAATCGTCGGCGCACCGTTCACAACGGCGCTGCTCAAGATCTACACCAACCAGGGCATCGTCGGGCTTGGCGAGGTGCGCGACGGGGCCAGCGCCACCTACGCGCTGATGCTGAAGAGCCGGTTGCTTGGCGAGAATCCCTGCAACATCGATCGCCTGTTTCGCCGGATCAAGCAGTTCGGCGGGCACGGCCGGCAAGGCGGCGGCGTCTCGGCGGTCGAAATCGCGCTGTGGGATCTCGCCGGCAAGGCCTATGGCGTTCCGATCTACCAGATGCTCGGCGGCCGGTTTCGGGAGAAGGTGCGCCTCTATTGCGATACCGATGCAACCGTGCCGAGCGGCACAGAGACCGGCAAACGTCTCAAGCAGCGCATGGAGCTCGGCTTCACCTTCCTCAAGATGGATCTGGGGCTGATGCAGATCGCGGATGTGCCCGGCGCGGTCGTGTCTCCTGCCGGCTCACTGGAAGGCTATCGCGTTCATCCTGCCCGCGGCCCACTCAAGGCCGTTGATGAGCGGCGCGCCCGCAACGCGGCCTACGACCTGCATAATGTCGCCCACCCGTTTACCGGCCTCCACTTTTCCGACAAGGGCCTCGACCTGCTCGAGCAGTACATTGCCGAGGTTCGCGAGGTCATCGGCATGGAGATCCCGCTCGCTATCGACCACGTCGGCCACATCTCACTCCAGAACGGCATTCGGCTCGCCAGGCGAATTGAAAAATACGTGCCGGCCTGGCTCGAGGATGTAATCCCCTGGCAGTACACCGAGCAGTACCGGCAGTTGCAGGACGCCACCACGGTGCCCATCTGCACCGGCGAGGACATTTACCTCAAGGAGGGGTTCGAACCGCTGCTCAAGAGCGGTGGCCTCTCCATTATCCACCCGGACCTGCTCACCAGCGGGGGCATCCTGGAGACCAAGAAGATCGGCGACATGGCGCAGGATCACGGCGTCGCCATGGCCATCCACATGGCCGAAAGTCCAATCGCTGCGATGGCCGCGGCCCATGTCGCGACCGCGACCGAGAATTTCATGGCGCTCGAATACCACTCCGCCGATGTCGACTGGTGGGACGATATCGTCACCGGCCTTCCCAAGCCGCTCGTGCAGGACGGGTTCATCACTGTTCCGGACAAGCCGGGTCTGGGGATCGACGACGTCGTAGACGAGGTGATCTCGCAGCATCTGCAGCCGGGTGTCACCGGCATCTGGCAATCCACCGAGCATTGGGACAATGAATATAGCTGGGACCGGACCTGGAGTTAGCCCAGACCCCCAGCCCTCATTCCTCAAGCTCACAGGGCCAACGACCGACCATTCGTGTCGACCTCTCCGAGGGAGAGGCGAAGAAAGAGACGGACGAAACCATGATCTACGAACTGCGTATCTATGACTGCCTGCCGGGCAGGCTGCCGGCTTTGCTCAAGCGCTTTTCCGACCAGACGCTGGCCATCTGGGAGAGGCATGGCATCCGCCAAGCCGGGTTTTTCACCACGGCGATCGGCGAAAACAGCAATCGCCTTACCTATTTCCTCGCCTGGGAATCGCTGGCCGAGCGTGAGGCGAAATGGGCGGCTTTCGTCACCGATCCGGCATGGCACAGGGCCCGGGACGAGTCTGAGCGTGACGGGCAGATCGTTGCCAATATCGCCAGCCAGCTGCTCACACCGACAGCTTTCTCGTCTGTGAAATAGGACTGTGCCATGAAGATCACCGACCTGCGCTGCGCCGTCATCGGGCGGCATCCCATCGTTCGCGTCGTCACTGACGAGGGCCTCCATGGCCTTGGCGAGGTCGAGTTCACAAAGACCTATCTCAAGCCCTTTGTGCTGCATTTCCGCGAGGCGCTGATCGGCGAGGATCCGACCGACGTCGAGCGGGTGATGCTGAAGATCCGCCAGCGAGGTTCGTTCAAGCCCTATGGCGCCGCCGTCTCCGCGATCGAGCATGCGCTGTGGGACATTGCCGGCAAGGCCGCTGGCGTGCCGGCCTACAAACTGCTCGGCGGCAAGGTGCGCGACAAGGTGCGCGTCTATAACGGCTCGATCCGCCGGAAACGCGCGGGCGACCGGCCGGAGGATTATGCGGCCGACGTCAAATGGATGATGGAGCAGCCGCAGAACTTCTTCATGGTCAAGCAAGGAATCTCGTTCCACTCGAACATGAAGGACAGCATCGAGGACTTCCATTATGGCGCGACGCAGAAGAAGGCCGGCTATCACGGTGCCATGGATCAGGGCGTGATCAGCGAGCGCGGTTTCAACCACATGCTCGACTGCGTGATCGCCATGAAGGAAGTGCTGGGCGACAAGGTCAGCCTGGCGCTCGACTGCGGCCCGGGCTGGATGCTGCCCGACGCGATCAAGTTCGCTCGCGCGGTGGAGAAGTACAATTTGATGTGGCTCGAGGACATGCTGACCGGCGACTATGTGCCGTGGGTCAATCCGCAGGCCTATCGGGAGCTGACAACCTCCACCTCGACGCCGATCCATACCGGTGAGCAGATCTACTTGCGGCACAATTTCAAGGAGCTGATCGAGACGCAGGCCGTGCGCGTCATCGGCCCAGATCCTGCCGATATCGGCGGCATTGCCGAGCTCAAATGGGTCGCCGAGCATGCCTACATGCACTCGATCCTGATGGCGCCGCACGGCACCGCGAACGGCCTGCTGGGCCTCGGCGCCCTGATCAACGTTTGCGCCACCTTGCCCGCCAACTACATCGCCTTCGAATATCCCAGCGCCTCCGACCCCTGGTGGGAGGATCTCGTGATCGGCCTGCCGTCGCAGATCGTGAAGGACAGCATGGTGGACCTGCTGGAAGCGCCGGGCCTGGGCCTCGATATCGACGCCGAAGCAGCCAGGAAGTATCTCAGGGAAGAGGATACGGGCTTCTTTGATTGAAGCCCTCTTCTTTCGCTACCGGAACCACGCCGACGGCGCCGCCTACATTCTCATCGGTATCCGTCGTCAGATGCCTGTTGATGTGATCCACAGCTTGGGTCAAAATTGGTTGGTCTGAACTGGACCGTCAGAGGCGGTGGTGTTGAAGCGGACTGGCAAAAACATCGTTGTCTGCTGCGATGGAACGGGAAACCAGATCGAGCGCAATCTCTCGAACGTCTTGAAGTTGTTCCGCATCCTGAAGAAGAATGAGGAGCAGCGCGTCTATTACGACGCCGGCATAGGAACCATCGGTGCCAGCGATGCCTGGACGCGATGGCGCCAGAACGCGAAATCCGTGTTCGAGCTCGCAACTGGATATGGTCTCGACGCCGAAATCGCCGGCGCCTACGCCTTCATCTGCAGGCACTACGTCGAAGGGGACGCAATCTTCCTCTTTGGCTTCAGCCGCGGAGCCTATACAGCCCGCGCCGTTGCGGGCTTGATCCACATGATCGGCCTGCTGCATCCGGACCAACTCAACATCGTCGAGTATGCCGTAAGCTCTTACAAGCAAGCCAGCGATGAGCACGACCTTAGCGTTGCCTGGCACTTTTCCAAGGTTTCAGGAGCCCGGGACGCGCGCATCAGATTTCTTGGTGTTTGGGACACCGTGGCGTCGATCATCGTGCCGCGAAGCGACCGGCTTCTGCCACAGCTCCTCACACTGCCGCATACGAGGACCAACCCGAGCGTCGAAGTCTTTCGACATGCAATTGCGATCGATGAGCATCGTCGCATGTTCCGGCTGAACCGGTGGGTCGAGCCGCAGCCATTCGTCGAAAATCCTTTCGACAAGATTGCGCCGGCAAAAGAGCAGGATATCAAACAAGTCTGGTTCGCCGGATCTCATTCCGATGTCGGCGGTGGCTATCCTGAAGAGGAAAGCGCCATATCCAAATTTCCGCTCGACTGGATGGTTGATCAGGCCAAAGCATTTGGATTGCAGACCAATTCCCGCATGCTGGAGCGGCTTGTCTTCGGGGAAGGGAAGGGCGAGGGGACGATGACGTTCGTCAGCCCCGATCCGTTGGGGATCGTGCATGATTCAATGACCGTGGGCTGGAAGCCGCTCGAGTGGATCCCAAAGTCCGTCAAATGGCGTGAATGGAAGCGAAAATCGGTCCTCGGCTTCTACCTACCGCAAGCCGAGCCGCGCACGATCGAGCGACAGGGACGGCGGCCGCTGGTCCATCAGTCGGTTCTGGATCGGAAGGCGGCGATCCCGGCCTATAAGCCCGAGAATTTTCCAACCGCATTCGATGTTGAACCCTATGGTGACCTCATGAAGGACCACCTGGCCAACGAAGCTGGTTAGCGCAGGCGCCGAGCGGGCCGTGAAGCCGGTGGAGAAATCTCAGGTGGGCACGGCGCGATTTCATCAGTCAACGCGTGGAACGCGCGCGTTTCGCCGGATCATGGAACTGTTCTGCTTCAACGCCGGTTCAACGAGACGGCAATGATGATGATAGCGCCCTTGATCACCTCCTGGATGCTGGTCGAAAGACCGAGCACGAGAAGACCGAATCCGAGAATTCCTATGAAGATTGCTCCGACGACAGAACCGACGATCGATCCATAGCCGCCGAAGAGACTTGTCCCGCCTATGATCACGGCCGCGATGACGTCGAGTTCGAGACCCGCCCCCAGGCTGGGATTGCCGGCGGTGGAGCGGGCCGCGAGCATCATGCCTGCAAGGGATGCCATCATGCCGGACAGCACAAAGGCGAAGATCTTGACGCTGTCCGTCCGCACCCCGGAAAAGCGGGCGGCTACAGGGTTTCCACCAGTCGCATAAACACGCCTGCCGAAGGGCATCTGGTGCAGAAGATAATAGCCGACGGAAGTTAGGACGATCGTCCACCAGATTGGCGCCTGCACGCCCAGAAAACTGCCGTTCCAGAACAGGTTCGAGAAATCATCGTCGACGATCGACACCGGCCGGGTGCCGGTGATCGTCAGCGCCAGGCCGGAAAAGATCGACAGCATGCCAAGGGTCACAAGAAACGATGGAATGCGTATTTTCGTAACAAGGATGCCCGAGGTGGCCCCGATCGCTGCGCCGGCGGCCAGCACCAGAAGAGCTGCCACATAGGTGGGAACATCCTGGCCGAGCAGCAGCGCTCCGATCATCCCTGAAAAACTCGCAACCGATCCTACCGACAGGTCGATTTCGCCGCAGATGATGACGAATGTCATGCCGATCGCCATTGCCGAAACGATGGCTGTGATTCGCAGAACCGCGCTTGCGGTCGACACAGACGCGAAGTGTGGAGCAAACAGGACGAAGTAGAGGGTTATCGCCAGGAAGATCACATAGGTGATGTGATCGCGGAAAAAATTTATCGCATTTGCGTGCGAGGGCATAGGGGACGGTTTCATGCTGCAACTCCCTGGGCGCGCGTACTGGCTTGTCTGGCCGCCTCGGCCTGCAGCAACGCGCGAAGTTTTGTCTCGTCGTCCGCGCGATCGATGCTGCGCGTGATCCGCCCTTGCGCCATGACCAGAATGCGATCGGACAAATCCAGGAGTTCTTCGAGTTCCGAAGAAATAAGCAGCACGGCGACGCCTTCGCCGGCCGTGCGGCGCACAAGGTCGCGCATATCGCGCTTGGCATTGATGTCGACGCCGGAGGTTGGTTCGTCGAGGATCAACAGCTTCGGCTTCATGGCCAGCCATTTGGCGAAGACGATCTTCTGCTGATTGCCGCCCGAAAGCTCCTGGGCTTTCTGTAAGGGACCGCGGCACAGGATACTGAGATCGTCCCGGTATTGTCTGAACAGAGCCGTTATCCGGGCCTTCGCCATCGGCCCGAACGGACCCGCCAGCGAGAACTCGGAAAGGCGGGGGAGCGCGAGGTTCTCCTCGATCGAGCGCCCACCCACAAGACCTTCGAGCCGACGGTCTTCGGGAACAAGCGCGATACCGGCAGCGATGGCCCTGCTCACACTGCCCGGCTGGACGGGGTCGCTCCCGACGGCGATGTGGCCGGTTACATCCGGAAGGATGCCGAACAAAGCCTTGCCCAGGGTCGAGCGGCCACTGCCGACAAGCCCGGCAAGGCCGACGATCTCGCCCGGGTCGATCGAGAACGACACGCCGGACAGTTTGCGCGAGGTGGCAAGGTCACGGACCTCAAGAGCCGGCATCCCGGCGGGCGTCGCCGGTTGACGATTTGCTGGCGCGGCTGCGGCTGGGGAAGCTGTTTCGACCTTGGGCCGGGACATCAACGACGCGATATCCTCGATGGACGTCTTCTCCGGATCGAGCGGGCCGACCAGTCGCCCATCCTTGATAATCGAGATGCGATCCGAAAGCTGCAGCACATCGGCCATGCGATGGCTGATGTAGACGATACCGATTCCGTTCTGCTTGAGCTGACCGATTGTCCGAAAAAGCGTTTCCTCCTCATGGATGGTCAGGGACGAAGTCGGCTCGTCCATTACGAGCAGCTTGGCGCCCCGCGAGATCGCTTTGAGAATCTCGACCATCTGGCGCTGAGCGAACGCCAGGTCGCCCACACGTGCCGAGGCATCGAGCGAGAAGGCAAATCGCTCGATCAGAGCCCGGGCCTCGCGCAGCATTTTTCTGGCATCGACACGTCGGCCGAAGGCGAGCGGCTCGCGAAGGATAAACAGGTTTTCGGCAACCGAACGGTTCGGCAAGACGCTCAGCTCCTGGAAGATCATTGCGATTCCGCGATCGATCCTCTCTCGAAGCGACAGGGCGGTGACGTCCTCGCCGTCGAACAGAATCCGGCCTTCGTCCGTCCGATACGCGCCCATGAGGATCTTCATGAGCGTCGACTTGCCCGCACCGTTTTCGCCGAGCAGTGCATGCGTTTCGCCGGCCTTGACCTCGAACGAAATGTCCGACAGCACGCGGTTCGCGCCAAACGACTTGCCGATGCGTTGCATCGTTACGATAGGGCGCTGGGACGTTGAAGTTTTCGCTTCGGCCATGACGATTTCTCGATCGCTCGGGGAGCGCCGGCGGACTGCTGCGGCCCGCCGGCGAAAGAAGGAGCCAGAGCAATTCCAGGAAAAGTGTGTACGGTTTTCCGTCTGGAATTGCGCAAAAACAAAGAGATAGAGCGGTTCGCCGTTTCCGTGAAACGGTGAACTGCTCTAGAAGCACTCGCCGTTGCAGATTTTCACCACCGAAGCCGGCGCATCTTCCTTGGTGACCTGCTTGAGGGCACTGAGAAGGTCGAGCTTCTTGACGCGCAATGTCGGTACCGAAATATACGGCGGGACGTCATGTCCAAGCAGAGCAAGCGCGGCCGCCTTGGCCTCCGCGACACCCTGGTCATAGGGGCGTTGCGCACCCACGGCCAGAAACTCGCCACGTGCAACGTTCAGCGCGCTGTCTGCGGCAATGTCATTCGTGGTGATGACGATGTCGCGGCCGAGTGTCTTGGCCGCGGCCACGACCTGCTGCGCGGGCGTGTCCCAGGCAACGAAGATGCCCTTCATGTCGGGATGTGCCGTCAACATGGCGGTGGCGACCTCGTAGGCCTTCTCAGGCGCGGTGAAGGTACCGACGTCCGCGACCTTGATGTCGGGGTGTTCGCCGAATGCCTTGAGTGCGCCGACCTTGCGGGCCGCGACAGAGTAGTAGTAGTCATAGACCAGCGTGATGATGCCGACCTCGCCCTTGCCGCCAATGGCCCCGACAAGTTCCTGCGCGGCGAAATAGGCGTTCTTCTCATTGTCGGAAGCGACAACGGACACATAGTCCTTGCCCGGCGCCATATCGACCGGAACGTTGTCCATGAAAACCAGCTTGATGCCGGCTGCCGCCGCCTTCTTGTAGGCTTCGGATTCGGACTTCGGATCGATCGGGATCGAGAAGATCACATCCGGCTTGCGTGCGATCATCTGCTCGAGATCACTGATCTGCTGGCCGGGCTGGAACTTGGCGTCGGTGGTTCCGACAACCTCGATGCCAAAATCCTTGAGCGTGTTCGAGATCCCGGCCACCTGCAATTGAGGCCAGCCGGCATCCATGGTGTGCATCACCAGCCCGGCGGTGAACTTTCCGGTCTTCAGCTTTGCAAGGTCGGCATCGGAGAATTTCAGCACGTCTGGCGACACCGCCGGTGGACCGTCCGGGAAGCCCGGAACGGGTTGGCCTCTCGGCGATAGAGGCAACGGCTCAAGCAACGCCTTTGCTTCCGGTGGAATGGTGTCGTCGGCGATCGCCGAAGATGCGGCCAACCCCGACAATGCCACGGCCAAAGCCGCCGCCATGAATCCACGATAGTGCATTTTATTCCTCCCGATGAGATGAAACGGCCATTTTGGCCGGGTAGCGACCTGGCTGGTCGTACTGGCTGGGCGCTGTTCAGCGCCCGTAAGGCATCAATGCCGCCGTGGCGGCACCCGAGTAATTCACGTAGACCGTCTTCTTGCGCATGTAGCTCTCGAGCCCGTGTACGCCGTCGTCACCGCCCAATCCGCTCTCGCGGAAGCCGACATGGAAGCCCTGCAGCATTTCTGGCCCGATCCGGTTCACATAGATTTCGCCAAACGAGACCTCGTTGACGGCGTTCATGACGCGACCCAGATCGTTGGTGAAAAGATAGGCCGACAGGCCATAGCGACTGGCATTGGTGATGCTGACTGCCTCCTCGAAGGTGTCGAAGGGCATGATCGGCACGACCGGGCCGAAGATTTCCCGCGTCATGATCGGCATGTCGGGCGTCACGTCGGTCAATACGGTCGGATTGAGCCAGTAGCCACCGTCGATCGGCGCCTTGGCCGGGCGTCCGCCGGCCAGAGCCAGCTTCGCGCCGCCCGCGACGGCTTCCGCCAGGACCACCTCGACCTTTTCCAATTCCTCACGGCTGACTTTGGGACCGATATCGGTATTCGCCTGCATCGGATCACCGACGACCAGCGACTTCGAGAACTCCACGAAGCGCGTGACGAACTGATCGTAAATCGAACGGTGGACGAGCGTGCGTTCGTTGCATATGCAGACCTGCCCGCAATTCATGTAGCGCGAGGTGGCCGCCGACCGCACCGCCAGGTCGAGATCGGCATCGGCCAGGACGATGAAGGGCGCCTTGCCGCCAAGCTCCAGCGAAACGGGCGTCAGGTTGCGCGAAGCATTCGCCATGATGCGCTTGCCGGTCGGCACGCTTCCGGTCATGGTGATGAGGTCGACGCCGGGTTCCGTGCACAGCACCTCGCCTATGGTTTCGCCTCGTCCTGTTATGATGTTGACGACGCCGTCCGGCACGCCCGCTTCCACAAAGATGCGAGCCATTTCGAGCGCCGAAAGCGGCGTGTCTTCATGCGGTTTGAGGACGATGGTGTCGCCGGCGATCATGGCGGGCGCCACCTTTCGGCTGACCAGGGCGCTCGGGTAATTCCAGGGAATGATGGCGGCGACGACGCCTACGGGTACGCGCTGGATCCAGACCTGCTCTCCCGCGTAGTCGGATGGCAGGATCTCACCTTGAATGCGGCGGGCAAACTCGGCGTAGTAGTCGAAGAACTCGGCCGCACCGCCGACTTCACCCATGGCCTCATTGATCGGCTTGCCTTGTTCCCTGACGACCACCTCGGCCAGATGTCGGGCGTTCTGCCGGATCAAGACCGCGATCCGCTTCATGATCGCCGCACGAGCGAGGGGTGATTTGAGCCCCCAGGCTTTCTGCGCCTTACGGGCTGCCTCTATCGCCTGGCGAGCCTGATCCGGACTTGCCTCGGGCACGTCGACAAAAGCCTTGCCGTTGGCCGGGTTGATCACCGGGCGCGTGCCGGCTTCGCCGGTGACAAATCTGCCGTCGATCAGCATGAGATGGGACTTCTCTACAGCCATGGTTCGATCCGCTTCTTCGTGCGTTGCAGGCGTGCCGGCGCCTAAGGTTTGGATTTTGCCGCGGCCATCTGGACGGCGAACTCGATCGCCTCGACCAGGCTGTCCTCGTTGGCGATGCCCTTGCCGGCGATGTCGAAGGCCGTGCCGTGGTCGACGGAGGTACGAATGATCGGAAGGCCGAGCGTCACATTGACACCGGAGAGCGCTTTCCATTCACCGGTCGCGGGATCGACATTGAAGCCGAGCAGCTTCACCGGAACATGGCCCTGATCGTGATACATCGCGACCACCGCATCATACTGACGCGCACGTAGCTTGACGAAGACCGTGTCGCCCGGAACAGGTCCAACCACGGTGAAATCGGGCGATGTGTAAGAGGCGACGACCGGGGTCGTGATGTCGATGTCCTCACGACCGAAAATGCCGCCTTCGCCAGCGTGCGGGTTGAGCGCGGCAATCGCAATGCGCGGATGCGCAATGCCGAGGCCCTGCAATGCCTCGACAGTCAACTTGATAACCCGGCGCAAACGAGGTCCGGTCAGTTTCGAGGGAACTTGAGCCAGCGCCACATGGGTCGAGACATGGCTGACGCGAAAGTCGCCATGGGCAAGCATCATCACGGAATCGCGGGCGCCCGTCAGTTCTGCCAGCATGTCGGTATGGCCGGCATAGTGATAGCCGGCCAGGTTGAGCGCTTCCTTGTTGAGGGGGGCCGTAACGATACCCGCAATCGAGCCGGCCTGGGCCAGGCGAACAGCCTTTTCGATGGCCAGGTAGGCAAGGCGCCCGCCTTCGGCCGACATGACGCCTGTCTCTATGGGGGTCCGCTCTGGTCCGGCCTCAAGAATGGCCACCGGCGGAAAAGGTCTGGCGGCCGAAGCCGACGGTTCTTCCCGCTCGATACGTCCTGAAATGGACTCCATCGCGCGCATCGCGGTGGCGCTGCCGATGATGAGAAGCGACAGTGACCCGTCGGCCAGGCGCGGTTTCAGCCGTGCGCATGCCTTCGCGATGATCTCGGGGCCGATGCCCGCGGGATCACCCATAGTGATGCCGAGCCTTGGACCAGACATAAACACCCCATATCGGTCAATTGTGATCATCTTCTAATCCTTCTGGCCATATATGCGCAATAGTTTTCTTTCGCGATCGTTCGCAATCAAACTTCACGGCTGATCGGGCTCGCGTCTCTCCCTTTGCGGGCTGAATTCTCGACCACACCCGGCTTCGCAGTGCTTTTTGACGCTATTTGACCGGCAAGGCGGATGTACCGCGGCTTCGCCGGCGATCGTTTTGATCAGGGACGCGCGAGAGCGGCAAGCCTGCAGAGCAGGGCGCTGTCGCCGAACGCGCCCGATTTCGAAATCGTGGCCAGCCCCTCGAAAACGCCGCCTTTGATGACGGAAACCGGCAGCCCCGGCTCGATCTCGCTTTCGACCGTGAGTTCGACGGCGCCTAGGCTGTCGCACACCGACCGCAATGTTTCGCCGCCAGTGACGAGCAACGTGCCGGGCCTTGGCAAACCTTCGAGAAGCGAGGCAAACACCTTGCCGATATGATCCGCCACCGCGTGGCGATCACCCGATGCAGCGACGCTGACAATTGATGGCGCGCCTTGCATCATACGCTCCGCCAAGCGCTTTTTCGCTTTGTCGATGTCGCGTTCGACGACGATATGCGCATCCGCATGCCCGGCGGCAAAGACGGCCACCTGTCCCGCCGTGATCTCGTGATTTGTGCCGACAAGGCCAAGGAACGGCCCGGATAACGCAAGAGCAGGCTTCTGCGGTGCTTTCATGTGCCGGGCGAGTGCCGCCGCCAAGCCGCCTGTACCGACCCACAAGATCCGTGCCTCCGGCATTCCGGCCGTTGCGACGATCTTGTCCAGGTCCGTGTCCGTTTCGGCGTCGTAGAGGGTGATGAAATGAGCCGACCGTGCCCCCGGTGTTGAACGCCCGACCGAAAAGCGCTGGCCGAGGTCGGCGAGGAGGTCGGGACCTACCATTTCGGGGCGATCGAGCCGCCATTGGCGTCCGACGCGCGTAACGCGCCCCTGAAACGGGAAAGCAGGCGCCAGCACAACGCGCTGGTATGTCCCCTCGACGATGCAGGCTTCTATTTCGGCGATGACGTGACCGCGCAAAAGGCTGTCGATCTTCTTGAAACTCAGCTGTCCGGCGGCGAGCCATGGCGCGAGCGCCCGGTGCCTGGCGACGGCCGTCGCCTCGGCGCCCTCTCGTGTGGCGACATCGACAGCCATGCGCTCCGAAAACGGACCGTCCAGTCGCCAGCTCACCCCAATGCCGTGGCCGGGCGATGCGAAGGAAACCGCGCTGTCCAGGGCGCCGGTCAGGTCATCGGCTACGACCCGGATATCCACGCCCTCAAGAGCGCTCAACTGAAGAACCTGGACGGCTGACGCGCACGACGCGGACGTTCACATCGAGCGTCCGAAGATTGGTGAGGTGAGCTTGATCGATGCCCTCGTCGGTAATGATCTGGTGGATATCGGCCAGACGGCAGATGGTGCAGAAATTGGGGGCAGTGAACTTCGAATTGTCCGCAAGCACGACGACACGGCGCGCCGCCGCGATCATCGCCTGCTTCATCGCCGCAACCTCTAGCGAGGTCTCCGTGAGCATGTCTCCGGTGATGGCATGGGTCCCAAGAATGGCCACATCGGCGTGGATGGTTCGCAGGAAATTCTCGCCGGGCTGGCCGACCAGGGTCAGTGAGCCTGGCTTGCAGGTGCCTCCAAGCATGACGAGGCGTACTTCCGGCACGGTTGCAAGTATCTGCGCGATCGCGAGGCTGTTGGTAACGGCGGTAAGCGGAATAGGCGCCGCGGCGATGGCGCGGGCGACTTCCAGCACGGTCGTGCTTGCGTCGAAAATGACGCTTTGGCCGGCGCGGAGTTCCGACATCATGGCGGCACCTATGGCCTCTTTCTCAGCCCTGGCGAAATGCGCCGCGGTGGCGAGATCCGGCTCGAAGGTGGCGAGTTCCGTGCGCTGAAGCATCGCACCGCCATGCGTTCGCTCCAGTGCTCCCTGCCGTTCAAGCATCTCGAGGTCGCGCCGGATCGTCGAAGGCGATGCGCCGATGAGATCGATAAGCTCCTGAACGCCTACGGCTCCTTGCCGTTTAAGGCATTCGAGGATGAAGGCATGACGCTTGGCCGGAATCAAATCGACCCGTCCGCGCCCGCCATCGTCTTCCCGTGACCCGGCGGACGCCGAGGGCGCCATGTCCTCCACCGCTGATTTTCGGACATTCCTAGCCACGTTTGTATCTCCGCACGGCGTCGCAAACGCGCTCGCCTGAATCACGGCGAGCGATCTGCCGCAAATATCATGAATCCATCCAGCAAGCCCAATCGTTTGTCATTTTTGGTGGGCGATTTCCCATTGTTTGGCTCCATTGGAATTATTTTGACTGATTTTGACCGCATATGCTAATCAAATGTGGTCATCCTTGGTCAGGAGAAATTGAAAAACGAGCAGTTTTCGTCAAAAAACTTTCTGCGGTGGCGGTAACGGCGCGGCAGATGGGGGGTGTAGACGATGAAGCGGCACTTCGTGATGCCGTTCTGCTGACGCGACCTGGAGACGACGTCGGTCCCGCCGGCCGAATTGGCTTGGCGCTGGCTGGCAACTCGGCCCGCGGAGGATCTTCTGACGAGGCGAGCGTCGTCGGAGTTCTCGATGCCCTGGGGCTTGCCCGGGATGACGAGACGGCGGCCGACTTGGCAGACGAGCTTACGCATCTTGCTGCGACCCACGGCACTGTCGGAACGACGATCGGCACCTTCGCGGCCGTCGAGCGCCGAGGCCTTCCACGCACTGGCGGGTCCTGGTTCGCCGACGCGCTGTTGGTACAGCGGCTGGGTTGGCCCCACGCGGGTCCCGCTGTTCGGTGGCGAAACCGCCAATGATCTTCATTTGAAATGCTTGCGGTCGATATGATCTCGATATAACATTTACGCAATCCAGGCATGACCCCACCGCTCCACTCGATCATTTCCAGGCTCCACCTGAAACAGCTGCGGCTCCTGGTCGCGCTGGGCGAGCACGGCTCGCTCCTGAAGGCCTCGCAGCAGGTCGCGTTGACGCAACCGGGCGCGAGCAAGGCATTGCAGGAAATCGAGACGACCTTCGGCACGCCGCTGTTCGTTCGCACCAACCGGGGCCTGGAGCCCAATGCCGTCGGCCATTGCGTGATCCGCTATGCGCGCCTGATCCAGACGGATCTCGCGCACCTGCGCGACGAGATCGTCGGAATCATGCGTGGCCAGGGCGGGCGGGTGGCGGCCGGCGTCATCATGGGCGCGGTGCCGCTGCTCACCGATGCCATCTCCGCGCTCGTTGCGCGGCAGGCCGACTTGTCCGTCGAGATCGTCGAGGACACCAGCGCCGCCCTGCTGGCCCAGCTCGAAGCCGGCCGGCTCGACCTGGCGATCTGCCGCACGACCATCAGCCAGGCGCCGCAGGTCTACGACAGCGTGAAGCTCCAGGATGAAACGCTCGCGGTGATCGCGAACGTCGGCCATCCGCTCCGGCACGCGAAGAAGCTCACCCTGCAGGAGCTGGCGCCATACCGATGGGTGGTATACCGCGCGAACATGCCGATGCGGCTCTTGCTCGAACGCGAATACCGCGATTGCGGGATCCGGTTCCCGCAGCACCTGCTCGAGACGACCTCCGCTTTTGCGACGCTGGCGCTGCTGCAGGCCAACCCGTCCTTCGTGGCCCTGGTGTCGATCGAAGTCGCGCAGTTCTTCGCGCACCGGCAGATGACGCGCATCCTGCCGCTGGCCCTGGCGTCGCGAAGCGAGGCCTATGAGCTCGTCACCCGCAAGGGGGCGTGGGTTCCGCCCGCCGCCAAACTGCTGATCGACGAATTGGTCCATCGCCAGTCCTGAGCATCAGGTCGGCGCGACCGCGCCGGTCAGCGCTGTATCCGCCAGGGTGCCGCATGGGCAAGGCGATGGACCTGGCCAGCGGGGCCGAGGGGGGCCGTCCGTGCGCGCCATGACCGAGCGGCTCGGCTTGCCGACGGGCTTGGCCCAACTGGGCGTGGCGCGCGATGTTCCCCGACATCGTCCGGGCGCCTTGAAGGACCACAGCCACCTGACCAACCCGCGCGTGGCATCCGACACCGGTTACGAAGCGATGCTCGAAGCCAGCCTTTAGGAAGCAAGCACACTATGTTCAACAACCTGATCGGCGGCGAGTGGGTCGAAGGCCCTCGCGTCTCGCGCAACATCAACCCCTCGGACACGCGCGACGTCATTGGCGAGTTCGCGCAAGCCGAGGCGGCCCAAGCCAGGCAGGCCATCGCCGCAGCCACCCAGGCCCAGTCCGCCTGGGGCCTGTCCACCCCGCAGCAGCGCTTCGACATCCTCGACGCCGCCGGCGCCTGGATCCTGGCGCGCAAGGCCGAACTGGGCGACCTGCTCGCCCGCGAGGGAGGCAAGACCCTGCCCGAGGCCATCGGCGAGGTGGCACGGGCCGGCAACATCTTCAAGTTCTTTGCCGGCGAAGCGCTGCGTGTCGGCGGCGACGTGGTGCCTTCCGTACGCCCGGCGTCGGCGTGGAAGTCACCCGCGAGCCCGTAGGCGTCGTGGGCCTGATCACGCCCTGGAACTTCCCCATCGCGATCCCCGCCTGGAAGATCGCCCCGGCCTTGGCCTGCGGCAACGCCGTGGTGCTCAAGCCCGCCGATCTCGTATACGGCAGCGCCTGGGCCATCGCCGACATCCTGCACCGCGCGGGCCTGCCAGCGGGGTGTTCAACCTGGTGATGGGCCGCGGCTCCGAAGTGGGCCAGGTGCTGCTGGACGACAAACGCGTCAACGCGATCAGCTTCACCGGCCCGGTGGCCACCGGCCAGCGCATCGCGCAGGCCTGTGTCGCGCGCATGGCCAAGTTCTTCATGCCGCCGGTGCTGGAATCACTGGCCTCGGGTCCGAGGAACAGGTAGTCCCGCCGGACCGAGAGGCCTGGCGGGACTATTGTTGAGAGCTGTAGTCCTGCTAATACGAACTGGAGGCTGCGTGCCTTCCTGCGATGATGCCCTGAGAGAGAGCTCGACCGTTCCCGTGCTGACTGAATCCGCCAGCAGCTTCGCCGGCGGCGTAGAGGCCGGGAATCACCTGAGAGGCATAGTCGAGGACCTGGCTTGAGCCGTTGATGCGCAGGCCGGACCGGGCGTCGTGGATCACCGGCGTCGACCAGGCGGCATAGAAGGGGCCCCGTTGGATCTTGTATTGGGGTGTCGGTTTGCCGAAGTCGGCGTCGGCACCCGCGTCAACAAAGCTGTTGTACCGCGTCACCGTTTCGACCAGGTTGCTTGCCGGCATCGGAACCCGCTGATGCGGCATGACGATCTTCTGTGCGAGTTCCTCCAGCGTGTTTGCCTGGAAGAAGAATCCACCGGGATCGACGAAGGGCGGCGCCACATTCCATCTCTGGCGGGCCACGGCATCTGCATCGAAGATGGCCCAGATCGGGCCACCGCCGTTGTGGCCGTCGCCGATTCCAGCCAGAGCGGCGTTGATCCAGTTTTGCGGGTTGTATGTGATGTTCTTGGCGTTCAGGTAGCTGCCCTGAGTGTACGGGTTGACCGAGCCAGCGCTGTTCGTCCCGAATTGACCTCCCGTTTCGTCGTAGAACCGCCTCCCGATCATGTTTACATGGATAACGTTCTGGTTGTTGACGTTGGCTAGTCCCGAAGCTTTCGCAAGGTGGAAGACAGGGCTATTGGGCCCCCACTGCAGGAACGAGTAGTTGTACCGCGTTCCGATGGCGGTTGGCTTGGTGATGTTAGTGCCGAACTCTCCAGTCTGGTTGTACGTGCCCGCGAGCGACGCGCCGACATTCAGCCCTGCGAGTATGCCGCTGGCGTCCTGGAAGGAATAGGGCTCGCCAGCGACGCCGCAGTACTCCGCGGTGAGCCGTGGGTCGAACTGTCGGCGGTATTCCACATTGCCGTTTCCGCCGCCACTCGCAATCACTACGCCCTTGCGTGCCTGAATGTTAACGAGGCGGCCCTGATTGGAGGCTACGACCCCGACCACGCCCGCTTTCGTCCGCAGCAGTGACTCCAAACGGTAATTCAGCAGGATCTTCACGCCACGCGCCTTTGCCGCGGCCTCCAGCGGATATATGAAGCCGGGCCCTTGAGACGTCGTCCGCTGTTGGCTCGCGGCTACCGGCAAGCCGGTCCGGACCGAGACGTAGTTCATGATCGCCGTATGCATCATACGGTTCACCGAGTTGCCGACCTCATTGCCGCCGACATTGTCGGGCCTGGATGTCGTCCACACGACGCCATGGCGGACCAGAAAGTTGTAAAGGTCGACGTTGACGTCGGCAAATGCCCGGATCAGCTCGCGATCGTTATAGCGGTAGCTCGGAAAGCCGTTCGCCTGGACGATGGACCAGTCGGTAAGGTCGCGATACAGGAGGTCTGGCGAGTCCGCGATGCCGGCCGCCATCTGGGCAGGGGTTCCGCCTCCCAGGGGAATGTTGCCTGAGCTGACGATGCCACGTCCCCCGATGTGCGGTTGCGCCTCGAGGACAATAACCGACGCGCCCGCCTCTGCGGCGGCGACTGCGGCCCCGAGGCCCGCCGAGCCGCAACCCACAACGACGATATCGGCTACGCGCGGGTCCGCGGCATTGGCAATGCTCGGCTGCAATATGCTGCTGGCCACCCCTGCGGCGGCGATTCCGGCGCCGGCCTTCAACAATGAGCGTCGGCTGACTGTCATTACGTTCTCCTCCTGATATTTTTAGACCAGCGCATTCGGGCCAGCGCATTCGGGATTGTTTGGATCTGGGCCTGAACAGCGAAACTCATTAATCGTGATCGCCGCAGAGACTTGGCCGGCCGGAGTATTGCAGCATTCGCTCGCGCGACAACTGAGAAGATGTGATCTCGGTATAACGTTTACTCAACCCAGGCATGGCCCCACCGCTCCACTCGATCGTTTCCAGGATCCACCTGAAACAGTTGCGGCTCCTACTCGCGCTGGGCGAGCATGGCTCGCTCCTCAAAGCCTCGCAGCAGGTCGCGTTGACGCAACCGGGCGAGCAAGGCATTGCAGGAAATCGAGACGACCTTCGGTCGCCGCTGGGTTACGGCAGGCCGGAACGCATTGTCATCGACGGCAGCCAAACCAACCGCGAGGCGGTCATTTCCTGCGATGCTGAAAGCCGTCTGCGGGACCGCCCGCGACGTTCACCGAAGCCGATTCACATCCGCAACAGCAAGTACCTCAATAATTGGATCGAACAGAACCATCGACGCGTCAAGCGCCGCATCCACTCCATGTTCGGCTTCAAGTGAATGCGACCGCCGAGGTTATTCTCACTGGCATGGAGATGGTTCACATGATGCGCAGACAGCAGGCGAGGTTTGCCTACAATCCATCTCCCTCGATCGCCGAGCAGTTCGAGATCCTGGCAGCCTGATCAGCGACGCGAAAACAAAAGAACGATTTGCGACAGAGCCCGCGAATGTCGATAGCCAGCGGCAGCCTTGCGCCGTCTGCATGCCACGCTGTTTTGCAAGCCTGTTATCGGCGCCAATCGTACAGCCCTGCGGAGTTCAGAAGCCGATGCCGTAGCGCTGCAGACACGGCGCGAGCGCTTCGGCCGCGCCGCAACGCGCGGGCAGCTCGACGCGTAACCGCGCATAGGCCCATTGCCGCCAGGGACGCGGAGAACTGCCGGATATCTCGATACGGACGAGTGACGGCATGCGGTTGGTGCTTGTCCATTCGGGGCTGAGCGCGCCGTCCGGCCCGGCATAGCTGAACGAAAGCTTCAGATCGCCTCGCACCAGCGGAAGATCCTCCCCGCCCTCGCCCATCCTGTGATCGCGGCGGGCACGAATGAGGGCCTCGTCGGCTCCGGCCCGACCCATCGAATAGGTGATGTCATCAAGTCCCGCACGCGGCTCGTAGCCGAGCGCCGGGCGCTCGAAGGTGACCTCGTCGGCATGGCCGGTGAAGCGGATCGCAGCGGCTCCCTCCGGGTTGGAATAGCCGGGCTGCGCCGCCTCCAGATCCTCGACCATCCGGTCGAGAATCACCGCCACCGTGTCCTCCTGCCCGCCTCTGGCGATTATCCCCTGCCATTGGCGCAGCCAGGTTCCGGTGTAGAGTGCCAGCCCGCCAAACAGCATCGTCGCAAGCACCAGCGAAGCCAATGCCTCGATCAGCGTGAAGCCGGCCCGAGCGCTGCGTTTCCTTGTCATTGCCGCTTGCCGAGGCGCACGGTCTGCATCGCGTCGTCATCCGATCCGTCGGTGCTGCGAACGGTGACGGAGTAAAGCTGCCATCCGGCGCGAGCCAGGGCAGTGCCGCGTTCGAAGCGGTACGGTTCCACGATGACCGTGAAGCCTCCGATCACGCGCCGGCCCGTTCGCAACGGGTTAAGGGTCATCGCCGCCGCCATGGCAGCCTGCATGCCGACACGGCGTTCGGTCGATCGTTCCAGACCCGCGAACGCACCTGCGGTGCCCGTGATCATGCGCGCGATCGGAACGATCAGCAGCACGGCGACGGCAAGCGAGGCCAGAACCTCGATCAGCGTGAAGCCGCGTCTGCGCCGTCCTGTCATTTCGGGCTCATTTCCACGCGGCCGGTCAACCAGTCGACGCGCAGTTCGATCTCCCGGCCGCTGGCGGACAGTGTCATGACGCCCCCACACGACCGTCCGTCGGCAAGGAAGCGCAAGGCTCTGGTTCCGCCTCGTATGGGACACCGGTCCGACGTGACCCAGTTCATGGCCACCCCATCCCTGATCGAGATCGGATTGGCGCCATCCACCTGGATGCGTTTGTTTCCCGGATCGACCCTCACGTCGGCGACGCTGCCCGTGGTCAGCGCCTTCGCTCTGCCCTTGCGGAACTCCCCGCTGACACGAACCGCCTCGCCAGAAAGCTCGGCAGCCCCGATGCTGGAACGCGGGCGCGGCATCAGCACGAAGGCCGCGAGAGCGACGATCGCAAGCGCCGCGACCACGTCGAGCAGCACGACACCGCGTTGCGTCCTTTTGCGGTTGCTGTTGCCCTTAGGGCTGGGCGGACACATTGGAGCCGCGCCCACCGGGCCCGTCGGTGGTGATGTTGAACGTCTTTCCGTCGCTTGCGTATCTGTATTCATGGCCCCACGGATCGAGCGGAACGGTCTCGCCGCGAACGTATGGCCCGTTCCAGACCTGGATGGTCGAGGGCTTGCGCACCAGCGCTCCCAGCCCCTCGGCCTGCACCGGATAACGGCCGACATCGATGTAGAAGATGTCGAGCGCGCTGGAAAACGCCTCGATCTGAAGCTTCGCCGCACGCACGCGCGAGTCGGACAACTGCGCGAGAACACGAGGACCGACGAGCGCCGAGATCAGGCCGATGATGGCCAGCACGACCAGCATCTCGATCAGCGTAAAGCCTGCCTCGCGGCGCCGGGCACGCTTGCGCTGCATGAGATTGGGACCAACTGCGAAATGAACGCTCATGCAAACAGCCTCCTAGCGGACCATGTCGTTGAATGACATGAGGGTGGACATGATCGACACGATCATACCACCGATCAAGATACTGATGGTTGCCACTGCCGCAGGGCCGACAAGCCCGACGATACGGGACAGCGAACGCTCCAGCCGCACTTCATAGAAGTCGGCGACACGATAGGCCAGCCCTGCGAGTTCGCCACTTTGCTCGCCGAGCCTCAACATGCGCACCGCCAGCGGGGGAAGCTGAAGAATCTCAAGCGCATGGCCAAGCCTATTCCCCTGCCTCAGCGCGTCGGACGCCTGCTGCGCGCGTGCCCGCGCGGCCTCGCCGTGGTCGACGGTATCGCTGATGAGCTTGAAAGCCACAGGAACCGCCACGCCGGTCTCGACCATGATGCCCAGGAGACGGGCGAAGCGCCCCGTCCGATAGCTCCCCGGTATCTCCGACAAAAGCGGAAGTTTCTTGGCGAAACCCCAAAGCCATGCCCAGAGAAGGCCCCGCCGCGCCGCCACGAACCCCAGCAATACGAGTATCGAAGCCGCAAGCAAAAGGACCAGCCCATAAGCGCGCAGGAAATTCGAGACCGCGAACATCACCACCATCAGCGTGTCCTTCTTGCCGCTCTGCATGAGCATCGGTTCGAACTGAGGAACGACCCCCACCAGGAAGAAGACCAGTACGCAGATCGTGCCGGCAAACAGGACTGCCGGATACCGCAGCGCCTCGCTGACTTTGGCCCGCAATGCCTCGAAATGCTGGCGCTCCTGCACGATGCGCGACAGGAGGGTGGGTAACTTGCCGGAGGTCTCCGCGACACGAACCATGGCGACCTGGAACGCCGGGAACAGAGCGGGCCAGGCTTCCAGCGCTCTGGAGAACGAGTTGCCCGACGCCAGGTCGGTGCGAATGCCGGCAACCACGGGCTGAAGCCTGCCGCTGTCGAATTCCTTTTCCATGATCGCCAGCGCTTCGTCGATCCGGATCCCCGCATTCAGCATGATCGACAGGTCGGAGAGCAGCCGCGTGACCTGCGACGCCGGTATCCGGGTCGAAAACAGCGGTGCGCGCGATGCAGACTGCCTCGGTTCGACACTTACCGGGATCAGCCCGCGCGCCCCGAGCTTCTGGACGGCATCGTCGGAATCGGACGCATCGATCCGCCCGAGTTCGAGACGACCCTCGCCATTCAAAGCCTTGTATGCGAATGCCGTGGAGACCATGGAGGCCAAATTTCCTAACTGTACGCCTCTACTGGAGACGTTCGTTCCTGATTGCTGTCTGTGAAAGAAACTCGCTCCATTAATCCCTGCCGGAGGCTCGGAATGTGCAACCACTCCATTTGGATCAACCCCCTGAAGGCGTGGGCACCGGCTCCTCCGGTGGCAACATTTGTTCACCGCTTGCCTCATCCGAAAACCGCAGCGAGGCGCGTCCTCCCGCTCCATCGAGCTTGACTTCGAACTGGCCGACTTCCTTCAGGGTCCAACCTTCCCGGCTTTCCCCCGTGCGCAGCGTGAAGGCCGCCATTTCGGCCGGGGTGGTGAAGGTCGCGCTGTTGAGCCTTTCCGACCGCACGATGCCAACCAATTGCCACTCGGGCGCCGCGGCAGGCGGGGGCTCGGGTTCCGGCTCGGGCTGCACGACAATAGGTTCCGGCTCGGGGGCACCGAACGCGATCGGGGCAGTCCGGTCCGGCGAGAACAGGGGCCGATCCCGAAGCGCCGCATAGTCGCTCACCTGGCGTTCCCTGACCGATAGCTTTTCTGCGCCGAAGGACAGGCTCGAAGAGGCCGCGATGGCGGCGAGCATCATTGTCGCGCCCAGCATGGTCATCATGACTGGGGTCCCTTCTCCCGGAAGGCCGACAGCGTGACGTTCAGCGACAGCGGCCGATCCATGGAACCCGAGGTCTGATTCCCCCCCAGATCGACGTTTCGGTTCAACCGAAGCCTGAAGCTATCAACGACCATGACGGGCGAGCTTGCCTCGATGGCGTACATGAGATCGGGCAGCGATTGCTCCATAACCTCGATATCGGCAGTTAAACGAATGCGTTCCAAAGACTCCAACTGAGGATCGCTTATATCGGCGACCTCACCGTCTGTGGGAACATCGACGCGCCGGATAACGGCACCCACGCGTTCAACGCGGTTGGAGAGCAGACTCTGGAATTCGGCCGAGACGAGCCCACTGGTTTGGGCATCGAGAAGAATCTTGCCCTCGCCGGGATCCAGAGCCTGGTTCGCGCCTTGGGGAACCGGGGAAGTGGACGCCTTGCTTTCGAGCAAGGCGGTACGTTCCTCATAGAGCGCCAGCGCGCCCGCCTCCGCGCGCCAGGACAGCAGCGTATCGGCGACGAGTACAAGAGCTCCGACGACCAGCAGGGCCATGACGACCAGGGATTGAAGCCGCGTGTCGCGCCACAGGGGTGTCGTCCTCATCGCAGCGAACCTCCCGTGCGGATGAGCGGGCGGGTATCGACCTCGAACTCCGAGGTAACGCCATCCTCGCCGCGCAGGGCCGATCCGACCAGCTTGCTGTCTTCGAAGCGACCCGACGATTCCAGCGCGGTCAGTACTTCGGGCACGTCCTTGGTCCGGCCCGAGAGACGCATGCGGCCATTGGCGAAGGACACCTCAATGGCATAGGAATGCGTCGGCAAAACCTGAGCCAGGTCGTCCAATGCTCCCAGCGCGCTTATCGCGTCGTCCTTGATATTCAGCGCCTCCTGCTCAGGCGCTGTTTCAGCCTTGTCCGGAGTCGCCGCCAGCGCGATTGCCTGGCGCGCCTTCTCGGCCCGGATCTCGACGGCGGCGCGGCGCTCGGCATAGTTGTTCTGGATCATCGGCCGCACCGCCGGAGCCGTGACTGCAGCGACTAGGCTTACGCCCAGAACTCCGGCAAGGACAAACTTTATCCGGCCACGCGTGCCGGTGACCCGTTGCCGCTGTGTCAATACTTCCACGGCATCGCCTTCCGGAAACGGCGCCGAGATCACGACCTGGCGGGCCTCGGCCACGTTCAGGCAGGCCAAGGCAGCAGCGACACGCGACCTCGGAACGATTGCGACGGCGACGGTGATCTGCCGCGCCTCACGGCTGATCCCGAGGACCCGGTGGCCGAAATAGATATCGGAAGCAGGCAATGGCGAAAGCGCGCCCATCCGCGACGTAACGATGCCTTCGACGTGGCTGGCAGCCTCCATCGGCAGTTCGATCCGGCGCGCGATCACCCAGCTCGCCGGGATGCCGAGATGGACCGCCTTTCCATTCACCGCGGTGCGCAATGCGGCCGGCGCCTGCGTGTCTGGAGAAATCGGTATCAACAGGGGTGCTGACGGCTTTCGGCTGGTCGCCGGCTCGATTTCAAGCGCGCTCCCATCGTCCGCGACCCGCGCGACCACGCGGCTGCCGGATTTGACGCGCGCAAGTTCATCCAGCAGGGAGGCCGGTCCCGCGATCCAGTCATCCAAGCCGCGGATCGCCGCGGTGAAAGGATAAGCCATTCCGGTCAAACCCCAGAGCAGAAGCCGGCACCGGATCCGGAGTTCCGTCGCCCGCGTGAATACAAATCATAGCGCATCTTCAGGCCCTAATTCCAGATCAGTCACAGTTCTTCGCCAATCGAGCACCGATCTTGAACGCAGAGTAGGAACTGTTCTAATGATTGTCGCGCGGCAGGCCGCTGGTGACGGCGATGTTCTGGTACTTCACCGCCGGCTTCAGAACCATTCCCTCGGACAACTGGTCAACCATTGACCGCTGGATCTCCTGCCAGGGTGTCTGATGCTTCGGATATGCATAGCCGCCCTTGTTTTGCAGGTCGACGCGACGGCGCTTGATCTCGTCGTCCGACACGAGGATGTCGGCGGTCCCCTTGCGCAGGTCGATGCGTACCCGGTCACCCGTACGCAGCAGCGCAAGGCCACCACCGACGGCCGCCTCGGGCGAGGCGTTGAGGATCGATGGAGAGCCGGAAGTGCCGGACTGACGGCCATCGCCGATGCAGGGCAGCGAGTGGATGCCCGCCTTCAGCAGGTAGGCCGGCGGCTGCATGTTCACGACTTCGGCGCCGCCCGGATAACCGACAGGGCCGGCTCCGCGCATGAACAGGATGGTATTCTCGTTCAGGCCGAGTGACGGATCCTCAATGCGACGGTGGTAGTCTTCCGGACCGTCGAAGACGACGGCGACGCCCTCGAAGGCATCGGGGTCTCGCGGATTTGACAGATAGCGGTCGCGAAACTCCGGCGAGATGACCGACGTCTTCATGATTGCGGAATCGAACAGATTGCCTTTCAGGTTGATGAAGCCGGCTTCCTTCCTGAGCGGATTGGCCACGGTACGGATGACCTTGCCGTCGAGATTCTCCGCCGCGGCGCAATTGTCGCCGATCGTGCGGCCGTTGACGGTCATGGCTCCAGGATGCGGCAGCAAGCCGGCCTTCATCAGCTCTGCCACCACGGCCGGCACACCGCCCGCATGATGATAGTCCTCGCCGAGATATTCACCGGCCGGCTGGAGATTTACGATCAGCGGAACGTGGTGACCGACCTTCTGCCAGTCATCGACGGTCAGCGACACGCCGAGATGCCGCGCGATGGCGTTGAGGTGGATCGGCGCATTGGTCGAGCCGCCGATGGCAGAATTGACGACGATGGCGTTCTCGAAGGCTTCCCGCGTCATGATGTCGGAGGGTTTCAAGTCCTCGCGCACCATGTCGACGATGCGCTTGCCGGTTTGGTAGGCGATCTGGCCGCGCTCGCGATAGGGTGCTGGAATGGCGGCGGAGCCCGGCAACTGCATGCCGAGCGCCTCGGCCAGCGAGTTCATCGTCGTCGCCGTGCCCATCGTGTTGCAGTAGCCGACGGACGGCGCCGATGAAGCGACGATGTCCATGAACTGGTCGTAGTCGATCTCTCCTGCCGCCAGCCTTTCGCGTGACTTCCACACGACCGTGCCGGAGCCGGTGCGTTCGCCCTTGTGCCAGCCGTTCAGCATCGGGCCGACGGACAGCGCTATGGCTGGAATGTTGACGGTGGCCGCGGCCATCAGCAGCGCCGGGGTGGTCTTGTCGCAGCCGATGGTCAGCACGACGCCATCCAGCGGATAGCCATAAAGCAACTCGACGAGAGCGAGATAGGCGAGGTTGCGGTCGAGCGCGGCGGTGGGCCGCTTGCCTGTCTCCTGGATCGGGTGGACCGGGAATTCCAGCGGCACGCCGCCGGCGGCCACAATGCCGTCGCGCACGCGCTTGGCGAGCTCGATATGATGCCGGTTGCAAGGTGACAGGTCCGAGCCCGTCTGGGCGATGCCGATAAGCGGCTTTCCGGACTGCAGTTCTTCGCGGGTCAGCCCATAGTTCAGATAGCGTTCGAGGTAGAGCGCCGTCATGCCGGGATTGTCCGGATTGTCGAACCACTCGCGCGAGCGTAGCCGCTTCGCACCATTGATCTTGGACATTTACACCTCCAGAACCGCCGTTTGGCCATCGATATGGCATCGGCAACTGGCGGACAAGTACCCTCAATCAGATATGTGGACAAATTGCCCATTTTGTGGATTGTAGTAAGATGTGAACGATACGGCAGGCGCGCAGATGCGCCGCGTGCCGGGGAGGGGTAGCCAAGCGTGAGCCAGATCATCTTCATTCCCGCCGAGGGCGGCTCGGGCGAACCCCGTGTCGCGGCTTCGCCCGATACGGTGAAACGGCTGGCCGGCCTGGGTCTTGAAGTGGTTGTGGAGGCCGGTGCCGGCACGCGATCGCGCATTCCCGATGAGGAGTTCGCCAAGGCGGGCGCTTCGATCGGCGAGGCCGGCGATGTGGCCAAGGCCGACGTGGTGCTGAAGGTGCGCCGGCCGACGGATGCGGAGCTGAAAAGCTACAAGTCAGGCGCTGCGGTCATCGCCATCATGGATCCCTATGGCAACGATGCCGCCGTTGCGGCGCTGGCCAAGGCCGGGGTGACGGCCTTTGCGATGGAATTCATGCCGCGCATCACGCGCGCCCAGTCGATGGA